>JAJXUV010000011.1 GCA_021782495.1 Pseudomonadota bacterium | reverse complement strand
TGGTGATGCCGGGAGACAACCTGAAGTTTGTGGTGAAGTTGATGGCGCCGATTGCGATGGATGAGGGCTTGAGATTCGCTGTTCGTGAAGGTGGCCGTACCGTGGGTGCCGGCGTCGTAACTAAGATAATCGGGTAATAATATTATGGCAGCAAAAAAACAACGTATCCGTATTCGTTTAAAATCTTTCGATCATCGCTTGATCGAGCAATCGGCTAAGGAAATTGTGGAAACCGCAAAGCGCACGGGTGCACAATTGCAAGGTCCTTTTCCTCTGCCGACTAAAATTGAACGATTTACTGTATTGATTTCGCCGCACGTCAACAAAGACGCTCGAGATCAATACGAAATTAAGACCCATAAACGCTTGATTGACATAGTCGATCCAACCGATAAAACGGTAGATGCCTTAATGAAATTGGATTTGGCATCGGGTGTGGATGTTGGAATTAAGATAGATAGTATTGAGTAATGGCAAAAGATTGTGTACAATCGCAATCTTTCATTAAAACGATAAGAGAACAATGGTTTAGACATTGCGCTCTCGATAAAAGAGGTTTTTACTATGACAAACGGTGTGATTGGCCGCAAATGCGGTATGACACAGATCTTTACGCCCGAAGGTCAGGCTATTCCGGTCACGGTGATTCACGTAGCCCCTAATCGCGTGGTGCAAATTAAGCATCAAGATAAAGAGGGTTACAATGCGATTCAAGTGACTTCCGGTGAGCAAAAATTATCTAGGGTCAACAAGCCTTTAACGGGTCATTATGCCAAGGCACAAACCCAACCTGGACATGTTTTAAAAGAATTCCCTATTCACGATCCGAGTCAATATACCTTGGGTCAAACTATCAGTTTGGATATGTTTGCTGAAGGCCAATTGGTCGACGTCAGTGCGGTCACTAAGGGGCGCGGTTTTGCGGGTACGATTAAGCGTCATCATTTTGGCCGCCAACCCATGTCACACGGTAACTCTCGATCGCACCGCGTGCCAGGATCCACGGGGCAAAATCAGTCGCCTCGTAAAGTGTTCAAAGGTAAAAAAATGGCTGGCCAAATGGGTAATGTGTTGCGTACGATTCAAAATCAAACTTTAGTGCGCATCGATAAAGACAATCATTTATTGTTGGTCAAAGGCGTTGTGCCTGGACCTAAGGGCGGCAACGTCGTGGTACGTCATGCTGTCAAAAGCAATGCAGGGGGTAAATAGCCGTGGATTTACAAATTTATTCTAATACAAACCATGATGCTGCAGGAAAGCTTGCTGTTTCAGAAGCGATTTTTGATAGAAAATACAATGAGCCCTTGATTCATCAAGCGGTGCAAAAAAGTTTAGCGGGATGGCGGCAAGGTTCTGTGAAAACCAAATCGCGCGCAGATGTCCGCGGTGGCGGTAAGAAACCTTGGCGACAAAAAGGAACCGGACGCGCACGGGCGGGTTCTATTCGCGGTCCTATTTGGCGTGGGGGTGGTCATACTTTTGCAAAATCCCCGAGAGATTTTTCGCAAAAAATGAATAAAAAAGCGATGAAAGTAGCCTTTGCTTCGATTTTGTCTGAATTATTGCGTCAAAATCGTTTGCGTGTGATCGATGCTTTTACCGTGTCTGAAGCGAAAACGAAAGCCTTGGTGCAGAAATTGGCAGCCTTAGGATTTACCGATAATGTGTTAATTGTGGTGTCTGATTTTGATTACGATTTGATGTTGGCTGCACGCAATCTTCCGAATGTCGGCGTCATGGAAATGCACGATGTCGATCCTGTGGATTTAGTGGGCTTTGAACACATTGTGATGACAGTCGAAAGCGTCAAATTTTTTGAAGAGAGGTTAGCGTCATGTTAAATGAACGTATCTATGAAATTATTCGAGGACCTCATGTGTCTGAAAAAGCCAGTTTGTTGGCTGAAAGAGCGAATAAACAATTGATCTTAGAAGTGGCCTCGGATGCGACCAAGCCCGAGATCAAAGAAGCGGTAGAGAAAATGTTTAATGTGGTAGTCGATCATGTGAGAACTTGTCATGTTCCCTTCAAGAAGAAGCGTGTGGGAAACATTCAAGGGAAACGTAAAGGCTGGAAGAAAGCTTATGTGACTTTGGGTGCGGGGCAAGACGTACAATTTGCCAGTGCTTAATAGAGGTGTAGAAAAATGGCAGTTATCAAATTAAAACCAACATCGCCCGGTACGCGTCATGTGACCCGTTCGGATAAAGGGCATTTGCACAAAGGTCGCGGTTATGGACCTTTGATGGAAAAACAAACTCGTACCTGTGGACGTAATAACTTAGGGCGAATTACCGTGCGTCATCGAGGCGGTGGCCATAAGCAGCATTATAGAGTCATTGATTTTAAACGTACCAAAGACGCTATCCCAGCGAAAGTCGAGCGTTTGGAATACGATCCAAACCGCACCGCTTACATCGCTTTGTTGTTGTATCGAGATGGTGAGCGACGTTATATTATCGCGCCTAAAGGTTTAAAAGTGGGTGATGAAGTGATGTCGGGTAGAGACGCTTCTATTCGAGTCGGTAATACCTTGCCTTTGAATAATATTCCCTTGGGAACCATGATCCACTGTGTCGAAATGCAACCCGGTCGAGGTGCACAGTTAGGGCGTAGTGCGGGTGCCAGCATGCAATTGTTGGCTAAAGAGGGTTTGTATGCGACTTTGCGTTTGCGCTCAGGTGAAATGCGTAAGATTCCACTGGAATGTCGAGGCACTATTGGTGAAGTAGGTAATGAAGATCACAATTTGATTGCATTGGGTAAAGCCGGTGCTAAACGTTGGCGCGGAATTCGGCCTACAGTGCGCGGTGTGGCGATGAACCCGGTCGATCACCCAATGGGTGGTGGTGAAGGTAAAACTTCCGGTGGACGTCATCCTTGTAGTCCATGGGGATGGAAGACCAAAGGTTATAAGACGAGACGCAATAAACGTACGACGAAGTTTATTGTCAGGACACGTAAACAAACAAAGGCTAAGTAAGAGGTAATAAATGCCAAGATCAGTGAAAAAAGGGCCCTATATTTTATATAGTTTGGTCAAAAAAGTAATGAAAGCCGTGGCGTCCAATGATAAGCGTCCGATTAAGACGTGGTCTAGGGCCTCCATGATTACCCCTGATATGGTGGGTTTAACTTTTGCAGTGCACAATGGCAAAACCTTTGTTCCCGTGTATGTGTCTGAAAACATGGTTGGACACAAATTAGGTGAATTTTCACCGACGCGATTGTTTAAGATACACTCCGGCGATCGTAAAAAGTAAATTAGAGAGATGAGGTAGAAGAAAAAATGGAAGTAGCAGCAAAACACCGCTATGCCCGTATATCCGCACAAAAAGCGCGATTGGTTGCGGATCAAGTCAGAGGCTTGCCTGTGAGCAATGCCATGAACGTTTTAAATTTTAGCCTTAAAAAGGCAGGCGACTTGGTGAAGCAAGTATTGAAATCGGCGATTGCCAATGCGGAACACAACCATGCCTTAGATATTGATGAATTAAAAGTGGCAAAGATTTTTGTAGACGAAGGTCCTAGCTTGAAGCGACTGATGCCCCGAGCCAAGGGTAGAGCCGATCGCATCCTCAAGCGTTCCTGTCATATTACGATCATTGTTTCCGACGGTAGGGGAGTCTAGTTATGGGTCAGAAAGTACATCCAGTGGGTATCCGTTTGGGGATCACCAGCGATTGGGATTCCAATTGGTTTGCTGGAGAAGAATATGCTGCCAATTTGTTGGCGGACATTAAAGTAAGACGTTATTTGTCTTCTCAGTTAAAAGAAGGGGCGGTCAGCCACATTAAAATTGAAAGACCTGCAAAGAATGCGCGGATTAAAATTTTAGCCGGTAAACCTGGTGCCATTATTGGCCAAAAAGGGAAAGGCGTAGAGAAATTAAGAGATGAAGCAAGCCGCATCATGGGCGTGCCAGTGCATTTAAGCATTGAAGAAGTGCGTAAACCAGAACTTGATGCCTTTTTAGTGGCAGAAGGGGTTGCGCGTCAATTGGAACAGCGGGTGATGTTTAGACGAGCGATGAAAAGAGCCGTACAAACCGCTTTAAGAGCCGGGGCTCAAGGCGTGAAGATTTGCGTGAGTGGTCGCCTGGGCGGTGCAGAAATCGCGCGTTCTGAATGGTATAGAGAAGGTCGGGTGCCTTTGCATACCTTTAGAGCTGACATTGATTATGCTTTGGCAGAAGCAATGACCACCTACGGGGTGATCGGTGTGAAGGTATGGATTTTTAAAGGTGAAAAAATGGCCCATGCACCTAAGAAAACAGAGGTAATTGATCATGATGCAGCCTAAAAGAAACATTGGCAAAACACAAAAAGGCTCTAAAATTTCTGGCGTTGCAACACGCGGAGTAAAAGTCAGTTTTGGTAGTTTTGGTTTGAAAGCAACCGTGGGTGGATACATCAGCGCCAGACAAATCGAAGCGGCTCGTAGAGCCATGACCCGACATATTAAACGGGGTGGTAAAATTTGGATCCGCATATTTCCTGATTTGCCTAGAACTAAAAAACCCTTGGAAGTTCGTCAAGGTAAGGGTAAAGGCAGCATCGAAATGTGGGTGGCTCGTATTTTCCCAGGCATGGTTTTATTTGAAATGGAAGGGGTGGCACCTGAATTGGCTAAAGAAGCTTTTGCTTTGGCAGCAGCCAAATTGCCGCTGAAAACAACATTTGTGACGGAAGTGGTGATGTAAATGAAAAAGAATGAATTGCGTGCCCTATCAGTGGAAGGGTTACAGACCGAATTGTTAGAATTGCGTAAAGAGCAATTTAACTTAAGGATCCAGCAAAAAAGTGGTCAAGTGGTTAAATCGCATTTGTTTGGGCATGTTCGCAAACAAATTGCGCGTATCAAGACTCTACTGACGGAATTTAACTCAGCTAAAGGTGGCAAGGTATCATGAGTGGTGAAGGCAAGAACAAACGCACGCTAACCGGTAAAGTGGTTAGCAATAAAATGGATAAAACCATTACAGTAGAAGTGGTTCGCTTGGTGAGCCATAAAGTATACAAAAAATACATCAGTGTGCGTAGAAAATTCTATGCTCACGATGAGCAAAATACGTGTCAAATAGGCGATATGGTGAAAATAGCCGAACATCGCCCTATTTCAAAGAATAAAAATTGGATGTTGGTTGAAATAATAGAAAAAGCTTCTTAAAAGTCTTTATTTATTTTTACCAATGTGTTACACTCGCGCCCCTTAGGGCTTTTAGGAGTTAATAATAATGATTCAAATGCAAACTATGTTGGATGTGGCCGACAATAGTGGAGCCCGTAAGGTGATGTGCATTAAGGTCCGCAAAGGGCGTTATGCCAATATTGGCGATGTGATTAAAGTGACGGTGAAAGAGGCTATTCCCAAAGGCAAGGTAAAAAAAGGGGAAGTCTTGAATGCCCTAGTGGTCCGTACGGCCAAAGGTGTTCGCAGAGCCGATGGCTCCGTGATCCGCTTTGACAACAATGCGGTGGTGATTTTGAACAATCAAAATCAACCTTTAGCAACTCGTATTTTTGGCCCGGTGACGCGAGAATTGCGTGGGGCTTTTATGAAAATTATTTCCTTGGCGCCAGAAGTTTTGTAATTGAGGAATCTCTGATGAATAGAATTAAAAAGGGCGATGAAGTTTATGTGATAGCCGGCCGAGACAAAGGCAAGCGTGGGACTGTTTTAGACATTGATCTGGATAAAAATCGCGCGCATGTGAAAGGCATCAACATGATAACCAAACACAAACGCGGCAATCCACAACAGGGCATAGAAGGTGGACGCATTCAACAGGAAGCTACCATCGATTTATCGAATTTGATGTTATGGGATCCTGTGGCCAAAACCCCTTCGCGTGTGGGGATACGCACTTTGGAAGATGGTAAAAAAGTAAGGTATTACAAAAAAAGCAATGAAGTCGTCGATATAGTCGAAAAAACGGGATCCTAAAAAATGACAGCATATTTACAAGAACAGTATCAGTCTAAGGTAGCACCGCAATTAAAGCATAAGTTTGCCTACCAGAATGTGATGGAAATACCCAAAATCACTAAAATAGTGATCAATATGGGTGTCGGTGAAGCTGCGGCCGATAAAAAAATATTGGATTTTGCTTTGGCCGATTTGGCTGCGATCAGTGGTCAAAAAGCGGTGAAAACTATTGCACGCAAATCCGTGGCAGGGTTTAAAATTCGTGAAGGTTGGCCTATAGGTTGTAAGGTGACTTTACGAGGCGAGCGTATGTATGAGTTTTTACATCGGCTCATCCACATTGCAATTCCGCGTATTCGAGATTTTAGAGGATTTAGTGCGCGTTCTTTTGATGGTCGCGGAAATTATAATTTAGGAATTACGGAACAAATCGTATTTCCAGAAATCAATTATGATAAAATCGACGCCATTCGCGGGATGGATATTACGATTGTCACCACCGCAAAAACGAATGCAGAAGGTGCCGCATTGTTGGCGGGGTTTGAGTTTCCGTTTAAAGATTTGGAGAGAGTAAATTAATGGCTAAGACATCCAGCGTTGAGCGTGAAAAGAAACGGTCTAAGTTAGCGAAGTCTCATAGATCAAAGATTCTGAATATCAAAGAACAATTGCGTCAATTGTACATTGAGGCCGTAGCCCCCAATGCCAATTATGACACTGTGTATGCTCAAATTGAGCAGTTGCAAGAAAAATTACAACGTATTCCCCGTAACGCACATGTTACTCGTGGTCGTAGACGTTGTCAGATTACAGGCCGTTCGCGCGGTGTGTATAGAAAGTTTGGTTTGTGTAAGACGAAAGTCCGCGAATTTGCTATGTTGGGTTGGATCCCAGGATTGCGCAAAGCCAGTTGGTAGTTAGTTATGGTGGGTTTCGAGGGATCTATACTTCCTCGGGCTCGTAGATTATTGGTTTATTAGTAGTTGATACTACTTCTGAATAACAGGAGCAAGTCATATGAGTATGCAAGATCCGCTTGCGGATATGTTGACCCGTATACGTAATGCCTTACAAGCGAAACACACGCAAGTGGCATTACCTTCATCTAAATTAAAACTCGCTGTAGCGAAAGTATTGATCGAAGAAGGTTACTTATTAGCCTATAAAATAGAAGGCGATGTTAAGCCCACTTTAATTCTCGATTTGAAATACTACCAAAATAAACCCGTTATTGAACGTGTGAAACGTATTAGTAAGCCTGGGCTGCGTATTTATCGTGGTTGCGCTGAATTACCTCAATCTTTAGATGGCTTGGGTGTTGTGGTGGTTTCCACTTCTCAAGGGGTGATGAGCGATAAAAAAGCGCGAGAATTGGGTCTGGGCGGCGAAGTTTTATGTGCGGTCTGGTAGGAGAAAGTAAAAATGATACTATCTAGAATGGCCAGACGGCCGCTTGAAGTGGTAAAAGGCGTAGACGTTGCAGTTGTTGAGAATGTGGTGAATGTCAAAGGTCAAAAAGGCCAATTGCAACATAAATTACCCAAAGGTATTGCGGTTTCCGTGGACGCTGGGCAACTGCAAGTCAGCGCAGTCGGCAATGATTCCAATTTAAGGGTGTTGGCTGGAACCACGCGTGCCTTGTTAAATAATCACATCATTGGTGTGAGTGAAGGTTACACTCGAAAATTAACTTTAGTCGGTGTGGGCTATAGAGCACAGTTGCAAGGAGAAACTTTGAATTTGTCGCTGGGCTTTTCACATCCCGTGACGTACAAAGCCCCTCAAGGCATTAGTTTCGAAGTTCCTTCACAAACTGAAATCGTGGTGAAAGGTATCGACAAGCAATTGGTAGGACAAGTGGCTGCGAATATTCGCGCTTTCAGACCGCCAGAACCTTATAAAGGTAAAGGGGTTCGTTATGCCGATGAGGTCATTATCCTCAAAGAAACGAAGAAAAAATAGGAATTAGAATTATGGCTTTTGAAAAACACAGAGCAAGACGCGCCAAGCGCAGTGCAAATCAGATTCGGTCCTTGCAAAGCAAAGATGATTCGCTGATCCGTTTGGTGGTGTACCGTAGCAATCAGCATATTTATGGGCAAGCATTGCAGTACGACCCCAGGACACGTCAAACTGCGGTGATGGCTGCAGCGTCGACTTTGGATAAAGCAATACAAGCGGAAGTTCAATCCAAAACTTCCAATATCAGTGCCGCGCAAAAAGTAGGGCAGGCCTTGGCAAAACTTTTGTTAGAAAGAGAGATCAAACGCGTTGCTTTTGATCGTTCAGGGTATAAATATCATGGTCGCGTTAAAGCCTTGGCAGATGCTGCGCGCGAAGCTGGCTTAGAGTTTTAGGAGTGGTATCATGAGTGCAGTATTAAATGAAGTAAAATCAGACGGCTACATTGAAGAATTGGTGCACGTGCGTCGTGTGGCCAAAGTGGTGAAGGGTGGTCGTATTTTTGGGTTTTCTGCTTTGGTGATTGTAGGGGATGGTCACAGACGTGTGGGGATCGGTTTGGGTAAATCGCGTGAAGTGCCTGCGGCAATCCAAAAAGCCACAGAAGCGGCCAAGCGTAACATGATTACCATCGAATTGAATAACGATACCTTGTTCCATGAAGTCAAAGCCAAACATGGAGCCAGCATGGTGTTTATGAAACCGGCCTCTGAAGGTACAGGTATTATTGCCGGTAGTGCAATGCGCGCTGTCTTCAATGTGATTGGCGTGAAGAATGTGTTGGCTAAAGTGGTTGCGGGTTCGAGTAATCCTATCAACGTGGTCAAAGCCACTTTGAAAGCTTTGACCTCTATCCATTCTCCAGAATGGATAGCCGCTAAACGAGGTAAAACAGTGCAAGAGATATGGAGTGAAGCAAACCATGAGCAAGTCTAAAAAAACACTCAAAGTAACTCAGAAGAGAAGTACCATTGGCCGTTTAAAAAACCATAAAGCCTGCATGATCGGTTTGGGTTTACGCAGAATAGGCCATACGGTTGAAGTGGAAGATACACCCTCAAATCGTGGTATGATCAATAAGGTTGCTTATTTGTTGGCGGTGGAGGAGTAAATCATGCGTTTAAATACATTAAAACCTGCGCCAGGTGCGCATAAACCAAAGCGTCGTGTAGGGCGTGGTTGGGGCTCAGGCATCGGTAAAAATGGGGGCCATGGTAACAAAGGCCAAAAATCTCGCGGTAGAGGCAAAGTGGCCATTGGTTTTGAAGGCGGTCAAATGCCTTTGCACAGACGTTTACCCAAGAGTGGTTTTGTTTCTTGGAGAAAACAATATTCCGAGGAAATTCGTTTGTCTCAATTGGATAAACTCAGTGTCGCTGAAGTGAGCCTTGAAGGCTTAAAAGATTTGGGCGTGATTGGTCACAAGATTCAATTTGTGAAAGTCATTGCGACAGGCGCGATCAATAAGCCGATCGTCTTGAAAGGGATTCGCGCAACCGCAGGTGCTAAAGCATTGATCGAAGCGGCAGGTGGACAGGTATTAGCTTAAGGAACAATGTATGAGTGCTGCAGCGCCGGCTACATCTGGATTAAGTGAGTTAAAACAGCGCTTATTGTTTTTACTCATAGCGATTATTGTTTATAGAATAGGTACCCACATTCCGGTGCCAGGATTGGATCCGCAGCGTTTGGCTGATTTTTTTAATGCTCAAGAAAATGGTTTGTTAGGCGTGTTTAACGTATTTTCTGGGGGCGCTTTAAGGCGCTTTAGTGTGTTTGCTTTAGGGGTGATGCCCTATATTTCTGCTTCTATTATTGTACAGCTGATGACTTCGGTCTTACCCAGCCTAGAGCAGTTGAAAAAAGAAGGGGAATCAGGGCGGCGTAAAATAAACCAATATACGCGTTATGGCACGTTGTTTTTAGCGATTTTTCAAGGATTGGGGATGACCAAATACATTGTGAGCAATCACATTGCTTTGGCGCCTAATTTTGGATTTTATTTGATAGCCACGATGACCTTGGCAACGGGAACGATGTTCCTCATGTGGTTGGGCGAACAAATTAATGAGCGTGGTGTCGGAAATGGTATTTCGCTCTTGATATTTGCTGGGATTGTGTCAGGCTTGCCCGCGGCGGTGGTGAAAGTCTTAGAACAGTCCAGACAAGGGCAAATGGATATTTTGGTTTTATTGTTTATTGCAGTATTGATTTTAGCGGTCTTTGCTTTTGTCGTGTTTGTAGAGCGGGCGCAGCGGCGCATTACGATTCATTATGCCAAACGCCAAGAAGGGCGAAAACTGTATGCGGCACAATCGAGTCATTTGCCCTTAAAAATTAATATGACGGGGGTGATCCCGCCGATTTTTGCGATGAGTATTTTGTTGTTACCTGGCTCCTTAGGGCAATTTTTAGGGAGTGTGCAAGGCTTTGGCTGGTTAAAGATGGTTTCTTATTGGATGCAACCTTCTAGCCCCGTGTACATGATAGCTTATGCAGCGTGTATTATTTTCTTTGCCTTCTTTTATGCGGCTTTGGTGTTTAACCCCCGCGATACGGCAGACAATTTGAAACGCTCAGGCGCTTTTATTCCGGGCATACGCCCAGGAGAGCAAACCGCCAAGTATATTGATACGGTGATGACGCGATTGACTTTGGTAGGGGCTTTGTATTTGATTTTTGTGGCTTTATTACCGCAAATTTTAATCTCTGAGCTCAATGTGCCTTTTTATTTTGGCGGAACTTCACTGTTGATTGTGGTGGTAGTATTGATGGATTTTATTGCGCAGATACAAGCCCATATGATGTCGGTGCAATATGAGTCTTTGTTAAAGAAAGCGAATGCGAAGGGTAAAAATAAGCCAGGTGCTGGCTTATTACGATAGATTTAAGAGTTGGAGCAATTTATGAAAGTAAGAGCGTCTGTAAAAAGAATGTGCAGAAATTGCAAGGTAGTGAAGCGCAAGGGCGTTGTGCGCATTATTTGCGCTGATGCAAAGCATAAGCAAAGGCAAGGCTAGGTCGCGGTTATATTTCACTAGGATGAGAGGAGATTCGTTGAATTTTGAGTACCGCAGCGGAGTTTATATTGACATAAATGAGCAGCGAAGCACAAAAAATCAGCGAATGACGTGCAGCATAGTAGAAATATAAACGGGACCGCTTGCTTTTTAATGAAAAAGTAGGTATCCTTAGCCGCTATTTTTTAGATATTAATAAAAATTGGGAGTAGTCTATGTTTCGAATTTCCGGTGTTAACATTCCACCGAATAAACATATTCGCATTGCTTTGACCGCCATTTACGGGATAGGGAATACGCTGGCCGATAAGATTTGTAAAGCGGCTGAAGTAGAAGGGCATCGTAAGGCCAAAGATTTGTCCGAAGAAGAGGTCGAACGAATTCGTGAGAGTATTGCCAAAGCACAATATGTGGTAGAAGGGGATTTGCGTCGAGAAGTTGCTACCAATATTAAACGATTGAAAGATATCGGTTGTTATAGAGGCATACGTCATCGCCGCGGCTTGCCGGTGCGAGGGCAGCGAACGAAAACAAATGCGCGTACGCGTAAAGGGCGAAACCGTACTAGTGCGGCCGCAGCATAAAACCAAAGTGTGGAAGTAGAGAATTATGGCTGAAGTAGCAGTTAAAAAAGCAATTAAAAAAGCAAAACGTAAAGTCGTCGATGGCATCGTCAGTATCCAAGCGACTTTTAACAATACCATCATCACTTTTGCCGATAAGCTAGGGAATGTGATTTCTTGGCAAACGGCTGGGGGTTCAGGGTTCCGAGGTTCTAGAAAAAGTACACCCTATGCAGCCAGTGTGGCAACGGAAGTGGCCGGTAAAAAAGCCATGGAATATGGTTTGCAAAATGTGGTTGTGATGGTGAAAGGTCCAGGCCCAGGTCGTGAATCGGCCGTACGTGCTTTGGTGACTCTAGGCTTAAATGTAATGGGAATCAAAGACGTGACGAAACTGCCACACAATGGTTGTAGACCACGTAAGAAAAGAAGAGTATAGGGGAAAAACTTAAATGGCAAAATACAGAGGTCCTACTTGTAGATTAGCGCGCCGAGAAGGCATGGATTTAATGCTGAAAAGCAAGTTGAGATCATTAGAATCAAAATGTAATATGGAAATGGTCCCAGGGCAAAAAGTGGCTAAACGGGGTCGTTTATCTACTTATGGGACTATGTTACGTGAAAAACAAAAAGTGCGTCGTATTTATGGCATGCTGGAACGACAATTTAAGCGTTTCATGGATAAAGCTTCTCGTGCCAAAGGTTCCACCGGCACTAACTTAATTCAGTTACTCGAATCTCGATTAGATAATGTGGTTTATAGAATGGGATTTGCGAGTACACGCGCTGAAGCCCGACAAATGGTGAATCATCGTACCATTTTGGTGAATGAAAAAATAGTGAATATTCCTTCCTACATTGTGAAGGTCGGGGATGTCATTGAAGTCAAAGAAAAGTGTAAAGCACAATTGCGTATTAGAGCAGCCTTAGAAAGCCAACAACAATTAGGTTTCCCTGCATGGTTAGAAGTGGATGTTGCAGCGGTTAAAGGTAAATTTTCTGCCGTACCACAACGCGATGAAGTGCAGTTGGACATTAATGATAATTTAATCGTTGAATTTTATTCACGCTAATCCACTGGAGAGTATCCTATTATGTTGCAAATGAGCTACGAACAAAAGGCCTATGGTATGCAAAATCCGTACGAAATTTTAACCCCTAATGATATTGTGGTCAAAGAAATTGGTCGTAGTACCTATGAAGTTGCACTGGAACCTTTGGAAAGAGGCTTTGGTCATACCTTAGGTCACGTATTACGCCGTATTTTGTTATCTTCGATGCCTGGCGCTGCGGTGGTCGAAGTCAAAATTGCCAATGTTTTGCATGAATACAGTCCTATGGAAGGGGTACAAGAAGATGTGATTGAAATTTTGCAAAATTTGAAAGGCTTGGCTTGCAAGATGCACTCCAAACAAGAAGCTACTTTAAAATTGAATAAAAAAGGGCCTTGCATTGTTTATGCAGGCGATATTGAAACGGGTCATGATGTTGAAATCATCAACAAAGACCACGTGATTGCCCATTTATCTTCCAATGGCGTGATTAACTTGGAAGCTAAATTGGTCATGGGTAAAGGCTATCAAGCGGCACTTAACCGTTATCAGGATGAAGAAAATCCGAAGCCGATAGGGGTCTTATTGGTCGATGCTTCTTTTACACCGATCAAGCGCGTAACCTACCGCGTGGAAAACGCCCGAGTTGAGCAACGAACTGACTTGGATAAACTGGTGATTGAATTGGAAACCAACGGTTCTATATCGCCGGATGAAGCTATTCGCAATGCGGCAACCTTATTACAACAACAGCTAATCGCTTTTGTGGATTTGAAAGACATTCATGGTCGTGCAGGCGGCTCCATGCAAAATTTGGATCCTTTATTGCTGCGTCCTATTGAAGATTTAGAATTGACAGTGCGTTCAACCAATTGTTTGAAAGCCGAAAATATCTTTTTTGTCGGCGATTTAATTCAACGAACGGAAACGGATTTGTTAAAGACGCCTAATTTAGGAAAGAAATCCTTGACAGAAATTAAGGCGATATTGACGGCCAATTCATTGTCTTTAGGTATGCGGATTGAAAATTGGGTTCAACCCAGACGTATTATCAAAGCCGATGAAGATTTTGCTAAAAAAGCAGCTGCTGCGGCTAACGAAGAAACTGACACAGAAGAAAATAATAATGAGTAAAACTCATCCTAATCTTTGAATACGATGAAGTCCAAATATGGGCTTCTCTTGAAAGGTGACGGGAACTACAGAGGATTAAAAAATGAGACATCGTAATAGTGGTAGAAAATTAAATCGGACTAGCGCTCATCGTAAGGCCCTGTTTAAAAATATGGCCAATGCTTTGTTGCAACATGAAATGATTTCTACAACGCTTCCCAAAGCCAAAGATTTACGTGGTGTGGTTGAGCGTCTGATTACCTTGGCTAAGATCGATTCAGTTGCTAATCGTCGTTTGGCTTTCAATCGTTTGCGCGATCGTAAAATGGTCACCAAATTATTCAATGAAATCGGACCCCGTTTTAATGCAAGAGCAGGTGGTTATACCCGCGTATTGAAATGCGGTTTCAGACAAGGTGATGCTGCACCGATGGCGATCATTGAGCTTGTTGATCGTTTAGAACAAGCGCCTGTAACAGTGACTGAATAGCGCGATTTGGAGCTCTGTTGACCTTGAATTTATCGGCGGTTGCTGTGCTCTAGAATATCTCTTACTTCTTTTCAAACTCTATTCGGTTCATTTATACGAAAATTAAATCCTGAACGAAGACTTCCTTAAATACCAGTGAAGTGCTTGTTATTTATCTCGATTTATGAGATAATTTGATTTTTTTATAACTCAAATAAGATTATATGAAGCGAGGTAAAAAATGGCTGATACAGAACATCAGGTAGTTACTGAGTTCACAGAATATATCGTTAATTTATTAGATCCCGTTTGTCTGCAAGTGGGTCTTGTAGGCGGCAAAGGTGCCAATCTCGCTAAAATAGCCTCAATAACAAATATTAATACGAAACCTGGGTATGTGATTACCAGCAAATTATATAATGACATTGTTTTTCCTAAAATTAGTCATCTGTTGTCTGAAATCAATGAGCAAAATATAGAGGAAATGTGTTTAAAAATACGGGAGATCATTTTAGATTTAAATATTTCTTATATTTTTCCAGTATTACGGGAGTTACTAGATACGGACAAATATTTTGCCGTACGTTCATCTGCAACCATTGAAGACAGCAACAAAGCGTCGTTTTCTGGGAAATTCGAATCTCACCTTTATATTCAAAAACCAGAAATTGTTGCCAAAATTAAAGAAGTCTGGCTATCTATATTTACAGTTAACAATTACGATTATTGCAAAGAAAATAATATAGAATTTAGAGATATTTGTATGGCCGTGGTGATTCAAGAGATGAGTCATTCACTTGCTGCTGGAACAGTTTTTGCAGATACCAATAAAATAGAAATTGATGTGGCACCCGGTTTAGGGGAAGCCGTTGTCAGAGGGGATAAACCAACTGATAAAATTATTTTGAACCTCTTAGGTAGCATTGTTTTTAATGAGGTATCTTCTAAGCAAGACAAATTGATGTATGATAATGAAGTAGGTTGTGTCATTTCGCAATCATTATTACGGCATGAAAAAAATATACTTTGTATGACGATGCAGCAAATAAATGAATTGTATCGTCAGGTTAGCGTATTGAGAAATGTATACCAGGAATGCCAAAATGGTATCGATGTTGAATTTTCTTGTGATCAAGATAGTACAGTTTATATTGTACAAGTTCGACCCGTAACGGTTCCTACTTTGGAAAATACACAACAAGTTGATTTTATAAAAGTAAAACAATTCCATATCGGTGATGGGGAGCCTGTGTCGTATCACATCGCTTCTGGAATATTGATAGTATGCTCAACGCCTGAATACGCAGCAAAAAAAATAGATAAATACAATGAATTGGGGAAAAGGACTATTTTAGTCGTCGAAAATACGACTAGCCAATGGGAATCTGTCATGAGAAGATCTAGTGGTATTATTGCTGAGACAGGCAGTAGTAATTGCCATACAGCGATTGCTTGCCGTGAAATGAATATTCCTGGTATAACAGGCTATACAAATGCAATGCAGCATTTAAGAGAATATCAAGGTCAAATAATAACATTGTGTGGTATTAGCGGAAAAGTTTATCTGGGGAATTTTTCATCTCAAAAGTACTTAATTCAGAGCCGATTATCAACAAAGTACACGCCTATTGAAACAGAACAGACGATGCCAAAAGAAAAACATATTCATATGGCTCGCGCAGCAGGTATGACGATAACCCACAAAGACAAAATATGGATTGGAAAGCCTATTACGCCAACATGTCAACTAGTCAATGAATTGGATATGGCAGCACATTATTGGGTGGCAAAAGAGATACTAAAAATAGAAAAACCAGAATTACATATTACAGATTCTCATGTTTTGCTTATGGATTTTGATGATTGTCATGAGTGGCGAGTAGTAATAAGAGGTTGGGAAATTGGTTTTCATAAAAATGTTTTGGATTTAAGAATACAGGCAGAAAAAGAATTTTTAGAAGCATCAGAAAATTTGTTGTTAACAGAAAGTTCTATACTTCAATGGTATCATGCGTATCAAAAAAAAATTGGATTTGATAACATTGCTTTTGCCATTGGGGAAGTTTTAACTGGTTTATTGCACCAAGAGGCTAAAAGAAAAGGGGTGAAAGAACCTGTCTTATCGGATCTAATTCCTGCACAGGTGGCTATTTTAGGACATTTTTTATTACAAGAATGTGAAAGAGAGTTGGGAGAGATTCAATATATTCTGAAAAATAATAAAGAAGCATATGAATTGATAAAGAGATTAGAAGAGCTATATGATGATAAATCAGAACATGCATCTTATATTGAAATAAGGCAGAATGAAGCGCAACTCATAATTTGCCTTAAGGAATTAAACATTTATGAAAAATGTAAGGCCATAGCAACTTCGTATCGAATTCAAGAAAAAGATTTTTCTCTTACTTTTTTAGAACCCTGGTTTCAGGACTCTTCAACTCCATGGTTGCGTTTGTTGATTGCCTCTAAAAAATTAACAGGGCAAATAGCGCAGCCTTTAGCAAAACGTAAGAGAACGTACTATCCTAATGATGAAAATATTAGAGAACTGATTGAATTAGCAGCTGCCTCAAAAAAACTACATATGGATGGTCATCACACCAAAGCAAGAGGGATGTGGCAGTTTATCAAAATACTACAAAAGTTATCGCAAAATACGGGATATCCTATCAATGATTTTATCAGCGGATCAAAAGAAGATATTTTAAAATGTATTCGTGAAATGCATGAGTTAACTCGGCCAGGCGCAGTGCCGAGACAATTTTCTCAAAACGCACAAGAAAAATTTGAAAAATTCGAATCTGATCAAAAGCGATTGAGTGAGAATAGTATTAAAAAATACAATACATTTTGTGATATACTTCCTTCTGAACAAAACCTTGAAGCGTATGGTTATAAAAAATCACTTACACGCCGTATATTTCAATCTAAAAATAAAGAGTTGCCGTTACAACTGGAAGAATTTGAAAGGCAAATGAGCGATAATCCAGCACCTATCGCGAGAGTGAAATATCGAGGAGAGTATGTAAGGCCTGATTATGAAAAATTTACACAACATCAAATAATAGTTTCTAGAGATCGTGTGGTAACTGCTGTCCACCATAGCCAAGGGAAGCCGGAACTGCAATTAGATGATATTTCTTTCGGGAAGACGTGTGCTTATAGCGCGCCCTATAAATGGGAAAACCCATCATTTAGATTAGATCCTGCCATGAAAGTTGATCACGAACACTATGAGAGAATAAAAATTTACTCACAAATTATTGATCAAAATTTATGCCAAAAGTTTTCTCAAAAATCGCTAGCCGAAAAAATAGCTTTCTTAAATAGCATTAAAGATAAAATAGAAAACAGCAATCACTTTTTTGGCGTCAGTTTAAATGCGAACTTAAAAACTGAGAGATTAGAAATAAAGATTATCCTCTATAAATTATTGCAAGATCTTAATTATGAATATCACATCCAAGCTATTTTTGAAAAACCATCTTCTATTATTTATGGATATGATGGGGCAGTTCCAGCTATGCAATCTGTGGTTAGAATTCCATCCGCTATCCAGCATGAAATATTTTTAGAGAATGCCTTATATTTTATTAATAAAAATTTAAAAGATGTGGGATCAAATGCTACTATTAGTGAAGAAGAGCTTCTTGCCATGAATGAACAGGCATTATCAGATTATCTAGAAAAAATAAATATGAATAATGATGATTTTATAAAGGCATTAATAGAGGCTAGAAAATTCAGGGAATATGAACGGAAACCAAAATTGAGGGCAATTATGGAGGACAATACAATTGTTGAAATTGGTATGAACGATTCCATTGATATCCCTTCACAGGCACTGATGATGTTATCAGCTCCAGGAAATATAATAGAAACCAATAGAACGGTTAGCTTAGCAAAAGGCTATCAAGCACTCATTACATTGCTACAAGCTGTGTATGATGGCAACCATCAAGATATTATTTTTTCGAATTTAGCTTATACACAAGCATCCTCCACACAGTCAATGTGCCATTTTCATATTGCACCCATCTATAATTCGGAAGGAGCATTTATTATTCCTTATTTAGATGAAGATACAAATTTTGAAGAATTTCAAGAGACAAACATAGAAAAAATACAAGTTGCATATCTTAAGCAAAGTGCTTTGGGTGATTACTTTAATCTTGTAAAATTTAAATTTAACTTAAGCAGCGATGAGACAGAAAATTTACGGTTACTTGAATTATTAAATCAAAAATTACAAATTTGGGAAACAAAAATGGGTTGTGACATGACATGGGTTGCTAAGTTTAATACGGATAAAAATGAAGTGATCATTTGTGTTGAATTAAGAGCAGGCGTCAGTAAATACACTCAAATGCAAATTGATGATTTTAGAGAACGAAATTTATGGCTTAAAATAGGATTTACTGAAGTCATGGGGAAAAAATATAGCATGCTATCGCAACGCAATTTAGATGAGGCTGTGCAGATCTATCAAGATTGCCGCTATGATAGTCTTAAGAAAAAAATGTTAAATACGCCATTGTACTGCTTACAAATTAGTCCGGAAGGCGAAAAAACATTTTATCCGTTTGAAGATGATGTGAGTCAACTAAAAAGTGAGAATAGAGATATGCAAAATATTTCATCTATTTTGCATATTGCGCGTATCTTACAAATGTATGATGCCCAAGCATACACACATACCATGGCTGCCATGTATCACCTTAACGAGGCAGAATGGGAGGGATTTAAAGCATTGTTTGTTGATTCGCCTTCCTATGAAGAAAGTAGAGCATCGCAATTTATGCGGGGAATAATGATAAAATAATGTATATATTCTTCAGGATTAAGGCTGTACAAGTCTCTAGTATTTTTTCTTGTTTGCGGTTAAAATAAGCACTGAATTTTGAATAGAGCGGTGCGAATCCATGAATAATATAAGATCCAAACATCCCATTCATTCTTTTTGCAAACGCTTGTTCGATCTGTTTTTTGCAGCGTGTTTCTTGCCGCTTTTTATATTGCTCTGTCCAATCATCGGCTTACTCATCAAACTCGATTCCAAAGGCCCCGTTTTTTACCGAGATGAACGCGTCGGCCGTTGGGGCAAGTCCTTCAAATGTTGGAAATTTCGCACTATGGTTTTGGATGCGGATGCACATAGCCCAGCCATTGGTGAACACGATGAGCGGATTACGCGTGTGGGCCATTGGTTGCGTAAAACCAGCCTCGATGAATTGCCGCAAATTATCAATATTTTCAAAGGGGATATGTCTACGGTGGGCCCAAGGCCTGCTTTGGTGTCGCTGGTGGCGCAATACACGCCGCACCAAGCCCAGCGTTTGGCCATGCGCCCTGGGTTAACGGGATGGCTACAAGTCAATGGGCGCAATACGCTGCCCTATGAACAGCGCTTGGAATACGATATTTGGTATACCCAACATTGGACCTTTATCCTGGATATGAAAATTCTCTTAAAAACGCCCTTGGTTGTTTTAAGTCAAAAGGGAATTTATCACCCTGCTGTGGCCTTGGAAGAAAGTCCTGTCTCTGAACCTTAAGATTATAGGTCTGTTGACATTGGGTTATCGGCTGCAAAATGAGTAAAGCTGGTCAAAATGATAGCAAATTTCATCAAACATTCTCGATATTATCCTCAAGTTTGCTATCATTTTACCTAAAGGCTCTCATTTTTCGCTTCGAGAAACCAAATGTCAACAGACCCTAACAAATTGCGCTTAAAAAATATACAAAATCCTTGAAGTGTCTCTCCTTTTTCGGTATAATATGGCCAAATTTAACAGCTAATTTATACAGGGATGCCCTATATAGGAGAATAAAATGACGGTTATAGCCAATAGACGCTCTCAAATGTCTTTGTACTCGGAACCAGCCGATTTGCAATCGCATTGTGTCCGTATTGTTATCGCCGAAAAAGCTTTGGTTGTTGATATCATCGATCTCAAATTTGAAGATCGCGCTGAAGAATTATTGAGCCTCAACCCCTATCAATCGGTGCCTACTTTGGTGGATAAAAATTTAGTCTTATATCAATTGAACATTATTTTAGAATATTTAGACGAACGTTTTCCGCATCCTCCTTTAATGCCTGTTTATCCCGTCGCGCGTGCTGAAACGCGTTTGCGTTTGTCGCGCATTGAAAAAGATTTATTTGGCCTCTATCAACAAGTGATGACGTCTAAAGAAAATGCTTATAAACAACTTGCTCGCCAACAGTTGCGAGATTCTTTGATTACCATTGCGCCGGCTTTTAAAAACAAACCGTATTTTTTGAGCGATGATTTAACGCTGGTCGATTGCTGTTTAACGGCCTTGTTGTGGCGCTTAGACTATGCGGGGATTGAATTACCCAATCATGCGCGTGCTGTGACAGAATATGCAAAACGGATGTTTGATCGTGAAACGTTTTACAATAGTTTGAGTAGTGCTGAACACGAAATGTTAGTTTAAGGAGTATAGTAGACCATGGCTACTTCAACCAAACCTTATTTGGTACGTGCTTTGTATCAATGGATGTTGGATAATGAATTGATTCCTTTTATTGCTTTAGACACGACCGTTCCGGGGGTAAAAGTTCCGGTACAATATATTCAGGATGGAAAAATTGTCTTAAATATTTCTCCTGTGGCAACCCAAGATTTAGAAATCAGCAATACAATGCTTTCTTTTTCAGCGAGTTTTTCAGGTTTGGGGTATCGTATTCAAGCACCTATGCATGCTATAACGATGATTTATGCCAAGGAAACGGGACAGGGCATGGCCTTTCCAGAAAGCGAGGATGACACAGGCGGTGATGACGGCAGTTCTTCTTCTCAGAAAGAGGCTGAAAAACCAAAAGCTAAAAAACCCACATTGAAAGTCGTAAAATAGGGGAAAAGTATGAACACTATTTCACACATCAAAGAAATGGCTTTACCCATAGGCAGTTTAGATGCGTATATTCAACAAGCTTATGGTGTGGCCACGCTGACAGAAGAAGAAGAGCGTGCACTCACTTTGAAATTTTACGAAACCGGAGATTTGGAAGCTGCGCGTCAATTAGTGATGGCGCATTTGCGTTTCGTGGTTCGTATTGCCAATGGGTATTTGGGCTATGGTTTGCCCTTAAGCGATTTGATTCAAGAAGGCAACATTGGTTTGATGAAAGCCGTTAAACGCTTTAACCCGCATATGGGTGTGCGTTTGGTGTCTTTTGCTATTCACTGGATAAAAGCAGAAATGCACGAGTTTATTATTCGCAATTGGCGTGTTGTTAAAATCGCTACCACCAAAGCGCAGCGCAAATTATTTTTCAATTTGCGTCATGCTAAAAAAGAAATCGGCGTGTCTTTTACCCAGGAAGAAGTGGCTGCTTTAGCGGAAGAATTACAAGTGTCTCACAAAGACGTACGCGAAATGGAAGTACGTATGTACGCACACGATATGGCTTTTGACGCCCAAGATGAAGATGAGGATGAGGGCGGCAGTGTGGCGCCAGCGTATTATTTAGAAGACATGCGGTTTTCGCCAAGTCAAGAAATCGAACACTCTGACGATGAAGATCACAATCGAAATAATTTATACAATGCTTTGGAAGATTTAGATCCGCGTAGCCGCGATATTGTAGCAGCACGTTGGTTGGTGGATAAGAAAGCCACCTTGGAAGATTTGGCAGAACGGTATCAAATTTCAGCAGAGCGTGTTCGTCAAATCGAAAAAGTAGCGCTAGCAAAATTGAAAAATCATATTGTGGCATTAGCATGAAAGAAAACGTCAGTGTGAGCCGAAGGCGAAGCAATCAAAAGATCGCCTGGATTGACTCGGCCCTCACTGCGTTCGCGCTTCGCCCTACGGGCGCACTACGTGTGTCAAAAATGCTCGCCGCGCTTCGCGCTTTTCGCGGGCATTTTTTGCTTCGTCGCAAGCTCCTCGGAATGGCGATGCACAGTATTCTCTTCTTGTCTTTTCTCCCTTCTTCTGCCTCCGCCATGTTTTGCAACACGCTGCAAGGAACCAATGGTTGGATTCAAGAAGGGGCAAGCTCACAAGATGTGATTGCAGCCTGTGGACAGCCAGACAGTCAAACGCAAATCGATCAAAGCAATAAAACTTTGAATACGACGCAATATTGGAATTATCAGCAACAATCGGTACAACTGATGCCTAAGACTTCTGGACCCCTGCAGCCAATCGGCATGAGCGCTTCATCTAATGTGTTGGTCGTAGAAATCAATGGCAATACCATTAAAAGTTTAGCCTCGAACGGGCAATTTAGTTCATCTGCGCGTTGTCCCAATGGCAGCGTTGTACGCGTAGGCGATACCCTGAATACTTTAATTGCACGCTGTGGAAACGCCACACAAACGACCTATCAATACAATACCGATACGACGGAACAGCCGCCTATCACGGTGTGGACTTATCAATCCCAAAGTGGACAGCCCATCCAAATTCAATTTCAGAATGGTGTAGTGAGCGGTATCAACCAGTGAGAATCCTAGGCATAGAAACTTCTTGCGACGAAACGGGCATTGCCATTTATGACCGTGAGCGTGGCATTGTTGCTGATACACTTTACAGTCAAGTGTCTGTGCATGAACGCTATGGTGGCGTGGTGCCAGAATTGGCTTCACGCGATCACATTCGTAAAACACTGCCTTTAATTGAAACGACTTTAAATCAAGCTGGATTAAAAGCTCGCGATTTAGACGGCATTGCTTATACCGCGGGCCCTGGTTTGGTGGGCGCTTTGTTGGTCGGTGCTTTGTTAGGCCGTAGTCTCGCTTATGGCTTAGACATACCGGCTATCGGCGTGCATCACATGGAAGGTCATTTGCTCGCGGCTTTGTTGGAGCCTTTAAAACCCACTTTGCCGTTTTTGGCTTTATTGGTTTCTGGAGGACATACCTTGCTGGTAGAGGTCGCTGCCTTGGGCGTGTATCGCATCATAGGCCAATCCATAGACGATGCCGTGGGTGAGGCTTTTGATAAAACCGCGAAACTATTAGGACTGCCTTATCCTGGCGGACCGGCTTTGGCGCAATTGGCTGAACGCGGCAATCCAACACGCTTCCATTTTCCCAGACCCATGCTCCTCGACAGAGCCGATTTGGATTTTAGTTTTAGCGGTCTTAAAACGCATGCCATGGTGACTTATAAAGGCTTGGTGGCCAAAGGAGAAGACACGGAAAGCACGCGAGCGGATATTGCGGCAGCTTTTCAAGCAGCCGCCATTGATACTTTAGTGGCTAAATCCAAACGCGCTTTGGCACAAACCGGTTTAAAACAATTGGTGGTCGCCGGTGGTGTGAGTGCCAATCAATATTTACGTCGCACTTTGGAAAAAGAAACCGAATTCGAAACCTTTTTTCCGCGTTTGAAATATTGTACTGACAATGGCGCGATGATTGCGTATGCCGGCTATTTGCGTTTGCAAAATGGAGAACACTCAGAACTCACTGTGGGGGTGAAACCCCGTTGGCCTTTGAGTGAATTGAAATCGATTCAGTCGAATTTAGGTTAAAGAAAGTAGTTATTTCCCCATTTTTTTAGATTTTCCAGCTTCTGCTTCTGATTCTATTGCTTTCGATTGAGTGGGGACAATCTTAAAAAATCTACTGCCATTACTTTGCCTACTATAAAAATTCTCTTCAATTTCTGACTCTATCTTATAACTCAGTTTAATGCTTTCAATTTTCACTTGTTGTTGGCTAATTAGTTCTGCAGGATCTTTAATCTTATGAATAAAATAATCCTTGTCACTGTCAACGTCATATACTCTAAAAATACGGTATCGGTGACGAGCATCAAACATACGTTTCTGTTCGGAACCTGACAATGTAATAATCGAACTATCTCTAGATTTGGTTGCTTTTACTTCTATATAGCGCTTAACCCCATTTTTAAAGATTTTAATATCGTGATCGCGCATGAGATCTTTTGAAGGGTCGACACCTTTGTTATACCAGATAACATCAAGCTTAACCTCTTTACCTGCTTTGTCAAAACCAGAAATATGAAAACCTCTTTTCGTATAATCGTCCCCATCTTCATACTCATCTATTCTTGCATTTTTGTGCGCGTTACAATATTTTTGGATATAGTGATTTTTTAATTCATCGTAGGCTCTTTGCTCGCCAAGGCGCCCTATGTATTTTTTCTCTTTATCGTCAACCGCAGCACCTTTTTGCCCCGCATCATCTGGAGTCGTGATAGGGGTTCGAAACTTTTTCTTTTTAGTATCTTTTGGTGTTGTTAAATTCAGCTTTGGCTGAGTGGGCGCGCCTACTGGCTCTGTAAAATCTAACAGTCCCTCCAGATCATCTATATCCAGATCTTTGCGTTCTTCTGGTGGGGAACTACATATTTTTTTAGCTACTTCGGGTTCTTTGTCATCTATACGAAGCTTTTTTAAGGCTTTTTCAGCGAAATCAACATCAATTGAGTCGGAGCCTTCCGATAAAAGGACGGGATGGAGCTCTTTATATTCATCACAAATGGCCATTAGCTCTTCATGTAATGCTTTATGTGAAGCGCTCATTTCTCGTTTTGTATATTGCTTGAGTAGCATTACTTCAAACTCATCAATTGTTTTAGAATCAAAGTTTAAAAAATTACCTAATGTTTCAACTAAATCACGGATACGAGTGTCACGTATACTTCGTATATTTGCATATATCGAACCTGGATGTACATAAAAATATAGTGTATTTTCGTTTATATAAGCATGTCTTTCCTTATCAGAAATTCTTATTGGTGCACTACAACGAACAAATTTTATTTTATAAAATTCATCCAAAGTTTTTCGCATAAAATTCTTTGCTTCACCGGTAGGATAACCATAGGATTGAATCAACATCAACATCGGGAAATGGCTTAAAATTTCATCCTTAAGCGCATTGATTACGGTGCGATCTTCTATAGGATTTTCAGAGAGAACTTTATAACAATTAGAGTCATTAGAGAATTTCTCTAAATACAATTTATCGGCTAACTTTGATAATTCTATTTTATCTAAACCATAATCGGATAACCATTTTCCCAATGGTTCTGGGGCAAGGCCATGCCCATCAAAAACCGATATACTATCAGCGTAACATAATTCCCCAGATAAAGTAGGCAACTTATTATTTTTCTTCCATTCATTCATAGTTTCTGGGCTTAATTGATCGCTAACTGTTATAATAAGTGTATAAATTTTCTTTATTTTTTCCGCGCAAAAGGGCTTCTTTTCTAATATATTTGTGAGTATTTTAAGGCATTCTTCCATGGTGGGAAGACAGCGAAACCCAAGGAGCTTGGCTTGTTCTTCGGAAAACCGTATATATTCAGGCAAATCTGGAGTAGGTAATATGGTGTTGATGACATCATTAAAGGCCGGTGAGTAGATCAAATCGACAGTGCGTTTATATTTAGCTGGATGACCATAAACCTTTACAAGAGGATATTTTTTTATACAATAGATTAAGAAATGTTCTGGTAATGCAGTCGTCTTTTTACCAGCAGAATACTGACAGAGTTGAGAGAATGTAGGGAAATCTTTATAAATGGCTAACCAAAGTAAATCGATCTGTGATTGAGTTCCCCGTGTAAGAGCCAGTATTCGAGGCATCGATACGAAGGAAACAAAATATAAGAACTTAGCAATATCAGGTTTTTTCTCTAATGCACTTTCAAACGATGGGTTAGAGGGGTGAAACTTTGCCCCTTGTCCGGGAAGTTTTTCAACGTTTTTTGAGACGATATCGTCTACGTATTCTTCAAAGCAGCTACTGTATCGGCCAAAAGATTTCCTTAGCGTGCCAAATGCTACTTTCTCATGACATTCTAATTGAACTTGCAAGTTGATCCCCATCTTTTGTAGGAAAGCTTTCCAATCTGATGATGGGGGTCGTGTATCTCCTTCTTTTATTTGATAATAACGAGTCGAAAGAATAAATTTTTTAGGGATATTATGATGTTCATCAAAAAGATAAGAATCCTCTATACGCATTAATTTATTACCCTCCATACAATACACGGGGAACTGATTTAATATACCTAAGTCCTCTTGCGAAAAAGCTTTCTTTTTTGAAAAAAATGCATCATAAATCAAACGCAGTAAATCGATAGTATTGTTTCTTAGAACAAGGTTTTCTTCTTTTTCGTCCAAAAGAATGAGGGGTAAAACGAATTTTTTTACAAAATCAATGAGTGTTAATGGCGCTAAGTGGAATTTATTTTTTAGATTAATTTTTGTTTCTTCAGAGATAACATAAAATGTCTGAACCATATTAAGGTTATATTGAGATGGTATAGCATGATATTTCTTATCCAATGATTTTGGAGGCAAAAACCCATTATCAGCGGAACAGAAAAGATTCTCTTCAGTAAGAAAGATAGCTTTTTTCCTTAAACTAGCCAGATCTGAATCACTCATTTTTTGCATATGAATGAAAAAATATACTATATCGGTTAGTAGTGCTTTGTTTTTCTTAATTTGTTCGACATAATTTTCTATTTTGTTGAGTAAATGACTAATGGTGTAAAGGTTCTTGGGTTCATTGCCTAGAAGTTGTTGTAATGCACAAAGGCTTTTTTCATCTAACCGCGGGAATGTAAGTCGCCATTCTTGAGTTTCAGATAGTAAGTTAGGGTCTTTAATATAACGATGAAATTCATCAAAGAAATGGGTCATATCAATGATACATTCTGGTACTTTTAACAGTGCTCCGCTGATTGAAGGAATAAAAGGTGTATTTTCTATGCCGTGATCAAAAGCAGTTACATAACGGGTTGCAATCATAGGATAATCCGAAAGAACGTGTTCTTTAGGGCTCATTAAATGCAATACACTTGTCTTATAGTCTGGTTGAGAGGCAAGACGTGCAAACCACTTAAACTGCAAATAGCCTATTTGCTCCAATAGAAAAGCATTCCATGCATTATTTAGTATAAGTGTTCTATCTTGATTTAATAAAAAATTGGCATTCACTGAATAGTAAAATCCACTTATCACGGCCGTAGGTAATCCGCAATATAACTTACTCTTATCCGTTGGAATTAAATGAGTTTCTTTTAAATCGATTTCAGCCGCGAAGACGATCTTGATATCAATGGCATTTTTTATTTTTTGTGGACATTCTGCAGAGCTTAACTTATTTAATTGTGTACGTTCTACGTCTGGGATGGGAATGGCTTTTTCTGTATAGCAATACCATTTCCTAATATGATCAGAAACGCCATCAGAACAAACTATTTCTTGAATGATATAATCCTGTTTTTGCTTCGGTTTTTCTTTTTCTAAAACCAGAATATTTTTTTGATAAACAAAGCGAACGTGTTGGATGTTTTCTAAAAATAAAATCGATTCATGATTTCTACAGATCTTTTCTATTTCAAATTTTATTTCAGCAACCGGGACAATCAATGCTTGCATCAAAATATTAACTTGAGCATTACTTATATTTTCAGAGAGTAATTCACCTTCTTCAACAGGAATGGGTATAATTTGCCATGGATGTTTAAATCCAGGGGTATTCCAAGCTTTTTTGTCAAAACAAAATTGGTAGCCATTAGAGATAACAGTCACTTTCTCAGAAACACAAAATACTGACTTAAATCCTATACCTTTATAGCCAATTTTGTTTAAATTATGAACCTTGCTGTTTTGTTCCGCACTATCGTGCGTGCTGACATCGCAGATCCTTTCAACGTCGGCTTTTTTAAAAAGAACTTCTGATTCTGATGAGCTATCAGAGCCATCGTAAGTCACTAATAAGTAATCTTGACCCAGAGAAAATCTTATTACATTTGCGCCTGCATCGTCTGCATTTTGTAAGATTTCATAAACAAATTTATGCGGATCGTGAAAGCCTGTGTGAATGGTTGCTTCCAGCATCCCGGCGAGAGTTTGTGAATTTTGATCGGTTGTTTTTCTACGATCGTGTATAGCTTGTATCGTCGCTCTTTTCATGTCTTCCCTGGTGGTTACTGTAGTATTAGAGTTTGTAAATTGAACGTCCTAATAAGCCTTCCCATCTTTATGCACAAACACCCAGACGTCATTTTCTTCACGCGCCATTAAATCATCGTTGGGATAAGTGCATTCGTCTTGAGAGCTGCGATCGCCGACTTCTAAAAAATACACGTCTTTTGTGGTGTTGTTCACGAGATGGTGTGCTTTGCCAGTGCCTGCTTTAAAACCTGCGCACATTCCTGGAGATAAATGAACAGAATCATTTTCAGTTTCTAGCGTAGCATTTCCTTCTAGCACATAAATGAATTCATCTTGTTTAGAGTGTGCATGATACAGTGCAGAAATACCGCCAGGTGCTAAACGAGTCAAGTTTACGCCAAAATTGGTGAGTCCAAACACATTGCCTAAACGTCGCTTTTCGCGATGCGCCATTTCCGAGGCAAAAGGTTCTGGATAAACAGAAGAGATAGGATTAGGCATAACCTCTACAGCGATCAATGCATCTGGGTATTTCGAGTGATTCATAGGTGTCTATTCCCAGTTAATTTTAGCAAGTATACACGCATTTCAATTCCAGTTAATACACCACACAGGCTTGACGCACAGCACCACAATATTTGTCTTTTTCTTTAATAGTATAAATCCGGTCACCAGGATGATGCGATTTTAAATAGTGGCCATCACCCGCTACTATCAATTGTCTACACGTTGCTTTTTTCTCATTTTCTAATAAATAAACCACGCTGTGTTTGTCTTGTGCCTGATAATCAGGATCGACAATCAATATACAAGCTGGTTCATATCGGGGGAGCATGCTGTTGTCTCCAACAACCAATGCATAGGCATGAACCCCTACTTCGGTCTCAGACCACGCAAAATCATCTTCTTCATTCATGGATTTGCTGGCAAGCACGGTTTCCCATTTTCCTGCTTCTTCCCAACTGAGAATAGGCACTTTTATCCACAAAGAGGAAAAGGGTTCAGACATATACTCTTGCGCTGTGTGTATAGGATTGATACTCCCCACACCGGACAAGAGCCATTGCGCGTTGACTTTCAATTTCTTGGCTATTTCTGGAATGCGTTTGGTGTCTGGAAAACTTTTGCCAGCCAACCATTTCCGCGCACTTTCTTGACTTACGCCAAATAATCCGGCTACTTGCAACTGTCGACCCTTTCCTTTTTGAGGTATACCAGCAATGTCTAGCGCAATATTTAAGCGTTCTGAAAAAGATTTCTTCTCATCTACTTCAGTTGCTTCATCTACATCTATCATATCTTCCACAAGGTCCTTACTTTTTATAGTTACCCTCTGCTTTATTTTTATATTTATCTTAAAATATAGAGGGTTGCTTAAGTCTTTAAAAAACAACTAAAAGTTGTTTTGACAATAAAGAAAAAGCAACTTTTAATTACCAACCTTATTTTTATTATTGTTAATTTTACCATAACAAATATAGTATCCAATGTAAAGCTATTTATGCGAAAAATGAATTTACATTTTTGCAAAATGATTTTTTAAAAAATAAAAATGCAAAAAGGCCCTTTTCTAAAGTGTCAAGATGAAAAATAAATTTTATGAGCGATCGATCAATTAATTTTATAAAATTTTCTAAACTGTTTTTTTGACGCTAGCTAAGGTTTTTTTTAAAGTTATTATAAAACTTGTTAAAAGCAGCGAAAACCCGTAAAATACCGTGTTTGAACTCCCAATCCGAGCAGGCCATATGAGCAAAAAACAGCCAGAAAAATTTCAATTTGAGAATGCTTTGCAACGACTGACCGACATCGTCGAAACCCTAGAAAAAGGGCAATTGGGCTTGGAAGCTTCTTTGACTTTATTTGAAGAAGGCACGCAATTAACGCGGCTTTGTCAAAAGGCCTTGCAAGAAGCCGAACAAAAAGTACAAATTTTAATAGAGAAAAACAATAGCGCGGATCTGGAAGATTTTAGTGTGAACCATGATGATCCAATTTCCTGAACCCTTAGCTCTAGCGCAAGCGCGTATAGAACCCTTATTGCAGCACTATTTGGCAGGATCGCCCGAAGCTGCTTCGCGCTTATTGTCTGCCATGCGTTATGCCAATTTAGAAGGCGGTAAACGCTTGCGCGCCGCTTTGGTGTATACTGCCGCTCAAACCTTGGGGGTGGCTTTAGAACAAGCCGATTCTGCTGCTGTAGCTGTGGAATTGGTGCACACTTATTCTTTAATTCACGACGATTTACCCGCAATGGACGATAGCCCGCTGAGACGAGGCATGCCTTCTTGTCATATCGCTTACGATGAAGCCACGGCTATTTTGGCTGGAGATGCTTTGCAAGCCTTGGCTTTTGAAGTCTTGGCTAGCGATGAAAATGTCGCGATCGGCACACGCCTAAAGCTGGTGCATACCTTGGCCACTGCCAGCGGTTTGCAAGGCATGGCCGGTGGACAAATGATTGATTTAGTGTATACAGGCCAGAATCAAAAACCGGGTTTATGGGAATTACAAGAAATGCATCGCTTAAAAACAGGAGCCTTGTTGCAGGCCAGTATCTCCATGGGTTGCATTTGTGCGCAATTAAGCGATCTCGTCATACAGAAGGCCATTCTCGCCTATGGAGAGGCTTTGGGCTTGGCCTATCAAATTCAAGATGACATTTTAGATGTGGTAAGTTTAGAGGGAGATTTGGGCAAACCCCAAGGCCATGACGCAAGTTTGCATAAAATGACGTATCCAGCGGTCGTAGGTTTAGAAGAAGCTTATGCGATGCGCGATGCTTTGTATCAACAGGGGTTGGCTGCTTTAGAGCCTATTCCACTGGATACCTCGCGATTGAGCACCTTATTCGCTTTTGTAGTGCAGCGGTCAAGTTAGGGGCTATTTACAGTTCGCTAAGCTGCGGAGGAATTCATTGATTTTTGAGCACCGCAGCGCAGTTTATATTGAGATAAATGAGCAGCGGAGCACAAAAAATCAATGAATTACATCCAGCATAGTAGAATTGTAAATAGCCCCTACCTAAAACCGCTCTGCACGGGCATTTGCCCAATCGCTTTTGAAACTCTCTGGGATGGCATCGCCCAACAATACGCCGGGTTCTAGAAACTCATACAATTGTGCATAAGTGTGAGAGCGAAAATCACTGCTTTGTCTGAATAAATGGTGTGGGCTTAAATCTTGAATAGAGCGTATGCCCATGGCGCCGGCCAATTCCAACATGCTAACGATGGTGCATTCGTGGTAATTTTTAACGCGAACGGCTTTGTCGCTGACCACTAAACCCTTCACCAAACGCGGATTTTGCGTGGCAACGCCCACCGGACAAGTATTGGTATTGCATTGCAGCGATTGCAAACAGCCTAAAGCAAACATCATGGCGCGCGCTGAATTACACATATCGGCACCTAAACAAATTTTATCAATGATGTCAAAACCTGTCGCCACTTTGCCGCTACAAATCAGACGAATTCTATCTTTTAGATTCGTTCCGACCAAAGCATTGCGCACAAAGCGCAACGCTGGAAATAGAGGTTCTCCCAAATGATCGGCAAATTCCAAAGGTGCCGCACCGGTACCCCCTTCAGAACCATCAACCGTAATAAAATCGGGTAAAATACCTGTTTTGAGCATGGCTTTACAAATGCTTAAAAATTCGGAGCGCACGCCAATACACAATTTAAAGCCGATCGGCTTGCCTTCAGACAGTTCTCGCAATCGCGCAACAAAGGCCAATAATTCTTCGGGGGTAGAAAATTCAGGGTTGGTGGGCGGCGAAATGCAATCTTTGCCCAGGGGAATGCCTCGAATAGATGCGATTTCTTGATTCACTTTAATGCCAGGTAAAATACCACCGTGCGAAGGTTTGGCGCCTTGGGACAATTTAATTTCGATCATTTTCACGACATCTAGTTTGGCTTTTTTGACGAATTCTTCGGGAGAAAAGCGACCTTCATGCGTTCTAGCACCAAATAGGCCTGTGCCCAATTGAAAAATAATATCGCCGCCTTGCAAGTGATAAGGAGAGAGACCGCCTTCTCCTGTATTGTGGGCAAAACGGCCTATTTTAGCACCTTGATTTAGGGCCATGATGGCGTTGGGGCTTAAGGCGCCGAAACTCAAAGCGGAGACATTCAAGCGCGAGGCATAGTAGGGTTGTGTGCATTGCGGCCCGCCTACCATGACATACGCGTCATCGTGGCTTAACACGGTTGGATTTAAAGAATGGCGTATGGAAAAATACCCCGGCGCACGCACATCGCGCTGTGTTCCAAAAGGGACTGTGTCCAATACTTTTTTGGAACGTTGGTACACGACGGCGCGGGTCTCGCGGTTGAAAGGCAATTCACTTTGATTGGAAGCGATAAAATATTGCTGTATTTCCGGGCGGATCACTTCTAGCATGTAACGAATGTGGCCAATAATGGGGAAATTGCGTAAAATGGCATGTTTGGTTTGAAATAAATCGTAAATACCGACAACCGCTAAAAAGCTTCCGGCCACCATACAAAATTTCAGAGGAAACCACAGCATACAAACGATGGCCAGCGGTAAAACCAGTAGTAAAAGACCAAAAATAATGAGGCGTTTCATGAATATATCCTTTAGGTTCAAAATTTCGCGCACGGGATTCTCTCCGGGTGACCTCCCGGATAATCAATGATTTTCAACCCAGCTAGGCTAGCCTATTTGGTGCGAAGCTTCAAGGGGCTATTGACCAAAGCAAGTCATTTTATGTACAATATCCCTATTCGAAGGTAATTTAGAGTCATACCGTGTTCAAACAATTAGGCGCGATGTACATTATTTTGGGGACTTGCATTGCTGCAGGTTTATTGGGTTTGCCCATTGTCACCGCCTATGGCCAATACAGCTTAACTTTTTTGATGGTGATTTCAGCTTGGTTATTAATGTCTGCCGGGGCTTGGTGTTTATTGAAAGTGAATTTATGGTTGCCGCCGGAAAGTAATCTCATCAGCATGTCCGAAGCCACTTTAGGTAAAACAGTGAAAGCGATTACTTGGGTCGTGTATTTGTTGTTATTGTACAGTTTAATTTGCGCCTATTTGGCTGCTACCAGCGATGTGCTCAAAGCCTTGTTGGGTGCCGTGCACATCGATATTCCCCGAGCGCTCAGTACTTTATTAGGGGCTTTTTTAATCGGTGCCGTGGTTTATCGCGGCATTCGCAGCGTCGATTTGGTCAATCGCGTTTTAATGAGCGTCAAATTATTTATTTGTATCGCCGTGATTGCCTTTGTGGCACCGCATGTGGATGTGCAGCGTTTGGCGATGGGGAATATGGCTTGGCACGGCAATGTATGGTTGGTGATTATTTGCGCCTTTGGTTATGCCATTATTTTGCCCAGTATCCGCGTGTATTTAAACAGCAACGAAAAGCAATTGTCGCGCGTGGTGTTAATAGGCAGCTTGATCCCGATGATCGTGTATTTACTATGGATTGCTGTGATCCAAGGCGCTTTGCCCAGAGAAGGCGCCAATGGCTTGATTGCGATGTCCAGTTCTGCCGATACCAATTCAATGTTGATGATGCAATTGGTCGCCATCAGCCATCATGCCATTTTGAAATCGATGAGCGTTGTGTTTATTTCTATTTGCTCTATTACGGGTTTATTGGGGGTTTCCTTGTGCATGGTGGATTTCTTAGCGGATGGATTGAAGAAAACCAAACAAGGAAAAACCAAATTGGGTTTAGTAGCTTTAACCTTCGTCCCCGGCGTATTGATCATTTTATTTCATCCCGCTTTTTTCATCGGTGCCTTAGCCTATGCCGGCTTTTTCTGTTTGTACATTTTAGTTGGCTTGCCGATGGCGATGTACGTGGCGGGGCGTGTTAAAGGGTTTGGCTGAAAGGGAAATACCTTTGGAAAAAGAAAGCAACGTGACACTTGCAGAGCCATACTAGGGCTTGTTGACCTTGGGTTTATCGGCTGCAAAATGAGTAGAATCGGTCAAAATGGGTTTAAATTTTCGTCAAATATAACCCGATATTATCCTCAAATTTGCACCCATTTTGCCTCGATTCCCTCATTTTTCGCTTCGCCAAACCCAAGGTCAACAAGCCCTAATTTACAACAAGATTTTGATTCTATATAATGCCTTCTCAATATAAGAATTTTAAGAAAGGTAAAAAAACTATGCCTCGTAAAAGTCGTGAATTTTCATCATTAGTTGATGAGAAAGCGCTCGATGTTTCAGACGAAGAGAAAAAATTAGCACCTATTTCTGTGACGGATATAGAGGAATTCTATCGCTTAAAAGCAATGGTGCGAGGAAAATCTACCGATAAAAGTATTTACCCGAGTTTAATTAAATTGAGTCAAAAAGGGTATAACCAACCCTTATTTTTACTGGCTGAAGTTTTAGTGCAAGGTAAATTGTGTAAAGTAGACAAAGCAGCTGCTTACCAATTAGCCTACTTTGCGCGCCTATTGACTCCGGATCCTGCATCGAAAAAAACGATTAACCAATTTATTCGAAAATATCAACTGCCTGTTGGTGGAAAAGTCACTTTCCCCGCAATTGAAACATTGTTAAATAAACTAAAGCCGGTGATCTTTAATCAAAAAGGAGAACAGTGGGAGTGGTTAAAAGCGTGTAAAAGAAGGGAGTTTCAGGGGAAGTCGATTAATGTAAAGAAAGGGCTTTATCTCAATGAGGATGATAAAGATAAAAAATCAGATCTTGCTACTTATTTCAAGCTGATGAATGCTTATTTGGACTGCCAAGACCTAAGTGAATTACCTACTTTAGAAGAAAATATCGAAAATCATTTTAGAGATTTGTTGATAGAAGATGCCTTGTGGAATCCATGTGAATACTATTCGAGATGCTCAGATGAGCAAAGTTTAGCAGCAGAAAAAGCCTTCCAGAAAAAATCAAAGCAGTTAAGAGAAATGGTTTTCGTAGAAATAGAACGAGAAAAAGTAGAACGGGGTCCTTTCCGAGAGAGGGAAACTTCGGCAGAAGCGGAACAGTTGAGGTGCGATACCTTGTCTCAACCTCTGGTGATTAACCTGAATGGCAGAGACAGAATTAATCCCATATTACTTGCTTTTTGTGAACAGGGAGACCCGGAAGCCTTATTTTTGCTCGCAGAATCTGCTTGCCGTGGTGAAGGAGGCGTTCGCGATTTGGTTTCTGCTTATTTCCTGGCGCGTTTAGCGCGTGAACATGGTATCGATTTGGAGTTTCGAAAAAAGATCGATAGCTTTATAGTCAAGAATCGTCTTCACGATTATGCGGATGATAAACCGCATCCAGATTTTCCTCAGATCAACGGCTTAAATCCCCGGGTTTTATTTGAAGATTACCAATACTACAGAGAATCGATGTGGCGTGAACTCAGAGCCAACAATGAACGACGTGCGAGCGCTCTTGAGCCTAGTCTTAATCAACCAGTGGTTTCTTATCTATTTGTTTTGGCCCAATCTGCATGGGACCAATCTGCTTGGCTTTCTGCCTATTGTTTTGCTATGGCGGCTTATTTAAATGGGGGTGATGCTCAAGTAAACGAAGAAATTCAACTATTTCTACGTGGGAAGTTTGTGCTTATTTTAGCATTCCATTTAAAAGATCCTGAAAATGGGATCATCGGGCTTTCCAAAAATCCATGTGCGCAATTTATTTTACCTTGTCTAAAACAAGTTTTTAGTGCTTTTGATGCCGAAATAAAAAAAATAGAACCGACAGTAAGTTCAGGAGAGATGGAAAAAGAAGGAGAAACTACAAGCGCATCCAGCAGTAGTTCTTCGTCCTCTTCTTCTGGTAGCATCGTGCATATAGTTCCTTCGAAAAATTTAAAAGATTTAAAACCCATATTTAACCTGGCGATAGGGTATTTCATCGTGTGTTTGAACAAAGGAAAACAGGTAGCTCAGAATGCTTATTTAACTCAAAAATTACGGGAATTAATTTTTAACTTAGAAGTTTTCTACCATTCCGAAGAGCTTATGTATGGTGTACAGGATTGTATACAAAAGTATAGTGAGTGTTTTCAGGAATTTCAGCAGATGAAGTCACTTTTTGAACAATTATATGGATTTGGAACTTTATACGATAATCTGCTTGTGGAAATGTTTCCTGAAAAGATCAAAAAGCCATCTTTTAACGGAATCACTACGAAAGGAAGTGGTGGAGAGGACTTCAATGACGTTATGGACAAATTTCAAAGAAGAGTAGAAATTGCTTTTAAAGAAGAAGAAAAAAAATACATTAAAAAGGTTAGGGATTGTTCTATAGGTGTGTTTGAAGAAAAAGCCAAAAAAACAAATGCTTCAGCGAGTATTCAGCTTACCATTCAAACTATCAAAACTTGCATGCTCAATATCCAGGAGTTAGAAAAGCGAGAGGTGCGTAAATCTAAAAAGCTCAAAGAAAATACCTCTGAGGCGATTAGGGAGCTTGTGATGTTGCAAGCCGTGCTTGAAGAAGCATCTCAGCCTACTGTAAAGAAAAATGCGATTCCATTTTTTAAAAGTTTAGCGTGGCCAATTAAATCAGAAAACCCGGTCCAGTCCCGTTTCTATCAAGAATTATTAGGAGAAACCGATAGGCTTTTGTGTTCTTTTGAAATCACAGATGAGCATACAGTGGGAGTGGTGAGAGCTGAACTGCAACAGAAAAAGGAAAAGCAAAGCACCTCTGTTGCCATGGGGCAAAGGCAATTTGCTTTATAACGCGAATTTTGTTTAAGAATTCAAGTTTGATCGCGGCTCGGTTATTTCATTAGCAAATACTCCAAATCACTGGCGTCTAATTTGCCGCCAGTGGACAATTCACCCGAAAGAATATCGTCCAACAAGGCTTGTTTGCGTTCTTGTAGGTGAATGATTTTTTCTTCCAAAGAACCGCGCACAATCAATTTATAAATAAACACCGCTTTATTTTGACCGATGCGATGCGCTCTGTCGGTGGCTTGATTTTCTACGGCGGGATTCCACCAAGGATCGTAATGGATGACGGTATCGGCAGCGGTGAGATTTAAACCTGTTCCACCGGCTTTGAGACTTAATAAAAACAACGGCGCTGAACCATGCTGAAATTGCGCGATCGGCGTTTGTCGGTCTTGCGTGTTCCCGGTTAAAAGAACATAAGGTATTTCTCGCTCTTCCAATTCCCTTTCAATCAAACTTAACATGCTGGTGAAAGAGGAAAACAACAATATTTTACGGCCTTCTTCGATCATTTCCGGCAAGGTCGACATCAAATATTCTAGTTTGGCGGATTGATGGATATTTTTGGCAACGTCCAATTTGAGCAAACGCGGATCGCAACATACTTGGCGCAATTTGAGCAACGCATCTAAAATTTCAATATGGCTTTGGGCAAAGCCCTTTTCTTCTAAAACGTGTTGTATTTTACTTTCCACACTCAACCGAATGCTTTCATACAGCGTCGCTTGTTCTTCGTCCATGTCAATGAATTGGATCATTTCATTTTTAGGCGGCAAATCAGAAGCTACCACACTTTTGGCGCGTCTTAATAAAAAAGGCGCGATGCGTTTTTGCAAAACAGTGCGTCTGGCCGCATCATTGTCTTTTTCAATGGGCAATCTGAACAATTTATTGAAGGCACGGCTGGTTCCCAGATAACCGGGTAATAAAAAATGGAACAAAGACCACAATTCACCCAAATGATTTTCCATGGGTGTTCCGGTTAAGCACAAGCGGTATTCTGTGTTTAATTGCGTGACCACATTGAAAGCGTGGGTGCGCGCGTTTTTGATCCATTGGGCTTCGTCTAAAATAATGTAATAATACGAGAGTTTCGCCAACAAGTCTTGATCGTGCAAAATCACCGAATATGTACTTAAAATAATGTCGTATTGACGCAGTTGACTTTCTTCTGTGGGCCGTCCTGCCCCTTGTAATATGACGAGGCTGAGATCCGGCACAAAGCGCTTAATTTCACTTTCCCAATTGCCGATCAAACTGGTCGGGCAAATAATGAGGACCGGTTTTTGCCAACGGTTTTGCGCTTTTTCCATGGCGAGATGGCAGAGCGTTTGTACGGTTTTTCCCAAACCCATGTCGTCGGCCAAAATACCACCCAAACGGTGTTGTCTTAAAAATTGCAACCAGGTTAAACCTTCCAATTGGTATTGTCTTAATTGTCCTTTGAAATTGTCGGTAGGGTGTAAAATGTGTTTGGACAAAGGAAAAGCCAACCATTTTTCACTTAAGTTTTGAATTTCTGGTGGCATTTCCCATCGAAACGTCGATAAAGCGAAATCTTGTTTTTTACTGACTAATTGTGAGGCGAGCAAAGAATTCACGAAGAATTCACCCTCTTTTAAGCTGTTTTTATCGTACAGTTCCGTTAAAGTCGATAAGACCGTTTGAAAACGATGCATGGGGATCGCAATTTTCGTACCATCGTCTAGGGTTAATGCCAACAATTCATTGGGATCGCTTTCTAGAATTTGAGTTAAATCCATGTACTCAAAATTGTCTTGTAAGGCCCTGGCCAAAGCGGGAATTAAATTGATTTTTTCATCGTCGATGTGAACGCCCACTTCCAAAGAAAACCAATCTTTCTTGTGGCTTTCACGGATTTGCCCATACCAATCGTCGTAAATGGCAAGCGGCGCGTGGGTGAAAGAGGCATCGTATACCAATTCCCAACCCAATTCAGGCAATTCAGAAGTTGCTTGAGACAAGAAATGTAAGACATCGTCTCGGGTATTGCCCACATAATAATAATGGACATATTCGGGTTTGATCAGAATAGGACTTTTTTCATCGAAGCGATACACACCGCGTTCTTTTAATTGTTGCAAAAAATTCTTTTCCACGTCCCACAGTCTAGGATGCACGAAAAGTGTGTCGCCTTCTAGACTATATAGATTTTGTTCGAAACTGTCTGGCTGACACGCCGCATTGCCATAATGAAAACTGACTTTGGCATAACTGTAACTGGAGTCGTAGCGCTGATAGCGTGCGCCAGTCGTTAAAGACAGGAATATCAGCGCACTGTCTATGCTGTATAAAGTCAAGCGCGCTGTGGGGGTGACACTCAATTCTTCCGAAGTATGGGGTACTGGCAAGGGCGGCAAATGGTGTGCATGCGCCCAAGCATTAAAAGGGGTTTCTAAAAATTTCCCTTGATCCGGATAATAAATCGGCATCGCCAAACATTGTTTTAAAGTGTCTGCTGAAAGTGTAGTTTGAATGGGGCCGACACAGTGATTTGGAATGTCATGGTACAGAAAAGGGGTGATAGGCCATAAGGAAACACAGGTATTATCGGCCGTGTGTGGCGCATATTTTAGGCCGCCATTGTCTAAAGAATGCCAATCTAAATGGATGATTTCTTCTTCGTCTTTCCATTGTAAAGGCGTTATCACACTTTGCCAAAAAGCACGCTCTGTTTGAATAAGCGTGCGAATGAATTCTGCGGGCGTGTGGGGGTTCAATCTAAAACGCTCGCCCATATCTTCTTGATTCGCAATACGGTAATGTCGTAATTGTTGCAACAATTGAATATCGGTAGCAGTCAGTGTGTCCAAATCCTTCATGTCGACGAGTTTGGCGGGTTTTACCGCCGTTAAACTGATACCGCCTTTTTTCAAGAATTTGCTTTGGTATAAATCCACAAATAAAAAATGCGCTTGGTTTTCGTCAAAGCCAAAAGACAAGACATACAACAGGGCCAAATCGTTTTGAGTTTCTGCCAAAGGATAGTGTTCTGCTGGAAGCGTGGTTTCATCCAACCAAGTTTCCCAGACTTTATATCGTTGGGTTTCAAAGCCGGAAATCGTTCGCGCGGCTTTGTCCATATTGGCTTCTAATTGATACAGAACCGCGGCAACGTGTTTACAATTAAAACCCATGCTGCAAGAACAAGTGCCGACGATTTGACTTTTGGTGTGGTGCAATTGTTCTAAGAGAATGTTCACTCGATAGGTTTGCATGCTATTGCTACGCACCGTAGCGCCCACTGCTTGCCCACTTCTGAAAGTAATTCGAGAAACGGCTTCACTTAAAAATAATTTTCGACCCTCGGACACCACGCTGGGCGTAAAATATTGTTTGAAAAAATAATTGATATCAAAGTTGGATGACATAGGAGAATCTCCTCAAACATTACCGTTTTTCAGCGACCACACTTTTTTGCAATGCAATAATTTCCCTAATGCCTTTTTCAGCCAGACTCAACATTTGATTGAGTTCAGCGTGACTAAAGGCTTTTTCTTCGGCGGTGCCTTGGATTTCTATAAAATGTCCGGCTTCATCCATCACCACATTGAGATCGGTGCTGGCTTGATTGTCTTCGAGGTATTCCAAATCTAAGAGCGCTTCGCCTTGCAGCATGCCTACCGAAACAGCGGCGACCCAGTGTTTTAAGGGAGATTCTGCTAAAAATTGGCGTTCTCTTAAATGCGCAATGGCATCGTACACAGCCACACAACTGCCGCTGATCGCTGCAGTGCGTGTACCGCCATCGGCTTGAATGACATCGCAATCTATTTGCAAGGTATTTTCACCAAGTAAAGACAAATTAATGCAAGGACGTAAAGCGCGGCCAATCAAGCGTTGAATCTCCACGGTACGCGCGCTTTGTTTGCCTTTAGCTGCTTCGCGTTCATTGCGCTCATGCGTTGCGCGGGGCAATAAACCATATTCCGCTGTGAGCCAACCCTGACCGCTGCCTTTTAAAAATCGCGGAATCCCGGCAATAATGCTGGCATTGCACAAGACTTTGGTGTCACCATATTCGACCAGGACAGAGCCTTCTGCGTGTTTGGTGTAGGCACGGGTAAAATGGATAGGGCGTAATTCATCAAAAGAGCGGTTGTGAGTGCGCATGCTAACCTCGCATTGAATTGAGAAAAGGGTATTATTGTAGTCTATCTGAGCGGCAAAAAGCTAGATTTATACACAAGCAACTTTAAAATGCGAGATGGGATATTTTTTCTTAAGGTCGCTCCGTGAGGCGCGCATGCTGAAAGACGCGCTAAACTTCGCCTTTTAAAGGATAAGGGGTATATATCAATCGCCATGAAGACACGAGATCAGCGCATTGTCTCGATGGTCAGGGCACTGGCGAGTCAAAAAATAAACAATCAAAACTGACAAATTCAGTTTAAATATGGGATAATACTCCGGCCTGTTTACATTGGGTTTATCGGCCGCAAAATGAGTAAAAGCGGTCAAAATCGTAGCAAATTTTCGTCAAATATTCTCGATATTATCTTCAAATTTGCTACGATTTTGCCTCGGTTTCCTCAGTTTTCGCTTCGATAAACCCAATCTAAACAGGCCTTAGCGAAAATAAGATAGGATTTAATACCATGATACGCAGTATGACGGGATTTGCGCGCTGTGAATTGCCCTATCCACAGGGTATTTTGAGCTGGGAAATCAAAACCTTAAACCATCGTTTTCTAGACATTCAAACGCGTTTGCCCGAAGCGCTGCGTGCCGCAGAAATGACGTTTAGAGACGTGATTCGTCAGCATGTGGGGCGTGGTCGTGTAGAAGCAGTTTTAAAATTACAGCACACCATCGATGAAAAAAGCCATTTACAATGCGATGAAGCGCGTCTTAAAGCTTTATTGTCAGCCATCGGGCGTATAGAAACTTTATCCTCTTTTTCACACGGTGCACCTTCTTTGGATGCTTTGTTGGCTTATCCGGGAATTGTTACCGAAATAGAAGTGGATATGACAGCTTTAGAACCTGTCGCGATTACCGCTTTAAGCCAATGTTTGGTCTTATTGAATCAAAGTCGACAGAGAGAAGGGCAAGCCTTGAGTGAAGCCATTACAGAGCGTTTGGAGAAAATGGAAATCTTGGCCAAAGCCGCCCACGCGCGTCAGCCGGAATTATTGGAAGCTCAAGAACGCAAATTATTAGAAAAGTTGCAAGCCCTTTCTGTTCAAGCCGATCCCCATCGCTTAGAACAAGAATTGGTATTTTGGGCGCAAAAGATGGATAATGGGGAAGAAATCGATCGCTTATTGACCCATGTGACCGAAATACGGCGTATTTTGCAAGAAAAAGGCAGCGTGGGAAAGACTTTGGATTTTATGATGCAAGAATTGAATCGCGAGGCAAATACCTTGGGCTCAAAATCTTTGGATGCAGAGACTTCCAAAGCGAGCGTCGATTTAAAGGTACTCATTGAGCAAATGCGCGAACAAGTCCAAAATATTGAGTAAACACCCATGACACAACAAGAAACAGGCACTTTATACATCATTTCTGCGCCTTCTGGAGCAGGGAAAACCTCTTTGGTCAATGCACTATTGCCCCGTGTGCCCAATGTGAAACTGTCTATTTCTCATACAACTCGTCCTGCACGTGCCGGTGAAGTGGATGGAACGCATTATTTTTTCGTAGATGAAGCAAAATTTGAACAAATGGTGGCAGCTCAAAGTTTCATGGAATATGCCACTGTGTTTGGACACCATTATGGGACTTCCAAGGCTTGGGTGGCCGAAACCTTGGCCCAAGGCAGCGATGTGATTTTAGAAATAGATTGGCAAGGCGCTCGACAATGCAAAATCGCGCATCCAGAGAGCGTGCTGATTTTCATTTTTCCGCCTTCCAAAGCAGTCTTGCAAACGCGTTTGGAAGCCCGACGTTTGGATAGTCCTGAAGTGATTCAACGGCGTTTAAAAGAAGCCAGCCAAGAAATGTCTCACAGCCATGAATATGACTATATTCTGATCAACGATGATTTTTCCGCGGCTTTAGGAGAGTTGGAAGCGATTTTTATTGCAAATCGCTTAAAAACCCACGTCCAATTTGCTAAAAATGGCTCCATTTTGGAAGAAATACTGTTATAATTATTAAAGCCTGTTTATAATTCGCTAGACTGCGCCAGAATACGTGGATTGTTGAGTACAGTAGCGGGATTTATATAGACATAAATGAACAGCGGAACGCAAAAATCGACGTAGTATGACCAGTATAGTAGAATTATAAATAGGTTTTAATTAAAATGAGGAAATCCTGATGGCACGTGTGACTGTGGAAGATTGTCTGAAATACACCGACAATCGTTTTAGTTTGGTTTTATTGGCGTCTAGACGTGCCAGACAATTGTCTAAAACAGCGATGCAACCTTTGGTAGAAGCTGAAAACGACAAAGATCCTGTCATTGCCTTACGCGAAATAGAAATAGGTTTGGTCGATTTCAACAAATTGGATGAATGGGATAAACAATATCAACCAATGCCGTTGATCCAGCAAGCGCCCATCCACCATCAGGCTCCGATGGACGACGATATTCTTTAAGCTTGGATGGAGCGTAATTATTTATTCTGAATCTAAACGTATGAAAAAGCCCAGATTTGGATGCAGGTTGCGCGCAATTTTGAGGTGAAAAAGCGGAGTTTATATGGGCATAAATGAGCATTTTTCATCGAGAAATTGCGCGCAAGATGCGCCAAATAGGGGGTTTTCTAGAAAGAAGACGCGAAAGGTTGCGATGGAGCAATGGAATGGTCGATGATTATTTTGCTCCCCTCGCTAAAGTTTTATCCTTTCATTATCCGCCTTCTGTCTTAGAACCCGTTCATGAAGCTTATCTGGTAGCCCACAAAGCGCATCAAAAACAAATGCGCTACAGTGGCGAGCCTTATATCACCCATCCCGTCGCAGTGACGTCTATTTTAGCCGAGATGCATTTGGATCTCCCCAGTTTGCAAGCCGCCTTATTACACGATGTGATTGAAGACACGGGGATCGATAAAAAAACCATTGAGCGGCAATTTGGCCACGATGTGGCAGAATTAGTCGATGGCGTCAGCAAGTTAACCCAAATTAAATTTGAAACCAAGGCGCAAGCCCAAGCCGAGAATTTTCGAAAAATGGTATTGGCCATGGCCAAAGACATTCGAGTCGTGATCATCAAATTGGCTGATAGATTACACAACATGCGAACGATCGCGGTCTTGCCTGAAGCAAAACGCACGCGCATTGCTCGAGAAACTTTGGAAATTTATGCCCCTATTGCGAATCGATTGGGTATGCACGGTTTTAGAATTGAATTTGAAGAATTGGGTTTTGAGGCTTTGTATCCTTTACGGTATCGAGTATTGAAACAATCGGTCACGAAGGCGCGCGGCAATCGTCAAGAAATTTTGGCAGAGATTGAAACGACCGTACACAAAGCCTTGCGCAATACAGGGATTTCAGCGATCAAAGTCTTGGGCAGGGAAAAACACTTGTACAGCATTTATAAGAAAATGGCGAATAAACACATTGCTTTTTCTGAAATCATGGACGTGTATGCTTTTCGCATTGTGGTCAGTTCGGTGGATGCATGTTACCGCGTTTTAGGCGCTATGCACACGGCTTTTAAACCGGTTCCCGAGCGCTTTAAAGATTACATTGCCATCCCCAAAGCCAATGGTTATCAATCATTGCATACGGTTTTATTTGGACCTTATGGTGTGCCGATTGAAATTCAAATTCGCACGGAAGATATGGATGCGATGGCAGAAAGTGGGATTGCGGCGCATTGGTTGTATAAGAGTGTCACAACCGACAAAGACAAAGCCCACCTGCGTGCGCAAGCCTGGTTGCAAGGTTTAGTGGAAATGCAAAAAGGTGGCGACAGTTCTTTGGAATTTATTGAAAATGTGAAAATCGATTTATTTCCCGATGAAGTGTATGTGTTTACCCCCAAAGGCAATATTTTAGAATTACCACGCGGTGCTTGTTCCGTGGATTTTGCTTATGCCATTCACACGGATATTGGCAATGCGTGCGTCGCGGCTAAAGTGAATCGACGCTTAGCGCCGCTCAGTAGTCAATTGGTCAATGGACAAACGGTGGAAATTGTCACCGCACCCGGTGCAAGGCCGAATCCTGCTTGGCTTAATTTTGTGGTGACCGCCAAAGCGCGCAGTGAAATCCGACAGGCGGTGAAAAAACAAAAATTAGGCGAATCCATCGAATTGGGACGGCGTTTGTTGGAACGTGCTTTAACCACTTTATCTTTGCGTCTAGAAGATATTTCGCCTGAAAATGTGCAAGCGGTTTTGAAAGAATCGCATTTTAATACCTTGGATGAATTGTTAGAATCAATGGGATTGGGTTCTCAAATTCCTTTAGCCGTCGCACGACGTTTAGCCTTTGTGGTCAAAGAGGAAGAGGTAGAAGAAGAAAAAGAAAAACAAAAAGCGACCAAAGTTTTGTCCAAACAACCTTTGCTTATCAAAGGCAGTGAAGGTTTGGTGGTGGGTTTTGCAAACTGTTGTAAACCGATCCCAGGCGATGTCATTGTGGGGGTTTTGTCTTCGGGGCGAGGCATGGTGATTCATCGAGAACAATGCAAGCAAATCGTGCATTTGCATGAAACACCAACCTGTATTTATTTAAGTTGGCAGGATGAAACTCCGGGGGATTTCCCCGTAGAAATTTTGATTGATTCGTACAATCGACGCGGCGTTTTGGCAGCATTGGCGTCGACCATTTCGCGCTCTGAAGCCAATATTGAAGATGTTCGAGTCAGGGATAAAGATGGGCGTTACAGTGAAGTGCGCCTTATCATCACCGTGCGCAATCGACAACATTTAGCTCAAGTGATGAAACGCATTCGCGCTTTAGAGTCGACGATGAAAGTAGTGAGGGTTTGAGAATCGAGCCCGGGGCCTCTGGTGACATCCCCGTCGTGCTTGTTTCTGCGTGCGCTGGGGACCTTATTCACGGTGACAGCTCGGGATAGCATCGTTATAACAAGTTAGGAGATAGAGATGAGTGAACACAGCGAACGCAAGGCCATTCAAACGGATCATGCACCAGAACCGATTGGGATTTATTCACAAGCTCTGAAAGTGGGGCAAATGGTGTATTTATCGGGACAAATTGGCCTGATTCCAGAAACGGGACAATTGGCCGGTGAAGATGTATTGAGTCAAATACGACAAGTGTTTTTGAATTTAGACAATGTCGCTAGAGCCAGTGGCGGCACTTTGCAAGATTGCGTGCGATTCACCGTGTATTTGATGGATCTAGGTGATTTTTCCTTGATCAATGAAGTGATGCAAGAATATTTATCGCCACCTTATCCAGCGCGCACCACAATAGAAGTGTCGCGTTTGCCGAAGGATGCTTTGGTGGAAGTCGATGCCATCATGGCCTTGAATACTAAATTAGGGATTTGATCTATAATAAGAGCTATGCGCCCTAATTAAGAGGAAAAAATGAACAAAATCATTTCTGAATTCAAACACAGACGCGAGGCCTTAAAGGCTCAATTAAAGCCTAAAAGTTTGGTGTTGCTGATGGCGCCGCCGCCAATTTTACGCAATGGCGACAATGTTTTCCCTTATAGAGCCGATAGCAATTTCTTTTATTTAAGCGGTTTTACAGAGCCTGAAGCCGTGTTGTTGATCTTGTCCCAAGATTTAGGCGGACAAAGTATTTTATTCAGCCGGCCGCGCGATCCCGATTTAGAACGTTGGGATGGTTTTATGTTAGGGCAAGAAGGCGCTATCAGTGAATTAGGCATCGATGAAGCTTATGCCATCGCTGAATTCGAGCAAAACTTGCCTCAGTATTTGCAACAAGTGACTTCCGTCTATGCGCCTTGGGGCAAAATGCCTTGTTTAGATAAAATCGTGATGGTCACGCAAAAGAATTTAAAAAAACAAGTGCGCAGAGGCGTTTCTTGGCCGACGGAATTTATCGACGTGCAATCGACGATCGATGAAATGCGCGTGATCAAAAGTGTGCATGAAATAGCATTGATGCGTCGTGCAGCGGAAATCAGCGTCAAAGCGCATCAAGCCGCGATGCAATTTACAAAGACCGGTTTACACGAATACGAAGTGGAAGCACATTTCAGTTACCATTGCGCGCTCAACAATGCGAGAATGCAAGCCTATTCACCGATCGTCGCAGGCGGTGCGAATGCGTGTATATTGCATTACAAACAAAACACCGATCCTTTAAAAGACGGCGATTTGTTGCTGCTCGACGCGGGTTGTGAGTATGGCTATTATGCTTCGGACATCACACGTACTTTTCCTGTCAATGGTCGTTTCAGCGAAGCGCAAAAACACATTTATGAATTGGTTTTGGCGGCGCAATTGGCGGGCATTGCTGCGGTAAAACCCGGTGCGCTTTGGAATGAAGTGCAACACGTGATGTTGGAAATTTTAACCACGGGGTTGGTGAAATTGGGTTTGTTGAAAGGCGATGTCAAAACTTTAATAGCGCAAAAAGCATTTTTGCAATTTTACATGCATGGTTCAGGTCACTTTTTGGGTTTGGATGTGCATGATGCGGGTGCTTATAAAGTGGAAGGAGAGTGGCGTACGATGAAACCGGGCATGGTGTTGACCGTAGAACCGGGCTTATACATCGATGCCCACGATCAAACCGTGGATGCCCAATGGCGCGGTATCGGTGTGCGCATTGAAGACGATGTAGTGGTGACGCAACAAGGCTGTGAGGTATTGAGTGCGGGCTTAGTGAAAACGGTGGCGGACATAGAAGCCTGGATGGCACGATGAAAGTTGAACCTTATGACATCGTAATCGTCGGTGGTGGCTTAGTCGGCAATAGTTTGGCCTTGGCGTTAGCGAATACAGATTGGCGCATTGCCATCGTAGAAACCATTGATTATACCGAAAGAGCAGATCTTGGAAATGACAATCGTGCCATTGGTTTGTCTTATACTTCAGAACGTATTTTGCAAAAACTCGGGGTGTGGTCGCATATAAAAGAAAAAGCGCATCCCATCGACAGCATTCATATTTCGCGCGAAGGCCGTTTTGGCATTGCTAAAATTGTAGCCGCCGAACAGGGTTTGCCTTCTTTGGGTTGTCACATCGAGATTCATACTTTGCAAAAAGCATTGGCGCAGCATGTCCAAGTGCAAAAAAATTTAAAACTTTATGCGCCTTATCAAGTAACAGCTTGTACGCGCCTCAAAGAACAATGGCAACTGAGTTTAAATGAGGGTGAGGAAAATATCAGCGCGCGTTTGTTAGTTGCTGCCGATGGGAGTGATTCTTGGATACGAAGACAAGTGGGGATTAAAGCCCAAGTCTGGGATTATCAACAAAGCGCTTTGGTGTCGCAATTGAGTTTCAGTCGATCTTTGCAGCGTTCTGCGTATGAACGCTTTACGCGTTCGGGATTAATGGCAGTGTTACCAATGGGCGATAAAACCGCAACCTTTATCGGCAGTCTCCCCCGCGAGGAAGCAGCGCGATGGCAATCCTTGTCGCAACCTGATTTGTTATCGACGATACAAGCGATCTGGGGTTATCGATTGGGGCGTCTTTTCAGTGTCTCAAAACCAATTGCTTATCCTTTGAAACGATTGCGCGCAGCCGAAATCTGTCGAGAAGGTTTGGTATTGATCGGCAATGCGGGGCAAACGGTGCATCCTGTTGCGGCCCAAGGATTTAACCTCGGTTTGCGCAGTGCGATGGTCTTGGCAGAAGTTTTGCAATGGGCACAACAATCGGGTCGTGATTACAGTACAGAAGCGGTATTGAAAGACTATGTGCATCGACAAGCAGCGGATAGAAGGCAAATTGAAGTTTTTACCCATTTTTTGGTGACCCGATTTGCGCTCGATCATAAATTTGGATTTTATTGGCAATCTTTAGCTTTAGGTGGTTTGGAATGGATGCCGCAAGCGAAATCTGTATTGGCACGTTTGGGATTGGGAGGCGCGCAGAAATCATTATGGGTGTAAGTGAAAAATTCTACGATGTGATCATTGTTGGTGGCGGAATAGTGGGATTAACGCTTGCTTTGCTCTTGCAACACAGTGACAAACGCATTGCTTTACTCGACAAACGAGGGGGTGTCGAAACATTCAAGCCGGAACAATACGATGTGCGCGTGAGTGCCATTACACCGGCCTCGCATCGCCTATTTGAAAAGTTAAATGTGTGGGAATCGATGGCGGCTTTACGTGTCAGTCCTTTTAATCAAATGGAAGTATGGGATGGAGATGGCCGTATCGAATTTGATGCCGCCTCCGTGGGTGAATTGACGTTAGGCTACATTGTAGAAAACAATGTGATGTTGCAAGTCTTGTGGCAAACTGTTTTGTGTTCTAAATCGATTGATACGATCACGCACTTGAATTTAGAAAGTTTAGAGCGCCTTGAAGAAAAGTCGATGATGGCGTTGCACACCGATCAAGGTGTTTTTACTGCACCCCTCATTATCGGTGCAGATGGTGCCGAATCTTGGTTAAGACAAGCTGCACAGATCGAACTTAAAACCCGCGATTACCAACACCATGCTTTGGTGTGTACGGTGAAAACGGAAAGGCCCCATCACCATACGGCCAGACAAGTGTTTATGCCCCAAGGCCCTTTGGCTTTTTTACCTTTGGCCGAGCCCGATCTTTCTTCGATTGTGTGGTCTAGCAATCCCACACACATTGAAAAATTGATGGCCTTGCCTGATGTCGATTTTGCAAGTGTTTTGAGAGAGGCTTTTCAAGATCGTTTGGGTGCCATCCTAGAAGTAAGACCGCGCGCACGATTTCCTTTGATTAGGCGTCATGCTAAACAGTACGTACAACCCGGTTTGGCTTTGGTCGGTGATGCGGCGCATACGATTCATCCCTTAGCAGGCCAAGGATTAAATTTGGGTTTGGCTGATGCGGCTTTATTAGCAGAATTAATATTGTCGGAATACGCACACAAACAAGAGCGTGTGAAATACAGTACTTTAAGACGTTATGAGCGTGCGCGTAAAGCAGACAATACCCAAATGTTAGTGACGATGGATGGTTTTCGTTGTTTATTTGGCAATGATATCCCTGCTTTAAAATGGTTGCGTCAGCGCGGTTTGAATTTAACGCATCGATTGCCTTGGGTAAAAGAGTGGATTGTGCAACAAACGATACGGTGATTGTTATAACCGGAGATTCATAATGCCCTAACCGAGCCGCGACCGTGAGGGAGCGGTGAAAAGAGAAGGGGGCCCGCTTTCTCCGCTCCCTCACGGTCGCGGCTCGGTTAGAACAATCAAACTTGAACTCTTAAGCAGAAGCGTTTTTAGCAAACTTCACGCTGATCTGAGTATATTTTCCTTTCTCAATCTCATACACCACATCCCCACCCAAATACAAACATTGCAACTGACAAAACCCTAATCCAAGTTGCATTTTGCCATTTCGTCGCAAAAAACACGCATCAAAGGATTGCGCTAAAGTTTTTTCCGCCGTTGTGCCCAAGGTGTCTTTGAAATGCAGCACAAAATACCGAGGTTCTTCTTCCATCCAAATGTGAATTTCACCCTGTTTTTTAAGTGCGATTTGCGACAAAGCCATTTCTAAAAAATTCCACAAAAGGGCTTGGATTAAAGATTCTTCACATTGAACTTGAAAATCAGATGCGATATTCATTTGAACAGTATTTCTTTGTTCCGGGGTTTCCCAAGGATATTGCGTTAATAAAGCTTGAATCAAAGCGCCCACATAAAAAGAAGGATAGGTTTGAGGTTTGCTTAAGTTTTGACTGTATACATTCAATGCCTGAAGATAATCAGAGAATTTTTCGAGTGTATTGCCGAGTTCCGTCGGCGCATTTTCAATGGCTTGTAACAAATGTGCTTCTATAGAAGGTTCTACTAATTGATTCTGTGCGGCCAATTGGTAACCTTTTAACAAATCAGGCATTGCTTTTTTTAACCAATTGTTATCTATGCGAATACTGCTGGCAAAGCCAGCTAAGTCGTGTCGGATATGTTCCATTCCTCGCGGCCAGATCGTGGCAATTTTACTGCTTTTTTCTTCGTCGATTATTTGTTCAGGCGAACTTTTAGGCATATTTTCCTCCGTTTATTATCCTTACTGTTCGTTCAGACATAATTTTAACAACAAATCATGATAAATGCTAGTGGGGCTCTTCGTTTTTGTACAGTTATTGCATTGCCAAATGTAAATATGGTACATTTTTTGCTTATAATTTGATGAAGCGTAAGGTTATTTTTATAAAATAAAGAGCAAATATAGGGGTAAACATGTCACTTTTTGGAAAAGATTTTATTTGTACAGAAGATTGGGAACTTGAAGATATTCAGAAGATTTTAGTATTGGCTTCAGAAATGAAGAAAGATCCCCATAACCTGCGTTGGAGTAGTGTGCTCAAAAACAAAAGTTTTTTAATGCTTTTTTATAACCCTTCTTTGCGCACGCATCTTTCTTTTGATATGGCAGTGAGCGAATTGGGTGGACATTCCATTTATCGTTCATCCGAAATGAGTTGGAGTAAATCCAAACAAGGCATCGCTTCTTCTGAAGCTTTAAAAGACATGGCGCGAGTGATGAGCCGATATGTCGATGGTGTGGGTATTCGTATGTGTATGAATGCCATTAAACAATATGGAGAAGGCCATCAATTTGTAAGAGATTTTGCTCATTTTGCCGATATCCCTGTGATTGGAATGGCAGACGATCGGGTTCATCCTTGTCAGGCTTTGGCGGATGTGATGGGATGGTCTGAAAAAATATCTTCTGAAAATGATATCAATGCTTTAAAAGGTAAAACCCTTTTAGTCACCTGGGGGAGTAGCGGATTGGCAAGGCCTTGGGCTGCTGTTCAATCGCATTTACTACTTGCTGCCAGAATGGGTATGAACATTAAATTGGCTTATCCAGAAGGCTATGCCTTAGATTCTGAAGTTCGTCAGCAGACCAAAATTCATTGCGAAAAAAACAATACTACTTATGAAGAAATTCACGATCCAAATGTAGGGTATGAAGATACGCACGTTGTGTATGTGAGAAACTGGGTAACAAATAAAGCTTACGAGCAGGGTGAATTTCAATATCAAGCTGAAGTGGATCGTTCTTTATCCTTGAAAGAATGGATTGTCACTGAAGCAAAAATGCGGAAAACTGAAAATGCTATTTTTGCCAACCCCATGCCCATCGATCGTGGAAGAGAAGCTGAAGAAGCGGTTATAGATAGTGCTTATTCTGTTATTTACGATGTGGCTGAAAATAGAAAACATGCACAAAAAGCATTGTTGGCTTTGATTTTTGGAGCGTAGAGTGAAGACGATAGGTTTAATTGGCGGTACCAGCCCAGAATCAACAACAGATTATTATCTTAAAATAAATCGTTTTGTTAATGAAGTATTGGGCAAACACCATAGTGCGAAAATAGTGATGGTCAGCGTAGAATTTGAAGAAATTGTATCGGCGATTGTTTCAAGCCGATGGGATATAGTATCTCAAATTATGACAGAAGCTGCATTGACTTTACAAGCCGCTGGAGTAGATATATTGGCATTATGTTCTAATACCTTACATAAAGTTTACCCGGAACTTAAAGCTTGTCTTAATATTCCAATATTGCATATTTTAGATCCTGTTATTAACGTTATTCAACAGAACAAAATAAATAAAATTGCGGTTTTGGGAACAATCTATACTATGCAAGGTGATTTTTATCCTGCGTATTTTAAGCAAAACTGTAATGTTGAATTAATTATGCCATCTTATTCAGAGATGATGATTATTAACGATTTTATCTTCGATTGTTTATGTAAGGGGCATTGGGATGAAAAGCGTTCTGCTGAAATATTGAAAATAGTGAATGGGTTAGTAAAAAAGCATGTTGCTGATGCTGTATTGCTGGCGTGTACGGAGCTGTCTTATTTTTTCGAAGAAGCAGGACTATCTGCTAACATAATAGATACCACTTATTTGCATAGTAAAGCCTTAAGAGATTTTATTTGCAGCGATCTTAAAGAAAAGATATTGTAATGATAAATTTTCAGGTTATTTTTCTAAAGAGGCTATAATTCTAACTTTACCTTTAAGGAAGGAGTATATGTGTTTTTCAAAATTATATAAAATGTTTAGTAGAGAAAAAACTAAACTTAGACTAACACAAAGCCATCTAAATGCTATTGGGGATTCCATAGCAGGTAATCATTGGTGGAAAGATAAAAATGGGCGTTATTTGGGTTGTAACAAAACAATTGCCAAACTGATTGGATTAAAGGCTCCTGAGGAAATTATTGGAAAAACAGACTTTGATATGCCCTGGGCAAATCAGGCTAAAGATCTTATTGAAAATGATAATTTAGTGATGTCTTCAAAGACTGCCATGAGCTTTGAAGAATTTGCTGAAACTTCTGCTGGTACTGTTTATTTGTTGACAACAAAGGTTCCATTATTTGATGAAGCAGGAAATGTTATAGGAACCGTGGGTACTTCCATGGACATTACTGAACTCAAAGAAACACAAAAAAAACTAGAAGACGCTAAAATAGAAAACGAAACACAAAAAGTATTGATCGAACAGGAAGAAAAATTCCGAAAACTCGCCTATCAAGTGGTACACGATGTTCAGTCGCCCTTAACGACATTGTCGACGATTGCTAATTCGGCTGCAGGATTACCTGAAAACCAACGTGTCGATTTAAGGCGATCGGTGACGACGATTAGAGACATTACTCGACATTTACTGGAACAATATAAGAAAAAAGAAATCGATGATGGAAGTATTGAAGAACGCGAAGCGGTATTAGTGTCGATCCTGTTATCCGAAGTGCTCACCGCCAAACGATACCAATACAAATCTCTACCCATTCAATTCAATGCTCATATCAATCAGGATGCGCAATTTTCCTTCATTCGAGTGCAAAAAAACTATTTTGAAAGAATGCTTTCTAATTTAATTAACAATGCAGTCGATGCCTTCGAAGACAATCTGGGAGAAGTGACCATCGGATTATCTGTAGACGATGAATGGGTTCGAATCGTCATTCAAGACAATGGCAAAGGGATGCCGACTGAATTAGTGAATAAAATTCTCAATAAAGAAGCTTTTACGTCGGGCAAAGCCGCTGGACATGGCATTGGTTTTGGCCAAATTTGGGAAACTTTGGAAAACAATTATGGTGAATTGGACATTGATTCCACAAGCGGAAAAGGCACCACCATGACGCTCACTTTTTCAAGAATCCAAGTGCCAACTTGGTGCGTAGATGAAATTATTTTGAAGGAAAAAGATAGAGTCATCATATTGGACGACGATCCTTCGATTCATGGTGCTTGGGATTTGCGCTTCGAAAGTGTTGCTAAGGAAAACCACGATATTGCTATTCACCATTTTCAACAGGGTTCTGAAGCGCTTGCTTTTATTAATGGGCAAACACCCGAAGAGAAAGACCATATTTTCTTATTAAGTGATTATGAATTGATTGGCCAGGATAAAAATGGTTTGGAAGTGATTGCAGCAACGGGATTGAAGCGAGCGATTTTAGTGACAAGTCATTATGTCGAACATGACATTCAGAACAGAGCGACTGAAATGAAAATCCGTATTTTACCCAAATCCTTGGCGCCTGAAGTGCCCATCACCGTTTTAGAAACAACTGCTGATATGGCGGATGCCGATACGATTATCCTCGACGACAATGAATCTTTTGCCCGCAGTGTGGCGACTTTTGTGTTTACAAAATCTAAAGTCGATCAATACCATCAACCTGAAGAGTTGCTCCGCAATATCCACCGTTATGCTTTGGATACTCGAATTTTCTTAGACAATAACTTCGACAATTCTTTTTTAAAAGGTATCGACATTGCAGAAACGCTGCATGAACGAGGGTTTAGCCGTTTGTATCTGGTGTCTGGAGAGGTGTTTGAACCGGGCGAAATCCCCGCCTATTTAACCGTGGTTTCGAAGGAAAACATTGAAAATATGCAGGAATCGTAGCCTATAAAAAACAACCATTCGGTTTATATATTATCAACAATATAACAATTTATACACAAAAAAACTTGCTTTTCAAATTAAGCAGGATATATCATTAAAATGTGATTTTTTAGCTAAGAATTAAGGAGGCGTATTCTTGTTGGGTATAGCCGGAAGAAATTGAAGGATTTGGTTTGAGCAAGATAAAGGAGGCAAAATTAAATTTATTTATGTAACACCCTCTCCTACGCTGAGGAGCTGGAGTGAGATACCATTTGTTGAGGGTGATATTGGCGCAAGTTTTATGAAGGGTGCATTGGTGGGTGCTGCGATCGGAACTGCGGTTGCACCCGGTATTGGAACAGGTATAGGGGCTGCTGTAGGGGGTGGTAGTGCGGCTGCTGCTCACGGAATAGGGTCTGTTGTGATAGATGCGTTATCCAGAAAAGACTATGTAAGCGAGAGGGGAAAAGTAAACCTGTCCTCAAAACAAGAAAGAGAACCCAAAGAATCTGAAAAAGTTAAATTGTCGGGCGCACAACAAGCCGGAAACAATCGCAATAAAGGAAAAAAGCCGGAAAAAATTTCCTTGACCGCAACTAAGGGTAAAGTGGATGATTCCGAATTAAGTTATAGCCATTATTCTGGGAGTTCAACGGAGGGAAGCATGACAGATATGGAAATGGTATTGACCCCCGTTTCACCAAGTCCTTCTGAAAAGAAAGCTATGCAAGAACGGAAAAAAGAAGGTTCTGCGAGGAGGTCTTCTCGTTCTTCCTATTCTTCTCGTTCCTCGAATCAGGTTTCTGAGCGAGAGGATGCTGTTCAGCAATTAAGGCAGATGGTGGAATCTATGGCGGCGAAAATAGAAGCCCTGGAAACAAATAAAGTAGAAACCGATAGAAAAATGGAAGCCATG
>JAJXUV010000004.1 GCA_021782495.1 Pseudomonadota bacterium | reverse complement strand
ATCTGCGGGTAGTTTACAAATTGGCAATGGTGGAACGACGGGTGGCATGACTGGCAACATTGTAGACAATGGGAATTTAATTTTTAATCGTTCAAACTCTTCTGTGTATGGTGGTGTGATTAGCGGCACGGGGACGGTGAATCAAGCCGGTAGTGGTACGACGATTCTGACGGGTGCTAATGCCTACACGGGTGGTACGATGATATCTGCGGGTAGTTTACAGATTGGTAATGGGGGAACGACGGGCAGCATCGTCGGCAATGTGACGGATAATGGCGATTTGGCTTTCAATCGTTCTGACAACGTGACCTATGGAGGTCTCATCAGTGGTAGTGGCAGCCTCACCCAGCTAGGCACGGGAACTTTAACTTTGACAGGTGATAATACGAACACAGGTACGACGACGATTTCAGCGGGTTCTCTCCAGTTAGGCAATGGTGGAACGACGGGGAGTCTTAGCGGCAACATTGTGGACAATGGGAATTTAACTTTTAATCGTTCAGATAACACGAGTTACGGTGGTGTGATTAGTGGTACAGGTAGTATCACGAAGCTTGGTACTAACACGCTCACTCTGACGGGGAATAATACGAATACGGGTACGACGACGATTTCGACGGGCACTTTACAGTTAGGTGATGGTGGAACGACAGGAAGCGTCTCCAGTGATATCATTAACGATGGAACCCTTATTTTTGACCGAAGTACAGATCTTATTTATAACAGTACTATCAGTGGCACTGGATCGGTCATACAATCAGGAACTAATAATCTGATCCTTAATGGTGTTAATACTTACAGTGGTGATACCACCGTTAATTCTGGTGCTTTGATCGTGGGAGACTCTACTCACACTAATGCATCGATTGCTGATAATATCATTATTAATCCAAATGGAACATTGGCGGGTTATGGTACAGTCGGGGGCAATGTTTATAATAATGGTACACTTTCACCTGGCGCATCTATTGGAAAACTGTCTGTCAATGGTAATTATATTCAATCTACTACCGGAAATACTGTCATAGAAGTCAGTGCAAATGGAACATCTGATATTGTTAATGTCCATGGTACAGCTTCGTTAGATGGAACCCTTACGGTTGATGCAACAGAGAATGGCTTTTCTAATTTGTATCCATATACATTTTTAACAGCAGATGGTGGGGTGAGCGGACAGTTTAGCAACATAGATGAAAATGGGATTTCTATACAACAATTTCTTGAGTTAAAAGTAACCTATCTACCTAATGCAGTACAACTTATGTTAGGTTTTAGTCCAACCGCATTTGCAGAAGCAGAGAAAACGCCTAATCAACGTGCAGTCGGAGACTATCTAATAGCAACCGGGGGTACACCAGGCATCCAAGAATTAATTGCAGGTCTTACGACTAACGAACAATTGCAACAATCGTTAGATCAGATTTCTGGTGCTACCTACGCGAATCAAACTATGGAAATTGCCCGTATTGGACAATGGTTTGAAGATACGATCAGCAATCGATTTAGCATGTTTCCTACCTGCCAGCATAATCGTAATCTAAATCCATCTAGCGAGAATCAGTCAACAGATAATGAAAATTGTCCTAGATATAAAACCCCATGGCTTGCTACTTATACAGCCAATGAATCGTTAGCGTCTGGCAATGTGAGTAACTTAAATACCAACCAAAACGCTGTAGCTCTTGGCGTTGATATACCACTGAATGAAGAAATCAATACAGGTATAGCTTTTGGTTATAATCATTTTCAAAGTAATGCCACAACTAACGAAACAGCGCAGGTTAGCGGAGATTTAAATCAAGTGGGGCTTTATGGTAGTTACCATAGAGGCCCTTGGTTATTTGGTGCCGCCGCAGATTTTGGCATCACGAACGGCATGCAAGCAAGACGCGAAATTCAAGGCTCGACAGGATTGGTCACAACCTCAGCAAATGAGAGAGCCACGCTTTTTTCACAACAAGTACGTATGAATTACCAGATAGGTATGAGCAAGGTGTTGAACATTCAACCCTTTGTAGGCTTTCTTAACCAAGTCGTTTCTCGTAATTCTTTTACAGAACAAGGCGATCCGAGCTTTGATCTAGAGGTCGATCAAGGAAGCTATCACAGTGCGCGTAGTCAACTAGGAGCATTATTTGAAACAGCACCTACTTCTATGTTCCGACCTTTTGTGAAGGTATCATGGGAACATGAATTTGCCGATCAAAATGCCTCGTTTGATGCTAATTTAGGTGGATTAGCGGGTAGTTTCCATATTGTAGGGACAGAAGTGGGGCGTGAGATCGGTATAGTTGACGCAGGCTTAGCACTTGTCAAGAGTGAAAAGTGGGATATTTCAGCAGCATATGAAGGTCAATTTGCTCAAAACTGGCAAGAAAATAGTGCCATGGTTAAACTAGGGCTGTATTTCACTTAAATCTAATATTGAATAACTGTGATGCTCTCTTAAATATTGAGTTATCTCATGCGTATTCCGAATTGGCGAACCCACCATTTATAACCTCGGAAATGAAGTTTAGATTTTCGCGAGAAAGAAGTGGTGGTGAAAGCCTAATACGGCCTAACAATCACTTGTGTGCCACCATGAGAACCACCCGTACTCACAAATTCTGTGTTCAACCATTTCGCATCTTCGGGAAGCATGCGGATGCAACCGTGGCTCGCATTGTACCCAGGGACTTCCGGTGAACCATGCAAAGCATAGCCACCGTTAAAATACATGCAATAAGGCATAGGCGCGCCACCTTTACCAATCGGAAATTTTTTAGATTTGCAACCTGCACCTTGTTTAGCATAAATGTAGAAAGTGCCTACCGGGCTGTGGCAACGGCGGTGAATGTCTTTACAATAATCTCGACCGGCTGAAATCGGTCCCCAATGTACCAGTGTGCCATCTGCATCGTAAGCTCCAAAAGCCAGTTTTTGGGGATCAACGATGATGACTTTATAGTTCTTTGCTTCCATTTTTGCCGGGAAAGGCGCAAGATCGATAAGATTGGTTTGAGCTAAATTCGCAGGTACCGCTACGCGCATGCCTGCGTATAAATTCGTACTCATGCGATTTAGGCGTTGTACGACTTCGCGATCGTAATCATTGGGAAATAAAGATTTCCAGCTTTGACCTTTTTTAACGGTGATGCAGGTATAACCCGGTTTCTGGCAATATTGTTGCCCATAACGCGTTGCCGCTTCTAGGCTTTGGCTCCACAACAGCGAAAGAATTCCTATCAGACTGTATCCTATACATTTTTTAAGACTTTTAAGTCCCACCTTAAAATATGTGTTATTTTTGCTCATAATCTTCCCCTTCACCTCAAATATAGTATAAAAAACAAACAATACCAATGTTTTTGTGTTTAAAATAGTTATGGTTTTTAAAAAATTAATAATTGGAATTTTCCTGTGCATTTTGCTATAATCCGCGCCCTGTCATTCATTTAATTTTTGAGAGGAAAATCATGTCGATACAAAAAACTTTGTCTATTATTAAGCCCGATGCCGTCCGCAAAAATATAATCGGCCAAATTTTGAGCAAATTCGAAAGCAATGGCTTAAAAGTTGCTGCCATGAAAATGAAACACTTAACCCAAGCGGAAGCCGAGGGTTTTTATGCTGAGCACAAAGAACGCGGTTTTTTTGGGGATTTAGTTCGCTTTATGATTTCGGGTCCGGTGGTGGTTTTGGTGTTAGCGGGAAATGATGCCATTCTTAAAAACCGCGAATTGATGGGTGCAACCGATCCGAAGAAAGCAGAGCCTGGAACCATTCGCAGAGAATTCGCCGAAAGCATCGATGAAAATGCCGTACATGGTTCGGATTCTTCTCAATCTGCTGAAAGAGAAATCGCTTTCTTTTTTAATGCAGCAGAATTGGTCAATTAAAACCAGATCATGGCTGCCAAGATCAATCTGTTTGATTTGGATCGCCCGGCGATGGAGGCTTTTTTTGCCACGCAAAATGAGCCTGCCTATCGCGCGCGTCAAATTTTGCAATGGGTGCACCAATATGGTGTCACCGACTTTAATGTCATGTCGAATTTGGGAAAATCACTCAGACAAAAATTAAGTGAATTGACGGAATGTCCCTTGTTGACGCCCATCATCGATAAAACTGCTTCGGATGGGACGCGCAAATGGTTACTGCGTTTGAACGATGGCAATTGCATTGAAACCGTGTTTATTCCGGAAACATCGCGCGGTACTTTGTGCGTGTCTTCTCAAGTGGGATGCATGTTGAATTGCACCTTTTGTTCGACGGCAACGCAGGGGTTTTCTCGCAATTTATCTGTTGCTGAAATCATCGGCCAAGTTTTTTTTGCGGTGCGCGCTTTGTCTGCTGAGAATGGTCGTCACGACAGAACCATCACGAATGTGGTGATGATGGGCATGGGCGAGCCTTTGTTGAATTTTGACAATGTGGTTTCTGCCATGTCTTTGATGATGGAAGATTTAGCGTATGGATTGGCGAAACGACGTGTGACTTTGAGCACTTCCGGCGTGGTGCCGGAAATGCATCGTTTGGCTCAAGTCAGTGAAGTGTCTTTAGCCGTTTCCTTGCATGCCCCGAATGACGAATTGCGCGATCAATTGGTTCCCATTAATAAAAAATATCCCTTGGCCGAATTGATGGCTGCTTGCAAACAGCATTTTCCAGCGGATTCGAAACGCAAGGTGACTTTTGAATATGTGATGTTGAAAGATGTAAACGACAGTCCCGCTTTGGCTAAACAATTGGTGCGTTTGTTGGAAGGTGTTCCCGCCAAATTGAATTTAATTCCCTTTAATCCTTTTCCCAAAACCCACTATGTGTGTTCAGACGAAGAAACGATTTTGCGGTTTAAAGACATCGTCTCGCGTTCTGGCATTCAAACAACGGTGCGCAAAACGCGCGGCGAGGACATCGATGGCGCCTGCGGTCAATTGGTCGGCGATTTTAAGGATCGTACCCGGCGCAAAGAGCGGTTTTTAAGAGAGAAGATATCGATCCAAGTTGAGGATTAAATATCGTATCTTGTCACAATCGCCGAGTAATAGAGATAATTTAACCGAGCCGTGACCGGTAGTTCGAAGCAAGGGATTATGATTACGAGAAAATGGCGATGAGCGTTTCGCTTTTTTAAGATCTCTATCCTGACTTGAGTTTTTAATAACTCCGATGAAAAACCTTCCAAAATATCAAAGGTAGCTGTGATTTCTCACTTCGAACCACCGTTCCCTAACGGTCGCGGCTCAGTTAGAAATTGCTCGGCGATTGCGACAAGATATTAAATATCTGTATATTATTTATGCAGACCTTTCTTTATACTTCTAAGTCTCGTATAATGGTTTTTTTAAAGTAGTTGGCCGCTTTCGATATGCTAAACCCTTGTAAAACTTATTTTATCAGCCTCTGGGTCTTATTGACTCTAGTCGCTTGCACTTCGCAAAACGCCGAGGTTAATTCAGTTTCGGTCAATGAAGAAGGTATCCCTTTAAGTGTGCTCAAATACAACCCCAAAGCGGCGAGTATCAACGCGCAACTGGGTATAGGGTATTTGCAACAAGGCGATGTGGAACGCGCAAAAACCAAATTGTTGATGGCGCAAAAGCAAGATCCTCATTCCAGCGAAGTGGCCAGCGCGATGGCTTATTATTGCGATACCATCGGAAATCCCCAAGAAGCCGAACGTTATTATCAACAAGCCTATTCCTGGGCTAAGCATAAAGGAGATGTGGCCAATAATTATGGGGTCTTTTTGTGTCGACAAAAACGCTATCCAGAAGCCGATCGCTATTTCCAAAAAGCCATCCAAGATCCCAATTATGTACGCACGGCAAAAACCTATGAAAATATGGGGCTATGCCATTTGCTGCAAAATGATAAAGCAGGCGCTAAAGTTTATTTCTTGAAAGCGATTCGAATTGATCCCCGATTAAAAAAATCTTATCCTGAAGAATATTATCTAGCAACAACACGAGGTGTGGCATGAGCTCAAATTCGTCTGAACAATCCGGATCCCTTTCCGATTTAAAACACGATGAAGCGGTTATCAGCAGTCCGGGCGCTTTGTTACGCAATAAACGGTTGGCTTTAAATTTGAATGAATGGGATATTGCTCGTCAAATGCGCTTGCAAATGCAATATATCTTGGATTTGGAAGCCGATAACTTTGATGCTTTTTCCTCTCTGGCTTTTGTTCGCGGCTATTTACGCGGTTATGCCAAAATAGTTGGTTTGTCAGAAATGGAAGTCATGCAACTGTTTAATCAATTGGCTTTGCAAGATAAAAGCCCTGCGACCACGGTGCCGAAATACATTACGCGTGGTAAAAGCCATAGCGATCGGTATTGGCGTTGGATGGGTTTAGTGGTTCTGGGTTTTGTGGCGATCTCTTTAATCTTGTGGTGGGAAAATTATAATTCTAGTTTTAAAACCATCAATACTTCTGTGAACAATACTTTACAAAAAGTCTCTGCTTTACAAAATACCTTAAATGCCCAAACGCAAAATTCTCAAACACAACCTCAAGCAGTAACGCCTACCCCGAACACAGACCCAATAAATACTACTTTAGGAGCCAGCGGCAGCTTGTTGGATAGCAGCATACAACCGGCTGCACCTTCTCAAACTAATATGGCTACGCCAGCAGCAACATCGGCGAATAACACAACAGTGTCTACACCCGCGCCGAACAATACCATGGCGCCAGTGACTTCTTCGAATACTGCGGTGACAATACCACAACCTTTAAACGAGGCCACAGCATCCACCGCACCGACTGTTTCTTCGCCTACAACGTCGAATATCCCGGCAGCTGCGACCACGCCGACGCCTTCCAAAAGAAAGTCGCGTTCATCTTTAAACACTGCACACAATCCGACGGTGGATGGTCAAGCACCGCGTTTTGATAGCACGAACTAGATGGTGTGATTGAAATGGTAGAATGCATACAAGCCATCCGTGGCATGAACGATGTTTTACCCACAGACAGTGCTTTGTGGCGCCATGTTGAAGCGATTATGCGGCAAACGGTGTATGCTTTTGGTTACGATGAAATTCGTACACCTATCTTGGAAAAAACAGAATTATTCAAACGCAATATTGGTGCAGCCACTGACATTGTAGAAAAAGAAATGTATGTTTTTGAAGATAGAAATGGCGACAGTTTGGCTTTGCGTCCCGAGGGAACTGCTAGTGCCGTTCGTTTGGGTTTAGAACATGGTTTATTGACACCAGGTAATGTGCAGCGTTGGTGGTATATGGGACCTATGTATCGGCATGAACGTCCACAAAAAGGCCGTTACCGACAATTTTATCAATTGGGTGCCGAAGCTTTTGGTGTCATGAATGCTGATATCGATGTAGAGATGATCTTATTGTCACAAACTTTATGGCATAATTTGTCTTTGAAAACACCTTTAACTTTGCAAATCAACACACTGGGAACGGCGCCTGCGCGCGCAGCGCATAAAAAAGATTTGGTTGCTTATTTAAATAAACACCATGAAGCTTTAGATGAAGACAGTCAACGACGTTTGCATACAAACCCTTTGCGGATTTTAGACAGCAAAAATGAAGAAACCCAAGCCATCGTGGCGGATGCACCCAAGTTAATGGATTATTTGGACGATGAAGCCCAATTGCATTTTCAAAAAGTCTGTGAAGGCTTGCAAGCTTTGGGGGTTCCTTATGAAGTGAATCCTTCTTTGGTACGTGGTTTAGATTATTACACGCATACCGTGTTTGAATGGGTCTCGACGGAATTAGGCGCACAAGCAACTGTCTGTGCCGGTGGGCGTTACGATTCTTTGGTTGAACAAATGGGTGGAAAATCGGTTCCCGGCGTAGGTTTTTCGGTGGGCATAGAGCGTGTTTTATTGTTGTTGCAATTGCAGCAAGAAAATATTATTGATACAGCGGATATTTATATGGTGAGTACGCCGGGCGAAGCACGCTTATACGCTTTACAGTTGGCAGGCACAATCAGAAAGGCCAAACCCCATTGGCGCGTTGTCACGGATTGCGGTGATGCGGGATTTAAAAATCAGTTTAAAAAGGCCGATAAATCGGGGGCTTCTGTTGCTTTAATCATCGGTGAAGAAGAATATCAACGCAAAAAAGTGAGTTTAAAATATTTGCGCGATGAGAGTTTGGCGCAAACTGAAGTGGCGGAAAGCGATTTGTTAGAGACTTTATCAAAGAGTATACTCAAGAATCAACTGCGAAGAGTATATAGAAAAATACAGGAGTAGCCATTATGGTAGAATATTATAATGCCGACGATGAAGCCCAAGTGGTTAAGGCTTGGCTGAAAAAATACACAAGTTCTATTATTTTAGGGTTAATCTTAGGGATTGCCTTATTTTATGGCATACAATATTGGATGGCCAAACGGGTTGTGACAGCGGAAAAAGCCGCAACGGCGTATTTTATGTTGTTGAATTCAACAGGTTTGCCAAACAATCCGCAAACGATTTTGCTGGCAACCGATATTGTGAAAAATTACCCCAAAACCCCTTATGCTAGTATGGCTCAATTGTTTTTGGCTCAGATCTCGGTGAATGCACAACAATACGATAAGGCTGAAACGCAATTGCAATGGGTGATCGGGCAGAGTAAAGTAGACGCTTTTAAACAACTTGCGCGCTTGCGTTTGGCGAGAATTTTTTTGTTTCAAAATGACATCGATGCGGCGCAAAATACTTTAAAAGTAGTCGATGACAAAGCTTATTTGCCTTTGATTGAAACGGTGAGAGGTGATATTTTTATGGCACAAAAGCAGTTCGATAAAGCGCGTAGCGCTTATCAAACTGCTTTAAAAGGCGCGGAGTCCTTTGAAGGTTTAAACAGTCGATTACAAATGAAATTAAGCGATCCACGTTTAGTCAGTAATAACAGCAACTGAGCCGCGACGAGATCAACCGAGCCGCGACCGTGAGGGAGCGGACAATTAAAAGAGGTAAAAATGATACGACAATTAAGTACGATTATGATAGCGATGATCTTATTATTTTCACTCAATGCGTGCAGTAGTGATGCAGACAAAGCACAAACGAAGCCCTTAACGGCAGTACAGAATCCTGCCGATTTAAAAGTCGTTTGGAAAGGCCACACAGGCAATGGCAATGCGCAGACTGACATTAATTTTTCCCCTGTCTTTGCGGAAGATACTCTGTATACGGTCAGTCAAAATGGCAATATGGTTGCTTACGAGGCAAAAAATGGTCGCATACGATGGCAGCAAAAAAACAAGACACGGTTTAGTTCTGCCCCGACTGTGGGAGATGGTAAATTATTCGTGAATGGCGATGCCGGCGAATTGTGGGTATTTGATGCGAGTAATGGCAAAAAATTATTAAGCTTGGAGTTGCCGAATAAAAGTTTTTCTGCGCCAGCCTATAGCAATGGCACGGTATTGGTGAAAACCATTGATGAAGTCACTTTAGCTTTTAATGCAGAAGATGGTACTTTGCGTTGGCGCTATGAAAGCGATGTTCCGGATATGATTTTAGAAGGGGGCAGTTCACCGGTTATCACTAATGACATTGTGGTGCAGGGCAGTGCCGAGGGTCGCGTGACTTTGTTAACTTTGGATAAAGGTCAATTGTTGTGGCAGCGGCGATTGGTCGAACCTGAAGGGATTTCTGATATTTCACGAATGGTGGATATCGATGCCGATCCGCTCGTTAAAAATGACATTATTTACGTCGCCAGTTATCAAGGCAAATTGGTTGCCCTCGATAAATTCAAAGCGATGCCCATTTGGGAACACGATTTATCGACACGCAATGATTTGGCCTTGACGGATTCGGCCCTGTTTGTTAGCGATGCCAAAGGAAAAATTTGGGCTTTTAATCCGACGACTGGAAAAGTCTTGTGGCGACAAAATAACTTATCGGGCCGTATTTTAACGGCACCCGTTGTCACGGGCGAGAATATCGTGGTGGCCGATAATCTGGGCAATGTACATTGGCTTAGTCAAAGCGATGGCCATTTTGTAGCGCGTGTACTCATGGATAAAAAAGGCATTAGCTCAACACCCGTTGCAGAAGGCAATCGGGTATTTGTGATGTCTAACAAAGGCGCCATTGTTGCGTATCAACTATAGGAAAATTATGTATAAAAATTTATGTTGTTTTAAATATACGAAAAAAACCAGATTTGAATGCAGGTTGGCCGCGATTTTGAGGGGAAAAAGCGGAGTTTACAGGAGCGTAATGTACGCATTTTCACCTCAAAATTGCGGGCAAGATGCGTCAAAGATGGGCTTTCTAGAAAGATGGTTTGTATAACCATGTTACCGGTTATTGCTATTGTAGGACGACCCAATGTCGGCAAGTCTACCTTATTTAATCGTATCACGCGCACGCGCGATGCTTTGATTGCCGATGAACCCGGTGTCACGCGCGATCGACAATATGGTGAAGGTCGCCTGGATGAGCGTCGCTTTATTGTCATCGACACGGGCGGGATTGGCGAGGCCGCTGCTGACATAGAACATTTAACCGAAGCGCAAGCGCGGTTAGCCATGCAAGAGGCGGATATTTTACTTTTTATGGTCGATGCCAAATCGGGAATCATGGCGGCCGATATAGAAGTGGCCAATGAATTAAGACGCCTTGGCAAAAAAGTGCATTTGGTCGTGAATAAAGTGGATGGTAAATCAGTCGATGAAGTGACGGCCGATTTTTATCAATTGGGATTTGCCGATGTGCATGCCATTTCAGCGAGCCATGGTCGGGGCGTGAATATCTTATTAGAAACCGTGTTAAGCGAATTGCCGGCTGCAGAGTTTCCTCCGGAAATGGTGCAAACAGGCATTAAAGTGGCGATTGTGGGCAGACCCAATGTGGGCAAATCGACTTTGATCAATCGTTTCTTGGGAGAAGAACGTACCATCGTTTGCGATATGCCGGGAACCACGCGCAGTTCTATTTACATTACTCATCGTCATCAAGAAACCGATTATGTGTTTATCGATACGGCCGGTGTGCGGCGTCGTTCTCAAGTCAAAGAAACGGTCGAAACATTTTCCGTGATTAAAGCTTTGCAAGCCATCGAAGCGAGCGACGTGTGTATTTTGATTTTAAATGCGCGCGAAAGCATTTCTCAGCAAGACCAACGTTTGTTTAATTACATTGTGGAAGCCGGTCGCGCCGTAGTGATTGCAGTCAACAAATGGGATGGTTTAGACAATGAAGCAAAGAAAAAAATTCGCGGTGAATTAAAGGACGCTTTTCATTTTGTGGAATATGTCAAAATCTCTTGTATTTCGGCTTTGCATGGAACGGGCGTGGGCGATTTGTATAAATTTATTCAACAAGCCTATCGCTCGGCGCGGATAGAATTAAATACGGGGCGTTTAACGGCTATTTTACAAGAAGCCACACAACGTCACGAACCACCGATGGTGCAGGGCCGACGCATTAAATTGCGTTTGGCGCATGCCGGTGGCCATCAACCACCGATCATTGTGATCCACGGCAAACAAACAGAATCCTTACCCGAAGCTTATAAACGGTATTTGATGCACGTCTATCACAAAGCTCTAAGAATCATCGGAACGCCCATTCGCTTGCAATTCAAAACCGATAAGAATCCCTTTGAAGGTAAAAGGAATATTTTAACCCCTAGGCAACAACACAAACGCGAACGCTTGATGCGGTTTTATAAGAAGACTTGATTTTTCAAGGCCATACACAATCCAACTTTAATATTTCCTTAATGTTTTTACTGTATACTAAACATAGACATTAAAGTAATCATCAGAATTCAAATTAGACTGAGGTAAAAATTATGGGCTTTACACCATTAGTTGACTTAGAAAATCAAGAAAAAGAAAATCAAAAGAAAAATAGCGCTCTTAATGCATTGATCTTTAAGAATAAAGCGAATAAAGACAAATTAAAGGACATGCAAATTGTTCGGTTCGGAAATGATTTGGTCGTCGCCATATATAGGCCTCAAGAACAAGAAGGAGGGGAGCAGCTAGAAGAGGGTAGTTTTGGAAAAATTTACTCGGCTTATCCCATCACAAATTCTGGCAAGATCTCAGACATTGAGTTAAAGATTAAAATCCACAAAGATACGGGAAGAATCTTAGACGATTCGGGAGAAGAGATTCTTCAATTAAAAGCAGCTTCTACTCTATATGACGAAGATGATAAAACCATAGAGGTCTCCGCTGTAACGGCTCAAAGCCACGCAGCAAGAAATAAAGCCATCGTAGAGGAAACCAAAGCCGATCAAACAACATTTTCAGCTAGAGTCACGAGAATTCCCCGAAAAGAGGAAGTGAATGGCAAAACGGTTACGGTTTATGAAACAGCAACTTTTATGTCAACAGTTACTGGAGTACCTTTAAATCTATTTAAAAAACTTCCTACGCTTACACAAGAGCAGCGTCTTCGCCTTGCTATCAATGTTATCAAAGCTTATGAGGACCTTCATGAAAAGGGAAAATTTCATCGTGATATTAAATTAGAAAATATAATGGTTCATCCAGAGACTCTACAAGTAACTGTGATTGATCGGGATAATTCTGTTTCTACTTCACTTATTCGTGCGCCAGGAGATACGGGTCGCTCTCATTACATCCCAACACCAGAATCTGAAATTTATTCATTAGCACAAGATGTGTTGCCAACCATTCTGTCTGGTTATAGATATTTAACTTCTGATGACCATCTGCCAAATCAGATCGGCCCAAATATTGGAAGCGGTATCAATCTTAGATTTAGCAATTATGCTATACCTCGAGATAAAGAAAATCCAACCTCCCAAAAAATTAAAGATATTTTAAATAAAATGCGTTCAGCTGACCCAAATGCTAGAGGTACGCTTGCAGAAGCCAGAGCAGGATTAGATGCACAATTAATGGTGGTAACAAAAAATAACCCCACACCTCAGGATGAAAAAGCTATTGAGGATTATCAACATTCTCTTCGTCAGTTAGATGTTGTATTACAATCAACTGACTATAAAATACCCAAAGAATATTGGATAGAAGACAAACCCAATCCAATTGAGGATGCATACAATTCAACGGTGACGGAGACAATTTTTCGCTTAGAACAACTTGCGGCGGAAATCATAAGTGATTCTACAGAAAAAACGAATGAGAAAGGAAATAAAATACCGGGGAAAATCCCTGCAGAGAAAGTTGCTGAATACAATCATCATCAACGCCAATTGGCTATTTTGATGAAGGAAAAGACTTTTCTATCTCTTCAAATATCAGAGCAAAACACAGCGACAGTAGTAACACGTAATACGGAAACAACAGAGCTCGTCAACGTTCCTGCTAAACAGACTAAAACAACCTCCATTTATTTTTTGGCTGAAACCTTAGAACATATTCGTATAAAACCAAAAGAACCTACCACTAATCTTGCTAAACCAACGCGAATTCAGTCTTATAGTGGAAACGAGCTTGAATTAGCGGAAAAATCATCTCTCCTAAAAAAATTTAAAAAAGGGTTTGATACTTTTTTTGGACAGAAAGCAATTGACTTTTGTAATGGTATTAGAGACATTTTTAAGAATATTTCTAAGTACTTAAGTGATGTGCCTGAGGGGAAAAATCCCAATGCTTTCTTTTATCATACACAGAAAGGAGTTGTTGTCGCCTCCGCGAATGATCAAGAACATAAAAAAGCATATGTAAAAAAATGAGTTCAGCGAGCTTCTAATGCACACAACCGATGGATTTGGCCTAATAAATAAAAGGGAATAGAGCACAATTGATATTGGATAGGTGTATTCACGCTTAAATGAGTATTGACTTGTACGAATAAAAGACGGGGTTCTTTTTGCAAGATGCCTCTTAAAATCGCGTAATCGCCTTTTGTAAGCGCGCCCCAATTTCTGCCACTTCATCGGGTTTGATGATATAAGGCGGTAAAATTCGAACCACGCTTTCAGCGGTGACGTTCACCAGCAAACCTTCTTGTAAAGCAAGTTCTAAAAGGCGGTGACAAGGTTCAGACAATTCCACGCCAAACATCAAGCCTTGCCCACGAATCGCTTTCACTTTGGAATGATTGCTCAAGGTTTCGTTTAAGGCTTGTGACAACAGACCACCCATTTTTTCAACCTGTGGCAATAAATTTTCTTCTTCGATCGTATTTAACACCGCTAAAGCCACCGCGCAAACAAAAGGATTGCCGCCAAAAGTAGAGCCGTGTTGTCCCGGTTGAAACAATTGCGCTGCTTTGCCGCGCGCCAAACAAGCGCCAATCGGGATGCCATTTCCCAAGGATTTGGCAGAGGTTAAAATATCCGGTAATATGGAGGTATGTTGATAAGCAAACCATTTGCCCGTACGACCAATCCCCGTTTGAATTTCATCTAACACCAATAAACAATCGTGTTGATCACACAGTTGACGCAATTGGATCAGATAATCCTTTGAAGGAATTTTAATTCCACCGTTGCCTTGTATGGGCTCTACCATAATAGCTACAACGTCTTTGCGATTTTCTAAGACGGTTTGAATGGCCTTGACGTCGTTAAAAGGAACGCGAATGAATCCTGGAACCAAAGGTTCAAAGCCCGCTTGAATGCTGCGTGAACCGGAAGCGCTTAAAGTCGCCAAAGTACGGCCATGAAAAGCATAATCAGTGACGATAATGTACGGTAATTCTTTATTTTTTTCGCGTCCCCACAAGCGACACAATTTTAAAGCTGTTTCATTGGCTTCCGCACCTGAACTGGCAAAAAAGGCGTTGTCCATGCCGGATAATTCAGTTAGTTTTTGGGCCAAACGTTCCTGCTGGTCTATGCGAAACACATTGCTGGTGTGCAATAGTTTTTGCGCTTGTTCCTGAATCGTCGCTGTGATTTTGGGATGCGCATGGCCCAAAGCACACACCGCAATACCCGTTAAAGCATCTAAATACGCTTTGCCAGCCTGATCCCACAACCAAGCGCCTTGTCCATGACTGAAAGAAATGGGCAAGGGGTTATAAGTGGGCATTAAATGTGAGGTCATGGTTTAAGATCCGTGTTTAAAATTCTTTTCAGCAAACTCCCAGTGCAAAAGCGCCCAGAAATTTTCTAAGTATTTGGGGCGTGCATTGCGGGTGTCAATGTAATAAGCGTGTTCCCAGACATCGCAAGTAAACAAAGGCACAAAGCCTTCTTGGGTAATGGGCGTTCCTGCATTTTGTGTTTGCAGAATTTCTAATTCACCGCGGGGATTTTTGACCAACCATGCCCAGCCCGATCCAAATAAAGTGACCGCCGCTTTGGTAAATTCTTCTTTAAATGCTTCGAAAGAACCAAATTTTTTCATGATGGCTTCTGCCAAGGGACCTTCAGGCGATTCTTTAGCCTTCGGTGTTAAAGAATGCCAATAAAAAGTATGGTTCCACACTTGAGCGGCGTTGTTAAAAATAGGGCCTGAGGATTTTTTGATGATCGTTTCTAAATTTTCTTTGGCCAAAGGATTGTCTACTAAAAGTTTGTTTAAATTGTCGACGTAAGTACGGTGGTGTTTGCCATAATGGTATTCCAAAGTTTCTTCGGAAATGTAAGGTGCTAAGGCATCTATTGAATAGGGTAAGGCGGGTAATTCAATCATGATAGTTCTCCGTAGTTTATAGTATCTAGGAAAGGCCCCGAGCAGAGCAACGTCCCTTGGGACACGCTGTAAATACATCCCTGTACCGCATCCATGGCCGACCTACGGTCCTAAGTGACATTACTCTGTTCGGGGCCTTTTACTAAAGACTAGTTTAAAGTGCTGGTAGACTTTTAGCAAGTGTGTTAAGATCAACCAATTATATAATGAGGAGGTGGGGAGTGAGTCTAGAAGAACGTTTGAAGGCAGAAATCGCCGAACATAAAGTCTTGATTTATATGAAGGGAACGCCGGATGAACCGAGGTGTGGATTTTCTGCACAGGCTGTGTCCGTATTGAAGGCGATGGGGCAGCCCTTTGCTTTTGTCGATGTTTTGGCCGAACCCGAAGTGCGTGCCACTTTGCCTAAGGTCAGTAATTGGCCTACTTTTCCTCAAATTTTTGTGAACGGCGAATTGGTCGGTGGCTGTGATATACTACTTTCACTCTATGAGAGTGGTGAATTGAAAGAATTATTTATAAATTTGGAGAAGTAATGAAATGAGCGTATTAGTAGGGCGTCAAGCGCCAGATTTTAAAGCAAGCGCTGTTTTAGGCAGTGGAGAAATCGTCAGCGATTACCATTTTGCCGAACGCATCAAAGGCAAAGAAGCATTGATTTTCTTTTATCCTTTGGATTTTACCTTTGTGTGTCCTACGGAATTGATTGCTTTAGACAAACGCATGCCGGAATTTCAATCGCGTCACGTCGAAGTGGTGGCGGTTTCCATCGATTCACAATTTACCCATGCCGCTTGGCGCAACACGCCGATTAATAAAGGCGGTATTGGTCCTGTCAAATACACCATGGTCGCCGATGTGAATCACAGTATTTGTCAGGCTTATGGCATAGAGCATCCTATGGCCAGCGTGGCTTTTAGAGCGGCCATTTTGATCGACGCCACCGGATTGGTGCGCAGTGAAATCATCAATGATTTGCCGATTGGTCGCGATATGGATGAAATTTTACGTTTGATCGACGCCATTCAATTTGCCAATAAACACGGTGAAGTCTGTCCTGCAGGTTGGCAAAAAGGTGAAAAAGCCATGAAGCCAACGGCCGAAGGCGTAAGTGCGTATTTGTCCGAAAATCAGGATGTTTTGTAACTAAAAAGTTCAGTTATTTGTTTTCCAAAAGGCTAGTGAGGAAGTTCCACTGGCTTGTTTACGTGTTCTTTAAGTTTGTAGTAGTTCTAAAAAAAATCCTAGTCTGAAAGGAGACAATTATTATGTCTGCATCGCAAAAAATAGAAGAATTTTTTAAGGCAGTTAAAGAAAATAATTTCAACAGAGTAACCCAAAATCTACAAGATGATCCAAATTTAATTCGCAAAGTCAATAAATGGGGAAGTTCAGTGTTACATGAGGTGGCAATGGAAGGGAATACCGATATGGCGCAATTTCTTTTTGACAAAAATATCATGCAGGGAGGAGAAAATGCACATGCCGAGATTATGAATGCGCAATGGCCTAATGGAAATACCCCATTGCATGTCGCTATAAGTTGCAAGCATGTTGATATGGCGAAATTTCTTATTAGTAAAGGCGCCGATATTTTTATAGAAAATACCGATGGGGAAACACCCTTGCATTTCGCTGTTTCCTATGGGCAACAGGATGTGGTGAAAATTCTTATTGACAAAGGTGCGGATGTTGATGCACAGAATAATCGAGGCGTTACGCCATTGCATCTAGCTGCTTTTTTTGGGCGCAAAGAGATAGCAGAACTTCTAATTGAAAACAATGCGGATATCAAGATAAAAGATAATTCTGGCAAAACACCCTTGCATGATGCTGCGGACAGTAGATCCAAGCCTATGGAGGATGTGCATATCGATATAGCGAAGCTTATCCTTGAAAAGGATCAGTATAATAATATCGATATGCCAGATGAGGACGGTAATACGCCACTGCATCTCGCTGTAATTAATTGTATATGTACCATAAAAATAGGGCAAAAGAATTTCGTTCAATTCCTCCTGAGCAGAGATGCGAATAAAGAGTTGAGAAACGATGAAGGAAAAACGCCTGCAGATATTGCTGTTCCTGAAATAAGCGAATTTATCCGAAATTTTGTTTATGAATCAATTCCAGTCTCTTCAGCACCATCGGAATCTTCAGTTTTACAGTCTCCAGAATTACCTGAATCGGGAAGCAAAAGAAAAGAAACGAGTGCTGTGCCTAGTATTCAATCATCTCCCTTTACTCAATTTTCAGTAAAGCGGCCAAAAATAGAGGATCCAAACCAACCCAAGCAAAATTCCGGATTATCACCTTCAAATTAGTTACCACTAATTTGAAGAATGTGTTTCTATGTGATTTCCTTTTTTGCATTCATCTCTCCCAACAAAGCCTTGGCACTGTTTGCCAAGGCTTTGCGCTTAAACAACAACTGCCATTGCGAGGCGCCCAATTGTTGCCACAAGACGGCTGAGCGAACCGCTGCCATCAATAAAGCGCGGGCTTTCTCTAGGGTTTCAGCGCGTTTCATTATTTCAGGTCGGCCTAGGATTTGAATTCTAAAAGGCAGACTTCCCAAAGTTTCTACATAGGTTTCTGCGATGCTGGCAATCACATTGCTGTGGGTGGGTGAAAAATATTGTGCTTGTGAAGCGGAAAAACGAATTTTGGTTTTTAATTTTTCTGTCAAGGCTTTGTTTTTAGCTAATTTGCGCGCTAAGTGAATGGTGCCGACGCTGTAACGCGTAATTTCACGGTCTTTTAAAGATTTAGGTGCTTGAAAAATCCGCGCTAAAATCGATAAGCCTTTTTCTAAACCGTGTAGGTCGCCATAAATGTCTGTTAAATCGGCAGGATTTTGGTTGTATAAACTGCCAATACACACGGCAAAAGCCGCTTCATCCCATTTATTTTCTATGGTGAATTCGAAGAGCAGGGTTGCCGCTTGAACGACACCTGACAAAGCCAAAACACGTTCTTGTTCACGTGTCAATGTCATCATGAAATAGTTCCTCCACCTAAACAGGTTTCATCTTGGTAAAAGACGATCGCTTGACCCGGCGTGATTGCCCATTGCGGGGCCTCAAAAGTGACTTGCAGGGTGTCTGCATCCAGCGGTATCACTGTACACGCCGCTTCTTTTTGTCGGTAACGCGTTTTAGCCCGACACACTAAAGGATAAACAGGGGCTTCATCCCTGCCCCAAGACAAATCCGTGCACTTTAAAGTATTTTGATATAATAAAGGATGCTCGTGTGTTTGCGCCACCACCAAGACATTGCGTTCTAAATCTTTGGCGACCACATACCAAGGCGCTTCCAAGGCATCGGCTTTGCCGCCGATCTGAAGGCCTTTGCGTTGACCAATCGTATAATACATCAATCCCTCGTGTTGGCTCAGCACTTTGCCTTCAACGGTTTCGATTGAGCCGGGTTGTGCCGGCAAATAGCGCGCCAGAAAATCTTTAAATTTACGCTCGCCGATAAAACAAATACCGGTGCTGTCTTTTTTGTCGTGTGTTCGCAGTCCGATTTTTTTTGCCAAAGCACGGACTTCGCTTTTATGTAAATGGCCGACAGGAAATAAAGATTGGCTTAATTGCTTCTGTCCCAAGGTATAAATGAAATAGGTTTGATCTTTATTTTCGTCGAGGCCTTTTAACAAAGTGTAATGATCGCCTGTTTTGCCGATGCGGGCATAGTGGCCAGTTGCCAAATACTGCGCGCCGCGCGTTTTCAGACAATACTCTAAGAACAATTTAAATTTTATTTCTTTGTTGCACAAAATATCGGGATTGGGTGTGCGTCCGGCACGGTATTCTCGTAGAAAAATTTCAAAAACGCACTCCCAATATTCAGCAGCAAAATTCACCGTATGTAAAGGAATATCGAGGGTATCGCAAACGGCTTTGGCGTCTTCTACATCAACACTGGCAGAGCAATAAGTGTCAGTGTCGTCTTCTTCCCAATTTTTCATGAAGACGGCTTCGACAGCATAGCCTTGTTCTTTTAACAAATAAGCCGATACGGAAGAATCTACGCCACCCGATAAACCGATCACGACGGGAATGGAATTCATCCAGAATGCCTCCATCCGCCTAATTGCTGCCAGCGATTGACAATGAAGCAAAACAATTCTGCGGTGCGTTCGGCGTCATACAAAGCGGAATGCGCTTGTTGTGTGTCAAAATCGAGTTGGGCTGCCGCCAGTGCATTGGCCAATACGGTTTCACCCACAGCCAAAGCGCTCAATGCGGCGGTGTCAAAGGTTGTAAAAGGGTGAAAGGCACTTTTTAAATGTTGTCGTTCACAAACCGCGTTAATAAAACTCAAATCGAAAGCCGCATTGTGGCCGACCAAAACACAACGTTTACATGAAGCTTCTTTCATTTCTGTTTTCAATTGTGTGAACAATTCTTTTAAAGCTTTTTTTTCATCGACCGCCATTCTGAAAGGGTGATCGGGAATGATGCCGGTAAAAGCCATCGAAGAAGGATCCAATTGCGCACCTTCAAAAGGATTTATTGCGTAAAAATAGGTGTTTTTAGGTTTTAAAAATCCTTCGCCATCCATTTCCAGCGTGACAGCCGCGATTTCTAACAAAGCATGTTTTTTGGGATCGAATCCACCTGTTTCGACATCAACGATGATGGGAAAATAGCCTCTGAAACGTTTGGCGAGAGAAAGTATCTTTTCATTCATGATGGACATTCTCTGCGATGTGGTACTGCCAAGCTAAAGTTTGTCCGGCTAAAAGCGGCACAAAAGTGAGGCCACTGATTTGATAATGTTCGGGAACAACCCAATCTTGCTGCGTTAAACGCAGATGCTGTGTATTCAAGGGCAATTGATAAAAGCGCGCACCGTTGATGCTGCAAAAGGCTTCTAAGAGCGATAAAGCTTGATTTTCAAAAAACAATTCTGCCAATAAAGCCAGAGCAACGGGTGTAGTAAAACAACCCGCACAGCCACAAGAATTGTATTTTTTATCGCGCGTGTGCGGTGCACTGTCAGTGCCTAAAAAGAATTGCGTTTGTCCTGAAGTCATGACCGCTTGTTGTAAACTGTACTGATGCGCGGCTTGTTTGAGAACCGGCAAGCAATAATAATCCGGTTTAAGACCGCCGGCCAACAAATGATTGCGATTAAAAGCCAGATGATGCGCGGTGACGGTGGCTGCAATGTGTGCTGGCATGTTTTGTATCCATTGCACGGCATCGAGTGTCGTGATGTGCTCCAAAACAATAGGCAATTTTGGAAAGCGTTGTTGTAGAGGCATTAAAACAGTCTCGATAAAACGGGGCTCACGCTCGAAGATGTCGACGGTGCTGTCGGTGACTTCACCGTGTATCAATAAAGGTAATTTTAATTCTTCCATCAGCGCCAGATGCTCAAAATGCTGAGAAATGTCTTCAACACCCCAATCTGAATGCGTGGTGGCACCTCGAGGATACCATTTTACACCCAGGATCCAAGGGCAAGTTTTGGCTTCTTGCAAAGTATCTGCGGTTAATTGCTCATTAAAATACAAAGCAAAATACGGCGTAAAATGCGGGTTTCGGGTATTAGCGAGAATACGGGAACGGTAATCCAAAACACTTTGGACTGTGGTTAAAGGGGGAGTTAAATTAGGCATGGCGAGGACGCGCCCAAAAGCTGCCTCAGCCAAAGGAACTGTCATTTTAAGCGTATTTTCATCGCGTAAATGAATGTGCCAATCATCAGGTTGAATAATATTTATACTATACATGCAGAAGAATAGCCTAATTTATAAAATTAGATAGAGTATAACTCATTTTTGAAGAGAATTTATGTAAAGCGCTCGAAAGACCTCGCAATAAGCATTGAAACAATCATCTCCCTATTCTTGGTTTTTAACGCGAATTCTGTTTAAGAATTCAATTTTGATTGTTCTAGCCGAGCTGCGACCGTCAGAGAGCGGAGAAATGTAACCCGCTTTCTCTACTGCCTGACGGTCGCGGCTCGGTTATTATTTTAATAAAATCATCTTAAAATGGTGGTTTTATTAAAAGCGATCGTGATACCATTTATTAAGGAAAAATTAAGGCAGGATATGGTTTGAATTATTCTAATAAAGGAACACGATCGTGAAGTTTTTGTCCATAAAAAAAATCAGTATCGCATTGGCTGTTATTTTAGGGCAGAGTATTGTCAGTGAAGCTTTTGCAGAGTCAAGCACTTCTGCAAGTAGTAACACGGATAAACAAGTCGAATTATTGAGTCAACAAACGGCTGCTTTGCAAGAACAGTTGCGAGAATTGCAAAAACAAATTGCTGAATTGAAGACACAGAAAGCCGCAACGCCAGTGGCTATCCCGGTTTCAGTCAGCGCGAAGGAAAAGACCGCAAAAGAAAGTCCTTCAAGCACTCCGCAGAAAGCGCCTGCGCCCGGTATGTCCAAAACGAGTACCAAAACAACATCTCCGCTTGAACTTCAAACCCCTACAGCGCCTGCGCTAGATAGGGCTGAAACCGCGCCAAACACCACTTCTGCCGCAGTGCCTGATCTGACAGCTGAACCTTATGGCGGAAGAGGAGATTTAGCGAATATCGGCGGTACTGCCGTGATCACAGCGCCCTTTATTCATTCTAGCCGGCAATTTTCTGGCTCAGACTTAATTGTAAACTATTCCACCATCAAAAAGAACGTGGCGATCTTGCAACAGAATAAGAATTTTGCGGACGAAATGCACGCAATGGGTTTGGCTTTACCCAATTATCCCTTGTTAGAGTTGAGTGGTAATATCGAAGCCTTAGGCCAACACATCAATGGCTTTAATGACAATAACCACAGCGATCTGAATTTAAATAACGCAGAATTAGACATGCAAGCGCTGATTGGCAAATGGGTCACGGGTTTTATGTCCTATGTGTACAGTACGGGTACTTCCAATGGTGGGCAGCGTGTCAGCAATTCTAACGTCTTTTTAGACAATGGATTTATTACCATTGGTAATTTCAATAAATCGCATTTTTATGGAACAGTGGGGCAATTGTATGTGCCTTTCGGTTCTTTTAGCACTAACGACATCAGTAACCCCTTCAACAAAAGTTTATTCCGTACGAAGGGCAGACCCATTGTTTTGGGGTATAACTCGGCTGAAAGTACAGGGCTGGATGCTTCTGTTTATGGGTACCGCGGAGATGCGAGAATTGCTTCCGAAAATGCTTTAAACAATCCTAATAATGCTAACAATCTTGATAATATCCCTTCTTCAGTATTAAACGAATATGGCGCGGATGTGGCCTACCATTTCTTATTGGGCGGTGCCAACATTGGCTTGGGCGCGAGCGTGATCAGCAATGTCTCAGATGCTTTGGGTATGCAATACACGGGTGGGAATGGCGGTAATGTAGATTTAGATGATTTCAACGGTTTTGGTGACTCTTCACAAACGGAAGTCCTCAGACACGGTGTGCCCGGCGCAGACTTTCGTATGGATCTAAGTTATAGCCCCATTGTATTGATGGCGGAATACACGACGGCGACTCAAGCCTTCAATCAGGTCGATTTAAGTTACAATGGCCATGGTGCACAACCCAGCGCAGGCCACTATGAAGCGGATTACAAATTCAACATTTTTGCAAGGCCCTCCACTTTTGCTTTATCCTTCGATCAAACTAAGCAAGCGCTGGCCTTGAATGTTCCTGCGCGAGGGTATACCGCAGCGCTGAGTACCTCCATCTTTAAAAATACTTTATTGACGCTGGAAGCGCATCATTACATCAACTACAGTTCTGGCGATACAGGCAGTGGAAATAATGGCGTCGTATTTATACCCGATGGCAGTACTTCCAATGGTTTGTTAGCACAGTTGGATGCTTATTTCTAATTTCTAAGGGAAGGATATGTCCACGCAAATCGAAGCGATGATCTTAAGGCTTTTGGAGAAAGCCAAGCAAAAAGGGGCGACGAGTGCGGAAATCAGTGCCTCAATGAGCTACGGGTTTATGGTAACGGTGCGTAAAGGAGAAGTCGATACCGTCGAATTTAATCGAGACAAAGGCTTATCGATGACGCTCTATGCTGGACAACGTCAGGGCATGGTGAGTAGTTCTGATTTTTCAGAAACGAGTTTGGAGCATTGTTTAGATAAGGCTTGGTACATTGCTCAACACACCGACGAAGATCCAGCTGCGGGTTTGGCACCTAAAAATCGCATGGCTTCAGAAATAAAAGATCTCGATTTATACCATCCTTGGCAGATTAAGCCCGAAGAAGCGATCCCTTTGTTGCAAGAAGCAGAAAATAGTGCCATTGTCAGCGATCCTCGAATTCACAATTCCGAAGGCGTAAATTTAAATACCCATCAATCCCATTATGTCTATGCCAATTCCCATGGATTTTGTGGGAGTTTAAATTCGACCTCGCATTCTTTCAGTTGTTCTTTATTGGCTCAAGATAAAAATGGTGCAATGCAACGGGATTATGATTATATCAACAGCCGAAATGCCAATGGCTTAGAAGATTTCAAAAAAGTAGCCTTGCGTGCCGCGAAGTACGCGGTGCAACGCTTAGGGGCTAAAACCATTTCCACGGGCAAAATGCCGGTTTTATTGAGTCAGCGGATGGTGTCGCAATTTTGGGGCGAATTGTTATCGGCGATTAGTGGAGGCAATTTATACCGGGATGCTTCTTTTTTAAAAGGCAAAGTAGGAGAGCGCGTTTTAAATGCCTGTGTCACGATTGTGGAAGATCCGACTTTGCCGGGCGCCTGGGCTAGCAGTTATTTTGACCGAGAAGGTGTGGCCACTCAAAAGCGAGAATTGGTCAAAGCCGGTGTCTTGCAAGGTTATATTTTAAATCATTATTCTGCGTGTCGATTGGGGTTGGAAACGACGGGGAATGCAGGTGGCGCGCACAATATTTTGGTGCAATCCACTGGCGAAGATGAACAAGCCTTGTTTCAAAAAATGAATACCGGTTTGTTGGTCACCGAAGTCATGGGCATGGGCGTGAATTTGGTGACAGGGGATTACTCCCAAGGTGCCAGCGGTTTTTGGATCGAAAATGGCCTGATACAACACCCTGTCGAGGGCGTGACCATTGCCGGCAATCTCAAAGACATGTTTTCCCAGATTGTTGCAATTGGCACGGATGTGAATATGCGCTCTTACATACAAAGCGGCTCAGTCTTGATTAGCGAGATGATGGTGGCCGGAAAGGATTAATTTGACAGATCGGACGATTTAATGCTGTGACAAAATATCAAAAAAATGCTATATTTTAGGTATATGAACATTTGGAGACTAACATGCAAATTACTTTCACCGGCCATCACTTAGAAATTACACCCCCTTTAAAAGATTTTGCCATCAAAAAATTAAACCGTTTGGAAAGGCATTTTAGCGATGTCATCAGTGTGGCGCTGACTTTTAAGGTGGATCACTTAGAGCAAATTGCCGAAGCGACGGTTCATGTTCCGGGTACACAAATTCACGTGAGTGAAAAAACCGACAATATGTACAGTGCCATCGATGGTTTGGTAGACAAATTGATGCGTCAATTAAAAGAACACAAGGAAAGAAATCACTGAAAAATGCGCGTTATTATTGTTACAGGACGTTCTGGTTCGGGAAAAAGTATTACCCTGCATCTTTTAGAAGATCTGGGTTATTATTGCATTGACAATTTGCCGGCCAGTTTATTGGAAAATTTAACCGCACACGTGGAAAAAACCTATCAAAAAATTGCCATTGGGATTGATGCACGCAATCCCATCACCGATTTGGAAGGCTTTCACCATTGGATCCAAAGCTTTAAGACTTCGGGTTTTAGTTGTGAAATACTGTATCTGGATGCCAGCGATGAGGTGTTGATTAAACGCTTTAATGAAACCCGGCGGCGTCATCCTTTAAGCTCCGATCGCCGTTCTTTACAAGAAGCCATTGCTTACGAAAAAAAATTGTTGGATCCTTTGGCGCATGTGGCCGATTTGGTCATAGATACCTCTCAACTGTCTCAACACGGTTTACGCGACATTGTTTCTAACCGCATAGAGCCGAAGACTGAGGCTTTATCTATATTAATTCAATCTTTTGGCTTTAAATTCGGGGTTCCCATCGACAGTGATTTCGTTTTCGATGTGCGTTTGTTGCCAAATCCTTATTGGCACAGCGAATTGCGCCCTTACACGGGTTTGGATGAACCGATCCAAAAATTTCTAAATGAAAAACCCGAAACACAGGCTTTATTATCGGACATCGCGCAGTTTTTAGCGGAGTGGTTGCCAAAATTTGAAAACAATAATCGCGCCTATATGACAGTTTCTATCGGCTGTACCGGCGGCCAACATCGTTCCGTCTACATTGCGAAAATGTTATATGAAGCTTTGAAGCAAAAACACAAAACTGTCTTACTGCGTCACCGTGAATTGGGTTAATTATGCTAGAAGAACACTTTGTGTTGAACAATAAACTGGGATTGCACGTTAGAGCAGCTTCTAAATTGGTGCATTTATCGAATCGTTTCAGCAGCCACATTGAATTAATTTTAAATAACAAACAAGTGAATGCCAAAAGTATTCTGAATTTGATGTTGTTGGCTGCAAAATCGGGTTGTGAGTTGACGCTTAAAATTGAAGGTGAGGATGAAGCCGAGGCGATGATAGCATTGAAAGAATTATTTTATAATAACTTTGGAGAAGATTAGAACAATTTTGAAAACATAGTGTTATACACAAGTCCCGAAGGCCGTCATTGCGAGGAAACCGTCTTCCACAAATCTTCTGCGAAAATAGGGAACTAACACGGTCGACGTAGCAATCCAGTTGCGATCTTGGTACGGAATTCTGATGGTTTAGTCAAGATCGCTTAGATTGCTTCGTCGCAAGCTCCTCGCAATGACGGCCTTCGGGATCTTCGGTAGCAATGATAATCCTCAAGATGGAGAAATAATTAATTTCAAAGCATATTTAAATTACAAATCAAATTCATCGCCCAAATATACTTCGCGTACTTTTTGATTCGACAAAATCACTTGGGGCGAACCATCACAAATGATTTGTCCTTCGTTGACGATGTAAGCGCGTTCACAAATGTCTAAGGTTTCACGCACATTGTGATCGGTGATCAGTACGCCGATTTTCTTAGAGCATAAGTGGGTAATGATTCGTTTGATGTCCACCACAGAAATGGGATCCACGCCGGCAAAGGGTTCATCCAATAAGACAAAAGCCGGATTGGTGGCCAGCGCTCGAGCAATTTCAACCCGACGTCTTTCACCCCCTGACAAACTGATCCCCAAATTATCGCGAATGTGTTCAATGTGAAATTCTTGCAGCAATTCGTGTAAGCGATGTTGACGTTCTTCAGGGCTCAAGTGTTCTTGCAATTCCAATATGGCCATAATATTTTGCGACACCGTTAATTTTCTAAAAACTGAAGCTTCTTGAGGTAAATAACTTAAACCTCGGTGTGCGCGCTCGTGAATGGGAAGGTTTGTCAGTTCTGTCTCGTCGATAAAAATTTTGCCCTTGTCGGGTCTGACTAAACCCACTATCATGTAAAAACTGGTGGTTTTACCCGCACCATTCGGTCCTAACAATCCCACAATTTCCCCGCTGTGAATGTGAATAGAAACATTTTTTACGACAGTGCGTTTTTTATAACTTTTTTCTAAAGAAATCGCTTTTAAAGTTTTTTTCTCATTCATGATGATTTTTGTTCCATTTTAGGAAGATTCTTGGGATCGATGACAATATGTGTTCGCACCGCTTTATCAGAAGGGGTAGTCAAAGATTTTAGAATTCGATTACTTACATCGTATTCCAAATGCTCGCCCGCGATGCTGTTTTCTCCCTGCTGCACATAGGCTTTTCCCAATAAAATAGCGTAATTTTTAGGAGGAAAGAATTGAATGGTATTGGCAGTGGCGATCAGAGGGGGTTTATTCGCCTCTAAAGACGTTTCATAACGCGCTTGTGCGTGGTCATTTCCTTCAACGATCACTTTAATCACTTTATTGTTTTCACTGTAAGAAGTGACTTTATCGCCTTTGATGTGTGTTGTACCTTGATCGATGGTCACATTGCCTGTATACACGCCGACACCCGTCTGACTGTTTAAATCAGCCGAATCCGCGGAAATCAAGAGTTGCTGTTGTTGATCGCTGTCTAAGGCATAACCCACGGAAGCGATGCTACAACAAATGATTAGAAGTTTGAGCTTTCGTAATAGCTCTCTCCCGATCTGGACGAACGAGAAAGCCCAGATTTGTATGCAGGTTGTACGCAATTTCGAAGCGAAAAAGCGGAGTTTACGTGGGTAAATGAGCATTTTTCGCTGAGAAATTGCGTGCAAGATGCGCCAAATATGGGCTTTCCTAGAAAGAGGCTGATTTGTTAAGAGCTTTCGTAGGATCATAAAAACCTCGGGTTTGCGACAATAAAGTAACGTGCTTTTGGTCTAAATAAGCATTCATGCCAATGGAGGTGATTTTAACCCCAGCTTGAACCAAAGTGACTAATTGATCGGTGGTAGCCAATTGTGTTTTGGGAAAAATGTGTAATAAAGAGGTGGTGATGAGCGTATCGGTATTGTTGGTACTAGAACTCTGGTGGATCACCACATCGTCTATCAAATCTATTTTTTGAGCGCCATTAAAAGTTTTGCCCATTTTGGCAGAAACGACCCAAGGTGCTTTGCGATCGGCTGAATAAAGCGTCAAACGTGGCGCCGTCAAAAGAGCGGAATCCCCACCCGTAAAATGCCATAGTTTCGTGGTTTGAATTTCTGCGCGTTTTTGCCCTAGTTCATTGAATTGTATGCTTTCTATTTCTGTGGCAAAGGCATCAACCATCACTGCGGGTTGCATTGTTTTGTCATTCGATTTCGCTTGATACCAAGCAAAAAAAGACACAATGGCTAAAATCAACAATAACCCATTGAGGAGGTAATATTTTTTAATCATAAAAAAGCCTCATGGACGGCCTGATAAGTGCCTTGGGCTCGCAAAATGAATTCGCACACTTCACGCGCTGCACCTGCACCGCCACTTTTTTCGGTTTGATACAGCGCAAATTCTTTTACCATGGGTGTTGCATTGGCCACTGCCACCCCAAATCCTGCTCTGCGAATCGGAGCAATGTCGGGTAAATCATCGCCAACATAAGCGATTTCTTCATCACGAAGATTTAATTTTTTCAATAAATCTTCGTAGGCGACGATTTTGTTTTCAACGCCTTGATACACATATTCTACTTGCAACTGTGCCATGCGTTTTTCAATTAAGGTAGAGCGATGCGAAGTAATAATGGCGATTTTCACACCACTTTTAGCCAATAATTTCAAGCCTAAACCATCGTGGCAATGAAAGGCTTTTAAATTCTGTCCATCATCTAATAAATAGAGCAGGCCATCGGTTAAAACGCCGTCGACGTCGAAAATGGCCAAACGAACTTTTTTAGCGGCATTGATGATGGTATCTGAGTGTTGCATTTTATAATCCTGCTTGCATTAAATCGTGAATGTTAATAACCCCTATCAAAGCGCCTGTGTCATTAACCACCAATAAAACCGTGATTTGAAATTTTTCCATGATCTCGAGGGCTTCAGCGGCTAAGATGTCTGCCGTAATGGTTTTAGATTGTCGGGTAATGACGCTTTCTAAGGGCGTTTCGTGAATAGAGGCTCCTTTGTTGAGCGTGCGCCTTAAATCGCCATCGGTGTAAACACCGACGAGATGGCCTTGATCGTCTACTACCGCCGTCATGCCCAACAATTTTTGAGTCATTTCCAATAGCGCATCGCTGACCATGGCAGAATAATGAATTCGAGGAATGCGATCGCCCGTACGCATAATATCGCGCACGCGAGTCAACAAACGTTGTCCCAAAGAACCCTTGGGATGTGAGCGTGCAAAATCTTCTTTGGTAAAACCACGCCCATCTAAAACGGCCATCGCCAAAGCATCGCCCATGACCAAAGCTGCCGTGGTGCTGGTGGTTGGCGCTAAACCTAAAGGGCAAGCTTCGCTGTCGATGTGGGTATTGATGAGGATGTCTGCCTGACGCGCCAAAGTAGATTGTTCATGCCCACAAATGGCAATGAGTTTAACATTTAAAGCTTTTAAGAGTGGCAATAAAGTTAAAATTTCAGTGGTTTCTCCCGAATTGGAAATGGCCAAAACGACATCTTGAGCAGTGATCATGCCCAAATCGCCATGGCTTGCATCGCCAGGGTGAACTGAAAAAGCAGGGGTTCCGGTACTCGCCAAAGTCGCCGCGATTTTAGCGGCGATGTGGCCCGACTTTCCCATACCAATCACTACGACGCGTCCGGGGCAGTTTAATATCCACTCACAGGCACGTGAAAAGTCGGCTTGAATGTAATCAACCAGCTTTTGAACAGACTGACATTCTAAATCGATGACTTGTTTTGCCACAGCACAAAAATTATTTTCCATCTATATCAATGACCTACGAAAACACTAGATTTGACCTATTTTAACGCAAAATAGGATGTAAATCTACTGAGTTGACAGAATAGCCCATTTTCACATAGGGTAGGCTTAAAAAATGATTACAAGGAGTAAAAAGTGATTTTTAGAACTAGAAAATTAAATCTTCCCAGACTGAGTCTTTTCAGTACCTTAATAGCAATTTGTCAACTGGCTTTTGCCACAGCAGGTAGTACGGATTATGGCTATGGTGAAATCAGTAAATCGATGGCGGGAACAGGGGTTGCAATGCCTGCAGATTCGTTGGCCCCCGCAATCAATCCTGCCGGTATTGCTTTTTTAGGCGAACAAGCAGACTTTGGCTTTTCTATTTTCAGTCCACGGCGTGGTTATGAGGCTAGCAGCACCAATGGACCTTTCGGTGTAGCATCCGGTACTCATTGGAGTGATAGGAATTATTTCTTCATACCCGATCTAGGTTATACCCGACTTTTTGCCAATCAGCGAGCTGCTTTTGGCATATCGCTTTATGGAAATGGGGGTATGAACACGAATTATAGTGATGATTTTTCTGGTTCTACTTTGGGCCCTGGCGCGGGAGTATATGGTGGTGGGAGTGCGGGAATTAACTTGCAGCAGATGTTTCTCAATATGGCGCTGGCTTGGAAATTTACGCCTGAATTTTCTGTGGGTGCAAGCTTGCTTCCCAGCATACAAACATTAAATATAAAAGGGGTATCGGTATTTAGTCCTTTTTCTGCTTCTCCACACGATCTTTCCAATCGTGGTACCGATTATTCTTATGGTCTCGGCTTTAAGTTAGGTACTTTGTTTACACCTTCTCCATTTTTTTCTGCAGGTGCCGCTTATCAACCTAAGATTTCGATGAGTGAATTGGATGATTACAAAGGATTTCTTCCCGATCAAGGAAATTTAGATATTCCTGCTACTGGAACAGTGGGTATTCGCATCAGCCCACAAAAAAGCCTATCCTTTAACGCGGATGTGCAAAGAATATGGTATGAAAATATCGATGCTTATGGCAATAATTTAAATTATTGTACGCCCGGCGGTTCTCCTTGTTTGGGTGTGAATAATGGTGCTGGTTTTGCTTGGAAAAATACAAATGTATACAAGTTTGGTGCGCAATGGATCGCGAATGAAAAATGGACTTGGCGAGCAGGCTATGCGTATGTGACTCAGCCAATTCCTTCTTCTTCCGTACAAAATGTAGTGAATATCTTGGCGCCTGCAGTAGTACAAAATCACTATACGGTTGGTCTAAGCTATGCGTTTAATCAGCGTTTTGCATTGAACCCTTATTTTCTCTATGTACCTAAAACGACGTCTAGTGGACAGAACCAATTCGATCCCAACCAATCAGTGGATTTATTCATGCGTCAATATGAGCTAGGGGCGTCTCTTTCCTGGAAAATAGGGGCTTAAGGGGTGGAGAAGCTGCCTGTTGCCTCACTAAGAGGCGGCGCGCCATTTTCTCCCCTCGCACACCGCTGCCAAACAGAGCCTATATAAGATGAAGTTGAAGAGGCTGCGGATGAAAGCCCAAAGAAACAGCGAGCAGCATAAGAGGGGGGCTCTGAAGGTATTAGTGAGGCCTGTGAAGAAGCACTACCTCTAGAAAACCAGTTGAATCGCCCCGCGCTACAGGAGAATGTTGAAGAAGAATGTTCTAAAGCATTTTCAATATTGGTTTTAGCGGTTCTGGTGGCACTCGTTGCTTTGATTGCGCCTAAAACAATATCACCAAAAATCAAAGCAAGGCTGACGCTAAGGTCCATGTTCCAATGCGGAGAGATGAGCTTAGCTAGAAAATTTTGAATCAACCAATAAACACCCGCGGTTTCAGAGAGTTCACTACAATAGGATAAGCCTAACAATAAAGCCAAGGCACACACATCAGCAGAGCTCCGCTCCGATGCGCTGTTTGCAGAAGATTCAAAAGGAGGTGCTTGTATGTTTTGAGGCGCTGTGGATGGTGTTTTTTTGGATTGTCCTTGCTTGTTGACAAACCAGTCTGCCGCGACATTGGCTGTTGTCAGGAGTAATGCCAAAGCAGCCCCCAAAATATTAGTCCAAGCAAATATTTCAAAATTATCTTCTTGGCCAGTACTTCCATCGTCTAAGTCGGTTGTTTTTTCTGCCAAACTCAAAAGCGTCGAGAAAAAGACAGTGCTCGGTAAAAAGTCCGATAAAAAATGGACAACTGCACGTGCATTGGTAAAGAAATCTGCCTCGCTGTTTTTATCTTCTGTGGCTGCTTCTTCTGATTCTGATTCTAAATACGCTTCTTCACTATTATTCGCTGCAGTTCTGGTGATGGCATAATTCGCAACAGCGGAGGGTATCAAACTGAGTGCAAAAGATATGATGATGATGAGCTTAGTTAATTTTGCGTTTGGAAAAATTATACTGTATAAAAGGTCAAACGTTAAAAGGAACCCGCCTTCCATATTAAAGGTTTCTCCCAAATAAGATAATATCAGTAAAGGCATATTGCGACGACGCAATTCTGCGGATGATAATTTGGATTCGATTAAAGGATTTCCTTCTACTTCTAAGGTTTGGGTTTCTGTCCGTACGGGAGTGGTATTTTCAGAAGATTGACCTGAGGTATTGATGACCATATTCGCATAGGCAGTGCCTGGTGTCATGGCTGCTGCAAACACCAAAGCTAAGATGACTTGCCAACTCAGAATAGACAGAGCTTCGGGTTCATGCTCACCCTGTTCATTGGGTTCTGGAGAAGTGTTGCTTAGGATGGTAAATAGTGTCGTAAAAAAAGCGCTGATTTTAAAAAAATCGGCCACGAAATCGATAATGGTACTGCTCCATGTCAATGCATCTGGCTTGCGTTGATCGATTTCACGTATTTCTTCTAAGAATTCTGTTGATACTGCTGACATGATTTTACCTTCCTTACTATGAGTTAGAAGGTTATAGTATCATAGAGCACTAGATGCGCACAATTTTAAGATGGTTATTTTCCAAATGAATTTGTGTAGGACCTTGTCCTAATTTGCTGGGATCAAAATCTTCTTTGACTTGATAAACGCCGGCGATTGCAATAAGTTCGGCGTTGAATTCGAGACAGAAAATACGGGCCTCGGATTGTTGTCGAATGCCCGCTAAGGCACGACCCGACAATTTGCCATACACGTGAATGTGGCCTCCAGCAATGATCTCAGCGCCCGAGCTTACTGTTCCCAAGACAATCAAATCATTTTCAGCATAAATTTGTTGCCCCGATCGAATAGATTGGGTAATTAATTTATTAGTTGAAGCCGATTCGCTGGTAGCCGCATTTTTAGCATTTTGAGACGGATTGGTTTGGGGAGGCGGGGGTGCTTTGGGATCCATCAAAGCCAAACCCTGGGCAAAAGCCGTGGTTTTGTACAATTCATTGCGCGTTGCGACGCCAATGAGTTTTAAATTTCTGGCATCCAATAGTGCTTTGATGTCGACAAAAGAAGGAGAAATCTCATCTTGGTAAGAATGGAGGTCCAGCACAATGGGTGCTGCATGAAAAAATTGAGGTGCTTGAGCAATTTTAGCATCCAAGGCTTGGGTCAGAGCATTTAAGTCATTGTTTTTTAAGGGTAATATCGTTAAAGGAAATAAACTCGCTCGCAGTGATAAAGGCTCTAGGGTGGTCGTCATGGGGCACTCCTAATCCATTTGAGCCAAATGTGCTTCTAACAAGACCAAATCGTAAATCAAAGAGTGGTATTCCACGGTGAACCATTCGCTGAAAACAGAGTAACTGCGATCTTTGGGCCACAAACTGGGTTCGATGTCCCAAGAAGCCAGTTCCCCTTCAAAAATAGCCTGTGCCATCCCTTTAATATAAGCATTGGCCTGACCTGGACCTTCAAATTGAGGGATAAGCAGCACTGTACAATCTTTTTGCGGGCCTACGCCGCTGGTTTCTCGATATCCAGATTGTTTTTTTAAAAAGCTCATCATTTTTTCAGTAGGGCGTACGACAGCAGCCACTCGGTCTACCTGAAACATCTTAAACTCTCCCTCTTGAACCCCAATAATTTGTACTGCTTTATAACCAATCAGTATAGTGTGAAGTATATCTAAAAATCAAGGAATCCCATGTCTCCTTCTTTAGAGCGTCAGCTCCCGGGATCTGTCACAGCGGAGAAGGATCCCATCATGTTTGAGACGGAGTGCGCGGGGTCCTGTTCGGTGATTTTCCCCGTCGTACTCGTGCCTGCGCGCGCCGGGGGCCCATCACCGGCCACCCCGCGATAACCATTGAAACAACTATCTCATATTCTTGGCTTTTGAGGTAGATCACGGTACTGAAAGATCCTAAGCCGAGCCGCGAAGAGCATGACTTTAGGGTTTAATTGTGCCATACTATTGTGCATAGAAAGAGAGGGGATAAAATGATATTTAAGTACATAAACCGAAGTGTTGTGGTATTTTTGGGCTGTTGTCTTTTTGCGATAGCTGTTGCTAAGCAAGATCAGGCCGCGCAATCGAGTCAGACTGCGGTGGCTGCGCAAGATCCTGTCGTGCAATTGAGTCAAACTGCCGATCAAATGATCAGCGCTTTGAAGGCCAATAAGTCCAGCATGAAAGCTAATCCAGCGGTGGCTGAAAATTTGGCGCGACAAATTTTACTACCACAAGTCAATGTCACATTAATGGCCAAATTGGCTTTGGGACGGAATGCTTGGAATAGCGCAACGCCACAACAACGCGCGGATTTTACCAAAGCCTTTACTACACTCATGATACGAACTTATGCCGCTGCTTTTTCCAGTTACACTAATGAAGTTGTCAAATTTTACCCGCTGCGTTCGGGTGATATGGAAGATGGTCGTGTGCAAATCAAAAGCGAAATTTTGCAAACCGGCGGTCCAGCTATTCCGGTGAATTATCGATTATTGCAACAAAATGGCGTTTGGAAAGTGTACGACATCAATGTGGATGGCGTGAGTTTGATCCAAAGTTTTCAATCGCAATTTGCAAGTCAATTGGCAGAAGGTGGTATGGATCAGCTCTTAGCTGCTTTAAACCAACACAATAAAGAGTTGCAAAAGTGAGTCAAGCGCAATTAATTCCGATGGCTGAAGGGGCTTTGCGTTTGGTGGGCCGAGTGGATTACGATACGGTTCCGGCATTAGCACTGCAAATGGAATCGTACTGGCGTATTGCTAGTCTCCCTCGTCTTTCCATCGATATGTCTCAAGTCAGTCACATCAATACGGCTGGCGTGGCTTTGTTGATAGATTGGTTTAAGCAGGCCCAAGAAAAAGGCATTGCATTGGTTTTTTCACATATTCCCTCGCAATTAGCGCGTATCGCGGCCTTAACACGAGTGGATAAAATTTTAAATTTTAGGGGAGTGGCAGAAGCGTAAAATGGATAAGTTAATCATTCAAGGGGGTTCTGTTTTAGAAGGCGAAGTTCGTATATCGGGGGCTAAAAACGCAGCCTTGCCCATATTGGCCGGTTCTTTGTTAGCCACACAACCCGTTAAAATCACCAATATGCCGCATTTGCGCGATATCACCACGATGATGGAATTAACAGGCGGCATGGGCGCGCGTTTTGTCTTGGACGATCACCGCGGCGTAGAAGTGTATGCCGAAGACATTCGCAGTTTTGAAGCGCCTTATGAATTGGTGAAAACCATGCGTGCTTCTATTTTAGTCTTAGGTCCTTTGTTGACGCGTTTTGGTCAAGCTCGAGTGTCTTTTCCTGGAGGTTGCGCTATTGGTGCCAGACCTGTCGATCTGCATTTAAAAGGTATGGAAAAACTAGGTGCTAAAATTACTATCGACAATGGATACATTCATGCAAGTGCGCCCAAAGGCTTGCAAGGGTGTGACATTGCTTTCGATACCGTCACTGTAACGGGGACAGAAAATTTAATGATGGCGGCTGTTTTGGCAAAGGGCATAACGACGCTACACCATGCAGCCCGTGAACCGGAAGTTGTGGATTTGGCTCATTATCTCAATCATTTGGGTGCAAAAATTCAAGGTGCGGGAACGGACACTATTGTAATTGAAGGGATCCAAGAATTGGGTGGCGGTGAATACGCCGTGATGCCTGATAGAATCGAAGCCGGTACTTTTTTAACGGCGGCTGCCATTACCCGCGGTAAAATCAAATTAAAACAAGTCTTACCGAACACGATGCAACAAATTATCCATAAATTGATGGAAGCGGGTGCAGACATTCAAGTGACGGACAATACCATCACTCTGGATATGCATGGCAAGCGACCCAAAGCCATTCAATTAAGCACAGCGCCTTATCCCGGTTTCCCCACCGACATGCAAGCACAAATGATTGCTTTGAATACCGTTGCCGAAGGTGTGGGGCATGTGGTCGAAACCATTTTTGAAAATCGTTTTTTACACGTGCAAGAAATGCAGCGCATGGGTGCAGACATTATTTTAGAAGGCAATACCGCCATTATTACCGGCAAAGAACATTTAAAAGGCGCACCGGTGATGGCAACGGATTTGCGCGCTTCGGCCAGTTTGGTTTTAGCGGGTTTAGTGGCAGAAGGCGAAACGATGATCGATCGGATTTACCACATCGACAGAGGCTACGAAGTGATCGAAGAAAAATTGTCTCAATTGGGTGCTAGGATTTATCGAGAGCAAGGATAAATAAATGGCTGGCGTGTCTACACAAATCATAGTGAACTATTGCAATGACCTTTTGAAAGCGCAAAGCTTTCAGGATTATTGTCCGAATGGTTTGCAAGTAGAAGGACGCGATACCGTTCAAACGATTGTTTCGGGCGTGAGCGCCAATTTTGCTTTGTTAGAAGCAGCCAAAGCCCATCATGCCGATTTGATTTTGGTACACCACGGTTATTTTTGGCGCGGAGAATCCAATGTTATTACGGGAATGATGCGACGTCGTTTGGGCTATTTACTCAAAGAAGACATAAATTTATTAGCTTATCATTTGCCCTTAGATGCCCACGAAGAATTTGGCAACAATGCGCGTTTGGCACAAATTTTAAATTTAAACAATCAAGGTCCGGTTGTGCCAGGCAGTCTGGTATTTCACGGCTATTTAGATGAGCCCTGTACGCCCAGCGCTTTTGCTCGATTGTTGCAAGATAAATTGGATCGCAAACCCATGCACATTGCGGGTAAAGAAGGGCTTATTGCGCGTTTGGCTTGGTGTACGGGCGCGGCTCAAGACAGCATTCAGATTGCTGTCAATTTGGGGGTGGATGCTTTTTTAAGTGGTGAAATTTCAGAACGAACGGTGCACAGCGCGCGTGAAACGGGCGTGCATTATTTTGCTTGTGGTCACCATGCCACGGAACGTTATGGAGTCATGGCATTAGGTGAACATTTAGCGCAAAGATTCGAATTGAAACATTATTTTGTCGACATTGATAATCCAGTCTAAAATAAAAAGAACCGAGCCACGACCGTCAGGGAGCCGACAGGATAGAATACAAACGATGTTTAGGGATGTATAGAGTAGTTACAAGAATACGGGTAGCTTTATGGGATTAATCGTACAAAAATATGGTGGCACTTCTGTCGGTAGTTTGGACCGCATTCGCCATGTGGCAGAAAAAGTGATCGAAACTAAACAGCAGGGACACGATGTGGTGGTGGTGGTGTCGGCCATGAGTGGAGAAACCAATCGCTTAGTGGGTTTGGTGGAATCTTTAGCGAAAGATCCTGATCCTCGAGAATATTCCGTCGTGGTATCGACGGGAGAAATGGTGTCAATGGCTTTGTTGGCGATGTGTTTAATGGAATCTGGTTTTCCTGCGCGTTCTTACACGGGTGCTCAAGCACAAATTTTTACTGAAAATAAATGTGTAAAAGCGCGTATTGAAGGAATCGAGCCGCATGCTTTAAAACAAGCGTTGCAAGAAGGCATTATTCCGGTGGTGGCAGGTTTTCAAGGCGTTGACAGTTATGGAAACATCACCACTTTAGGACGAGGCGGTTCGGACACCACGGCAGTGGCTTTGGCGGCGAGCTTGGAAGCAGACGAATGTCAGATTTATACAGACGTCGATGGGGTTTATACCGCCGATCCACGTATTGTGTCCGAAGCCCGACAATTGTCGCACATCACTTTTGAAGAAATGTTGGAGTTGGCGAGTTTAGGCGCCAAAGTTTTGCAAAAACGCTCCGTAGAATTAATTGGTAAATATAAGGTGCCATTGCGTGTGTTATCCAGCTTTCACGATGGCCCTGGAACTTTAATCACCTATGAGGAAGTCGCTATGGAACGTCCATTGGTTTCTGGTATTGCGTTTAATCGCACTGAAGCGAAATTGTCTATTATCGGCGTACCCGATCAAGCGGGCGTGGCTGCAAAAATATTGACGCCCATCGGAGAGGCGAATATCGATGTTGACATGATTGTACAAAATAAAATAGACGATGGTTTAACCGATTTGTCTTTTACGGTGGCGCGAGAGGATTATCAAAAAGCGATGTCTATTTTGCAAAAAGTGGCGACGAGTTTGGAAGCCAAAGGGGTGACGGGCGATGCCAAAATTGCTAAAATTTCTCTGGTCGGCGTAGGAATGCGTTCACACTCTGGGGTCGCACCCAAAATGTTTCAAGTTTTAGGCGACGCAGGGATTAATATTCAGCTCATTGCAACCTCAGAAATTAAAATTTCTGTGATTGTCGATGAAAAATACTTGGAATTGGCTGTCCGCGCTTTACACGCCGCTTTTGGCTTGGATAAAGAGGCCAATGAAGAATTTGACCCGAAGATGTAGGTGAAATAAGGACTTATTTAAGGGAAAATTTTATATTTTTTGAAGTCTTGAAAGGAGGTTTGGGCTTAAAACAAGAGAATTTTTATTATAATTCAATGCCTTTTTTAATAAGTCATCAATTTGAGTTATGATGTGCTTTCTGCTATAATGTGGTCTTTAATTATTTCTTAATTAAAAAAAGATATAATATATATCCATAGCAGTTGATTTTTAGGCGAGCGCAAGATAGCGAAGGCAATAAAACCTAAGAATCAAATGCGAAGAGTATACTTATAGCGATTTGATCTATAATCAAAACGTAAAGGTAATCAGGGTGGTCTTTAGAGATCACTAAAGTTGTAAAAGCATAAATGTGTTATCCCACACACAGATAAGGAGGTTTCTCGAATGTTAATTTTAACCAGGCGCGTTGGTGAGACGCTGATTATTGGTGATGACGTCACGGTAACGGTTTTGGGTGTCAAAGGCAACCAAGTTCGTATTGGTGTCAATGCCCCCAAAGATGTTTCTGTACACCGTGAAGAAATTTATTTACGAATCCAACAAGAAAAGGGTAATCCTACTGCAAGCGAAGAAGAAAATAATTAAATAGAAAATATCGAAGATTTGCAATAATGCGCCTTAAAGGCGCATTTTTTTTGTTAACATTTTACCGCTTTTCTAGAAAAGCCCATATTTGGCGCATCTTGTGCGTAATTTTGACGTGAAAAATGCTCATTTATGTTTATATAAACTCCGCTTTTTCCCCTCAAAATTACGCACAACCTGCATCCAAATCTGGGCTTTTTCGTACATTTAGATCTGTCTATTTTTTTGTTGTGAAATTCTCTTTAATAATGTTATACTCGCTGCCTCTTCTGTTGGAGAGATGGCCGAGTGGTCGAAGGCGCTCCCCTGCTAAGGGAGTATGGGGTTTGTAGCCTCATCGAGGGTTCGAATCCCTCTCTCTCCACCATCGTGCAGAAGGATAATCAGTGTGCGCCCGTAGCTCAGCTGGATAGAGTACCTGGCTACGAACCAGGCGGTCGGGAGTTCGAATCTCTCCGGGCGCGCCATTTAATGATAAAATTGTAAACAGTCCTTAAGATTTATGAGTGTTCATATAATGCTGTAACACCGTATCCATTAATGTTTGGTAACGCCCTTTCTGTTGTTTGAACCACTCCAAAACATCCGGATCAATACGTATAGAAATGATTTTTTTAGCACCCGGATCGTGCAATTTAGCCTCTGCCCAAAAAGCAGAGTCGGTTTCAGGAATATCGCTGTAATCGATATCATCGTCACTCATGTTATCTAATCTTTCATAATCCATTTTACTTTTTATTTTTTTGTTTTTCTCTAAAGTATATCTAACTATTTTCTCTGATGGCTTGTTCATCATCTCTTATCTCCCGTTGGTTTTCAGAATTGTATATACAAAAATATAAAATACATGTAGACATGTTTGTAAAATGCATATATCATTGAACCGTGGTTTCTTTGAAACCTCGAGTAGAGTAGGCCTTGCCTACTTTGAATCATGAAACTTTTATTTTGGAGTCTGTTTATGAATAAGCAATGGAAAATAGGTTTAGCGCTCTTGGCTTTGGGGACTTTAATTCCCTCGGCATATGCAGTGGAAAAGCCGGCAACGAGCACTGTCAGCAAGCCAACAGCCAATAATACGGCCATGGTGAATGTGAATACGGCCACGCTTTCACAGTTGACCACCGTTAAAGGTTTAGGGCTTAAGAAAGCCCAAGCCATTCTCGATTATCGACAACAAAGTGGCCCTTTTAAAAAGTTAGAAGATCTAACGCAGGTTCCAGGTATTAGTGACAAATTGCTGGCGAAGATTAAGCCACATCTTACACTATAAAGGCCAAGTATCCTTAAAGGCGGGGCTGTTTACGATTCGCACAGCCCCTACTTTTTTAATAGTTTTTTCAATCAATTGTTTTCTTAACGCTTGATTTTTAAATTGGATCATCTATACTTTCTTCAAGTGTTAAGTTTGACTTGGCGCTATGAGGAAAACAGGCCCTTCGGCCTCTTTGTTAGAAACAAGAATCAATTGGAGTTAATTCATGAAAAAGCAATGGAAAGTAGGGTTATCAGTGGTCGCTTTGGCAGCGGGTCTTTTAACACAAGCGTATGCAGCCGATCAATCCGATACGAACTCAAATATGAATATGAGTGATAAATCCGGTGCCATGATGAAAGCAGATAAGATGAGCATGGTGGACATCAATACAGCAACAGCCGCACAGTTAGAGAAAGTAAAAGGCTTGGACAAAAAAGAAGCTAAAGAAATTGTTGCTTATAGAATGAAAAATGGTAATTTCACCAAAGTTGAAGACTTAATGAAAGTTAAAGGCATCGACAAAGAATCTTTTGATAAGATTAAATCTCAAGTGATGGTAGGCCAAGGCCAATAACCCCATCCTTCTGGAAACTGACCCATGCTTTGTCGTGGGTCAGTTTTTTCAAGTGCTCTTCATTTCGCTCTAGAATCATTCCATAATTATAAACAAAATCAAGGGCTTACAGGAGCTTATTATAATAAAATATAACTATTGTATTTGTTAAATGTGAATGTTAAAATTCGGTTGATCGATATATATCCATCTTATAATAATAAAACAATTTAACGAGGTAAAAAATGGCGGCGAATCTAGATAATCCAGCGAGTTTAGTTAGCGAAGAGCAAAAAGAATGGATAAAAAAGCGTACTCATGCATTACTTAAAGCGCTGAGTACTGAGCCTGTTACCAAAGGGTTTGGTGAAGAGGATGACCAAGCCGCACGAGATAGCGCGCTAGAATTAATAAATCAATATTATAGTGACTTAAGAAAATATTGTGCTCAATTGGGCATGCAGACTTTAAATGATCGGTGTTTTGCGCCTGCGCTGGAACTTTTTGAAAGCTATTATGAATCTTCAAGGTTTGATCTTATCCGCGCTGCCTTTTTATATGCAGATACGCTGAATGGACAGAAAGCAGGTGGATGGCTGCGTCAAGATGATGCATTGTCAAAGCGATTGTTTAGCAGTAGATTTTGGCATAAAGATATTGAACGCCAAGAAGCCATATCAAGAATGCGTGCCATATTTGAAATGGCATTTTGTGATGAAAAAGTTAGAAATACGTGTAAAGCGCGTATTCAAAGCACTAACGCGCAAAGTTTTTATAAGGTTTTCGTGGAGAATATCAATGGGCTTTTTTTCCCCCTCAATCATGCACTTTTTCAGTTTCAGAATCCTAAAGAGAAGAAGGATGTAAATTCTAAAAATGAGCAGCCTCAAGAAGATTGGAGAAAATTGCTCGGCGCTGAAATAGAAAGAGGATTAATAGCAGAAGCCAAGAATGAAGCAGATTGGTGGTTAAGGAAAGGGGAAGATGAAAAAATAATCGCTGAGGGTGCTGAAGAGGTAGTTCAAGGTGCTCGGTTTATTTCAGCTATTCAAGAATCTTTTAATTCAGATGCATCTGATTCTATTTCTATGAAGGTTACGGCAGAATCAGCAGAATCCCAAATAAACAAAAACTTTATGTGTGATGATGGAACTCCGAAAAGCAAGACGGAAGAAGTCGAGCATGAAAAAGAAAAGAGTTTAGGCTCGCTTTTCATCGAGCATTTTGAAAAGATGTCACCCCAAGAAAAAATTATTTGTGGTGTTGCTATTGGGATAGTGGCGGTTACTGCGCTAGCAGCACTATTTGTCTTTTGTCCGCCAGCCGGTGCTGTTGCTGCGATGGTGGGAACCAAAATAGCAGCGGGAGTTGGCGGGTTCTTTAGTACTCAGCCCATAGTAGCTAGTTTGTGCACCGTTGCAGCTGCAGTGGAGCTGGGTGTTGTGGTAGGGGGCAGTGTAAAAATATATCAACTCCAACATTGATAATCAGGTTATTTATTTTAACTTTAAATTCACCCAACGCAAGTATTTCTTGGCGATCCCAACTTAATTGCCGGGGAACAAGAATTAACCTTAATTGGCTACATCCCTTTTTTAGGTTCACCTCAAAAGAAGGGCCACGAAGCCATTCTGGCTTTAAAAAGCCATAGCATTCAAATTAAAATGTTAACGAGCGACAATGCCATTTGTGGAATTATTATGGCGCTAAGCATTGGAGCGCTACGCCGCTTTTTCAAACAGATTGGTTTATTGAAAGTTTGTTCACACAAATGTTAATTGTATACAGATTCGAATTTGTAAAATTAGGGATAATGGTCAAAAACGCAAATTCTATTTAAGAATGCGAATTGCGTTACTGTAACCGAGCCGCGACCGTAAGGGAGCGGAGAAAGCGGGCCTCATTCTCTTTTCACCGCTCCCTTACGGTCGCGGCTCGGTTAGAACATCCCTCCATTTTGGATGTTTCAGTTTGGTTTCGATTAAGCAGAATTCGCCTTTGAAATAACCGTTTCCGTATAACGGTTATTATCTGCTTCGAACCTCCGCTCCCTCACGGTCGCGGCTCGGTTAAATTATCTCTATTTACCCGGCGATTATGACAAGATATTAAAAACCCCTTTATTTCATTATTTAAATAAACAAAAAAGGGGTGTTTAGGCTAAATTTGTTTAAAATTTAGATGCGTTTAGCCTGTATTTTTACAATAAATTAGAAGCGGTTAATAAATTCTTAAGGTGTTAATGATATAATGAGTTAATATTCTAAATAAAGCGAGGTACGAAATGGCAGCAAACCCAGAAAGAGTATTGACAGAGGAAGAGAAAGCATCAATACACAAAATATCTCGATTGATTGGAGACCTTTTTAGTTGCTGTGAGCGTTTTAAGACTAACCAAAATACCCGAAACAGAGTAGTAGAATTGCTAGCCCAGTATTATGCCGCATTGCAGGAAAATAGCAATTTCGAGCGAATGATGCTTCAAGCTCTTAAAGCACAAAGTAAGTACTCACAATTTGATACCCTCTGCGCCATGATTTTGTATGCTGACAAACAGCTATCAACACCAAATCCTCAATCATTATCAGAAAAACTGGTTAAGAATAACATTATAGAAAAGAGTGCAATGGAAAAAGTACTGAATACCATCCAATCAGATTCAAATGCTTCTTCTGAGCCGCATTCAATCAATACACAACCAAATGTTATGGAAATGGAATTAGCATCCGAAACTCCCGCTGCACCACCCCCTGAAACAACAAATTCAAATTCTTGCACCGCTGATAACGCCAACTTTAACCTCACCATGTTCGGTGGTCTTTGTAAAATCGGCCTAGGTGCCACATTGATTGTGGCAGGTGTTGTTTTGGGGATTGGGCTTATGGCATTAGGAGCTCCAAGCTTGGGAATGGGCTTTGTAGCCGGTGCTAGTGTGATGTGGGCTTTAGTTTCAGTGGGAGCGCTAGGAGTGGTATCGGGGCTAGAAGATTATGGTTTCTTTGGTAGATCGGATGATCCAGCAGCGGGAAATGAAAATCCCCATCGTAAGAGCAACACATTAAAAATGACATAATACTTTAACTGAGCCGTGATCGTGAGGGCGCGTGGAAATTATATCCGCTCTCCCACGGTCGCGGCTCAGTGAGATGGCCTCTATTTCCCCCGCAATTATGACAAGATAGGTTCTTTTGTTATGAGAATTCTATGCCAGTGGTAGTTCTAATCCTCTCCAATATGCTATTCTTTGTCTAAATCTAAAAAATCATTCTGAATTTTAAGACCTTATCTAGGAGTCTGCCATGAAAGCCTCAGATCAATTTGTCAAAGCCCTGGAAAACGAAGGGGTAGAATACATCTTTGGTATCCCCGGTGAAGAAAATTTGGATTTATTGGAATCTATCCGGAACTCCAAGATTAAACTGATTCTAACGCGTCATGAGCAGGCAGCCGGCTTTATGGCAGCGACTTATGGCCGTTTAACGGGTAAAACCGGTGTTTGTTTATCGACACTCGGTCCAGGTGCAACCAATTTGGTGACGGCTGCAGCTTATGCCAATTTAGGCGGCATGCCGATGTTGATGATCACGGGTCAAAAACCCATTTTAAAAAGTAAACAAGCGCGTTTTCAAATCATCGATGTGGTTGGCATGATGCAGCCCATAACGAAATTTACCCGACAAATTTTAAATGGTAATTTAATTCCTTCTTTGGTACGTGAAGCTTTTCGGATCAGTCAAGCCGAGCGACCTGGTGCGGTGCATTTGGAATTGCCCGAAGACATTGCTGCGGAAAATTGTGATGCGCCTTTGTATGAGGTGACGGAACCGGAAATGCCTCAAGCTGATTCGGTGGCCATACAACATGCTGTGGATTTGATTCAAGCAGCCAAACATCCTTTGATTTTAATTGGCGCGGGTGGAAATCGGCGCGCGATTTCCACGGCCTTGCGTTTTTTGATAGATAAAACGGACATTCCTTTTTTCACTACACAAATGGGGAAGGGCGTTTTGGATGAAAACGACAAACGTTTTTTAGGCACCGCCGCTTTGTCCGATCACGATTACATTCATTGTGCCATTAATCGCGCCGATCTGATCGTGAACATCGGTCACGACACCATTGAAAAACCGCCTTTCTTTATGCATCCGCATGAAAAACGCAAAGTGATCCACATCAATTTTTTTCCCGCTAATATTGATGAAGTGTATTTTCCGCATTTAGAAGTGATTGGTAATATCAGCCACACTCTGCATCGCATGGCGGAAATACTTGAAAAACAAAAGCATTGGGACTTTTCGTATTTTGAAAAAATTAAAAAAGAAGTCGACGCACACATCAACGAGTTAGTAGATGCGCCCAATTTTCCCATTTTACCACAGCGTTTGGTCAGAGATGTGCGTAAAGTATTACCTAAAGATGGGATTGCGGCTTTAGACAATGGCATGTACAAAATTTGGTTTGCGCGAAATTTTCCTGCCTTTAACACGAAGACTTTATTATTGGACAATGCCTTGGCGAGTATGGGGGCAGGACTGCCTTCTGCCATTGCGGCTAAAATTGTTTATCCGGATCGCAAAGTCTTGGCTATTTGCGGTGATGGGGGTTTTATGATGAACTCACAAGAATTGGAAACGGCCGTGCGATTAAAATTGGATTTGGTGGTTTTGATTATCGACGATCATGCTTTTGGAATGATCAAATGGAAACAAGAAGCTATGGGTTTTCAGGATTTTGGCTTAAACTATGGAAATCCTGATTTTGTACAGTATGCCAATGCTTATGGGGCAAAGGGACATTTAATCGAATCGTCTGAAAGTTTTGTCCCGACTTTGGAGAAATGCTTGAATAGCAAGGGCGTGCATGTAGTCATCGTACCTGTGGATTATTCTGAAAACGCGCGGGTGTTGACGCATGAATTATTGGCCAAAACATGTATGTTATAATATACTCTTCGCATTTGATTCTTAGGCTTTGTTGCCTTCGCGCATCTCGCGCCAGTCATGTAGGGTACTAGGGTTTGTGGCGCTCGAGAGCTCGTTGCCTCGCCTAAAAATCAACTGCTGTGAGTATAAATAAAATAAAAGGAAAATATTATGTCTACTTTAAAAGTGACTTCGCCTTATGATCATCATCTGATTGCGGAAATTCCCCTGTTGGATGAGAAAGCAGTTGAAAAGGCTTTGGCCGCGGCCTATGAAGTATTTCAAAACCGAAAAAAATGGTTATCAATTCCCGATAGAATTGCGATTTTAGAAAAAGCGTATCAGTTGTTGGCGTCGCGTCGAATGGAATTTGCAAAGCGTGCTGCTGAAGAAGGTGGCAAACCTTTGGTTGATTCTTTGATAGAAACCGATCGCGCAGCGCAAGGGATTAAAATTGCGATTGAATCAATTGGACATATCAAGGGCGAAGAAATTGCGATGGGTTTAACGCATTCCTCTTTGCATCGTATGGCTTATACTTTTAGAGAACCCGTAGGTGTGGTTTTAGCAATCAGTGCTTTCAATCATCCCATCAATTTGGTAATACACCAAGTGATCCCCGCAATTGCTGTGGGATGCCCCGTCTTGATCAAACCTGCGAGCGCTACGCCTTTATCTTGTTTGGCTTTTCTGGATTTATTGTATGAAGCGGGATTGCCCGAAGTTTTTGCCCAAGCGATTATTTGTTCGAGTCAGATTGCTGAAAAATTAGTGTCAGATCCTCGGGTGAGTTTTTTATCATTTATTGGTTCTGCGCGCGTAGGATGGCATTTGCGTTCTTTATTGGCGCCAGGGGTGGGTTGTACTTTAGAACATGGTGGTGCTGCGCCTGTCGTTGTCGCTGCCGATGCCGACAGAGTCGATGCTGTTCCTTTATTGGTGAAAGGTGGATTTTATCATGCAGGACAAGTCTGTATTTCAGTGCAGCGTATTTTTGTTGATGCGAAAATAGCGACAGAATTTGCAGAAGACCTGAGTGCGCAAGTGGAAGCTTTAAAGGTCGGCGACCCTCTGCAAATGAATACTGAAGTGGGGCCTTTGATTACTCCAGAGGAAGTGACGCGTGTAGCGACCTGGGTCGATGAAGCGGTGGCCCAAGGCGCGCTCTTATTGTGTGGTGGTAAAGCACTGTCCGAGACCTGTTATGCGCCGACTATTTTGTACAATCCTCCTTTAAATGCCACAGTGTGTCGTGAAGAAGTCTTTGGCCCCGTGGTGTGCATCAATGCCTATCAAACACCCGAAGAAGCAATTCGATACGCCAACGCCTTGCCTTTTTCCTTTCAAGCCGCCGTGTTTAGTAAAAATATCGACATGGTCTTAAAAATGGTGAAAAATTTAGAGGCCAAAACAGTGTTGGTCAACGATCACACGGCCTTTCGAGTCGATTGGATGCCATTTTCCGGGCGAAAACAATCGGGCTTTGGGACAGGCGGGATCGCTTATTCCATGCAGGACATGACTTACGAAAAAATGATGGTGATTCGTTCACCCTCGCTTTAGAGAGATGATGCTGTTAGAATAGGCGGACGCCGTGTAAATAGCGATAATTTAACCGAGCCGCGACCCTTAGGGAGCGGTGGTTTGAAGTAAGAAATCACGGCTACGAGAAAACGGTAATTTCAAATGAAAAAACAAACTGTTCGAGAACGGACATCATAGTGATGGTTTTTCGCTCCGAACCACCGCTTCCTAGGGTCGTGGCTCGGTTAGAAATTACCTGGCAATTGTGACAGTATACATAAGGGGTTTGTATGTCTTATCAACGTATTCAAGTGCCAAGTGATGGCCAAGTGATTCATAAGGACACTAAAGAGCATCTTTCTGTGCCGAATCGTCCTATTATTCCCTTTATAGAGGGGGATGGGATTGGGGTGGATATTACACCGGTGATGCGGCGAGTGGTGGATCAGGCAGTTCAAAAAGCTTACGGTGGGGAGAAATCGATTGCTTGGATGGAAATTTATGCCGGCGATAAGGCGCAAAAAGTCTATGGAACAGAACAGTATTTGCCAGAAGAAAGTTTAAAAGCGATTCGAGAATTTAAGGTGGCGATTAAAGGGCCTTTGAGTACGCCAGTGGGTGGCGGGATCCGTTCACTCAATGTGGCTTTGCGACAAGAATTAGATTTGTACGTGTGTTTGCGCCCGATTCGTTATTTTCAAGGCGTTCCCAGTCCTGTCAAAGAACCCAATAAAGTCGATATGGTGATTTTCCGTGAAAATTCTGAAGATATCTATGCGGGCATTGAATGGCAAGCAGGAACAACTGAGGCGAAAAAAGTCATTGCCTTTTTACAAAATGAAATGCACGTTAAAAAAATTCGTTTTCCTGAGGATTGTGGCATTGGTATCAAACCGGTTTCTATGGCGGGTACACAGCGGTTGGTTCGACAAGCCATCGAATATGCCATCGCACAAGACAAACCTTCGGTAACGCTCGTGCACAAAGGCAATATCATGAAATACACTGAAGGGGGATTTCGAGATTGGGGTTATGCTTTGGCCGTAAGTGAATTTGGTGCAAAGCCTATAGATGGTGGTCCTTGGCACAGCATTCAAAATCCCAAAACCGGAAAAACGATTGTCATTAAAGACGTGATTGCCGATGCTTTCTTGCAGCAAATTTTATTAAGACCCGAGGAATACAGTGTGATTGCCACCTTAAATTTAAATGGGGATTACATCTCAGATGCCCTAGCTGCGCAGGTCGGGGGAATAGGGATTGCACCTGGCGCCAATATCGGTAATGAGACTGCCATTTTTGAAGCAACACATGGCACAGCGCCGAAATACGCTGGACAGGATAAAGTGAATCCAGGTTCTTTGATTTTGTCTGCAGAAATGATGTTGCGTTATTTAGGTTGGGACAAAGCCGCGGATTTGGTGGTCAAAGGCATGGAAGGTGCCATTCGCAGCAAACACGTCACTTATGATTTTGCGCGTTTATTAGAAGGGGCGACCTTAGTGTCTAGCTCTGAATTTGGGGAAAAGATCTGTCAACATATGTAAGGTCTTGAAAGCCTTAGGAAACCTTGATCTGCTTATTATTTGAACTATACTTAAGTAAAAATAAGGAGTGAAGATCATGGCTTCTTACCCCTATCAGCATGACTTAAGTGTGGATAAACACTTAGATTATGATGAAGAAGAACAATTTTTTGAAAGTATTGAAGAAAAATTTGAAGAAACCAAAGGGCGGCTTTTGAAAACCCGCGAACGCAAAACTCGTTTGTTGCTGGATAAATATTTAGAAGACAGACGGCATGCTATGTTAGAAAAGGATTTATACGATCCAGATCTAGAAGTATTTTAACCGAGCTGCTTCTTAACGATCACGGCTCGGTTGGAGCAGGAGATTATATTGCGCTATTTTCACTTACAATTGTATAACCTTGCATGCATTTTTCGCCGTTTTTTGTCTGATAACTGCTTGTCTCGCGCAGCGGAATTGACTTTTACCACATTATTAGCCATTGTTCCTTTGATGATGGTTGCTTTGGTGGTCTTTACCATTTTCCCGCAATTTGCTGTATTGGGAGACAAAGCGCAGAATTTTATTTTTGCGCACTTTGTTCCTTCCACGGGAGAAGTCATTCAGACCCAACTGAATTTATGGGTCAAAAAAACCGTTCAATTGTCTTGGTTAGGGATCATTTCTTTGTTGGTCACGGCGATTTTTGTCTTGTTTAGCATTGAAAATGCTTTTAATGCCATATGGCGGATTAAAAAATCGCGCCATTTTATAGAAGGCTTTTTTTTATATTGGGGGATTTTAACCTTAGCGCCTTTATTACTGGGAACCTGTATTTTATCACTTTCGTACGTCGTTTCTTGGGTTGGGCTGACGAGCTCGGATTCGACCATCGCTGAAAAATACTTTACTTCAGGGATTGTATTCATCCTCAGTGCTTTGTGGTTTAGCCTCTTGTACCGCTTATTACCGAATCGCCTTTCGCCTTTTAAATATTGTTTGACAGCAGGCATTGTGGCAGCTTTATTATTTGAATTGGCCAGACAAGGTTTTGCTTTTTACATCGATCGTTTTTCGATTTACACTTTAGTGTATGGCGCTTTGGCAGCCATTCCCATATTTTTATTATGGCTATATTTGTCCTGGGTCATTGTGCTCTGGGGCGCTGAATTGTTGCAAATTTTGCCTTATTGGCGAACTTCTTTAGCACAAAGACAACAGAGCACTTTGTCGAGGGCTTTGCGCTTATTGAAAATGTTACACGACAATCACCATTCTTATAACTACGACATTTGGTTGAAAGAAGCGCCGCCGGATGAATTTCAGGATAGTCGAACCTTAGAAGAGCGATTGGAAAAAGCGGGAATTATTGCTTGCTTCAATAAGAAAATAAAATTGACGGTGGATTTAAATCAGCTGACTTTGTACGATCTCATGGAAGCGCTGTATTATCCTGGTATTCAGTCAGATATACAGCATTTGGAGAATCAAGCCATTTCCGCAAGCTTGGAGAAAGGCTTAGACGATCTGAAAGTGGATTGGGGTATTGCGGTAGGCCGTAGCATTTAGGCCTTGATTTTTTGAATGCATAACCCCATTCATAGCAAAAGAAATTTATTAAAGAGGACACTATGCCCGTTTACGAATATTGTTGCAAAAAATGTGGTCATTGCTTCGACGCCTTGCAAGGTTTGTCGGATGAACCGTTGAGCCAATGTCCGCAATGTCAGGAACTCAGTTTGGAAAAAATGATGAGTGCCCCGATGTTTCAGTTGAAAGGGACAGGTTGGTACGAAACCGATTTTAAACAAAAGAAGGGCGCGCCTAGCGAAAATAAAAGCGAATCGGAACCTAAAAAGAAAGAAGGCTCTGGCGATGAGTAGAGTCAAAGCCGGTCTGCGGCGGTATTTTTTAGCCGGTTTATTGATTTGGCTTCCCATACTGGCCACCGTTTGGGTGGTGCATTTTATTGTCACTTTATTGGACCAAGTCTCTTTACTCTTACCCGCTAAAGCCATGCCCCAAGCTTGGTTGGGCTTTAATGTCCCAGGTTTCGGTGTTATCCTCAGTATCGTTATTGTTTTAGCAACGGGTATTTTGGCGGCTAACTTTTTTGGCCGAAAATTGTTTACCCTGTGGGAACAGGTGATACACCGAGTGCCTTTGGTTCGCAATGTCTACAGCAGTGTCAAACAAGTGACCCAATCTTTCCTGGAACCCGGGGGAAATTCCTTCAAAAAAGTCGTGTTGGTGGAGTATCCTCGACGCGATATGTGGAGCATTGCTTTCCAAACTTCGGAGAATTTTGCTGTAGGACAAACGCATTTACCCGAAAATCACGTCATGGTCTTCATTCCCACCACCCCTAATCCGACTTCTGGGTTTTTATTGATCGTTCCTGTCGCTGAAGTCAAAGAAATGTCTATTTCCGTCGAAGAAGCCCTCAAAATGGTGATTTCTTTGGGGGTTATACAGCCGAACCGTCCACCCAATCACGGCTCAGTATAAAATTCGCATTTATACTTGGTTTTTTAACCTTATTTAAGGTAAACTTCCTATTTTCTCATTAGGATAAAAACATGCGCAGCCATTATTGCGGGCAAATAAATGAACAACTTATTGGTCAATCGGTACAAGTGTGCGGTTGGGTTCACCGACGTCGCGATCATGGCGGCATTATTTTCATCGATTTGCGGGATAAAACGGGACTTTTACAAGTCTTATTCGAACCCGAAATTGGTGCATTATTTGAACAAGCCTCACAATTGCGTTGTGAATTTGTCTTGCAAGTCCAAGGCAAAGTGCGGGCAAGACCCGAGGATAAATTAAATCCCAATTTAGCCAGCGGAAAGGTAGAAGTGCGCGCCGAAGATTTAACTATTTTTAGCACTTCGGAAACGCCGCCCTTTCCCTTAGACGATCCCAATGTGGGCGAAGAAGCGCGCTTAAAATACCGGTATATGGACATTCGTCGTCCAGAAGTTTTAAAACGCTTTCAATTAAGAGCCGAAGTGGTGCGATTTACGCGCCGTTATTTCGACGAATTGGGTTTTCTGGATGTAGAAACCCCGATGCTGATCAAAGCAACCCCTGAAGGCGCGCGCGATTATTTGGTGCCGAGTCGAACACATCCAGGCCATTTTTTCGCTTTGCCGCAATCGCCACAATTGTTTAAACAATTGTTGATGTTGTCGGGCTGCGATCGCTATTATCAAATTGTGCGTTGTTTTAGAGACGAGGATTTGCGGGCCGATCGTCAACCTGAATTCACCCAATTGGATATTGAGGCTTCTTTTATCGATGAATCGATTATTCAACAATGGACTGAACAATGGATAGTCGCTTTATTCAAAAAAGTGTTGAATGTCGATTTGCCTCAACCTTTCCCCCGTATGACGTATGCCGAAGCGATGCGACGTTTCGCCAGCGATAAACCCGATTTGCGCATTCCCTTAGAATTGGTCGATATTGCCGATTTAGTTCGGGACTCTGAATTCAAAGTATTCAGCGATGTGGCGAAGCAAAAAGAGCATCGTGTCGTGGCGCTTCGTTTGCCGAACGGCATCCCTCTATCGCGCAAACAATTAGACGATTACGCGGCCTTTGTCGGGCAATACGGCTTAAAAGGTTTGGCTTACATGAAGGTCAATGATTTGGCAGCAGGCAGCGAGGGCGTGCAATCGCCCATCGCGAAATTTTTAACGCCCGAGATCATTGCAGCTATTTTAGAACGGGTAGCAGCGCAAAATAACGATGTCATCTTTTTTGCGGCAAGTAAAGACAAAATCGTGAATGATGCTATGGGCGCTTTGCGAATTCAGTTGGGCCATGATTTAAATTTATTGACTAGCACTTGGGCTCCTTTGTGGGTCATTGATTTTCCCATGTTTGAAGAAAACGATGAAGGGCAGTTGCAACCCTTACACCATCCTTTTACTTCACCCAAAACAGAATCGATAACGGAATTAAAAGCCGCGCCTTTAGCAGCGGTATCGCGCGCTTATGACATGGTTTTAAATGGCTTTGAATTAGGCGGCGGTTCGATTCGCATTCATAGCAAGGAAATGCAACAAACGGTGTTTGAATTGTTATCCTTAACCGAGGAAAAAGCAAACCAAAAATTCGGCTTTTTCTTAGAAGCCTTAAAATATGGTTGTCCTCCGCATGGCGGGATCGCTTTTGGAATGGATAGAATTGTCATGTTGATGACAGGCTGCACTTCCATACGCGATGTGATTGCTTTTCCCAAAACCCAAAGTGCGAGTTGTCCGTTGACCGAAGCACCCTCAGTGGCCGATCCCGCACAATTGAAAGAATTACACATACAATTGTCTAAGAGGTAGTGAAATGGCCGGGCATAGTAAATGGGCGAATATCAAGCATAAAAAATCCAAAGAAGATGCGAAGCGCGGTAAAGTCTTCACCAAACTCATTCGAGAATTGACCATTGCGGCGCGCATGGGTGGCGGCGATGCCAATAGCAATCCACGATTACGATTGGCGATGGACAAAGCATTTTCGCAAAATATGCCGAAAGATACCGTGCAAAGAGCCATTAAACGCGGTTGCGGCGAAGAAGAGGCTGATAATTTAGAAGAAATTTTCTACGAAGGTTATGGTCCGAATGGCGTTGCCGTGATGGTCGAATGCTTGACAGACAATCGCAATCGTACGGTGTCCAATGTGCGTCATGCTTTTACCAAATGTGGTGGTAATTTAGGCACAGATGGTTCAGTCAGTTATTTGTTTAAAAAGCAAGGTTTAATTCTCTTTTCAAAAGGCGCTGACGAAGATGCCATCATGAATTTGGCTTTAGAAGGCGGCGCTGTGGATGTGAACAATGACACGGAAGGCAATATTCAAGTGTTCACCGTCCCCGAAGATTTTTTAAATTTAAAAGAATTGTTTACAAGCAAAGGCTTTAACAGCGAATCGGCTGAAGTGTCTTTTTTGCCGAGTGTGGAAGTGACTTTAAACCGAGATGATGCAGAAAAGATGCTTCGTTTGTTAGACATGTTGGAAGAATTGGACGATGTACAAGAAGTGTATTCCAATGCCAACATTCCGGATGAAATTTTGGAGCAATTGTCACTTTGACGCTTCGCATTGTAGGCATCGATCCCGGCTCCAGGACGACCGGTTATGGCGTGATCGAGTGTACGCGCAATCAATACCATTACTTAGGCAGTGGTTGCATTCGTACTGTGGCAGACAATTGGGTCATGCGTTTGCAGCAAATCTACGACGGGGTGCGGGAAATCATCGTGCGATACCAACCCAACGAGTTTGCGATTGAACAAGTGTTTATGCATAAAAATGCCAATTCTGCTTTAAAATTAGGGCAAGCCAGAGGCGCCGCCATTGTGGCCGTGAATTTGCCAGTACACGAATACGCGCCGCGTCAAGTGAAACAAGCCATAGTGGGTTATGGTGCGGCTGAAAAAACGCAAATACAGCATATGGTGAAACAGATTTTAGGCTTAAAAGGGAAATTGGCCAGCGATGCCGCGGATGCTTTGGCGATTGCTTTGTGTCATGCGAATTGTCGTTCTGTGCGCGGAATTCTATCGGAGCGCTCTTAGAATTTCGAGATCGAGTTCGCGGGGCCCTGCCCGGTGATTCTCCCCGTCGTGCTCGTGCCTGCGCGCGCCGGGGGCTCCATCACCGCAATAAGCATCGTGTTCATCGTGACACCTTGGATAACAATCGTATTTACCGAGCCGCGACCGTGAGGGAGCGGTGGTTCGGAGCGAGAAACCACCCGCATGTGGCAATCTTGATACGGACATAAAATTTAATTTTATTGCTGAGGAGAATAATAAATATGATAGGACGATTGCGAGGGATTTTGTTGGAAATTCAAGCGCCAGATATTTTAATCGATGTTCAGGGGGTGGCTTACGATCTGAAGGCGCCTTTGTCTACCTGTTATCGCTTGCCTGAAATCGGTCATGAAGTCATTTTATTTACCCATTTGGCCGTGCGAGAAGATGCTCACACTTTGTTTGGTTTTGCCGACAAACAAGAGCGCGCTTTGTTTCGCCATTTAATTAAGGTCAATGGCATCGGTCCCAAATCAGCTTTAACGATTTTATCCAGTATAGATACCCGTGATTTTGTCAATGCGATCCACAGCAATGATATTAGTCGTTTAATACGTTTGCCAGGCATTGGAAAAAAAACCGCGGAACGTCTGTTAATTGAAATGGCAGATAAATTAGACGAATGGGAACTGGGTATTGCGGAGAATCTCCATTTAGCGGATAGTCCCAAAAAACAAGTGGTGGATGAAGCCCAAGCGGCTCTGGTGTCTTTGGGCTTTAAACCACAAGAAGCGTCCAAAGCTTTAAAACAAATTCCCTACGAAGGATTAACCGCCGAAGATTTATTACGTAAAGCTTTGCAGATTTTGTAGTGCCCTCAAAGTTGTTGCTGCACCGTCATTGTGAAAAGACCATTCTACAGATCTTAGGCAAAAATATGAAGCAAGTAAATGCTTTCTGATTCTTATTTTGCTTAATTGCCGTCGCTTCCATTTTTTATCTGCTTTTCAAAATGTTAAAAAGCGGATCGGTTTTATTAGCGGCTCTTTGCTTGAGGTGGGTGTCCGCCTTGGGAATTGTCGATACCTTTATTTTTCGGTAAAGGAGGAAATAGGCTCTGGCTGGAGTTCAAGCTTGAGCGTTGGCGTGGGATAGTAAACCAAATTTCTTTTACTTCTTGGATTTCAATAGGTGCGATTCCAATATTATTTTTTTGATTTACATCTGCACCTGCCTTAATCAATTCTTCTATAATTTTCGGGTCGCCTCTACTTGCAGCATAATGGAGGGGCGTGCATCCAGCTTTATCTTGTATACGTAGACTTGAGCCTGCTTTAATCAATTCTGTTACAGCTGATAAGCTGCCAAAATGTGCTGTGAGATGGAGAGGCGTGCGCCCGTCTTTATCCTTTGCATTTACCTCTGCGCCGGCTTGAATTAATTCTTTTACACTCTCTATGCGGTTATAGATTGCTGCCTCATGGAGAGGCGTGAATCCCTCGTTATCTCGTGCATTTAAATTTGCGCCAGCTTCAATCAACGTTTTTAGATTATTTGTGGAATCATTCATTACTGCATAATGCAGCGGCGTAAATCCCTGGTTATCTTGTGCATCTAACTTTGCGCCAGCGCTAATCAACTCTTTTACATTTTCTGCTTTGTCATACCTTATGGCGATATGAAGGGGCGTGCGTCCGTTTTTAGCTTTTGCATCTAACTTTGCGCCAGCACCAATCAACTCTTTGGCAGTTTCTGCTTTGCCATACCTTATTGCAATATGAAGGGGCGTGTGTCCGTTGTTATCTTTTGCATTTACATCTGCAGCTGCTCGAATCAATTCTTTTATACTCTCTATCTGGTCATTTCTTGCTGCCTCATGAAGGGGCGTGCGTCCGTTGTTATCTTTTGCATTTACCTCTGCGCCGGCTTGAATTAATTCTTTTACACTCTCTATGTGGTCATAGATTGCTGCCTCATGAAGAGGTGTAAATCCCTCGTTATCTCGGGCATTTACCTCTGCGCCTGCCTTAATCAATTCTGCTACAATTTGTGAGTGGCCTTCGATTGTTGCATCATAAAGAGGTGTGTACCACTTGTTATCCTTTACATTTACTTCTGCGCCAGCTCGAATCAATTTTTTTACACTCTCTGTATGACCATTTCTTGCTGCCTCATGAAGGGGTGTAAATCCCTCGTTATCTCGTGCATTTACTTCTGCACCGGCTTGAATCAATTCTTTTAAACTCTCTATGTGGTCATTGATTGCTGCCTCATGAAGGGGCGTAAATCCCTCGTTATCTCGCGCATTTACATCTGCACCGGCTTGAATCAACTCTTTTACATTTTCTGTGTTGCCATTCATTGCGGCATCATGCAGAGGCGTGCGATTGTAACTATCTAGTTGATTTATGCCTGCATCGGTTCTAATTGTAAATTGAATGATAGGTGCGACTTGATTCTTCATATATTTTTTCGCCTTTTTAATATAGCATGCACAAAATAAAATTCAGCCACTACGCTTGCTCGTCTTTTCACATTCTATAGGAATTGATGTTGGGTATTGCTCTAGAGATTCAATCATTTCAAGAAAGCTTTCCCTTGGAACTTTTTCAAATCCATGCTCATTGTTAGAATAATATATAATTTTTTTATAATACTAAATAAGAAATATTTTGTCAACGTAGTATTTATAGCATGCAAGTTATTCGGTTTTTTAGGGGATTAGCTCATTAAGAGTTACAGGGGGATGGGGTCTTTTTGATGCCTGAGGTATACGATACAGTATGTAAAAGGATTTTTTACCTTATTTGTCAATTCCGGTTTATTCTTTAATAAATTATTTGGAAATGAGAAACCAGCAAAAGTGGATATTCATCGTACGCAGGTCATGTTATACTATATTTCGACATGCATACGTGCTTCCGCAGACAGCGAGGCATTAATGGAAGCATTGTATAAAAATTACCATCCGAATTGGAGGATACCATGGCCACTTTAGGTTCACAATTAATTGCAAAAGGCAAGATCGAGGGCAAAGTCGAGGGCAAAGTCGAAGGTATTTCAAAAACCTTAGACGCAATTACCTTAATACAACAAGGCCTAGACAATGAAGCGATCATGGAACAAACAAACTTAGATTTGAAAACAATCCAAGCCCTTCGTGAAAAACTTTTACATTAGCCAAAAATGTTAGACGAAGATCGTTTCATCACAGCCACAGAACGAAATGAAGACGTGCGTTTTGATCGCGCTATCCGGCCGCGCTATTTACAAGATTATACCGGCCAAACAGCCGTTAAAACGCAATTGTCTATTTTTATCAACGCTGCCAAGCAAAGACAAGAAGCCTTAGATCATGTTTTAATTTTCGGTCCGCCGGGATTGGGTAAAACCACTTTAGCCAACATCATTGCCAGTGAAATGGGCGCTGAATTGCGGCAAACTTCAGGCCCTGTCTTAGAAAAAGCAGGCGATCTAGCGGCTTTACTGACCAATTTAAAACCCAATGACATTTTATTCATTGACGAAATTCACCGCTTAAATGCCAGTGTTGAAGAAATTTTGTATCCTGCCATGGAAGATTATCAATTAGACTTAATGATTGGTGAAGGTCCTGGGGCGCGTTCCATTAAACTCGATTTGCCGCCTTTTACTTTGGTGGGTGCCACCACGCGTGCGGGATTATTGACTTCGCCTTTGCGCGATCGTTTTGGTATCGTCAATCGATTGCAATTTTACACACCGGAAGAATTGACCGATATTTTAGTGCGATCGTCAGCAATCTTGAATGTTACCTTAGAAAAAAATGCAGCCCAAGAAATTGCGCACCGTTCACGTGGAACGCCACGCATTGCGAATCGCTTGTTGCGTCGTGCACGCGATTATGCCGAAGTGCGTGGCGAAGGCATTATCACGGAATCAATTGCCAGCGAAGCCTTGCATTTGTTAGAAGTCGATAAAAAAGGCTTTGACATTTTAGATCGACGATTTTTATCCGATTTATTGCATAAATTCAATGGTGGTCCGGTGGGCTTAGACACTTTGGCGGCCGCTTTGAGCGAAGAAAAGGGCACCATCGAAGATGTGATTGAACCTTATTTAATCCAACAAGGATTCCTTGCCCGGACTGCGCGCGGTCGCGTAGCAACCGATTTAGCTTATCAGCATTTTGGATTGAAAAGACCTTATAATACAGTCACCGAACCGCGACCGTTAGGGAGCGAACAGATTTTATCAGCCCCTAATTTGGTTGATGATACACTTTAGTTTGATATGCACTGAATAACAAACATAAAGTAGATAAAATCCATACCGGCCAAGAACCATAATACATAAAGGGCGTCCAACCGCGATGCGGCATTATCACCCCCGGCAGCACTTGCGCAATGTCAATAGGCAATTGTTGTTCGATTTTACCTTGAAAATCGATGAGCGCCGTGATCCCACTGTTGCTGACAAATAATTGCGGTCTTGCCATTTCGAGCGATCGCATTTGTGCCATTTGTAAATGCTGATTCAAAGCCGAAGAATCTCCGAACCAGGCATCGTCGCTGATGGTGATCAACACTTCTGCCTTGGGCAGCGATTGTCGAACCAAGCCCGGAAAAATAATTTCATAGCAAATAAAAGGCGCCATCACAATGCCATTGATTTTTAAATCCTCCGTTTTCATAGGACCTGGAGACAAATCGGAATTGGGCAATTGCCAATATTCCAATAAAGGTGCAAGCCAATTTTCCAAAGGCAAATATTCTCCAAAGGGAACCAAATGTCTTTTATAATATTGACCTTGATTGTCGCCCAATAAAATCAAAGCATTGTAGGCTTTGCGTTGTGCATCTTCGTCGACAATGCCTGTTAGCAAATTCATGTGATATTGCTTTAAAACGGCATTCATATGATTTAAAGTCGGTTTAACATAATCCACCAAAGTGGGAATGGCCGCTTCCGGCCAAATGACGAGATCGGCATTCCCCAAATAAGGTTCCGTCATATTGAGATAGTGTTCAATGGTATTGGACAATTGAGTGGGATCCCATTTGACTTCTTGAGTTACATTGCCTTGCACCAAAAGAACCGATAAAGCCGGCGGATTATTTTTTCCCCATTGAATTTGTTTTAAACCAAAACCTAGGGCATAAATAACTAAGAAAATAAAAAGTGGTAGAAAACGTCTTTGTCGATAAGCGATATATAATAAAGTCCCTAGAAAAACGCATAACCAAGATAAACCATAAACGCCAATCAAAGGCGCAAATCCCGATAAAAAAGAATTATTTTGACTGTAACCCAAAGACAGCCAGGGAAAGCCCGTGCCGATGATGGCGCGAATGCCTTCTAATAAAACCCACAAAGAAGGATAAATGAATAAATAACGAAAGCTAGATGGAGCAGGGAACAATCGCGATAATGCGCCTAATACAGCTGGAAACCAAGCCAATACCAAACATAATAAAAGCATTAGAAAATAAGCGAGCCACAAAGGGCTGTGGCCATAAGTATAAATACTGTAATAAATCCAATAAACACCGGTAGCGAAAAAAAACAGGCCAAAGACAAAACCCATCAATAAAGCTTCTCGAGTTGAACGACTGTGTTCCCAGACGAAAATCAAACCAGCAGGGACTAAGATGGCTAGAAATGATAATCCTAGGGGAGCAAAAGCAAGCGGGAGCAGGGCGCCTAAGAAAGCCGCGAAGATGAGGCTGTACCATTTTTTCACTGTGAAACCACCAACAAATACTGTGTTTTTTTGGGGAAATCGATATAAGATTCTAGCACAGTTCCTATCGGTTGTTTTTGAGCATCTAATAAAGTATCACCAATGCTGTAAGAAATATCGAGCGGGTGAGCGCTGTAACACAATGCTGGTCTAGCGCGTCCTAAATAATGCATTCTGGCCACAATTTCTTGGCCGGTATAACAACCTTTGGTAAAGGATACGCCTTGGTGTTCGGGTAAAGTCAGTGCGTGGGGGGTAAACAACCCACTGGTTTTCAAACGAATGTGCGCAAAACGATGATCAATATCGTATTTAGACCAAATGCTTTCATTGGCCAGGGTGGCTTTGTGGCTCAAAAAAGTTTGCCATAAAGGGATCATTTGATTTAAGCGCGTACTGCAAACAAAGCGATCGATGGTGCCCGGAACGCGGTGTACATACACATCTTGGTGAAAACATTGCTGATTCGGCAAGGGCGGTTCTAAACCAACATATTGACGTAAAGGTTTGTAACTGTGTTTGCCGGCAATGCCGACGCTGATCCAATCGAGATCGTCGTATTCTATATTCACTTTGGAGAATTTCGCGTATTGTTTTAAAGCGTCTTGCAGGGGTTGTGCTGCCGATCGTGGCAAATGAAGATAATAAGCGCCATCGCGCCAATAAATGTAAAAAGTCGCAATCACTTTGCCTTGTCGATTGCAATGCGCGCCTAAATGACCATGGTGTTCTGTTAAAGAATGGACATCGCAAGTCAATTGTCCTTGCAGAAATTTTTTCCTGTCTTCGCCACTGACTTTTAACCAAACCCAATGCAACAAAGGGCAGATAATCAGTTCTTCGGAGTGTTCTTGAGGATCTTTTTGGGGGGAAGGGGTGTAGTGGTATAAATCATCTTCGCGGATGATAAACCCATAATTAGATAAAAATTTTATAAAATCTTGATTAAATTGCATTGTATTTTGCAGTGATTCATATTAAAATTTGATTATAATTCTAACAGGTTAGTATAGAGGAAGGCAACTGATGACAAATCGTATCTCTCAAAAATCAAAATTGTATTGGGCATGCCGGCGTGGCATGTTAGAACTGGACTTATTGCTCTTGCCTTTTTTGGAGGCGCGTTACGATGCTTTGAGCCAAGATGAAAAAGAGACCTTTGTGCGCTTATTAGAAACGGAAGATCCTGTTTTGTATCAATGGTTCATTGCTCACCAAAAGCCCGAAGATCCCAAACTCAACGAATTAGTAGAGGCCATCATTGCTTACAAGAGAGCCTGTTGACACTGGGTTTGCCGGCTGCAAAATGAGTAGAATCGGTCAAAATATCAGAAAATTTTCGTCAAATATTCTCGATATTATCCTCAAATTTTCTGGCATTTTGCCTCGATCCCCTCATTTTTCGCTCCGACAAACCCAGTGTCAACAGGCTCTGGATCTTCAACCCTCTAAGCGCTTAATAGCGCTCTATACTTTTATTTATGGCTTCACCTTCATCGCTATTTTTGAAAATGTCACCACTTGGCCAGCGTGGATTCTAGGACTCGTTTTATTCAGCGTATCGATTGCTGGGATTTTCAGTATTCTGCGATTGTGCGCACTTAAAAAAATTATTCTCATAGGCCCTGGAAAAATAGAATTGCAATTCAAATCTTCGGTAAAAATGTATCATAAAATTGAAATACACCACCAAGGCCCAACATTAATTATAGTGCGGGTTTACCAAGATAAAATGCAACATTTTTTCCTGTTTTTTCGCGATAGTTTTTCAGAAGTGCATTTTGCTGCCCTACAGCGGTTTTTGAAGAAGATAGAACAGTCTAACTGAACCATGCGCATTTTTTGCGCACAACCATCTGCTTTTTAACATTTAATCGTCTTTATCAGGCTTCGAAGCGAGCAGCGATTTAGTTCAACACGTTTTAGAACCCACCTGATGCCTCTTCTGAAGTGTGTTTTCTTGTGATTTTGTTGAGCTTCTCTTCCGGATAAAGTCGAGATTGGAAATAGCGGATGGCGACGGCATCGAATTCGTATCAACCATAGCTGTAATGGAAGTGTTTTGCTCTTCTCGAGAAATCCCGGATAAATTGTTATTAAACCTCAAATTATTAGAGTTCAAAAAAGTGAAATTTTGTAGAGATTTCCTGGTTTTTACGCATAAAGCTGGAGCTGTTTTTTTATTTTTTTTGATGGAATCCACTGTTTTAAGAGGACTAATATCTGGTTCTACTTTTTCTTTTTTAGAAGGATTGAGGTCTATCTGTTCGAGTGATTTTAAAAAATCAAGCGTAGACTCACACAAATTTTTATTTTCCTGATAGGCGCTCTCTCTTTTCATTAAGGCCAAAACTCGTTCTTCATACGTGGTTTTAACCTTCGTGCTATGAAAAGTGAATGGGCTGGGTGGATTCTCATGAAGGTAGTCAAGAATTCCGTCTATAACCAGCCAAGTCTTTTCAATTTTCGCATAAATGCAAGAATTATTTTTGGATGCTGAGATGACTTTTATTTTTTCCTCAAGCGCTCGGAGAGGTGTTAAAACAATGCAATTTGTAGGCAATTCTTTCCGGTATTCAGCAATCTTTTCAAGCATCAGTTTAAGACTCATTTTTACCTCGCTATTACTATTATCAAATGGACAGCATATTATAATAAGGTTTTTTAAAAAATGAAAGTCCTTTACTTTACCTCGACTTGGTCGTAAAATGATGCCTGTACCTTAAAAAGGGCTTATTTAATCTAATAGCATGAAAAATATTCGCAATTTCTCCATTATAGCCCACATTGACCATGGCAAATCGACTTTATCCGATAGATTAATCCAATTGTGCGGGGGTTTATCCAGCCGCGAAATGGCTGAACAAGTCTTAGATTCCATGGATTTAGAGCGCGAACGGGGCATTACCATCAAGGCGCAAAGCGTGTGTTTGAATTACAAAGCCCGAGATGGCCAAACCTATATCCTCAATTTCATCGATACCCCCGGGCATGTGGATTTCAGCTATGAGGTTTCCAGGTCTTTATCGGCCTGTGAAGGGGCTTTGTTGGTCGTGGACGCTGCTCAAGGCGTAGAAGCTCAAACGGTCGCGGTGTGTTATACGGCCATCGAACAATCTTTGGAAGTCATCCCAGTTTTGAATAAAATCGATTTGCCTCAAGCCGAGCCCGATCGCGTTCGTCAAGAAATTGAAGACATTATCGGCATCGATGCCAGCGATGCCTTAGAAATCAGTGCCAAAACGGGTGTGGGGATTGAAGATTTACTAGAACAATTGATTGCACGGATCCCACCGCCGGTGATGGACACCGAAGCCCCTTTGCAAGCCTTGATCATCGATTCCTGGTTTGACCCTTATTTGGGGGTCGTTTCTTTGGTGCGTGTGAAAGCAGGCACGCTACATTTACGCGATAAAATTAAGGTGATGTCCACCGGCATGCAATACGAAGTCACTAAAATGGGGATTTATACGCCCAAATTAGTCGATCAACCGACTTTAGCAGCGGGCGAAGTGGGCATGATCGTTGCCAGCATCAAAGACATCAATGGTGCGCCAGTGGGGGATACTTTAACCCACGCTACCCACAGTGCCGACAAGCCTTTACCAGGGTTTCAAAAGGTGCAACCCAAAGTGTTTGCGGGCTTATTTCCAGTGAGTGCCGACGATTATGAAGACTTTAGAGATGCCTTGGCTAAATTAAGTTTAAACGATGCTTCTTTGTTTTATGAACCTGAAACGTCTGAGGCTTTGGGCTTTGGTTTTCGATGCGGTTTCTTAGGCATGTTGCACATGGAAATTATCCAGGAACGCTTGGAACGCGAATACGATTTGGATTTGATTACCACGGCGCCGACAGTGGTGTTCGAAGTGTTGACGCACAAAAATGAAGTGATCCTCGTGGACAATCCTGCACACTTGCCGCCTCCAGGCACCGTCAGTGAAATTCGCGAGCCGATAGTGATTGCCAATATTTTGACGCCTCAAGAATATGTCGGCAATGTCATCAGTTTGTGTGTTGAGAAGCGAGGTTCTCAGGTGAAGCTCTTGTACGTCGGGCGGCAAGTGTCTTTGACTTACGAGCTTCCTTTAAATGAAGTGGTTTTGGATTTTTTCGATCGCTTAAAATCAGTGAGTCGAGGCTATGCTTCTTTTGATTACCATTTTGCGCGCTATCAAATGGCTGATTTGGTGAAATTAGACGTTCTGATCAATGGCGAAAAAGTGGATGCTTTGTCTATCATTGTGCACCGAGACAATGCTTACTATCGTGGTAAGGCTTTGGTGGAACGAATGCAAACCTTGATCCCCCGACAAATGTTTGATGTGGCAATCCAAGCGGCTATCGGTTCGCAAATCATTGCCAGACAAACAGTCAAAGCACTGCGTAAAAATGTTACCGCAAAATGTTATGGCGGCGACGTTTCGCGCAAACGTAAACTATTGGAAAAGCAAAAAGCAGGGAAAAAACGTATGAAAATGGTGGGTCGCGTTGAAATTCCTCAAGAAGCCTTTTTGGCGGTATTACAAGTGGAGCATAAAAAATGACAAAGGGTTTGGCAATTTATTCTATCGTATTTTTAGTGAGCGCTGTCATCAGTTTGATCGACTGGTTGCATTGGGCGCCCAAACGGCGACTGAGTCATGTCGATAAAGTGCCGCATTTAATTGAATCTTTTCGCGTGATTTTTGTGGTGCTATTATTGTATGGGATCTACAAGCTATTTTTATCGCAGTTTAACCTCAGTTATTATTTTCCCATCGCTTTGGTGGTGGCAACGATTGTCACTGGAATTATTTATCTGTTAGACAAAATTTGGTGGGCCAAGAAACGGCATGCTGGGCGCAAAATGCCGGCTTTGGTCGAATTTTCCCGCTCTTTTTTCTCGGTTTTTTTAATCGTGTTGGTGATACGGTCTTTCATCGTACAACCCTATCGTGTGCCTACGGGTTCTTTGGAACCCACGGTATTGCCCAATGATTTTCTGATCGTTACCCAATATAGTTATGGTTTGCGCTTGCCGATCACCAATACCCGCATGGTGCCTATCGGAGAACCCAAGCGCGGCGATATCGTTGTGTTCCATTTTCCAGTCAATCCCAAAATAGATTATGTCAAACGCATGGTGGGTTTGCCGGGCGATCACATTGTGTATAAAAATAAAACCTTGTACATCAATGGTGTTAAAGCCACACAACGGTACATCGGAAAAGGAATTGATTATGAAGATGATGAAGACATTCCCGTAGATGTGTATGAAGAAAACCTATTGGGCGTTAAACACCCAATTTTAGTGAATCCCGATAAAGAAGACAGTAATATCTATGATTTTGTGGTCCCAAAGGGTATGTATTTTGCGATGGGCGATAATCGAGACGACAGCTTTGACAGTCGCGCTTGGGGCTTTGTGCCGGAAGAAAATCTCGTTGGTCAAGCTAAATGGATTTTATTGAGTTATGATGCCAAAAGCAAAAAGTTCCGTTGGTCTCGTTTTGGTGAGCGTTTAAAGTAGAGGATAGAATGCTAGAAATTGAAACGCTTTATAAAATTATCGATTACTCTTTCAAAGATCCAGATTTATTGGTGCGGGCTTTGAGCCATCGCAGTGTTGGCAATTTGAATTATGAACGCTTGGAATTCTTGGGGGATTCTATTCTCAGCTTTGTGATGGCTGAAATTTTGTATTTACAACAGCCTACAGCCCAAGAAGGCGAACTCAGTCGCTTGCGCGCGAATTTAGTCAGAGGCGTGACCTTAGCCGAAATCGCACAAGAATTGAATTTAGGTGCTTATTTGCGTTTGGGGCAAGGAGAATTAAAATCCGGTGGACGTGACAGAAGTTCCATTTTAGCCGATGCATTTGAAGCATTGATCGGGGCTTTGTATTTAGATGCTGGCATGGCAGTGTGTAAACAAAAAATAGTTTTTTGGTTTAAAAACCGTTTAGACAGTCTAAACCATAAAAAATCTTCCAAAGATCCCAAAACTTGTTTACAAGAATGGACGCAGGCACAAGGCATTCCTTTGCCGACTTATAAAGTGCTCAAAGTAGAAGGATTAGCGCACCAACAAATTTTTAGTGTTTCTTGTACGATTGAGGGTTTGAATTATCAAACCGAAGCAAAAGAATCTACCCGCCGTAAAGCGGAGCAAGAAGCGGCGAGTCAATTGTTGGCCCTGATTGAGAAACAAAAAAAATGAAAGTTGAACGATCAATAAGAGTTGCGATTGTGGGAAGGCCCAATGTGGGCAAGTCGACCTTGTTAAATCGCTTGGTCGGCGAGAAAATCAGCATCACTTCACACAAACCCCAAACCACGCGTCATCAGATTTTAGGTATTAAAACCATCGATGAAGTGCAAATAGTGTACATCGATACGCCGGGCTTGCAACAAGCGCCACAAGAAGCTCTGCATCAATACATGAATCGATTGGTCTCACACGTAGTAGATGAGGTCGATGTTTTGGTATTGGTGGTCGAAGCCTTGCATTTTAACGACGGCGATGCACAAGTGGTGGCACGTTTAAAATACACAGAACGGCCGATTATTTTAGCCATCAACAAAATAGACGAAGTCAACGATAAAAAAGCGTTATTGCCTTTTATAGAAAAAATGCAAAAAGAATTGCCCTTTCGGGACATTGTGCCTTTGTCGGCGCGCAAAGCCATTGGTGTGGAGGCTTTGCAAAAAATCATCGCGGCTTTAGCGCCTGAAAGAGCCCACGATTATGCCGACGATGACATCACGGATCGCTCCTTGCGTTTTTCAGTGGCAGAAGTGGTGCGTGAAAAATTAACGCGTTATTTAAATGCGGAATTGCCTTATGCTTTATCGGTGCAAATTGAGGTGTTCAAAGAAAAGAAAAACAACGTTGAAATTCAAGCCTTGATTGTCGTGAATAAAGCCAGTCAGAAAAAAATCATTATTGGAAAACACGGGCAGATGTTAAAAGAGATCGGCACCAAAGCAAGATTAGACATCGAAAAAATATTAGATAAAAAAGTTTTTCTAAAATTGTGGGTGAAAGTACAAACCGGTTGGGCTAATGACGAGCGTCATTTAAAAGAGTTAGGTTATGATGTGGATGAGTAAATTTGTCATCCCTGCGAAAGCAGGGATCCAGTTGCAAACCCTGGATCCCTGCTTTCGCAGGGATGACAGTTCAGCCTAAGGATGACAGTCATGGAAAGATCATACATACTGCACGCGCGATCTTATCTCGACGATAGTCTTTTGCTGCATTGTTTAACCGAACAGCATGATCGCATTCTGTTGGTGGCCAAACGTGCGCGCCTTGCCAAATCTCCTTGGCGCGGTTTATTGCAACCCTTTCAAGAATTGTGCTTAGCCTGGCGAGGTCGAGGTTCCGTCATGACCTTAACCCAAGCTGAAGGGCAGGGCTTGGCGTATTTCTTCAAAGGTAAATGCTTATTGGCGGCTTTATACGTGAATGAATTGACTGATCGACTCATTCAAAAATCCGAACCTGAACCTCGTTTGTTTCAACAGTATGCCCAAGTATTGCGAGATTTAAAGGAAAATGATTCTCTCGAAGTCATTTTGCGGCGTTTTGAATTGGCTTTATTGTCGAGTCTGGGGTATGCCTTGCCTTTGACCTATCAAGTGGCCACTGGCGAAGAAGTATCGCCCCAACATTATTATCGATTTCATTGGCAACAGGGGGCAACCTATATGCCAGCGCGCCCAAATCCACACCCGGAATGGATTTCTGGGCAAAGTCTATTGGCCATGGCGGCTGACGATTGGACTTTATCGGAGACCCGAATGGAAGCCAAGAAACTTATGCGATTGATTTTTAAGGATATTTTAGAAACGCGTGGGTTACAATCCGCCGATGTGTTTGCGATGATCTAGCCATTTAGGGTAAAATGATTGTTTTGAATGCGACTGAACCGAGCCGCGACCGTCAGGGAGCGGATCTTGAACTTACCCTAGGAGCCTGGAACCGTGGAACAAAGCTTAGTCCCTCTGGAATCACAAGAAATCCCTCTCGAAACCGCTGCGTTCCCAGAAGAAGGCGAAACCTACATTGCTCGCATACGCGGCGAACCCCTATTGCAATTGCCGGAAGATTTATACATCCCTCCCGATGCTTTGGAGATTTTTTTAGAAGCCTTTGAAGGACCTTTGGATTTATTGCTGTATCTCATTCGTCGGCAAAATTTGGATATTTTAGAAATTCCCATCGCCGATATTACGCGTCAATACATAGCCTATGTCGAATTGATGAAAGCCTTTCGATTGGAATTGGCCGCAGAATATTTGGTGATGGCCGCGACCTTAGCCGAGATCAAATCGCGGATGTTATTGCCCCGTTCAACAATGGCTGTCGAAGAAGAAGAAAACGATCCTCGGGCCGAACTCATTCGTCGTTTACAAGAATACGAGCAATTTAAAGAAGCTGCCGTGCAATTGGATGAATTGCCCCGTTTAGAACGAGACAATCACTTGGTTCATGCAGCATTGCCCAATATGAAGCAAGTCAAGCCTTTGCCTGAAGTGGAATTAAAGGAATTGTTGTTGGCCTTGAAAGATGTCATGCAGCGCGTCGAATTAAATACCAAACATCAAATCGTCATGGAACCTTTGTCGATACGTCAACGCATGACGGAAGTCTTAGACAAAATACGACAGGTGGAATTCGCGGAATTTTCAAGTTTATTTTCAGCGCAAGAAGGAAAACTGGGTGTTGTTGTAACTTTCATCGCGGTTTTAGAATTGTTAAAACAAACTTTAATTGACATCGTGCAAACAGAAGCCTATGGCACTTTACATGTCAAAGCCTTGAGCACTTCGGAGGAATTATAATGGATGCGGCCTTGCTTAAAAAAATTATCATCAGTATTTTATTGAGTGCCAGTGAACCTTTAAACTTAGAACGCTTGAGTTTGGTGTTTGAAGAAGAAACTCGACCCGAGCTATCAGAATTAAAAACGGTATTAGCAGAATTGTGTGCAGAACCTGTGGCCGACATCATTGAGATTAAAGAAGTCGCCAGCGGTTTTAGAGCACAAATTAAAGCAGACTATGCCCAATACATCATTAAATTGTGGGAAGAAAAACCCGCGCGTTATACCCGTGCTTTTTTAGAAACTTTGGTGTTGATTGCTTATCGACAACCGGTTACCCGTGCTGAAATTGAAGAAATCCGCGGTGTGGCGGTTAATGGGAGTATCATTAAAACCTTGTTTGAACGAGAATGGATCCGCGTTGTGGGTCACAAAGAATTGCCAGGGCGTCCTGAATTGTTGGCAACTACTAAAAAGTTTTTAGATTATTTTAATTTGAAAAGCTTAGATGAATTGCCTACTTTAAATGAAATTCACAATTTGGATAAAGCTGTAGAGAATTTGGAACAAGTGTTAGAAATAGAAGCGATAGCGGTTGCGCATTCCGATGCTTCTGAACTTGCCGTACAAGATTGTATGGAAACATCGTGAGTGAGCGTATTCAAAAGCTGCTTGCACAACAGGGTATTGGTTCCAGACGACAAATCGAAACTTGGATCAAAGAAGGCCGTATTAGCGTCAATGGCGAATTGGCTTCGCTGGGCCTTAAAGTAGAATTAAGCGATCACTTTTGCTTAGATCAAAAACCGATTCGAATTCAAACGCCAGCTACCGAAACAAGGGTATTGATATACCACAAACCCATCGGCGAAGTCTGTACCCGTTACGATCCCGAAGGTCGCAAAACAGTGTTTCAGCATTTACCTGAATTGACACAAGGGCGTTGGATAGTGGTGGGGCGTTTAGACTATAATACCTCAGGATTATTGTTGTTTACCAATGAGGGTGAATTGGCCTATCGATTGGCACATCCTAAATATGGTTTTGAACGCGAATACAGAGTGCGTATTTATGGCGAAGTGAAACCCGAGATGATCAGACGTTTATTGGAAGGTGTTGAACTCGAAGATGGCATGGCAGCTTTTGAAACCATAGAGCCGGGATTGTCTAAAGGTCGCAATCAATGGTTTAAAGTCAGTTTAAGAGAAGGCCGCAATCGCATCGTGAGACGGTTGTGGGCCTCCCAAGGTTTGGTGATCAACCGTTTAGAACGCGTGCGTTTTGGTCCGATCCATTTAGACGATTTAGCCCTAGGCCAATACCGATTATTGAAAACTTTTGAAATGAGAGAATTGATTAGAGCTTATTAGCGTGGGGTTTGTCGAAGCGAAAAATGAGGGAGCCAAGACAAAATGATAACAAATTTGAGAATAATATTCTGGAATATTTGACGAAAATTTGCTATCATTTGGGCCGGTTCTACTCATTTTGCAGCCGATAAACCTCATGCTAATAGGCCCTATATGCACACAAGCTTGTTTAAAAAATTAATGCCTTTGCTCTTGATATTGTTCATCGACAGTATGGGCATGGGATTATTTTTCCCTTTATTAAGCAGCTTGATCATCGACCCCAGTTTGCATTTTTTAAAAGGAGAGTATTCCCTTCAACAACGTCAATTTATTTATGGCGTGATCATTTCAGTGTATATGTTCAGTTGGTTTTTTGGCGCGGCGATTTTAGGCGATGTTTCGGATGTTGTGGGTCGTAAAAAATCTCTGTTGATTTGTTTGGCGGGTGCAGTATTAGGTTATGTGATGGCGGGTTTGTCCATTGCATTTTGTAGCATTGCTTTGATGGTGATAGGGCGTTTGATCGCAGGCTTTACGGCCGGTAGCCAAGCGATTGCCCAAGCAGCCATCGTCGATCTCAGCGATGCCAACAACAAAAGTCGCAATATGTCCTGGATGATCTTAACCCTTTCTTTGGGGTTTTTATTAGGGCCGGTATTGGGCGGACTTTTGTCTTCGGCAAAGCTTATTTCTTGGTTTAACTATACGACGCCCATGTATTTTGCTGCTTTGATTTCTTTAATTAACATCGTTTTGCTGATTTACTTATTTAACGAAACCGTTGTGTCAGGCAAAAAAGTAAACTTGCATTGGTTGAGGGCGGTGGAGATTTTTACCTCTGCCTTTAAACACCCACAAGTACGCCGTTTGTCTTTCATTTTATTATTGATGGAAGTGGGTTGGGGCGCTTATTTTAGTTTTATCGTGACTTTTTTAGTGAATAACTTTTATTTTACGGCTTTACAATCGGGTTTATTTTTGTCTTTGGTGGCTTTGGGCTTTAGTTTAGGCAGTGGGATTGTATTGCCGCTGTGTTTAAAATGGATGTCTTTGAAACATTCTGTTATCGTGGCTTTTATAGTAGCCGGGCTGACGATCCTGTGGATGGTGGTTGCAAATTCTATACTTATTTCTTTAATCGTTGCTTTCTTGGTGGGTATGAGCATTGCAGTGTGTTATTCTAATTTATTGACCATGTTGTCCAATCAAGTGAGTTCTGAAGAACAAGGTTGGGTGATGGGGATGACCGGTTCTATTGGTGCTTTGTGTTTTGCCTTGACTTCTTTATTGGGTTCTGTGGTGTCTTTTTTAGGCTTAAACGCCCCCATGCTCATTGGTGCCTTGACTTTATTAGCCGGTGGCGCCGTGTTGTCGAAGACAAAAGTAAAAAATTAGTATCCAAGCTGCGACCGTCAGGGAGCGGATTGAAAAACGAGCAAAATTGCGATATTATGGCACGAAGACGAACAAAGGGAGTATCTTCGCATGAAAATCAAAATTTCGATTCTTTTTTATTCTTTTCTAATCTTGATAGGCTGTTCTTCTACCCCTAATACAGAAACGAAGGTGGTGAATGCCGATAAGACTGAAACTTCAGCCAAAAAGCATTCTATGTATAATGGTATTAAGGCGAGCCAAGTAAAAGAATGTATGGGCGAACCGGTGGCGGTCTTTACGGCAAATAAGCATATTTTTTGGCGTTATTTTACCCCCAGCCAATGTGAGGTACTGTTTATTATCGACGAAGGCAGCCAAACGGTCTCTGATGTGAAATATTTATTCCCACACGTTTTTACGCGTTTTGGGTATGCAGTGAGTGAAAAACAATGTCCATTGAAACAAGAAGCCTGTCTCTTAAGCAAATCCTCAAAATAGGGTTTATTGCTTGTTTGACTTTATTTGCGACTCCTTTAAAGGCTGGAGAAGAGGCCGCGCAATCTTTGTCAGCTATCTTGAACCATTATCAAACCTTGAAAGGGGATTTTGAGCAAAAAACCCTCGATTCGACGGGGAAACTGGTAGAAAGCACGCAAGGGGAAATTGCTTTTCAACGTCCGGATTTATTTCGTTGGTACACCTCAAAGCCGACAAAGCAATTGATTTTAAACCAAGGCAATAAACTTGCTATTTACGACGTCGATTTGGAACAAGTTACCTACAAAAATGTCGACGAACAATATGGTGCAACGCCAGCTTTATTGTTAAGTGGCAATCTAGACAAATTAAAACAACAATATAACATCGCGGTTTGTCCCAATAGCACTGATACTTGCTATCAGTTGCTGGCCAAAGACGACAACGATGTTTTTAAGCGGTTAACCCTACTATTTAAAAACGATATTTTGAATATGATGGTAATAGACAATAATTTAGATCAAACAACATTGATTCGTTTTAAGAATATCGACATCAATGCGCCTTTACCGCACAGTCTTTTTGCCTTAGATTTACCCGCCGGGGTAGATGTGGTGCAATAAGCGATGAAGTAACAGCTTATCTCCCATATTGACGAACGAGAAAGCACAGATTTGGATGCAGGTTGCGTGCAATTTTGAGGGGAAAAAGCGGAGTTTATATGAGCATAAATGAGCATTTTTCACATCAAAATTGTGCGCAAGATGCGCCAAAAAATGTGAGCGAAAAGCGCGTTAGCGCGGCGAACATTTTTGACACACGTAGTGTGCCCGAAGGGCGAAGCACGAACGCAGTGAGTGCTGAGTCCAATATGGGCTTTCCCAGAAAGCGGTTGATCGGTTAAGCGATGAAGCCGCAACCTTTGGCCGCGGCCTTACGCCCCCAAACTTTAGAAGAAGTGGTGGGGCAAAGTCATTTATTAGCGCCTAATAAACCTTTTAGAATCACTTTAGAAAAAGGGCAATTGCATTCTTGTATCTTTTGGGGACCTCCCGGAACGGGTAAAACTACTTTAGCACAATTGATGGCGCAAAAAACATCATCGCATTTTGTGCAATTATCGGCGGTTTTTTCGGGTGTTAAAGACATTCGTGACACAGTTCAAGAAGCACAAAATAAATGGGACACACTCGGGCAAAAAACCCTTTTATTTGTCGATGAAATTCACCGATTTAATAAGGCGCAACAAGATGCCTTTCTGCCTTATATGGAAAATGGTTTATTGACGATGATTGGCGCTACGACTGAAAATCCTTCTTTTGCTTTGAACAATGCCTTATTGTCGAGGGCTAAGGTTTATGTTTTAAAATCTTTAACAGAAGATGAGATCCGTTTGATTTTAGAGCGTGCTTTGCAAGTACACCACCAAGTGTTGCCCGAAGAGCAAGTGACTTTATTAGCATTGGCCGCCGATGGCGATGCCCGACGCGCTTTGAATTTTCTAGAAATGGTGTTGGCTTTGATGGAGACAGTGGAAAGCTTAAGCCTAGAACACATTCAAGAAATTGTGCAGGGCTTTGTGTATCGTTTTGATAAACAGGGCGATATTTTCTACGATTTTATTTCTGCTTTACACAAATCGGTTCGCGGTTCTGATCCCAATGCCGCTTTGTATTGGTTAACTCGAATGTTGGATGCCGGTTGCGATCCTTTGTATTTGGCACGGCGCATTGTGCGTATGGCCACAGAAGATATTGGCAATGCCGATCCCAGAGCTTTAACTTTAGCGCTGGAAGCTTGGCAAGCGGTTGAGCGTTTAGGACAACCGGAAGGGGAATTGGCTTTGGCCCAAGCGATTGTTTATTTGTCCATTGCAGCTAAAAGCAATGCAGTTTATCTGGCTTATGGCAAAGTACGTGCTTTTGTCAAAGCAACGGGGGGTTTAGAAGTGCCCCATCATTTACGCAATGCACCAACGCAGTTGATGCGTGAATTAAATTATGGCAAAGAATATCGATATGCCCACGATGAACCCCATGCTTATGTGCCTTGTGAAAACTATTGGCCAGAAGGCTTAAAGCCACAGGTATTTTATGAACCCACCGATAGAGGCTTGGAAATAAAAATGGCCGAAAAACTGGCTTTTTTGCGGAAGCTGGATAAAGAATATCACGGCAATTAAAGTTATTTCTTATTCCAAAGTCTTCATCTTTTCGATGGCTTCTTCGATATCGCGATCCAACTCGGGATTTTTGGTTTTGACCTTAGCCAACAACAAATACCAAGTCGGCACCACGAATAAGGAACAGAGCGTACCAAAGGTCATTCCAGATACGATGATAATACCGATTTCGCGCCGAGAATTCGCGCCGGCACCGCTGGCGATGGCCAATGGCAGTGCACCCAGCACCATAGCACCAGTCGTCATTAAAATCGGTCTTAATCTTAAACTGGCCGATTCAATCACGGCGTCCAATTTACTCATGCCTTTTTCTTGCAATTGGTTCGCAAATTCTACAATCAAAATACCGTGTTTAGCGATTAAGCCGACTAGCGTGGTCAAACCAATTTTACTGTAAATATCTAGATTCCCCCCCAACGAACGCAGGAGTGCCAGTGCTGCCGCCAGGGTTAAAGGCACAACGATGAGAATAATTAAGGGATCTCTAAAGCTTTCAAATTGCGAGGACAAGACCAAGAAAATAATAATGATGGCGAATAACATGACTTGCGTCATTTCCCCTTGTGAATCGATGTAATAACGGGTCTGCCCACCGTAATTGTAAGAAATGTTGGGGAAATTCTTATCCATGTAATCGGTTAGAAACTTAATCGCTTCACTGGTGCTGTAAGCACCTGCCAATCCTGCTTGTAAGGTGGCCGAAGGGATTTGTTGGAAGTGGTTAATGCTTTCCGGCTGTATGGTATTTTGAATGGTAGAAATATTAGAAAGTGGGATCAATTGCTGTGTACTGTCGCTTTTCAGATAGATGTTATTGAGATCGTCTGCAGAAGCATTGAATTCAAAATTTTTAGTAAATTCTGGCACCACATAATAAGCACGGCCATTGTAAGAAAATTGTATATTTTGGGGCGAGCCAAACATAATCGACAAGGCATTGCCAATAGACGCTTCCGAAATACCCAGGTCGCTTGCTTTTAAGCGATCGATGGTGAGATTAACCTGTGGCAAATCCATTTTTAAGTCAATTTGTGCGCCAGGTCTGAAGCCAGGATTGTTGCTAACAGCCTTCAACAAGCCATTGATAGCGGGTAGGAGCGTATCAACACCCTCAGGGCTAGTGATGGAAAAGTAGATAGGGAAAAAACCACCTGGTAAAGGGATAGAAGGATAGGGAACGACATAAGCTTGCAACCCTGGAATAGCATTTAAAGCTGGCATCACTGCAAACATAATGTCAAATTGTGAGCGTTTGCGTTCACTCCAATTGGTCAAAGGCGCAAAAGCAACACCGATATTGGGGCTGGTAGTACCGTTGATGACGCCTAAACGTTCCACTTCCGGCTGCTTTTCAAAAATGGGATTCAAAGCAGTGCTAAATTTTTGGGTGTATTGTACATTATTTCCTGCCGGTGCGTTGAAATTGGTGATAATCACCCCTTGATCTTCCAGTGGCGTTAAATTTTCTTTAGTAGTGGTATAGAGGAAATAACAAGCTATCCACAAAAGCAGTGTTAAAATAACGATATACATTTTTTTATGTAAAGCTTTTTGTAAATTGCGACGATAGACGGCCACTACTTTGGAAAAGATGGCATCGATTTTATGCGAGAGTTTTTGACGGCTCGGATCGTGATCGACTTTAATCAACCGCGAACACATCATGGGCGATAAAGTCAGCGCAATAAAGCCTGAAACAATCACAGAACCTGCCAAGGTAAAGGCAAATTCTGAAAACAAAATCCCCGTAATACCGCCCGAAAAGCCAATCGGGGCATACACAGCGGCCAGCGTGATGGTCATGGCAATGATGGCAAAACCGATTTCGCGCGCGCCCACAATAGCAGCCGGAATGGGTTTCATGCCATCCTCCATGTGTCGGTGAATGTTTTCTAAGACCACAATGGCATCGTCGACCACCAAACCGATGGCCAATACCCAAGCCAAGAGTGTTAAGGTATTCAAACTATAACCCATGGCCAGCATGATCACGCAGACTCCAATTAAAGACAAGGGAATGGTGATAACCGGGATTAAAATCGCACGAAAATTGCCTAGAAATAAAAAGATAACAATGATCACAAAAATCACAGCTTCAACAATGGTTTTATCGACTTCGTTGATGGATTCTTGAATAAAAATAGAAGAATCGTAAACAACCGTTACTTTTAAACCGGCAGGCATTTTCGCTTGAATTCTCGGCAGTACAGCTTTGATTTCTTTAGACACAGCCAGCGGGTTAGCATCCGAAGTCGGTAAAATAGCCATGGTGATCATCGGCTGTTTGTCTAAAAAAGCAGAACTGTTATAATTTAAAGCGCCTAAAGTGGCATAACCTACGTCCTTTAAACGAACAATGGTCGTGAGTCCCGTATTGGAATTATTCACTGTTTTAAGCGGCATATTGTTGAATTGTTCGGCCGTGTGCATGTCTGTGTTAGCGGTAACATTAAATTGTTGATAATGACTGTAAACCGTTCCAGCGGCAGATTGTACGTTGTGTTCTTGTAAAGCGGTATAAATATCTGCTGCAGTTAAATTATAAGCCGTTAATTTATCGCTATCCACATTGATGCGCATGGCATAGGAACGACCACCATAAATGGACAATTGACCTACGCCACTTAGAGTTCCTAATTGAGGTTGTATGACACGTAATATATAATCGTTGACGGCACCCGGATCCATGGTATCGCTGGTAAAACCTAAGTATAGGACGGGTTTAGAACTGGGATCAGTTTTTCCAATCACGGGCGCAAAGGCATCTTTAGGCAAAACATTACTTTGTGAAGCCACAGCATTAGAAACATCGGTGATAGCCGCATCAATCGGATAATTTAAGTCAAAATAAACGGTGATGCTGCTACTGCTTTGGGAACTGCTGGAGGTGACGTAATCGATGCCTTCAACGCCAGTTAAAGAATTTTCTAAAGGCGTTGTGATGAAATTTGCCATGAGGTTGGCATCGGCACCGGGATAGTTGGTATTGATGGTGATGACCGAAGCATCCATTTTGGGAAATTGTCGTACCGTTAATTTAAAAAAGGCTGCTAAACCGATGGCTAATAACAATAAGCTCACCGACATAGCAAACACAGGGCGGCGAATAAAAATATCGGTAAAACTATTCATGAATATCGCCTCTATTTACTTTCAACGGTGTTAGATGCTGCGATTGGTTTGCCATCTAAATAGGTGATTTTAACCGGCATGCCATCGTAGGTCATTTTAACCAGACCATCGGACACCACCACGTCCCCGGCAGACAAACCCGAATTGATGGCCACATCATTGCCTTGACGTATCCCTGCGACCACTTGCGTTTTTCGCGCAATGCCATTCACGATTTTGTAGACGATGTCGCCATTGCTGTCATAACTTAAAGCGGTTTGAGGGATCGCCACGATAGGATGGGTTTTTAAGCTATACAAAGTCACCACGGCATAGGTTCCGGGTAAAAGCGTGTGCGTGGGATTAGGAATGGAGCCCCACAAAGCAATACTTCGAGTAGTCGGATCCACGGCAGAATTGATCGCAGAGACTTGCCCATCAATGGATTTGCTTTGGTTGGAACTGGGCACTACAGACACTTTTTGGCCTACCGCAATGTCGTCGACATAAATATCGGGAATGCTAAAACCCACGCGAATGGGATCGATTTGCTCTAAATTCACGATATCAGAACCCACCGTTAAATATTGACCCACACTGACTTGTCTTAAGCCTGCCATGCCATCAAAAGGCGCGGTAACATTGTATTGTCTTAGAGTTGCTTGATAATTTTGCACGTCGGCCAAACTTTGTCGCCAACTGGAATAAGCTTGATCCAGAGCCTGTTGTGCCACCGCATTTTTCTGATACAAATTTAAATAACGTTGATAAGTGACTTGATTGAGTTCCAATTCGGCTTCAGCCTTGTCTAACTGTGCTTGGATGATGTCGGGATAAATTTGAATCAGTTTATCACCGGCTTTGACCATCGTACCAGAATCAAAATAGATAGCAGTCACCGGGCCTTGGACTTGAGCTTTGAGCATTGCACCTTTAAAAGTATTGATGGTGCCTGTCGACTGAATTTGCACATGCCAATTTTGTGTTTTGGCCGTAACAGCATTTACAATCGTCGCGGGCACGCTAGTTTCTGTGGGGCTCGAAAAAAATATTTCTTTAAGGATAAGAATAACGATCAATATAATGAGCGCAATCACAATCCGCTTAATAGTTCGCTTACTTAGATATTTGCTCAGATTTAAGTCAATCATAGATTATATTCCCAGTGCCTATTTTCCAGGAGATATCGTGTCAAGAATTAGGGTAAGTGTCAATAGGGGAGGGGCGTATAGACGGCGAGTTTTAGGTAGAGCGGCTCGTGAAATGCCCATTGAGGGCATACACTGATCTCGCATTGACTTTATAGAATACTTCTATAATCGTGAAATAAAGGTTCTAGAGAGAGCGTGTTGAGAAAAAGCGAATAGGCCATCCAGGAACTGAGAGCTGCTTTATCTTTAAAATAAAGAGGGAGATATTTAGGTAACACAATGGTTCCTTCTTCAATTAAATTGGCGTAAACCCGTAAATCTTCCAAGTGAACTTTGCCCAAAAATAACAAAGGAATGTGATCCAATTTTCCTTCGGCAATCGCCAAACGAATGTAATTAAAAATGAGGACAAAGCCTTTGCTGTAAACGATGTCTTTGGTAAAAGGGCCGAGATTCGGTAAACTGCCTCTAAAAATACGCACGGTTTGTTGATAAGCACTTTCCATGTCCAGACTTCTTTCCAAATAAAATCGAAAGACTTCCATAAAATCGGCGCCATTTTCGCACATGTGTACGGCGTAAATGCGATCGACTAAACGTTGGATGCGTTGTGGACTCGATACAAAACTAAACATTTCAATTAAAATGGCCAGACCTTCTTGAAATAGCGTCGTAGAGGGGGGCCCTTTACTTAAAAAGGTACAATAAGGCTGATTTTTACCATTTAAAGTGGTGCCAACATGCACCCAGCCTTCATGGACTTCTAAAATTCTCAAATCACGCTCACTGAATAAAGCATTTTGGCGTAGTTTCAATATTTCTGCACCGGCCGCGGCATCGGCTACAATGCCATCGTCCGTTTTGACGGTGATTTTTTCACGTGGATCGTTAAAATAACGCCCTAAACGGTGCGATAAAATGTGCACAGCTTCGTCGCTGGTGTAGCGTTTTTCGTCTTTTTCACTCGCCCAAGTTTGTCCCAATTGTTTCAAAGTCGCCGAAAGATTGTCGGCTAAATCTTTCAACGAAGGGCCATTGACATAAAACACATCGCTGACACTGCCATACAATTCTTGGCTCAAACAACTGAATTGTCGTTGACCGCGGTGAACGAGCATCTCAATAGTCGTTCTGTATTCTCGACACATCCGTTCCATGATCATGCCAATGGGATTAAATTGTCCTAGTTTTTTGTGGATTTGTTGCTCTAAAGCAATTAGTTCTTTGCTTAAAGTGGCGGCTTCAAAGTTTAGTGGAATGTTGGCATAATAGTCTTTGTGGATGGCCGGGCATTTCTTGCCGCGATGGGCTAGAAAATCTTCTTTAATAGCCTCTTCCCACTTGATGGCATTCAAGATGCGAATGGGTTTTTGAAGCTCGACCAATCGGTCTGATAATTCTTTGAGGGTAGATTGAAGTTTTGTGGGTGCTTTTTTCATAGTGTGAAGATGATGTATTGTTGATAAGTATAACTATAGCATAACAGTGTATCGATTCAACCGAGCCACGACCGTCAGGGAGCGGTGGTTCGGAGTAAGAAATTACAGTTAACAAATTTAGTCATTTCAATGACCGTTTTTTCGCAATTGTAGTTCCTCACTCTGAACCACCGCTCCCTGACGGTCGCGGCTCGGTTATGGCGTTCCAGGATTGAAGATTTTAATATGTTTAAAGAACTAAAATATCTTTTGCTCTTTTGCTGTATCTCAAGTAATGCCTTTGCTTTCAGCGTGCAATCCGATTTAATCGGCGTCGATGGAAAAATCAATGTTCTGTACACGTGCAAAGGTTCCAATCAAAGTCCCATCCTTCAAGTCCAAGATGTTCCTATGGGAACAAAAAGTTTGGCTTTGACTTTAGACGATCCGGATGCCCCTTCTGGTTTGTGGACGCATTGGGTAGTTTGGAATATTCCACCCAATGTGAAATACATCAAAGCGGGTATGGGAATTACGGGGCGCAATAGTTGGAGCAATATTGCCTATCAAGGGCCGTGTCCGCCGACTGGGTTGCACCATTATTCCGTAAAACTGTATGCCTTAGATACGCTCTTACATTTACCTGCGGGAAGCAACAGTGACATTTTCCGCCAAAATATGTTAGGCCATGTTTTGGCAGAAGCTCAAGCGATGGGTGTGATGGCAGGAAAGTAAATTCACTCCGGCCTACAATAAATCCCACCGCTCAAAGGTCGCGAAACTCCCGTTGTTCCCGGAAAACTAAAAGGTGATTGTTTCAAATGACGCACTGCCAAATAAGCGAATATTTGTGCTTCTAGGGCATCGCCATTCCAGCCGATGGCATCGGCCGTTTTAATTTCGGCTTGAGGTAAAGCCCGCTGCAATCGCATTTTGAATTCTTCTAAAATAACAGGATTGTGCCAACCACCGCCGGCCACAATCCATAAATTCGGTAAAGGGCGATTTAAAGCAACGAGGCTTTGAACAATGCTATCCGCTGTGAAAGCTTCTAAAGTTCTACACGCATCGTTTAAAGATAAATCTTCTAATACCGAAGGCCACTTGAAATCTGCAATGTCTAAAGACTTAGGCGGTGCTTTCTTAAAAAAATCGGCTTTGTTGCCTTGCATGCTGTGTTGATACAATTGTTCTAACACAAAAGTATCGACTTTTCCTTGCGAACCATAATGACCATCAGTGTCTTTGTTTTCTTTTCCCTGCGTTTTTTGTCGAACAAAAGCATCAATTAACCCATTGCCCGGGCCAGTATCAAAAGCGATGAGTGTTTCGGGATCTTCTTCTGCAATGACCGTTGCATTCGCAATGCCGCCACAATTTAAAACCACGCAGGGAATAAAGCCATCGCGCTTGGCCAATGCCCAATGGTAAATAGGCGCAAAAGGTGCACCTTGTCCTCCCGCGGCAATGTCATGGGTTCTGAATTGATAGATGACGGGAATATTCAGCCGATTCGCTAAGGCTGGGCCATCGCCGACGATCACCGAGCATTGTCGCTGCGGTTGATGGTATAAAGTCTGCCCGTGGTAACCGACGACTTCAATGTCGCTAGCATTGAGATGGTATTTTTCAAGGAATTGCAAAACGGCTTGAGCGTGTAGTTCGGTCGATTCAGCTATAATGCTTTCTAAATTCCAATGATCCGAAGGAGCTATGGCATTGGCGCTGAAATACTCTTGGGAATCGCTTTCAAAATACTTTGCAGCTTCTTCTAGGTTTCCCGCGTGTTTTCGCACACTGTATTCAGCCGCTTTTAAGGCGATTTGAAATTCTCTGGCATAAGGAGCGCTCAAATGGCCTTTTTCGACGATGTGATTTAAACCATCGGTCTCCAATAAAGCCACATCGATGCCATCCATGGAAGTGCCACTCATTAAGCCGATCGATAACATGTTTTATTTCTCCTATTATTGTATTACTTTCTTCCTCGCCGACAAATGTCGTTCACGTAATTCAACGTCGATGTAGCGATCGGTGATAGCGCCGGAACTGTGGCCTGCATCGTCGCGCACGTGTTCGCGCGGCCGTATTTTAACGTCTTCGGAAATGCCTGTGTGTCTCAGCCAATGTACCGTTGCTTCATTTAAGAGTTCTGCTTCTTCTGCAAAACCATCAGCTTGCAATTTTAAAATAGCACTGTCAAAACAGCCTTGCACGATTTCACGAATGTGATTCGTACTGCTGATAGGACCTTGTCCTCGCGTGCGCGGCAAAAGTGGCGTGTAATCGGCCGTCGAAGGCAAGGCGGACAAACCCAGATATTTGCGCCAACGTTTTAAGGCTTGCAACATGCTTTCACTGACTGCAATTTGTCGTGCTTTATTGCCTTTACCGACGGTGCTAAACCACCAATTGCCATCGGTATCGCGCGCAAAATCATTCATTTTAGGCATCCACCGTGGACTGGCAGCCAATTCTGAAATTCGCAAATACAGCGCATACAAAGCCGATAAAATAAACAAACTTCGTTCGTGCGTGTCGGGATCGCTGTCTGCCAATTGTTCTGTGGTGTCGATGACATATTTCCATTGCAATTCAGACAAGCGTCGGATTTTCTTTTGGCTTTGGGTCGATCGAATAAATTGATTTTTTTGCCGTATTAAAGCTACCGGGTTGATTGAGGCATAGTCTTCTTGCAGCAAATAATTAAAAAAACTACTGAGAATGGCAAATACCTCGCGCAGAGAAGCTTGTGAAAGTTCAAAGGATTGTTCATTTAATTCAGCGCCGCTGCGTCTGGCTGCTTTAGACAGGGTAATGACAAAAGGCCGCCATTCAGGATTGGGAATGCGCGAGCCTTCTTTTTCGATAAAACGCGCCGGTTTGGTGTAACCAATCCATTGTTTAGGCGGTTTTTGACAAAATTCAATGAAGGCGACCATGTCCTCGCGTTTTAATTCCGCGAGTGATTTTTTGGCAAACAGGGCAGACCAATGGAGAAGACGTTCAATTTCGCGCCGATAGGCGTTGAAAGTGCCAGGACTACCTTTGTACGCATTTAAAAAATTCGCCGCTTTTTGTATATCTTCCAAGCTGTAACTTGCACTGAGCGCCGGCGAATAGGATTGTTGCGGCAAATGCGCTAAGGAGTCGAATAAGGGCAGTGGCGCTTGAAGTGTCATTTATAAGTGGCTCATTTAGTTACCGAGCCGCGACCGTGAGGGAGCGGTGAAAAGAGACCGTGGCCCACTTTCTCCGCTCCCTCACGGTCGCGGCTCGGTTATTTCATTTTCATAGTTAACAAGATACAATCTAAGAATATCATAAATACTGAGCATCATCACTACCATGAAAAATAGTTTAGAAAAAATCTTGAATGGATACCATTGTTTTCGAGAGAAATATGCAAAGGGTGATTTGTCTGTCATGCGTTATTTATCGCGTTATGGGCAAAATCCTCGAATTATGGTGGTGGCTTGCTGCGACTCGAGGGTCGATCCCGCTTTAATTTTACAATGCGATCCGGGCGATTTATTTGTGGTTCGCAATGTGGCCAATATCGTGCCGCCTTATGAACACGATGATGCGCATCATGGAACCAGTGCGGCTTTGGAATTTGGGATTTGTTTTTTGGAAGTAAAACACTTGATTTTGCTGGGACACAGCCAATGTGGAGGCATTCAAGCTTTGTTAAACAATCCAGGCATTGGGCAGAATGATTTTATTTCCAATTGGGTCAACTTAGTGCATTCTGAAGATCACACACATTATTCCGCGGATGAATACGCTAAACTCGCATTACAACAATCTTATAGCAATTGTTTGAGTTTCCCCTGGATTAAAAACAAACTGCAGGAACAAAGCCTACAATTGCATTTGTGGTTTTTTGACATTGAGAGCGGTCAAATTTTTAGGTATTCACAGGAGGAAAAAGCTTATAAAATATTGTTGTAGGATTCATCATATTTCCTTAAGCTTAGTCTAATATAATAGAGCTATTTAGAATGTGGAATAACATAAATTGTCTTATAAATGAATAAAGTGAGGGTAAAAAATGAGCGGATATTTTCCAGATGATGATGTAAAAAGAGAAATTCAGTCTGCTCCTTCTAGATTTAAAAGCTCCTCTGTTGCTAGGCTTGAGCTCAATTTACCTACTTCTGCGAAAATTAAAGAAAGACAGCAAAAACGACGGCTCATAGTTCTTCTGGCAAGTCTTAACAAAGCAAATTATTCGGATGATCGTGACATTACAGAACTCAAGTGGGGGGCTCAAAAGTTTGTCCATAATGGCACATGTCATGCGGGACGCGATGCTGAAATATCAAAATTTTGTAAGGAAATGCAAAAGAAGTGCCGGGAAGCATCAGGAGACCCTAGGTTGCGGGGGAGACTCTCTGATGCATCTAGGAATTTTTATTTGGCAGGGCAAGGACAAGCAGGAAAAGATCCTGTTGAAGAGTTGATACAACATTTAGAAGATCAAAAGAAACAAACCCAAAAACAATGGGGAGAAGAGCAAAAAAGAATGCAAAAACGACGCCTGATTGTTCTTCTGGCGCGTATTAGTGAAGCGGATTATTCAAACGATAGTAATATCTCGCATTTTAAGCAAATTGCACAAAGCTTTATGGGTGATCCTTCGAGGTATATCGATAAAAATGGTGAATATACTGCGGAGTTTGATGCTATCATATCACCATTCTGCGATCGGATCTGTCAGAAAATAAAACAAAGAGGTGCACTACCAGATTATGTTTCCAATGAGGCATTGAAAGCTTTTTACAAGGCAGGACAAAGCGAAAATCCTGAAGATGCCATTGAAGGCTTGATAAAATGTTTAGAAACTCAAGAGAAAAAAGCGCAAGAGCAACACCTTATAGGTCTTCTGGCAAATCTTAAAATAGAAGATTATGCAGATAATCCTCGAATTCGAAACTTTAAAGAACGAGCTCAAGCATTTATCGATGCAGAAGGCAGATTAATTCCAGGAACTGAAGGTAATGTACGCGTATTATTGAGAGAAATTCACTCTGAATCGAAAGAAAAATCCAAAATTAAATATAATTCTCCTGCTATTACCGCGTTTTATTTTGCAGGACGCCAACCAAATTTTGTCGAAGCACTAATAGAGGATTTACGAGAACATCAAGCCTTTTCTGAGCAAGAAAATTTCCTTTTATCACTCTTAAGCTGCCTTGAGGTAGAAGATTATCCAAAAGATAGTCCGATACGGGCATTTCGCGATAAAGCATTGCTTGTGCGAAACCTTGGAAGTCGTCAAGAATTTGACTCTTTAAAAGAGAATATTGTCAGTATTCATTTTATGTCCTCTGCATCATCTGTTTCGGATAATGGCATAGAAAATCATAATGCTTTTTTTAAAGCCGTAAAACAGACTGTAGGAGGAAATTATGCTCCTTTGATAGCTTGTTTACAACAGCATCAGATGCTGCCGCGAGAGCTGAAAGTAGAACCGTCTCCGGCTGAAATGTTTAAATCGAGTAGTTTTAGTGCCGCTGAGGGAGTAGATACACCTGAAGGTAAACGAGAAGAGAGTAAATCCGAAGGTGATAGGTCAAATTCTGATGAAAAAGACGATGAAGTAATTGTGGAAGCAGATGCTCAACTCGAAGATATTCTTTCTGAAGAAGAGGCACAAAGACAACAACATAAGGCTCAACTGATAAATCTTCTGGCAAATCTTAAAATAGAAGATTATGAAAATAATCGTCAAATTCAAATTTTTAAAAAGCGCGCTAAAGCCCTTGTCGATGAGCAAGGCAACTTACTTCCAGGAACAGAAAATGATGTATATGTTTTGCTAAAAGATATTTCGTTTATATCGAAGAAAAAAAGCCTATTTAAGGATGCTCCTACTACTCAGTTCTATAAAGCAGGATGCGAAGAAGATTTTGTTGAGAGACTAATAGAGCATTTGAAAATGCATCAAGAACAAGCATTTCAGTTGGTGCAAAATTGGTTAGCATTACCGGGCTCTTTAGAAGAAAAAGATCCAAATCAAACACAACAATGTGCAGATGCTCTGTTGGCACAACCTGAGATGAAAGAATTAAAAAAAGAGGTTGAACACTTACGATCTCTCACTGAAGAAGCATACAAGCTCTCTATTATCAATAGCAAAACCGTGGATAAAGTCTTGCATTGTCTCAATGTAGAAGTCATAGAATCTGTGCATAACATGACGAGACCCGCTGACCAAATTCGTCAAGGGCCAGCTTGTAATTGGGATTTTCTCGAAGTAGACACTGAGAATATTTCTCTCGACAAGAAAGTGGTCTCGCGTATTTTGATGGGCATTGGTATCGTGGTCGGCGTAGGCCTTCTAGTGGGCTTAGGCTTAGCGACCGGTGGTGTGGCACCTGCCGTATTTGCTGCGGTGACCGCAGTCGTTGCAACCGTTGCACCGCCTATAACGCTTCCTTTGGCGATAGGAAGCATTGCAGCTATTGTCGGAGGGTTTGGTATTTACATACGTAAGTCACGCCATGCCGATATTGCTTCAGAAGAAGGGAAGTTCAATAGAGCAAAGAATCTATTTCGTTTTCAGTTTCAGGCAGAGCATCGGCGTGTTGGCGAGGTTAAAAAAGAAGAATCTCAACATGGGAGGGTAGTTGACTCTTCTCCTATGAAAATGGATCTAAGCCGTTCTTAAAATTTTAAGGCTTGTTCCCTAAACCAATTTCAACACCAAACTCGCCAAACGTTTCCCCATAGCCCGACACAAGGTTTTTTCATCTTCGGTGATCGGGTGATCGCTTTTAGAGCCTGCATAGTGACTGACGCCATAAGGTGTACCGCCTGATTTCGTTTCATTCAAAGCCGCTTCGGTATAAGGAACGCCGGCAATCAGCATGCCGTGGTGCAATAAGGGCAACATCATCGACAATAAAGTGGTTTCTTGACCGCCATGCAAACTGCCGGTCGAGGTAAATACCGTTGCGGGTTTGCCGACCAAAGCGCCTTCCATCCACAAACCACTGGTGCTGTCTAAAAAATGTTTTAGTGGCGCCGCCATATTGCCGAAACGCGTGGGACTGCCCATTGCCAAACCGTCGCAGCGTCGCAAATCTTCTAAAGTGGCAAAAGGGGCGCCTTCTTCAGGAATAGCCGGTTCGATTTGTGTGGTAACAACATCGACTTTAGGTACAGTACGAATAACAGCTTCTACGCCATCTATTTCTCCAATGCCGCGTGCGATGAGTTGCGCCAAAGTTTTGGTTGCGCCAAAACGACTATAATATAAAACGAGGATGGATTTCATGATATGATGTCCTTATTCAATGGGTAGTGTTATGCCGCATTATACCAAATGGCAGAGAAAAAAACATGACAACGCAGATTATCATTCATTTAAAAGCACAACAGCTAGAACTCTACCAAGACGAAAAATGCATACTTCAATATCCTATTTCCAGTGGCAAAAATGGCATTGGGCAAATCATGGGAAGTGAAAAAACGCCCTTGGGCCGTCATATGATTTATAAAAAAATTGGAAAAGATGCGTCAGTGAATACCGTGTTTGTGGGAAGACAAGCGACGGGAGAAATATACACACCTTCCTTGGCCGTGAAAGAAGTCGGACGCGATTGGATTTTGACTCGTATTTTGTGGTTGATGGGTTTAGAGCCGGGATACAATCGCTTTGGGCAATGCGATACCCGAAATCGGTATATTTATATCCACGGTACGCCAGATAGCACAATTCTTGGACAGCCTGGCTCGAGGGGCTGTATCAGGATGCACAATTTAGATATAATCAACCTTTTTAACCAAGTCGCAGAAGGCACTTTGGTGAATTTAGTTCTTTAATGCAGGGGTAACAGCTCACCCTGGATCTGGACGTACGCAAAAGCCCAAATATGGGCTTTTCTAGAAAAAGGGCTGAGTTATTACATGCAGGGGTAACAATGAGTAAAACCAATACCACCATTTATAAAATTACTTTTCTTCAAAATGACAATGTCCTCGAAATGTATGCCAAAAATGTCGCTGAATCGGATATGTTTGGCTTTATCGTCGTAGAAAATTTGGTGTTTGGCGAAACCACCAGTTTGGTGGTCGATCCCGCTGAAGAACGTTTGAAAGAACAATTCAAAGGAATCAAACGAACCTACATTCCAATGCATACTGTGTTGCGCATCGATGAGGTAGAAAAGGCGGCCAGCGGTAAAATTATCGCACGCAGTCAGCCGGGCAGCAAAGTCAGTGCTTTGTCTAGTAATATTTATTTCGATCCCAATCAAGAGAAAAAATGATGTTAGGACCTCTTATTATTGGCATTAAAGGAACTGCTTTAAGCGATTCAGAAAAAGTTTTATTGCAAGCACCTTTAATTGGCGGCGTCATTTTATTTGCACGTAATTATTCTGACAAAGCGCAATTGCGCGCTTTAGTGGCAGAAATCAAAGCTTTACGCAATCCACCTTTGTGGGTGGCGGTGGACCACGAAGGCGGCCGAGTACAACGCTTCATCAATGGATTTATACGCATTCCAGATATGGGTCAATTGGGTCTTTTATACGAACAAGATTCAGCAGCGGCCTTAGCACAAACTCAAAAATGGGGCTTGACTATGGCCCAAGAATTATTGGCTGTTGGTGTTGACATGAGTTTTGCACCGGTGGTGGATTTAAACAAAGACAAAGCAAAGGTCATCGGCAATCGAAGTTTTCATCGCGATCCAAAAGTAGTGGCGATTTTGGCTGAAGCTTGGTGTCGAGGTGTGCATCATGCCGGAATGAAAACTTGTGGCAAACATTTTCCAGGACATGGAGAAGTCACCGTCGATTCGCACGAAGGTTTGCCGATTGATCTACGCGATTATGACCACATTGTAGTGGATGATTTAGTGCCTTTTCAGCAATTAATACAAGCAGGTGCTTTGGATTCTATCATGCCAGCACACATTATTTTTCCCAAAGTGGATGATAAACCGGCAGGCTTTTCAAAAATTTGGTTAGATAATATTTTAAGGAAAGAGTGTAGATTTAAAGGTGTTGTGATCAGCGATGATTTGGGAATGGGTGGTGCAGCAGGTATGGGTGATTATCCGGAACGCTTTGGAAAAGCCTTAGAAGGCGGCTGCGATTTGGCTTTATTGTGCAACGACCATCCTGGCATTGCAGAATTGGTGGCGAAAACACCAGCGAATCCAAGCCATGATCGTAGCCTTCAAATTGCTGCGTTGTATGGAAATAATGTAACAGTTGGATCCTGATCCTAATGTAGGAAAGTGTGAACAATCTGCGCCACACATGGGATTTTCTAGATAGTAAAGAGGTTGTGATATGCTCCCACAAAATATTAAAGACGTTTACCAACGCGCGACCTGTGTTTACAGCCGCGAAGAAGTGGAATTGGCCCTCGACAATATGGCCAAAGAAATCCATCAAGTCATTGCCGATGACAATCCGGTTTTATTGTGCGTCATGATCGGCGGGTTGGTTCCCATGGGCAGTTTGCTGTTGCGTTTGGATTTTCCTTTGGAATTGCATTATGTGCATGCAACGCGCTTTCACAGCAAAACCAAGGGAGGCAGTTTAGAATGGAAAGCGAGTCCTTCTTTTAATTTGCAGGGCAGAACGGTTTTAATCGTCGATGATATCTTAGACAGTGGTTTAACTATTTCAGCCATTATTGATTACTGTCGAGAACAAGGCGCTGTTAAAGTATTGACAGCTGTTTTAGTGGACAAAGAATGCAATCGTGCTCCAGGCGGTTTGAAAAAAGCCGATTTTTGCGGCTTAAAAGTAGAAAACCATTACATTTTCGGTTATGGAATGGATTACAAAGAATACCTGCGCAACGCGCCGGGGATTTTTATCGTTCATCCTAGCGATGAGTAATCATTTGTTTATGCTGAGCTCGGCATGAGAGCCCAGCGGTCTCGCCATTTTCTTATGCGCGCAAAGAAGCCGCCTATCACACCAGGCGTAGTAATCACTGCTTAAAACAAACATGATGTCGCTAGAACCTTTTGGTGTTATAAATTTTTGTTTGAATATCTCGAGGCAGTTAATGGTTATCTTCTAAAAAAGTGATTTCTTGTTTTCGGGGGAACTTTATTTTTCGAATAAGAATGGAAATTATTTAATTTTTCCCGAATTATGCTTGGGTAATATATCTTTAGATAATAAAAAACAAAACTTTCGCTATAACTATGATCCATAAAAATTAAAATTTTGAATTAACACTGGCTGCAACCGTTGAAAAGGAAAAGAAAATAAAGTATACTGCCTTAACTTTGGCTGGTTAGAGAATGAATAGAAAGACAAGTTTTTTATCTTACTGTATTGTAACTGCCAATTCATCTGAAAGTACCACAATATCCAGATTGAGATGCAGTTTGAGCTGAAAAGCGGAGTTTAGGTAAATTGTAAATAAGTCTTTTTCAGTTTAAAATTGCCTGTGAAAAGGCCGAATAGAGATTTTTCGTGAAAAAAAGAAGGATGATTACAAGCTATTTTTTAATTCTTATTGAATATGGGCGACACGGTACACTTTCATTTTCTTAGATGGATATTTTCATTAATAGTTACCATAGATCAGTAATGTTTTAAAGGATAAAGATACCTTTATGCAAAGGTGGTTGTAATTTAGGAAGTATTTTAATAAACAAGCTTGAAATATAAAATTTAAAAAGAGGTCATAACGTGAAAAAGAAAGAAGAATTGAAAATAGACAAGGCTATAGAGATTAAAGCTAAAGAAGCTATGGAAAGAAAAGATTATAACCAAGCAAAAAAGCTTCTTGAGGATTTAGAGAAACAAGGCAGTTTGAATGCTAAATGTAATTTAGCCATAATGTTTCTAAACGGCCATGGTGTTCCTGCTAGCCCAGAGAAGGCAGAAGAGCTTTTTTCACAGGCTAGTGAGAGAGGATGCATAGAGGCAGATTATTATTTGGGAGTAATGTATGCAGAGGGTATTATCGCCAAAGATATCATTTTCGCAATGAAATACTTGACACAAGCTGCAACACAGGGGCATAAAGGTGCCCAATTCCGTTTGGGAATGGTGTTTGCGAGCACTACTAATCGGGCTATCCAGTCGGACCTCAAGGCAAGAGATTATTTATTGGAAGCTGCCGCAGAGCCAGAAGGATTAGCAAGTGCGCAATATGCTTTAGGAAAAGCTTACAAAGAAGGCCATTTAAAATTGGATACGGATCCGGGCAAAGCAAGAGAATATTTTTTGTCTGCTGCAAAAAAAGAGTATAAGGAAGCACAATACTGTTTAGGCCTTATGTCCATAGAGGGTCAAGGGGGTGAGAAGAATGAGGTTGAAGGGTTGGAATGGCTTGCTAAAGCCGCACGCCAAGGGCATCAAGACGCAATATATTATTTAAAAGCGTATGCAAATATCTGCGGAATTGGTGCAGAAGATACATCTAAACAAGTCCCTAAATTAATTGAGGCTGCAAAACAATTTTTGGGTGAGGATTATAGTGAAGATTTAGAGAATATGTTCTCTGAATTATGGCACGGAGGGATTCCTATACTCAGGCGTGAACCATTTTACCATTATAAGTATAAGCTCTATCCCTCAAGACAAAGCCTGCCTTCTAGCAAGCAGGAAAGGACAGTATACTTATATGTAGAAAATGGTATATTACACTATCAACTATTAAAACAGTTAGAGCTTTGTCAAGGAACACTAAACGTACCTTCTGGCTTTAATTTAGATTGGTTAAAGGAAATTTCATTTACTAAGACGCCCCCTTCTCCGGAAAATATTAGACAAATATATTATAGGTGTAGCAGTACTCAAACAAATTGTATTTATGAGGTTATAGACGATAAAGGAGAAGTATGTGTAGGGGCGGTTTCTCTTGCTCCAGGGGAAGATATAGAACAGAAGCTGTTAAACATAGTTAAAAATAACCATTGCAAAGAATATCTTGAATCTTTGCAACAGAGCCTACAGAAACAGCTTATAGAAAATGGGCATATTGAACCTTCTTATGAAGATAAATTTAGGGAAAAAATACTAAAAAAATATGGGGAAATTCGTGGTCAAGAGAAAAATTTGTTTGAATTTTTAAGGAATTTTATTGTTGTTTTAGAAAATCCAAAATTTAAAGAGGTGTTCTCGTCTTCAGAAGCGTTTGAAGCATTAGTCCTTCAGTATCTTCCTGCTATTAAAGAATTAAAAAGTAAGCAACAGGATATAAAAAGATCTCTTAAGGAAAATCCCGCCACTTCGAAAGAAATAATTGATGATTTAAAAGTGGCTTATAAGGAAAAGATAGACTTTGAAAAGTATCATAAAATGGTGAATTTTATACAATCATTAGACAAGTTGATTAATGATGAAAAAGATCCTGAGGCTATTAAAGAAAAAATAGAAAACATCTGCGAAAAATGTCATGCTCCTATCTCTATGGAATTGTTGAATTTACCGGCAATATTTATCGCGCAATTTATGACCAGAAGAATATATCTATTAAATGAGTTAGCTAAATTTTTCAGCAAAGGGCATGATAAATTTCATGAGTTAGATTCAATTTTCTTCCTATTCAACAAATTAGTAACTATTATAAACAGGGCACTGCCGCCGTCGTGGGAAGTTGAACAAAAACCAAAAAATCTTGACGTGCGTGGTTCAATTCAATCAAAATTAGCCAAAGAAGAAATAAAATTAAAAGCGATGTGTTTTGATCTCATAAAACCGATTTTTACGATGTTAATGCTAGAAGTAGAGCAACTGGATAAAGACTTGATTTTAAATCAATATCATGCTCAGAAGAAGGAATTGGTAGATCGTCTTGGGACGTTGGCGGAATGGTTTCAATCTGAGGCTCCAAAACATACTTCTATTGTGAGTGAAATCAGAGAAATAATCGAAGTTATTCAAAAAGCGAATAATTTGGCCTCTATAATAGAGCATATTGCCGGTTTAATTAATTCAATTCATGTGTTATTACCTCAAATGGACTTAAACGAGATAAATAACCTAACTGATTTTTTTGAGTCAGATCAAGAAAAGCTATTTTTCAATCCTTTTCTCAGTTCTCAAACGAAAGAGCGTCTTCTCAGTCCTCAAACCAAAGAACGTCTTCTCAGTCCTCAAATCAAAGAACGTCTTCTCAGCACTCAAAGCAAAGAACGTCTTCCCAGTCCTCAAACCAAAGAACGTGTTCTCAGTCCTCAAACCAAAGAACGTCTTCTCAGTCCTCAAACCAAAGAACGTGTTATTAGTTCTCCAACCAAAGAACGTGTTCTCAGTCCTCAAACCACAGAACGTCGCGCGTCTGGGGTAAACAGTATATTAAGCTTATCCCTTAGCCTTTCGTTGCCTTTAGCCAATCTATTAACTAGGGAAAGCAGGATGCTGGATAGGACAAAGTCATCGCCTCATCATAATTCTGATCCTCGTTCATCTTTAAGAGAAAATGGGGAAGATTCAAATACGAAGAGATCACGGCCGCCCCGACAAAAAAGCGACATGAGTAGCCTTAATCAGGATGTAATGGGACCTAATTCTAGCCCGAAAATGGCACCTAATTCTAGTCCGAAGAAAATGCGCGCTGTCCAGTCGGAATCCTATAACGGGGACGCGCACCCTTTAGTGGATGACTTTTCTCGCCAACAGAAAAAAGGATATTCTAAGCTATCTGAATCATGTAGTATATCAAAGCCATCGCTTCATCATGATTCTGATCGTCGTTCATCTTTAAGAGAAAATGGGGAAGATTCAAATACGAAGAGACCACGCCCCCGACAAAAAAGCGACATGAGTAGCCTTAAGCAAGATCTAATGGGACCTAATTCTAGTCCGAAGAAAATGCGCGCCGTCCAGTCGGAATCCTATAACGGGGGTGCGCACCCTTTAGTGGATGACTTTTCTCGCCAAAAGAATATTCACAGAAATAAGCTATCTGATAGTGCATCATTGAACCCTGCTGGTGCATGGCAAAAAGTAACGGTTGATTCATGTGATTCTATAGGGCGATCTAAGCGGTCTCATAGTCCAGGCCTAGGGCAAATTTCTCTTGGGAATAGAAATGTATTTTTATCTCGTCCTATATCTCGTCCTAATGCTCTTTCTGTAGAAGATCGAAGCAATGAGGGTAGGAGGGCGAAAGAAAATGGGGACAGGGTGAAAGAAGAAGGTACTAAAAGAAATGTAAGTTTTAATTTTTTTGAATTTCTCTCTCCTCGTCAACAACCTTCAGGCGATCGAGAGTGCAACCTACCTAAACTGGATCTAGACCTTAAATGAATTCATTTTTGCTATAGCCTATACGCTATCGGGTATGGGCTATAGCTTTTTATGCAAACTTTAGGGGGCGGGCTTAGTATTTTCTTGTTGACGGTTTTTTGAAAAAATATGCCGTATTCCTTGGAGGAATGCGCTTGGATTTGAACTGATGCTCGAGCTTGGGGCATGGTTAATAGGTAGAGTGGTATTCGAGGCTGCCTGTTTTTCCTTTTGCTCAAGAAAAGCCTTTTCTGATAAAACTTTGAGCGTAGTATAAAGTGAAGATGGTGGAAAACAATCTAAAGGAATTTCTCCATGATTGTTTTTTATAGTTGCCTTTACGCCGTGAGTTATCAATGAGTTTGCTATTTTAACGTACTGTTCACCCGTATAATGACTAAAACGCCCTAAGCTTAGTTGGAATCCTACTAGATGCAGAGGAGTATCTTCATTTCTATCTTGTACATTTACATCAGCCCCATTCGATAATAGTAACTGCACTAGAGGAAGATTGGCCCGCAGCACTGCCCAATGTAGGGCAGTTTTTCTATCTTTATCTGTCGCATTTATATTTGCACCCTTTTTTATTAAAAACCGCGCTAATCCCAAATTTCCATTCACTACAGCGAAAGTCAGAGGGGTGTTTCCGTCCAAATGAATTTGGTCTAAATTCGCGCCATAATCTAATAATAATGTAAATAGGATAGGTAGAAGAATTGGTTCAAATATTATTTCCAGGACTTCTTGTGGTAGCCATTGAATGTAGCTATTGAATTGAATGCTCTCCATTTCCCAAAGAGACCACAATGTGGGTTCATCGAGGTGTTTGTCCTTGATATTCTTAATCCAGTAATGAGATGCCCAATACAGAAGAGACGTATTCTTTTTTATACCCTCTTTTAAGGGAAGGTTTTCTTTATTTTCTTCTAATAATATAATTGCTTCATCAATTTTATCTTCTCTAATTAATCTTTCTAAAATATCTGTTTCATGAGCAGCCATAAATTCCCCTTATATTTTATTAAAAGGTGTGAAAATTAAGAGGGCATAGTGTAACAGTTTTGGTTGTATTTTACTAATGGATTTTGACAAGCCAGGTCTAAGCTATTGATTTAAAAGATCAAACTCGTATTAGATTTTGTCCAACCTGGTATGAAACCGCTCTCCTTAGAAATGCTACAGCTTTGTGCCCTTTACTTAAGAATGAAAATCTTTATTTCTTAGAGAGATTGACACAGAATCTCATTGATATTATTATTAGCCTGATTTTGGTTTAGGAGCGAAGCGTAGGGATAAAGTCAATCCGCTAAAGTGGATTAGATTATTGATGTGCTACGGATTCAAGTTTTAATTTAAATAAAAGGAACCATCAATATGAAAAAGAAAGAAGAAAGTCTAGATAAAGCTATGGAGGCATTGAGAAATCAACATTATGCTGCAGCAAAAAAAATTTTTACAGAGCTAGCGGAACAAGATAATGCCTTGGCCCTATATAATTTAGGGATGATGTATCTGAATGGTCATGGGGGGAAGGTAGATATAGAGGAGGCAACGAAGCTTTTTTTAGCGGCTAGTACGAAAGGAATCGTAAAAGCAGACTATTATTTAGGGATATTGTATACAAACGATCCTCAAGCCGGGCCATTCCAAGCAAGAGTATTTTTCCAAAAAGCTGCTTCGGCGGGGCATAAGGGTGCACAATTTAATTTGGGAAAATTGCTGATAAAGGAAAAGGCTACCATTAAGGGAATAGAATGGCTTGAGAAAGCTTCCAGTGAGCCGAAAGCACATCCCAAAGCGCAATATCTTTTAGCGAAGATCTACGAACAAGGCCTACCTAACAACAAGATCCCTAAAGAGGAAAGCAAAGCAAAAGAATATTTTTTGGCTGCTGCGAACAATGGAGATAAAAAGGCAGCATACCGTTTAGGTCGTATGCTTCTAGAAGGCCGTGGCGGAGAGAAAGATAAGGATGCGGGAATCGACTGGCTTATTAAAGCTGCAGCCGGTAAGCAAGGTTATGAAAAGGCAAAATGTGATTTAAAACAATATGAAAATAACTATAGAACGGGTATGGAGAGCAGGTCAAAAGAAATACCCCTATTAATTGAAGCACTCAAACAAATTTTAGGTGCCGATTATAAAGAAGATTTAGATGGTATGGTTAATGGGTTATGGCACAAGGGAGTTCCTCCACTCAAAGATCAGGTTTTTTACCATTACGAGTATAAAGTTTATACTTCATTAGAGTGTATCCCTCAAAATAAGGAATTAGGAATAGTCTACTTATATGTAGAGAAGGGTAAATTACAGTATCAAGTATTAGCCCATCGAGGTCTTTGTAATGGCACTCTCGATGTCGAAGACTTTAACTTAGATCTGCTAAAAGCAGTTTCATTTACCGAGAGCCCACCCGTACAAAATATCAGGGAAATATATTATAGATATAACACTCGTAAAACAAAATGTAGTTATCAAGTTATAGATGATAAGGGGGAAGTTCAACTCGGAACGATATTGGTAAGCCCAGAAAATACCGTAGAGGATATACAACACAGCTTGTTACAAGAGATTACAATTACAGAGAAATATTGTTTAGAAAGTAAAGGATATGTTGTTGGCTGCTTGAAGAGTAAGCTACAGCAACAACTTATACAAAATGGACTTTTAGAGCCTTCGTATGAAGATAAATTTTCCACAAAAATTCAGTCCGCGTATGCAGAGATTGTGAAAGAAGAAATAAAGATTTCTTTGTTCTTACAAAGACTTGCTGCCGTTTTAGAAAGCGACAAATTTAAAGCAATTTTTGAAAATCCCGAAAAATTTATAGAATTGTCCTCTCCGTATCTTCCTATAATTAAACAACTCGATGAGGAGCAAAAAACACTAACAGAGCCTCTTAAATTTGTCGTATCTTCTTCTCACGAGGTAATTGACAATTTAAAATCCGCCTATATTGGAAAAATAAACCATTCAAATTATTATGAAATAGTGATCTTTATACAAGCATTACACAAGTTGATTAGTGAGGAAAGAGATCAGGAGGCTATTAAAGAAAAAATAGAAAACTTCTGTTCAACCTCCCCCTATTTTCTTCCTCCAGATGAATTGCAGAATTTACCCGCGATATTTACCGCGCAATTTTTAACTAGAAGAGTGACATTGTTAGATGCTTTGGCTGGCCTTTTCAGAAAAGGACACGATAAATTCCAAGAGTTAGAATCGGTTTTTATTACATTACAGAAATTAGCTGATATCGCAAACAAAGCGCTACCACAAAGTAAGAGCGCGGAAATAGATGAGAAAGATAATTTGCAAATGATAAATGCAGTTCAAGTGAATTTAAGAAAAAAACGCAATAAGTTAAAAACAACCTGTTTCGAATTGACAAAACCGATTATTATCTTGTTGATGTTAGAAATGAACCAGGTTGACCTAATAGCCATTCTACAAACATATGCTAGTGAAAAAAGAAAATTAATAACTTGTCTTTTAGATTTCAAAAAATGGTGCCAAGAATTACAGTGTATGCCTCTTGTAGAGAAAATCGGAAAAATAGAAAAAGAAATCAATGAAAAAGACGGCTTGGCTTCTATAATAACCTGTATTACAGATTTGTTAGTCTCGATTGATACTCTGTTTCCTAAAGAGCATTCAAATGAAAGCGGCGACGATAAAGAAACCAGCGATGATAAAGAAACCAGCCCAGCGCAAGAACAAGAAATGGTATCTTATGAACCCAAAAAAGAACGTCGTTCTTCGCGAGTGACCACTCTTTTCGATAAATTCACAACCTCTCCGCGTCAGAGAGCTGCTTCCTTATCCCAGAAGATGGATGGAGAGCTCAGTATAATAAATGGTAAGAAAGAAGATAAAGATGATTTTGATATGCTCCCGGCGGGTGCTCGAAGCCCAGTGAAAAGGCCCCATAGCCCTTTGCTTGATTTAGAGGGAGAAGGGCGTAGAGCCAGTGTATCTTCTCGTTCTGATTTTACGCCTTCTTTTCATTTAGTATTAGAGGATAATACTCAACCCACTACTTCCTTATCTCGACCTTCTAGCGGCAGTGAAGACAGTGTTTCACCTTTGTCTTTAGCCAATAAAACTCAGGAAACCTCAGGAGTAGACGATAAGAAGCAAAGACCTGTTAAGACCTCTGAGTCTTCCTCATTTGATTTTGCAAAAGAACCCAAGCATATTAGTACTCCCTTCGGCGGTTTTTTTGACAGCGTTAAGGAGCCTACAGCTTCTCCACGGCAGAGTTCTGTTCTTGCATATTCTTTGCCTGGCATCGATAAAGATACTGAGAAAGCCAATAAAGATAAAGATCGATTGAAATTTAGACTCAGTCCTCGACTGCCAAATTTAAGACGTTCATCTAAAAGCGGGACTGAGAGCCCTGTACCTTCCTCCAGGCTATCAACAAAGTAAGAGTAAGGGAGAGATAGAGATGTATACTTGTGATAAGGCTAATTAACCCACCTTAAAATTTTAAAACAAGGATGATGTAATAATGAAAAACACCCTATTTAGTAGAAGTGTATCGATGAAAACAAAATCGGTGAAACCTGCAAAAAGCCAGACTGTGGAATCCAATTCATTTACAAAGAAGGATGCGATGGCGTGGTTTGATGCAACATATCGAACGGGAGGCGATCTTGCCAATGATATATTTGTTAGTCCAAAGGCATTAGATTTTTTTGAAAAAGAGACAGAAAAAGGTGATCTAGATGCGCTGTGTTGCTTAGGGCTCCTGTACATAACGGGTAGCGCGGTGAATGTACCCGATAGACCAAGGGGGCGAGAGATGCTAGCAAAAGCTGCGGTCGGTGGGAATGTCGGTGCTGCCTATTGTTTGGCACGCTTCTATGAGAATCAGCAGGAAGATGAGCAACAAGTAGTAAAATGGTTTCAGATGGCGGCACAAGGTGGGCATCCGAGAGCCCAATATTATTTAGGGTTGAGGTACGAAGAGGGCCGTGGTGCCGATAAAAATGAGGAAATGGCGTTAAAATACTTAAGGCAAGCAGCAAAGCAAGGGCATAAAGAAGCACAATCTCTTCTAAAGATAAAGTACAATGAAGTCCAGGATGATGAAAAGGATGAAGCAAAAACTTTATTAAGCCCGAGAAGAAGCTCAAAGGATGAGGATGAAATATCTAGTAGAGGAATATTGGCCATGCTAAGCCCAAGGAGAGAGAGTAAAGCCAGTACGGTGGATGAATCACTAAGCCCAAGGAGAGAGAGTAGAGCCAGTACGGTGGATGAATCACTAAGCCCAAAAAGAAATAAAAAACCAAGCATGGTTAAGGGAGAGCTAAGCCCCCAAAGAAAGAATGCCGAACCTAGTATGGTAAAAAGCCTGCATAGTCCAAAGAGAGAAAGAAGAACTGAAGAAAGTGGAAAAGCAACAAGTACGTGGGGGTGGTTAAGCCCAAAGAGGGATAATCGCAGAGAGGATGGTGTACCAGAGTTAACGCTAGGTAGCTCGAGCTCAATGAAAGATGCTTCTCCAAAAAGGAATAGAAAACTAAGTATGGTGAAGGAAGAGCTAAACCCCCAAAGGGAGAATGCCAAACCTGGTATGGTAAAAAGCCTGCTCAGTCCAAAGAGAGAAAAAAGAACTGAAGAAAGTGGAAAAGCAACAAGTACGTGTGGATGGTTAAGCCCAAAGAGGGATAATCGCAGAGAGGGTGGTGTACCAGAGTTAACGCTAGGCAGCTCGAATTCAATGAGAGATCCTTGCCAATCTATGGCTGAAAGCTCAAGGCTCAGTCATTCTTATGGTTCAATAAGAAGAAGAGAACCCCGCGGAACTTTTTTTGCTCCAAAAATCAATGCTGACAATACTATAAAAGGGGGGCTTAGTAACTCTTTACAATTAAGCTTTGAGTTAGGAAACAAGAGGGATAGTTGCAGAGAGGATGAGTTAACACTAGGCGGCTTGAATTCCATGAGAGATCCTTGCCAATCTATAGTCGAAAACACAAGGCTCAGCGACTCTTATGGTTCAATAAGAAAAAGAGAGCCTCGCGGAACAGTTGCTTTTTTTGATCAAAAAACCAATGCTGCCAATGCTATAAAAGGGGGGCTTAGTAACTCTTTACAATTAAGCTTTGAGTTAGGAAACAAGAAATAGAGAAGGAAATTAAAGCCTGTTGACATTGGTTTTTTGCTTTTACAAACCTAATGTCAACAGGCTCTAGCGGAGAGAAAATCGAGTTCTTTAAAAGACAGTTAATATTAAAATTTCAATTTAAATAAGGAAGGCGTAAAATGGGGAAGAAATCTACAACATCTATAGAAACAGAAATAGTTAAAGTAACTAATAATTCTACAGTGGCTTTGAAACAAATAGTAGGCGCAGGCCGGGTAGAACAATATAATATGGCGGTAACGTATATAAACAGGCGGCCCCTTACCAAGGAAATAATAGGGTCGGCAATAGAGTGGTTTACCCTGTCTGCTGAGCAATGTTACCCGCCAGCACTACATGCCTTGGGAATTATCTATGTAGGAACATACCAGAAAGTTGGAATCAAAAAGGATGTAGATAAAGCGCTTGAATATTTTATCCAGGCTGTCCATAGCTTTGAAGATGAACAGTATCGTGCAACGTCATCAGAGGCACAGTATCTTGAAAAAGTAATAGATGCACAGTATCGTGCAGGGGTAATATATAAAGAACAAAATAAAAAAGAGGAGGCCATAAAATATTTAAAATTCGCTGTAGAAAAGGAACATACAGATGCACTGTATCAACTAGGGTTGATATACGCAGAGGACCCCAATAAAAAAGAGGAGGCCATAAGATATTTAACACTTGCTGCAAACCAGAAATATAAAGATGCACCGTATCAACTAGGGTTGATATACGCAGAGGACCCCGAAACTCATGACCTAGCGTTAGATTATTTTACGAAGGCTGCTGACCAAGAAACGCCTAATAAAGATGCACAGTATCGTATAGCTATGATCTACTTAAAAGGTCGAATCGATTTGCGCAATTCGGCCACCGCAATATCATGGCTTAATAAAGCAATATTAGTTACAGTAGGACGACCCCATAGTGGCGCGCTATATCAACTAGGACTTCTGTTTATAAATGGTGGCGAGGGCGTTCCTCTCAACAGCAGCCGTCGTGGCAGAGAATTGCTAATGACTGCTGCTGACCAAGGACATATGGAAGCACAATATTATGTAGCTAGAATATATGACGAAGGCCGTGATGTGGAAAAAAATGACGAAATAGCCGTAGATTATTGCACCAAAGCAGCAGAACAAGGGCATAGAGAAGCCCAATATTATTTAGGGTTGAGGTACGAAGAGGGCCGTGGCATCGACAAAGACGAGGCACAAGCCTTAGTGTGGCTCACTAAGGCCGCAGAAGAGAATCCAGACGCACAATTTTATTTAGGAGTAAAATACGAAGAAGGCCGTGGTGTTAAAAGGGACGAGTCAAAAGCGCTAGAATTCTTTAATCAAGCTATAAAGGGAAAGCACGCGGAAGCAAAAACCTATTTACTCTCTTTGATAGAAAAAAGAATCCCTTTAAACAGTATAAACGTAGGTATCAAACAATTAATTAAGGTTACACAGAAGGTTTTGGGCGAGACTTATGAGATGTCGAAAATGTTCAATACTTTAATACCGGAAGGAATCCCAGAATTAGAAGATAAAGTATTTTACTATTACACTTATGAAATATGTTCTTCACAGGAAGCTATTCCTATAATAAAGCAACCCAAAAAAATCTATTTGTATATAGAAAATAATAAACCACATTATCAGATGTTGAAATATGGTTCAAACGAACCAAATAATGAGGAGGTTTATTCTGGCATTTTAGAGGTGCCTGCTGATTTTAATTTGGATCGGCTAAAAGAGGTTTCTTTCGTTAATATTCCTCTATTGCACAAAAATATCAGACAAATATATTTTGATTATAACGATAGCAAAACAAAATGCTGGTATAGCGTAATTACTGATAAAGGCGTAAAGGAAGTAGGCGGCATAGACATAAACCCAAAGACAGATACAGATGAAATAGATGAAGATGCTATAAAGAGTATGTTAGTAGAGGAATTGAAGAGGAATGGGTACTGTTTTAGTAAAGAAGATAACCTTATCTCTTTGAAAGAAGAACTAGATGCACAATTGGTAGAAGCGGGGCTTTTTGAACCTTCCTATGAAAAACCCGCGCTGATGAGGAACCACTATGAAGAGCTTTGCAGTTATGAAAATAATTTTAAAATTTTTTTCGATAAGCTAATTGAAAATTTAATGCATAGTGAACTTAATAATCTCCTTGAAGGGGGCGAGGCTTTTAAAATATTAAAAAATAACATTATAACTACTGCAAACAAATTAAAAGCAAGCCAAGAAGAAATATGTCGGGCTCTTACAGTGAAATTTCAAGATTCTTCACTTATGATAGATACCTTTAAGGAAGCATATCGAACCACAGTAAATCTTGAAGATTTTTACCACATGTCTTGTCTGATGCGGCAATTAAATGATTTTTTTGAGAAGTTGCCGAAAAATCAAAGAGAGCAAATAAATGTCTTCTTCCAAAATCACCCAGGATTAATATTAAATAATTGCTCAGACTTATTTAGTTTTCCAACAATGCTTTCGGCGCAATTTCTAACCAGAAGAAAAATGATATTCCACGAAACCGCCAGAAAATGTTTCATGAAAAGACACGCTAAATTTTATGAGTTGGAAGATGTGTTTGTTAAAGTTTCAGGGATGGCATCTACCTCTAATATGGCCTATGGCAGCAATAATCCTGCGTTTATGTCTGAGATTCAGAAAAAATTGGATGAAGAAAATAACTTATTTAAAAATATTTGTTTTAATCTAATAAAATCCATCTGGAATTTACTTCTAATGGCTGCACAACAAACGGAAGCTTCCGTAATTTACGACTCATTATTAACGAGACAGAAACCAACAATATTGAAAGTACTTTCATCTTTGCAAGACCAAGTTGCGAAAATTTTGCAAACTGAAAATAGAGTGGTCTTCTGTCCTACTGTTGAGGAAATTTTAGAGGTTGTCGCTAAAGGGAACTTGCCGCAGGATGAGGTTGAGCAAATTTTGCTTGAGATAGTGAAAGAAATATCACCGACTGATGAAGCTGAAAGAACAATGGTAGTTAACGCTGAAGAAATGTTGTCTCTTAGAGTGGAAGAAATTTTACAGGCCGAAGTTAAAGGAATATTGTCGCCTAATGCTAAAAAAATGTTGGAGACTCTGGTTGGGAAAATTTTACAGGCTAAAATGGACGCAATCAGCGTCTTAACTAGCAATATAAAAAATACTTGTGATTTGAATGATATTGTAAGCTATCTGATAGCCATTGTCCCTCTGCTGGAGGATTTGGCTGTAGCGCTTAATAATCAGAAAATCAACTTAAATACGAACAAAAGCCGATCAAGCAATTTATCAGACCCAAGTTTAAAGATGAGCTTAGACAATACACCCGATAAATTTTTTCTTTCATCAGCGCCGAAAAAAGGGGACAGTCGGTTTCGTATTTTCCGTAGAAGCGAGAATGGGGACTTAACGATAGGTGGCAATAGAGAATTTTTTGATAATCCTTTATCTGAAAGTGGGCCAATCTCAGCATCGGATAACGTATCAACTCCGTCTAGCTCGAGATCTAGATCAAGAAGACGTTCTCGCGCGGATACTAATATTAAGCGGCTTGCTGTGTACAGTCCAAGGATGGTAAATCGCGATGATAGTGAGCAAAGTCCGAAGAAAAGTGCCCCGATAGACTTACAAGAGCAGGGAGCGGATTGCTTGCCAGACAGCTCAAAGAAGGATAATAATCACTCAGGCTCACTTGGTACAATGATAGGCAGTTCTCGGAATGTTCAGTTTAGCCCCCGAATAGGACGAAGTGGCCAGAATGTTGAGAGCCCCCGAATAGGCAGTGCTCGGAATGGCCAGTTGAGCCCCCAAATAGGTAGTGCTCGGAATGGTGAGTTGAGCGGTACAAGGGAAAGCCGATCTAATACAACTTCGGCAGGAGATAGTAGTGTATTAGATCAGCGATATTCGCCCAATGAGCCTCCTTGTTCCCCAGAGCAACCGCCTACTAGCTCCCAGCGACACAAATCTTCGAGGTTTTCTCATCGACTTCCTTTTTTGACTTTAGGTAGGAGCAGTAGGGTGGATGAAAATGGCAAGAGTAGTAAGGCCGAGGAGAAAGAAACTTCGATTAGCTCTACTTTAGGAAAATAGTTTTGAATATACAGTTTGTATTCAACATAATGCTTGTTATCCTGAAATAGCAAAAGGCAAGGAGAGGTTTTAAGCGTGAAAAGTCGAAATAGCGATTCAGAGGAAATTAAGAAACTTCGTGTATGCGCGCAGAAGGGCGATGTAGCAGCGCAATTTCAATTAGGGTGGAAATATGCAAATGGCCGGGGGGTAGTCCAAAGCGATAAAGAGGCTGCATACTGGTATGATCAGGTGTTAGCTAAGGACCCTACTAACCCCGTGGCGCTATTTAATTTGGGCTGGATGTATGCAAATGGTCGTGGTGTTGTTCCAGACCCGGAGAAGGCGATCGGGTTTTATAGCAGAGCCGCAGATCAGGGGAATGTATCGGCACAGCTTCATTTGGGGTTTATGTATCTCAATGGTGAGGGGGGGGCTCAAGATGAGAGCGTTGCCTTAGAATGGTTCCGTAAGGCCGCAGCTCAAGGAGACGAGTCGGCAAAAGCGCTAGTAAAACGTATGGAAAAAAATTTAGCGGAAGAAAAACAAACTATCTTTGGTGTGTTTGCTGAAAAAACTAAGGAAAAAGAAGAGGCAAAAAAACTTACGAAGCAAAGAAAAGCGATTTTATGCTCGATGGATTGGAGACAAAAGAATAGCGAAGGTGATAATGTCTTTCATACGGCTGCGATATATAAAAAAAGACCGCAAACATTTAAAAATTTATTAGAGATGTCACCTGCGAATGAAAGATCTATTTTATTAAAAGAAACCAATTCAGAAGGGAACACGCCCTTACATTTATTGGCATCTCAAGGGCAGGTAGATTTAATCCAAGATACTATAGCTATTTTGGGAGAAGAAGCGCGGTCTATTTTAAGTGTTTATAACCACAGAGGTTATTTGCCCATTCACGAAGCAGTAGAATCAGGGGCATTCGAAGCCATTAGGGTTTTAATAAAAGCGGGGGCGGATGCCAATGCTCTAACCCAAAATGGTCTTACTGTAGCACAATGTGCAGCGCAGAAAGGCTATCCTTTACTAGAAAAAGAATTGAACAAGTCGGCGACTACAGTATTTTCTTCACCCAAAGTAAATAGTCCTCAGATTTCACTGAGCCATTCTGCATCCTCTTTTCCAAGGAAGTTAGACGAGGATTGCATCGATGAGCAAGGCAGAGCAACAATAAATTTGGTGATCCCTCATGGTAAATTACTAAAAATGGGACCTCTGGGCGGTGGAAGCTTTGCCACAGTGTATCGAGGACGTTATCAGCGTATAGATGTTGCTATTAAAAAATTATTTGATAGACCGCTACTACAAGATACTCTCAGAAATGAAATGCGTCGAGAAGCCGGAATAATGCTTCAGTTGCCACATCCTAATATCGTAAAGCTATATGGAATTGTATTTGAGCCGGAATGTTGTATAGTTTTAGAATACATGCAAAATGGCTCATTGTATATGTTGCTTCACAGTGAAAAAACTTTAAGCTGGAAGGAAGGCTATGAAATAGTAGTCGATATTGCTAAGGGATTAACTTTTTTGCATGAAAATGGAATTATTCATCGAGATTTAAAATCTTTAAACGTATTATTAGATAAGGCTAATCAAGCCAAGATTTCTGATTTTGGTCTATCTCGGATCACCTTTTTTAGCGATAATGATAATGAACAACCAGCGCTCGAGGGAGCAGCGCCAATTAAAGGTAATAAGATAGGGAAAGCAGGAACGGTACCCTGGATAGCGCCTGAGTTATTTCGCCAGGGTCAAGATTATACTTTAGCCTGTGATGTGTATAGTTTTGGTATGATAATATGGGAAATAATGACACGATCTGAACCCTATGCCCATATTGCTGCATTAGAATTGGTTGAACGCTGGGTACAAGAAGGAAACCGGGAGAAGATACCTGAAGAGGCACCACCGATATTACGCGAACTTACCGTAAATTGTTGGGCGGGTGACCCTACAATGCGACCTACCATGGAAGTGGTTTTAGAAAAATTAGAAATAAACCCTGTAGAAGATAACACAGCAATCCCCTTGCCTTATTCGCTACCTCCTTGTGAAGAAGAAAATAGTTGCTTTAAATCGGAAGAGGGTTCTCTATTAAATATAGCGCTTGCAGAAGGACAGGCATTTTCCTATAAAGGTAGTGAAGATGATGAATATGTTAGACCTTCTTCTGAGAGCGCTTTAACCATAGCTTCGTCTCCTAAATCGAATGAAATACTTCCGGACTTAGGTCGTGAAGTAATGAAAAAGAGTACGGCACCAGGGACTCCCGGGTTTTTTACACCGATGACGATGGGTGGAGGATGCGGCTTAAAAAGAAATCCGGCTGCCTATATTGCGGAGGCGCCCTCTAAATCAAGTGAAATTGCCGATACTCGCAAGAATGAAGTGAGAGAGAAGCTCACGCTGGGGGAGTCCGAGTTCTTTTCAAAGCCAGTAGAAAGAGGATATGGTTTAAGTCAAAGTCAGGATATTATAAGGAAAAAACAAAAATATCCGCAAATTATAGCAAGTAATTATATGATTTCTTCTTTTTCTAGCCAAGAGTACGATATAAAGGAACAAGCTATTGCCAGCAAATCATATTTTGCTATTAAAAGGGGGAGCTTGTCTTTTCAAAAAGGCACAAAATTAACCATTTTAGATAAAACAGACCCAAAGTGGTGGCAGTGTGAGTTAAATGGGAAAAAGGGGTTGGTGCCAAGCAGCCATATAAACATTATCAAACCCGATGTTCAAAGTGGGACAAGTAGATATATCATGGGTAGTGGGTATAATTAATCAAAAGAGGTAAAATAAAATGGATCCTATTAGCACAATAGTAGGTATTGGAAGAATAACCAGTGCACTTTATGACCAGGCTCAATACATTTACCATAATAAAGAGCAATGCCTGCGTTTGCTAGAACGCATTAAAGTTATAAATAGCACTCTTGTAAGCCTAAAGGTAGAATTTGATGAGGGTAAACCTATTCCCGAATCTTACCGCCTAGCCATATTAGATTTACATGGTAGTGTACAACGAGCCGAATCTCTATTTGAAAAACTTACAAAGAAAGATTTATTCAAACAATTTCAGGTAACTTTCTTTGCACAAACCACTAATTATGAAATTTTAGAGATTCACCAGCAACTAGATCAAGGTCTGTTACAACTTAATTTAGGGTTACAGATTCAGAGCGTTTTAGACAAACAAGAAAAACAAAAACTCAAAAAAATAGAAAGGGAAAAATTTGAAAAAGAAACTAATACACCCCTCATGAACTTAAAAATAGCCCAAAAAACCGATCTCGAAGAACTGCTGTCTAAAAGCGAGCCATCCGAAAAGCAAAAATTATTGAATATGCCGCAGCTGCATGAAATAAAAGAAAAAAAATTAGCATCTTTACAATATAATATAGATGAATATATTCTAATGCAAGGAAAATTGAAGAATAACCAAAAAATAGAATCTCGAAAGAGTGAATTGTTCTCAGTGCCGTTTTCCGATTTAATTATAGAAAATTTAATCTCAGAGACTCGCTTGGGGAAGCTATATTATGGGACGTTGTATGAATCGCCAGTGGCTATTCGTGTGCTAGAGGGGAATTTAGATCCAAAGGACATCGAGAGATTTAATAAAGAGGTGAGTGCCATGGACAAGGCGCGTGGTGAGTACGTTTTACCTATATTTGCTATATGTCAGGAGCCCGGTAGGCTTTGTTTGGTAACTAAATATATGCAACAAGGTTCTTTAAGGCAAGTGCTTAACAAAGTGGATAAACAAGAAGCTAAGTTATCAATAGAACAGCGACATCAATTGATATTAGAGATCGCTTGTGGCTTAAACTCCTTACACGGGAGACAAATTTGCCACCGAAATTTAAACAGTGAGCATGTGTTAATTGATGAGAAGGGTCAGGCGTACATAGCCGAATTTCGCTTATCGCAAAATAAAATGCTAAGCAGCTTATACGAGGAAAGAGAGTCAGTGCTGGAATGGATGGCGCCAGAAATATGGATGAATAGCCAATCTTTTACACCTCAGGCAGATATTTACAGTTTTGGTATGGTTGTATGGGAAATGATGACTTGTGAAATACCTTATGCAAGTTGGGACAGAACAACATGGATAGACAGAATCCAAAAGGGAGAGAGGGAAAATCTACCCTCTACCGTTCCACAATTTTATTGCGATATAATAAAAAGCTGTTGGCAAGCAAGACCAGAAGATAGGCCCAGCTTGCTATCAATTATTACTGATTTGAAGGCTTATAAAATAAAAAATGAAGCGACGCATATTCTTACAGGTTCTTCATCTTCTTTCTGGAAATCTGAAAAATCGGTGGAAGAAGCCACAACTCCATCCATCGAATCAGGGCTATTACCTCTCATCTCGCAAGCCGACGCGAAATATTTTCATAAAGCGGCAAAAGTTTGTTGTGATAACTTTACACTGGCAGCCGTATTATCTTATAGAAGACATACTTTAATCAACAATGAAAGAGACGTCCCTCAACCCTCTGAAAAGGATGCAGAACATTTTGCGAAAGCCGGAGAAATTTGTTTTAACAAACAGCAATTTGACGCGGCAGAAGTATGTTATAGGCAAGCTGTTATATTGGGCAATTCAAAAGGAATGAATGGTTTAGCTATACTACATTTGACTCAAGGAAAAGCCCCTGAAAGTAAAGGATTCGCATATCAGATGCTAACATTGGCCGCAAATCTTGGATATCAACCTGCCATAATCAATTTAGCAAAGCAACTAGAGCAGGGAGACGGTATTAAAGCGAATCCTTCCGAAGCATCTAAGTGGCGCGAAAAAGTGAAAAGGAACGAAACACCTTCTTTTACCCGAAGATGCACTACTAAATAATCATTTGTTTCTCGCTTAATCATCTTATTATTTGAAATTGATTTGCTTTTAAAATAGAGAATGCGAATCACTCCCTAAAAAAATGCTGATAAAGATGAAGCGGTTTATTGAAAATAAAATACCGATGGATTATAATAAAAGCCATTGTACAAATATCTAAAGCTTTAGATAAGGAAAAAGCTTGTGTAAAATTTCTGAGAGGAATTAAATTCCTTAATAGTCTATGTTTTTTTAAAATAAAAAGAAGGAATTTCTAAATGGGTTGAACTATCAAAAAGAATTTGCCATGACAGCCATAGGAAAACAAGCCATAGTATTTAAGATGCAGGAGGATGTAACTCTTACATACTAGGGTACTAAATTTTTAAATAATTTAAATAGAGAAACATTATGTTCATGTGGAATCAAAAAGAGATAGAAGCCTCGCTTTCGGGGAAAATTAATATTGAACAAATTGATGATACGGGTGCAACCATTTTGTGTTGGGCTGCTCGTTACGGCAAACTACCAATAGTAAAATTTTTGCTTGAAAACCACAAGAATATTATGAATAAACCGGACCATGAAGGAAGAAGCCCGCTACATTGGGCCATCCAACAGGACGATATAGAAATAACAATCGCCTTGCTTGGTGAGGGTGCAGATGTAAATTGCAATAATTACGCTGGTCTAAAGCCACTCCATTTAGCAGTTTACTATGATAATGCCCAAATAGTAAGAGAATTGATTGCCCATGGTGCGGAGGTTAACCAGCCAGATAAGGAGGGTAAAAGCCCGCTACATTGGGCTATTTATTACGCTCGTACCGAGGTAGTATTGACTTTGATTGCGCATGGCGCGGAGGTTAACCAGCCAGATGAGCAAGGCAGAATCCCATTACACTGTATAACTCGGAGGGAAATTGATGCTGTGAGTATAATGGCTTTGATTACAAACGGTGCGGATGTTGATCATCTAGATAATGAAAATAGAAGCCCGCTGTACTATGCTGCCTATTATGGCCAAACGGAGATACTAAAGATCTTAATTGGCGTGAAGGCCAATGTTAATATGATCGACGAGCGGAAAAGTACTCCCCTACATGCAGCTGTTTCGGGTGGCAAGATAGAAAATGTAAAAGCCTTAATCTATGAAAATGCTAAGATTGATGCACCGAACGAGAAAATGGCGACCCCTCTACATTTAGCAGCCAGTTCTGGCCGGATAGAGATCATAAAGGCCTTAATTGAGGCGAAAGCTAACATTGAGGCGGTAGATGCGTGCGGTGATACTCCTCTATTCAATGCTGTCTTCTTTGGCCACACAAATGTCGTAAAATTTATGGTTTCCCAGGGGGCGAATATTCATCACATTAATAATCACAAACAAACTCTTTTAGATATAGCATGCTCTTGGCCGCAACCGGATATGCATCGCTTGTTAATTGACTGTTTTCGCATTAGTGCTTTGTGGGAGGCGTGGGAATTAGAAACTTACTATTTTGACTATTATCTCCAATGGTTACCACGAGAAATGTTGGAAGATGTTATATCGCAATTTGAATATTCTTTAGATTCAAAAAAAAATATTCCTGTTACAAGTAAATCCTCTTCTTTAATAAGGTACGCGCCATTTCCAGCCCCTTTTTTTTCTTATTTACTATCTGAAAAAGCCTGTCCAGAGGAAAATAATATAGATACCGCTATGTTCAAAAAAAGGAAGACGAGGTAAACACAACAAACTTATTTCCCGCAAATTAAAAGGGAATTTTTCATTTTTTTCTCACTTAATTATCTCATTATTTGAAATTGATTGCTTCTAAAATAGAGAGTGCTAATCATTCCCTAAAAAAATGCTGATAAAGATCAAGTGGTTTATTGAAAATAAAATACCGATGGGTTATAATAAAAGCCGTTGTGCAAATATTTAAAGCTTTAGATAAGGGAAAAAGCTTGTGTAAAATTTCTGAGGGAAATTAACGGCCCTAGTAGTCTATGCTTTTTTTAAAATAAAAAGAAGGAATTTCTAAATGGATTGAATTATCAAAAAGAATTCGCTATTCAGCAATAGAAAGACACGCCATAGGATTTAAGGGGGAATAGGATGTAACTCTTACATACTAAGGTCCTACATTTTTAAATAATTGAAATAGAGAAACATTATGTTCATGTGGAATTTGGAAGAGATAGAAGCCTCGCCTTTGGAAGAAATTAATATTAAGCAAATTGATGATGGGGGTGCAACCGTTGTGTGTTGGGCTGCTCGTTGCGGCCACCTACCAATAGTAAGATTTTTCCTTGAAAAGGGGGGGGATATTATGAATCAACCGGACGATGAAGGAAGAAGCCCGCTACATTGGGCAATCCAGATGGGGCACATAGAAATAGCAATAGACTTGATTGATAAGGGCGCAAATCTAAATTGCGATAATTACGCTGGCCTGAAGCCACTCCATTTAGCAGTCTTGTATGGTTATCCCCAAATAGTAAAAAAATTGCTTGACAAGGGTGTTGAGGTTAACCCGTCAGATAAAGAGGGTAAAAGCCCGCTACATTGGGCTATTCATTACGCTTATACGGAGATAGTCATTATTCTGATTGCTCGAGGTGCGGATGTTAACCAGAAAGATAAGCAAGACAGAACCCCGTTACAGTGTATACCTTGCAGGACTTTACAGAAAGCTAGTACTCTGAGCATGCTGGTCTTGATTAATAGTGGCGCCAATATTGATCATTTAGATAATGAAGGTAGAAGCCCGCTGCACTATGCTGCCTATCAGGGGCGAACGGAGATGCTAAAGATTTTAATTAAGGCTAAGGTCAAGGTTAATAGTGTGGACGAGCATAACAATACTCCCCTGCATGCCGCTGTTTCATTTGGCAACATAGAGAACGTAAGGCTCTTGATCGATGCCAATTCCGAGATTGATGTACCCAATGATAAAATGATGACCCCTCTCCATTTAGCAGCCCGTTTGGGTCGGATAGAGATCATAAAGGCCTTAATTAAGGCGAAGGCTAACATTGAGGCGGTAGATGCGTGCGGTGATACTCCTCTATTCAATGCTGTCTTTTATGGCCATATAAACGCCGTAAAACTTCTGATTTTTTGTGGAGCTAATATTCATCACATCAACCATTTTAAAGAAACTATTTTAGATACTGCATACTCCTGGCCGCAAAAGGAAATGCATCAGTTATTAATTCACTATTTTCGCCTTCAGGCTCTTCAAGCCCTTCGGCCCCTGTGGAATGGGCGAGTAGAACATAAACATGTTCGCTATTATCTACAATGGTTACCACAAGAAATGTTGGAAGATGTTATGTTGCAATTTGAATCTTCTGTAAATCCAAAAGAAGAAAAAACTCCCGTTACAAATAGAACTTATTCCTTGGTAAGTTATGCGCCATTTCCAGCGCCTTTTTTTTCTTATCTGCTATCTGCAAAAGCATGTCCAGAAGAAAATAATAGAGATACTGCTATGTTGAAAACAAGCAAGACGAGGTAAACACAATAAACTTATTTCCCGCAAATTAAAAGGGAATTTTTCATTTTTCAAGTGTATTTTCGAACTACTGACTTCAGCTGATTGAGACACATCTATATTTAGCTGATTTAGTCTAACAAAACCATGTATTTAAGAAGGAGAATCTAAAATGGGAAAGAAAAAAATAAAACAATTAGATATCAGTAATTGCTCCACCGGTGTTGATCTTCAAAAAACGGCGCAATGTTTGCAGAGCCCTGAAAAACTAAATGAGGCGGAGATACAGTTTACGTATGGGATACGAGCCATGAAGGAAACGGGCATGCCCGTTACAAAAGAGAGAATAAAAGAAGCAGAAACATTGTTTCTCCAATCCGCCGGCCAAGGGTATGCGCCCGCACACCTCTCTTTAGGGATTTTATATATAGGCGCATATCCACAAAGTCATCTTGGTGCAATCGAAAATAATGACAAAAAGGCATTGTTTCACTTTGAGTATGCTGCTGAACGAAATATTTCAGAAGCACAGTATCGTTTAGCAATGATATTGGAGAAAACCCCGGGTAGCCTGCAACTAGCAGTGTCTTGGCTGGTTAAAGCTGCCGTGGAGCATAAAGGTGCTCAATGCCGTTTAGCCTTGATGTATATGAAAGGTAATCAGGTAATCGAGCAAAACAAAGCGCGTGGTATAGAAATGCTGCAACAAGTCGCGAAAGAGGACGAACCTGAGACTTTATTACATCTAGGGCGGGCAGGCGCTCAACGAGCAGGGCCTCTATATCATTTAGAGCGAGCGGAGGCTCTCTATCATTTAGGGCGAGCGTATGAAAAAGGCGATGGGGTCGAAAAAGACGATGTTCAAGCAGAAAAATTATTGCTCGAAGCTGCAATGAAGAAACATAAGGACGCGCTGTTGTATTTAGCAACTAAATATGAATTGGGTGACGGGGTTTCTAGAAATGATGCTGCGTCTACACGATTATTGACTCTAGCTGCAAACGCAGGATATCCGGAAGCACAATTGCGTCTAGCCATTAAATATGAAGAAGGCGAGGTGCTCGAGAAGGACGAGGGACAAGCTCTAACACTATTAACTAAAGCTGCGGAAAAAGGGTATAAGGAAGCACAATTTTATTTGGCAATTAAATATGAAGAAGGCGACGGGGTTAAGAAAGACGAGGACCAAGCGCTAGCACTATTAACTAAAGCTGCAAAAAAAGGATATCCGGAAGCGCAATTTCACTTAGGAGTGAAGTGCTACGAGGGTCGTGGTATCAAAAAAGATGAGATACAGGCTGTTGATTGGCTTATTAGAGCTGCAGACAGAAGACATCTACGTGCAAAAGAATATTTATGCAATCTGATAGAAAAAAACGTTTGCCTAAATGATATATATTCAGATGTTAAGCAATTAATTCGTGCTTCACAAAGTATTTTAGGTGAAAAATACGATATAGTGAAAACATTCCGTCATTTATTACCCGAAGGAATTCCAGAATTAGCGGATGAAACATTTTATCATTACACGTATAAACTTTTTCTTTCAGAAGAACATATTCCTGCGGTAAAGCAGCCTGGGATAGTATATTTATATATAAAAAATAATAAATTTAATTATTACATATTAAATTCTTTCTCAAGTGGTTTAGGGGAGAAAGTTTATTCTGGCACTTTAGATCTGCCTCCAGATATTGATTTAAGTTGTTTAAAAGATGTCCTGCAAAGACAACTTATACAAAATGAATGTATTGAACCTTCTTATGAAGCTCTAAACCTGCAAGAACAATATGCAGAATTTTTGCTCTATGAAAAAAAATTTGAAGCCTTCTTACATAACATACTGAGCGTTTTAGAAACTTACGGATTATGTGATTCTATTGAAGAAAAAGAGGATATTAAAACTACGGCTAGAAATTTACTGCAAAATCAAATACTAATTTGTAAAAAGCTCGAAAAAGAATTTAAAGATTCTTCACAAATGATCGATATTCTTAAAGAAGCCTACCGAATCACGATCAATCTGGAAGACTTTTACAGTATGGGATGTTATATGAAACAATTGGATAAACAATTGGAGCATTTACCTGCGAAGAAAAAAATATTAATCAACATGGTTTTTCAGCATCCTAGAACAACCGTGGCTTTTTTTGATTCTAATTCTATAAGTGAGGCCAGCTTCCAAGCCATATTTTTGGCCCAATATACAATTAGTAGAAAAATGCTATTCCAGACTTTGGCTACCTATTTCAGAAAAAGACATCCTAAATTTTATGAGTTAGAGCCGATTTTCATTATGTTTGAAAAAATGGCACTCGTTGCGAATATGACACATGAGAACACCCCTCTTATGGCGATGCCGAATCTACAAATACAGTTGCAAGAAGAAAATAATATATTTAAAATGATTTGCTTTCAATTAATACAACCTATTTTTGATTTACTTATAATGGATACGCAACAAACTCCTCTTTCTGTTATTTATAAAAATCTATTGGAGATACAAAAACCAATCTTTTTGGAAGCTATATTAGACTTACAAAAACAGATGTCCGATTTTAAGAAAAAGTTAGATATTGAAGCTGAAATGTATCCTAACGCGGAGAATATCGAGAAATTACTCAAAAATTTAGAAAGCACTTCTAATTTAACGGATATCATAGGCATTCTTATAAAGGTTATTCAAATCATTGAATCTTTTATTTTGGAAGTAAATGCTTCTAAAACCAGTCAAGGGTCGAATAGACATAGTTCAGATGATTCATCAGAATACACGCAAAGTTTAGGAAGCCTTCAAGGTACATCAGAGGATTTATTATCAGAGCAAGGTCTTGTCAGTCCCAAAGTCAACAAACGCAAATCGGTTAGAATGACTGATGAGCTGAAGAAAGGTAGACGCAAGTCTATTATAATGCTATCTCAGCTAAGTTCAAGAATGAGTCGAAGAAATGAAGGATTAGAATCAACAACGGAAAATGAGCATGAGGCGCAAAAATCGAGTGTGTTATTAAGCTCTACTATAGGCAACGGCAGCCAGCCTATACTTGCTGATGATATAGGCCTATCGAGCTCCAATAGAAGCGAAAGCGATAATACTTCCTGTAATCTATCTACTACAATAGAGAATGGCGATAATACTGAGGAAGATTTTGCGACTGCATCAACCTCATCTTATATAAGAGACCGTTCGTATAGCCCTAGTGGTATGAATGCTCTGCTAAGCCCCAAGGTCACCCATGGAGGTAGTGCAATAAATACCGCCTTAAACCACAATGGAAGTGGCAGTCAGCAGGGAGATATAACGCTAAGATCAAGCAAAGGGCAGGGTGAGAGGCATCAAAGTGCTAAAAGAAACCGGAGGAGGACCGAGCATTTCTCTGCTCCAATGGAATTAAACCAAGGGTTATCTAGCAATTCACAGGATCTAATAAAGCCCAAAAAAGTAAAATCTTTAAAGGAAAAATGGCCGTTCTTTCATACCGATAATACCAGTGATGTTAGAAATAGGTTGAGTAGTTCTTCAAAACCAAACTTTGCAAATAATTAAATCTGTCATTATGATTGTGTTGTCGACTTAGAGGGAGCTATGAGAACAGAATTTGAAGATAAAAAGGATGGCATTTGGTTTGAGAAAGTCGCTTTATCTTTAAAATTTGAATTCGCCAATGAAGCCAATAAAGAAATTCTTCGTAAAAAAGTATTAGACTGGCTGAAAAATGATTTTGAACAAAAAGGAAAACCACAAGGCCATTTTTGGTATCATCGCGATCAAATAGGATACAGCCTCTCTTTAATGCCTTCTACCTGTACAGAGAAAGCGGAAGAAGAAATGGTATCTCTTTATTTTGCTGAAATGGATGGAAGTGACTCGAAAACAGGAATGGAAAAAGGGCATATTTACATCGACAAGGCAACACATCAATTTAAATTTCTTAATAATGGTGTTATTTCAGAAGGAAAACTTCCTGATAAAATTGATTTAAGCCAACTGGGTTCAAATCCAGAAGATCCATTCTTAAAGAAGCAAGTTTTGGACTATTTATCTCAAGCGGAATATATTTCACAAAGCAATGGATTTAATTCATGTGATGGCATGTTGGTTCTAAGCGAGCAAGATGAACTGGTTGCTTACATGATATGGTCTCCAGAGTTTGAGTATGTTTTCAGCATTGATATTGTAGAGGTTGTAGAAAAATATCAAAATCAAGGAATTTTTAAAATAATGATAAGCGAGCTTTCTTTTAAATTTCCAGATGTTTGCGTGTTAAAAGGAAATCTAGTTCAAGCATCGGTTGAGAAATTTAAACATCTAGGTTGGGAATCAGAAAATAAAGAGGGTTATTTTTTTAAAAAAATTCGGGAGAGTGTGCCTGCTTTAGAAGCATTACCAGAAGGCCATGTCATTGCGGTGACTTCAGCGCATTACTATACAATTTATAAGGATCCAAGCGATTATCCGATGAAATATTTTAAAATAAAGATAGACAGTTACGGAATTTTAGAAATACCCATCATTATGTCTCACGATCCAAAAGGATACATAGAAATATACCTCAATAGACATTTGATTGCTGCACAAAAAATAGATTATTTATTGAGAAATCCTATCTCTCCTGGGGGAGATCTTTTGGTAATAGGGAGAATTGAGCTACGAAGACCTGAATTATTTACAGATTTTTTCCGAGAAAATGAAATAAAATCAGAAGAAAGGGCAGTCGTCGATTTCCTCGCAAAAAACCTTGAAGAGCCCGCACCTAAAAAGCGACGTACGAATTATACGCCAGCTACTTTCTCTCTGTCTCGGCAAACAGGCGCAGAGCGAGAAAATAGCCGATTACTGAGCGTGCTAAAGAAGTAGAGATAAAGATTTCATTTCACCGCTCAATATTATAAAACAAATCTAAGCCCTGCGCATTCACATTCGATTCCGATCTTAAAGTGAAATGCTCGCTTAATTTATACGTGATGTGCAAAATATTAATGGGTTCGATTAAGCCGATACTATAATCTACAAACAATTTGGGCGACAAAGCTTTGCCCAATACTAAAGAAGTATTGTTGACTAGCGATTGCGTTTCCGCACTGTATTCTTGCTGTGATTCCACATCAACGTCTAGACCTAAATTTTTCTGCAATGTATTTTGAGTTGCAGTTGTTTGAGAGCTGCCAATGTCTAAGAAAGAAATAGCTTGCAGTAATAAACTGGTGTCTAAACTCGAACCGGAAGATTGGGCCTTTCCTAAGACTAAATAAGATAAAATTTGAGATTGGGTTAATCCAGACGGTTCGGAGAAGAAGCTTACTTGTGGGGTTTCTACCGTGCCTGTAATGCGCGCACCGACCAGTACATTGGTTTGTAAGGCAGCCGCAACGGGTGCGCCATTTTGCCCTGTGCTATTGGTAGTGCCAGTGCGGTAAGTGCTTACCATTCTCACCGCTTCTATATAAAGCCCAGGATTGGTCACTGGGCTACCGGTAAACAGCGCGCGGCCTGTGCGTAGGGTGAGATCTTGACCATGGCCTTTGAATCGACCATCAATGATGTTAATCTGACCAATACCCGTTGCTTGATCGCTGTTCGCATTTTCCGTCACATCAACTATTCCCGTTAAACGCGCTGTCATTCCTTTTACTTTTAAGTAAATAGCATCTCCCAAAACAATTTTAACGCGGGTTTGAATCGGAAGACTGGTTTTTTTCTTTTTCTCTCGACCATTGACAAAAACAACATCATTGGATAAAGTCACCGTATCGCCCAAATCAATCGGGCTAATTTTCGCTTTAGGAATGGAGATCTGACCTTCTACATTTAACAAACCGTTGAATAAAGTCAGTTGCAATTGTGGACTGGCAGTGACTTGATATTCTGAGGTATTCATCACGGTCACCGTATTACCGCTGATTTTTAATTGCGTTTTAGAAGGCAGACTGCTTAAATCGGTGTAGCCTTCTAAATTCAAAACACCAGGATTTGTATTCAGCAGGCCGGCATAAAGGATTTTCTGGTGTTGCAGCGTTGCACTGAATTCTATCGGCGTTAAATGCAATCCCAATTCGGGAATGTCTAATTGTCCTTCTTTAAACTGTACATCGCCTAATAATTCTGGCTTAGCGAAGGTTCCCGTTATTTTTAGATTGGCCATCAATATGCCTTTGATGTTTTTTAATTTGCGATCGATTTTGCTTAAAAGCGACAATTCTCTCGTGTTAAATTGCAAATACCCTTGAATAGGGGTGCTCATCCAAGTAGGATTGCTCAATTGCAATTGAGGCGCTAAGAGTTGCCAGCGAATAGGTGGTTGACCCAATAAATTCAATTCGCCCTGAGTGGTTAAGCCTTGCGGTGATAAAGTCAAGGCCACATAACTTTTTTGAAAAGGAAAATTAAGCGGAGTATCGGTTGAATTCAAAATAAATTCACCAGAAGACAAATCTAAATTTAAACGGCTACTTTGAATGTGGTGGCCATCGCCAGCAAGATTGGCGGCCACCGAAACAGTACCTTTGGCTTTTTGTTCAGGCCAAAAAAATGAGGTGATCGTATTGATGGGGATATTTTTGCCATTTAAAGAAGCTTTAAAACTTTTATTTTTTTGCCAATTAAAATCCGTACACAAAATCGATGCATTGAGATCGAAACAGGTTGAATCCATTTGTATGGTATTTTCTGTGACGAGTAGGGAGTTTCTTTTTTGTAGCCGAATGTTGAAATTCGTTTGTAAACTTTCAAGGCTGCCTTGCCAAATATTATTTTGATAATGCCCGGATAGTGTCGCATTTAATTTCCGTTTATCCCAAGCCAAAGTCAGATCCGCTTTTTGACTGATATTTTGATTAGTAGCGCGAATATTCAAAGATTGTATGGCTGTATCGTTGAAATAGAGGTTTTTCATGTCACTTTGTAAAGTTGCAGGGTGAATGCCATCTAAAGCGCCTAAAAAATTTAAATTGGCACTGTCTATGCCATGATCGTAGAAGTGTATTTTTTCAGCTTGAATGTTGCTTTTCAATTGGAATTGTGTCCAATAGGGATTTTTGGCTGAAGGATAAAGCAATTGGGCCAGAAAATTGCCTTGTAAACGCTTTAAAAAAATGGTGTCGTGAATATTCACATCGGCGACATTGAAGATTGCTTGGATTTCTGGCTTTTCGGCGGAACCGGTCCATTGTCCTTCTGCAAAAATATGGCCTTTAGCCCCTGAAATTAAGGTTTGCATATTGGGAATATTTAATTTAAAAGAAAATTGCGCGTTTTGTCGGTATTCTCCTTTTAATTGCGCAAAAGCATCATGCACTTTAATTTCACTGTCGGCGATTTGCCAATGTTGGCCATCTGTGCTCAGTGCTAGGTGTCCGGTCAAAGGATAATGCTGAATGACACCCGTTAATTTTGGGATCAGCCATTGAAAATGCGGAAGCCAAGTCACTTGCATGGGGGCTCTGATAAAATCTGGATCTTGTTCTATATCGACGGTACCTAAATTTAAGCCACTGAAATCGCCTATACCTGAAATGCGCAGGCCTTTACTGGCTTCTTGCTCGTGTTGTACTTGAGCATTAAAGATCAAGTTATACTGCGGCAATTTGCCATCCACACTGAATTGTCCATCGATGCTGTGTAGGGGAAGACCGGGAATTAAATTTAAATCGCCTTTCAACCATTGTGCGCTTAAGGTAAAATGCGGCTCGCCATTCATCAAAGCAAAAAAATCGACATTTTGTAAATCGACCCAAGGCGTTTTTCCAGCCGCTTCTACCACCAAATGTTTTGCGTTAGCCGAAATGACTCTCAATGAAAAGGGCAGTGTTAAATTATTCAATAATTTTGCGCGGGTTAAAGTGCTGGGTTCGCCATTATCCCGGAGTGTTACACGCACATCCTCTGCACTGATGTTGTTGATTCTAATTTCTTTCAAAAACAAATAAGGTGCATCGAGGCGCAGCGTGCCATTTCTTACTTCGACTTCTACAACATCGTCTCGATATACGACTTTCTTGGCATACAAGGCATCTAATACGGCACCGCTCGGTGAATCTATTTGTAAACTTAAAAAAGAGGGTAGAAATAAAGGTAAAAAAATGTTGATGAGTTTAACGCCATAAGGGGTTTCTAATAAAACATAGAGCAAAACCGTGAGCCCCAGAAGCAATAACATGAAAACAATGCGCAGTGCTCGTAAAAAGCTGAACAATAACTTCATCAAATATTGCCTCCCATGATGAACTGCACTGAAATACCTGAGGTATCGGGTCCTAGCGGTTTGGCGATCGTCAATTCAATTGGCCCCACGGGTGAAGCATACATCACACCGATACCCACACTGCGTTTGAGCAATTCGCCGAGATCCACATGCGGTTCATCTGGGCCCAGCGGATTGTTTTGTGGATTTTTAAGGCTGTTGACCGCGTTACCTGCATCCATGAAAACAGTCCCCCACCATTGTTTATAAACCTGTTGTTGGTATTCGGCACTGCCTACAAATAAATAACGGCCCGGTCCCAATTGCTGATAATCGTATCCGCGAATGCTGTCGCTACCGCCTGCCAGAAATTGCAAGGATAAGGGCAGATCGTTAGGATCGGTAATGGCCGTATAACCAAAGTCACCGCGCAAGACAATCCGGCTAAAATCAAATGGGCTGAGGATGAATCTAGGAATAAATTCAGCTTGGGCAAAATTGGTGTCAGAATAAGTGGGTTTGCTAGCACCACGCACCGTAAGACTGGTACTGTAGCCATTGCGTGGGAAAACGACGTCGTCATAATGGCCTCTGTATAAAGTGAGGCTAGGCAATAACATGGAAGTATCCTCATAAGGTGCGCCCCACAAGCTATAACGATCGTGTTGTAGGCTTAAACTAGAACTTAGTGTCCAATCCCCCCACAATTGTTGTTTGCCCCAGGATACTTTTTCAGTTCGACCATTGCTGGTATTGGGTGATTGTTGTAAATAACTGAGACCAATGTAATATTGTTCGTTGACGGGATCTTTCCCCGGGATAATGTAACGTGCATCGAAAGTGCTTTGGATCGTTGACAATTGTAAAAAAGTTTTAAGATATTGTCCGGTGTCCGTCACATGACGTTGCTCCCAAGAAGCCGTTAAACGGGGGCCGGTGTCTGTACCATAGCCGACACCGAGATTATAAGATTGTGCTTTACTGGGTGTTAAATCAACCCAAATGGGAATGTTGGTGTCATCGGGATTTTGCTTGGGATCCACACTGACCATACTAAAATAAGGGGTTCCTGTTAAATTTTCTTGTAACTTTAAAACCGATGCAGGCGAATAAGTATCGCCTTCTTTAAATTGAGGGAAGCGTTGCAAGAAACTGTCTTGGTAATAACTTTGATTAAAACGAACTCCGCCAAAATAATATTGTGGTCCTGTGTCGAAAACCAAATCGATATCGGCACGGTGTGTCATTTTATTGACTTTGATTTCGTGTTGTTTGAAATTCGGCGACATATATCCTGCCGCATTGGCGAGTGATAGAAATTTCTTTTTACTTTGTTCATATACGTCCGTGTCTAAGGGCATTCCCGCCTTTAAAGGAAAATCTGCTAGTGCTTTTTGTAAAGTTTTTTCTTTTGCCCCGGCACCCATAACATCCACATGTATGGTATTAATAGTCGTTTGGGGTCCTGCTTGGATTTGAATGCGGATCAGCCATTCGTCTTTTTTCGGTTGGCGTTTTTGAATATTGACCGCTGGTGTGAAATATCCATAAGGTGCTAAAGCTTTTTTGACGGTGGTATTGATTTGATCGAATAGGGCGTTGATCTCCGCTGCGCTGGCTTTTTCAGGCAATCTTCTCGGTAAACTTTCCACACTTTTTTGTACATTCTCTAGAACGGGTCCTTGAATGCCGCTGACTTGAAAACTAAAATTGGGATTCGCGGCTTGAGCGAGCATGCTTAGGAAGAATAAAAGGGTGAAGCATAGCGTCCTACGATACGCGTTGATTATTTTGATTAAATTAAACACAAATAAAAATCCAAGGGTTGGGCTAGCTTCACTTCATATAAAGGAATCATTATAACAAGATTCGCGCAAATTTTTTCAAAAAATACAAAAAAATGATTGACATAAAAAATTTATTAGGATATTATATTTTTATGTTTTTATTTCATCGGAGGGCAAATGGACAACATTGAAAAAGATCAACTTTGGATGCGCGAAGCTTTAAGGCTAGCCTCACATGGACGTTATACAGCGAGACCTAATCCTTGTGTCGGTGCAGTTTTGGTTAAGAACGATCAGATTGTCGCACGTGCTTGGCATCAAGGAAGAGGAGAAGCACATGCCGAAGTTCAAGCTTTAGAGGCAGCTGGAGAGAACAGTCGAGATGCGACTTGTTATATCACTTTAGAACCTTGTGCACACCATGGTTATACACCGCCTTGTTGTGAGGCTTTGGTGGAAGCAGGTGTGCGGCGTGTAGTGGTATCCATGCGCGACCCCAATCCTAAAGTCGATGGGCAGGGCCTTGCCTATTTGCAAGAAAAGGGCATTGAAGTATCTGTTGGAGTTTTAGAAGAAGAAGCCCGAGAATTGAATAAAGCCTTTATTAAACGAATGACAGTGCATCAACCTTGGCTCAGCTTCAAATTGGCTATGACTTTAGACGGGAAAATCAGCGATTATGCGGGCAATAGTCAATGGATCAGCGATGAAAGTGCACGTAAAGAGGTGCAAATTTTAAGAGCCAGTCATGCGGCGGTGATCAGTACGGCGACTACCGTCATCGCAGACAATTCGCGTTTGAATGTGCGAGAATTGCCACCAGATTTTCCAGAAGCTTGTAAAGACAAATTCAAACAACCTTTAAGAGTATTGTTGGACAGAAAATTAGACATTGATTTTCAGCATCCTTTTTTTGAAGCAGAAGGGGATATTTTGATTTATACGCAAGCGCCGATGGAGATGCAAAAGCGAAAGCACATGCAAATTGTGCCTATGCCGATGGATGAGAATCGATATTTTTCTATTTCAGCCATTCTAGAAGATTTATCCCAAAGGGAAATTAATTCAGTGCTCGTCGAAGCCGGCGGGCGATTTGCAGCTGAAATGCTGCAGTCTGCTTTGGTCGATGAATGGATCATTTATATGTCTAGTAAAGTATTGGGAGAAAAAGCAAAGAGCGCTTTTGCCATAGATAAGGCTTTGGAATTGAGTGCATCGCTCGCTTTGAAATTTCAGAGTGTTTCGATGTGTGGCCCGGATATTAAAATTATAGCGAGTAAAATAGGAGACAATCATGGTCTATGTTAAACGACGAACAACGCACACTTTGCGCGTATTGCATCCTAAAATAAGATCGCGGGTTCGGATCCCTTTGGCCAGCGGTGAATGTCATTTTTACAGTTTTGAAGGTTTGTGTGATTATAAAGAACACATCGCTTTGTCTTTTAAAGAAAGCCACCGTGTTGACAATCCTTTGGTTCGCATCCATTCTGAATGTTTAACGGGCGACGTCTTTAAGTCAGAACGTTGTGATTGTGGCGATCAATTGTGGGAATCCATACACCATTTTGGCGAAGAAGGTGGCATTCTCTTATATTTACGACAAGAAGGGCGTGGCATAGGCTTGTACAACAAATTGGATGCCTACCTCTTACAAGAAAAAGGATCCGATACCTTTGAAGCAAACAATCAACTCAATTTTCCCAATGATTTGCGAAATTATAAAGTAGCCGCTCAAATGTTAAAAGCCATGAATATATTGTCTATCCGTTTATTATCCAACAATCCCGACAAAATCCGTCAATTAGAACAACATGGCATTCAAGTAAGTGAACAAGTCAGTACGGGCGTCTATTTTAAAACAGAAAATGAACGCTATTTATTGGCTAAAAAATACAAGGGTCAACATGCGATTTCGATTGTTTAAAGGATAAAATCATGATACACCATCAATCTCCTATTAGTGGTATTGCGACTTTTAAAGATCGCTATATTGCAACGGCGGGTTACGACAACCAAGTTATTTTATGGGATCCCAAAACGCGCACAGCCATTGCAGTAGGTAGACACGACCATTTGGGCAACCAATGTGAATTTAGTCCTTGCGGACAGTATTTGATATCGACCAGTAGCGATTACACGGTGAGGTTGTGGCAAGTTCCCAGCATGCAATTGCTGGCCGTTTTAGGACCGCATCAAGACGATGTAGAAATGGCGATTTTTCATCCTAGAGAGCGATGGATAGCCACGGCTTCTCGAGATAAAACGATCCGGCTATTCGATTTCCAAGGACATTTAATTCGAGGTTTTGTCGGTCATGAAAAAGACGTGATTTCTCTTGCTTTTCTAAGCAAAGATTTATTATTAAGCTCGAGCGACGATGGAACGATCCGACATTGGGATATTCATACAGGACAGCAAATTTTAACCATCGATTTAGGCGGTGTTGAAACCGACACTATTGCAATTCATCCGGAAGGTATTGTTTTTGCCGGCAACGATGAGGGCGATATTGCACTTATTTCAGATAAACACACCATTTGGGTGAAAGCCCATCAATCCGGCATTAAACGCTTGTGTTACAGTACCACGCATAAAATGTTAGTGAGTTTGAGTTACGATCGCAGCATGCGTTTGTGGAGGCTCAATGAAGCGCAGGAATTGGTTCAAATAAACCAGACCATTTTACCTCCTTGTGTCTGGGCACGTTCTTGTGCTTTTTTAGGTGAGAATCAATTGGTTTTGGCCACTTTTGGTTCACATTATGCTGTTTATGATTACAAAGAAGAACAATGGATTACGGAGCAAGTTCAAGACACACACGGAGTCAATGCGGTTTTATTGAAAGAAGGGGATTTGTATCAGGTAGGGGATTCAGGTGTCGTTTGCATCAATGGTTCCAGGCATTCGAAATTACCGAGTTTGTGTAATTTTTTATTGTCTCTTGGCCATACAGTGATTTGTGGAGGGCAAACGGGTGAAGTGTACGATGCCCTTAAGGGTGAAATATTATATCAACACCATTCTCCTTTAAATTGTGGTGCGAGGTACACAGAGTCAGGTAAAGAATACGCTCTCATTGGCTCTTATACGGGTGAAGGGCTTGTATTTGAAGTAGATTCAAATGGGAACTCGCATTTTGTGGATACGGTTGCATTGCATCAGAATGCCATTAAAGGCATCGCGGTGGAAGACGGTTTGATTTTTTCAGTGTGCGCCGATTATGCAGCGGCTTTTCATGAAACGAAGACTTTTCAATTGAAGCATTATTTGAGAAACGCACACGATAAAATTGCCAATGCTTGTTCAAGCTTTGGCAATGGGTTATTTGTTAGCGCCAGCCGTGATTTGAAATTAAGGCTTTTTTCTGCGGATGAAGTTAAAGAATTTAAGACGGAACATCGGTATTCTATTAAATGCTTGGCGACTTCAAAAGACAAGCAGTGGCTTGCTTCCGCCGATTACAGAGGCCATGTTTTTGTGTACGATCGCGATTTCAATACCATCGCACATCAAAGGCCTACCCTTTCTGGTATATCTCAGATCATTGCGGGAAAAAGGAATTATGAATTTTTAGCGGCATCTTATGATGGAACAGTGTATCCTATGTGTTTTAAGGAAATTGATTCACCATTATTGTTTGTGTAGTATATAAAATTAATACAAAGCAATGAACTTGACAAAAAAAGAGGTCTGTCATCGATTATAGTTTTATGACTCACTGTTGGTTACAAAGCACTGAACCTGATATAACAAAAGTCTGTCATCCTCGACAAGGCCGATAGGCCGCCGTCGGGGATCCAGAGGATCTTTCAGCTTCGATTAAGCTTTTAAAGTCAACATAGCGCGTTATTCTTTTCTAGATCTCCTGGCTCCTTGGCGGAGCCTGCACTCGGTACTTCGGGTGATGACAGATTTTTGTTACATCAAGTTCATCGCTTCGTAACTTGCATTTTGCACTAAGAAACCATAGAGTTAATGACAGATTTCAGATATATTTAACCCCATAGGAGCAACCATGTTTATTTCAATCATTGTCGGCAGTTCTCGCGTAGATTCGCAATCGGCCAAAGTAGGGCATTATGTAAGCCAATTAGTCAGTATGAAGCACGTCTTGCATTCCGTGAAAGACTTATTTCCAAAATTGTGGGACAACGAGGCGTTTGAGTCTGTTAAAGAACAAGCACTGTCCACCAATACGGCATTGTGCGAAGAACTCAATGAAGCGGATGGTTTTATTTTTGTGGTGCCGGAATGGAATGGCATGGTGCCGCCAGCGATGAAAAATTTATTTGTGATTTGCGCGCATGAATTTGCCCACAAACCGGCTTTGTTGGTGACAGTGTCTGCAGGCATGGGTGGCGCTTATCCGATTGCAGAATTGCGCATGAGCAGCTATAAAAACAGCCGGATTTGTTACATTCCCGATCACGTCATTATTCGGAATGTCGAAAGTGTGTTGAATACCCCAGAGAGCGTCAATGCCGACGATCAACGCATTCGCGATCGCTTAGCCTATTCGGTGAAAGTATTGGAAGAATACACCAAGGCTTTTCAAAGCATCCGCAAAAACGGGGTGATCGATTTAAAGGCGCATCCAAATGGGATGTAACCTTTAAAACACTTGATGCAAAGCTTCTTTAGTCAGTCTTAAAGTTTTATTGGCAATGGCATTGGCTTTGGCGGCGCCTTCACGCAATACGGATTTGACATAATCCATATTTTTTTCCAACTGTACGCGCTTTTCGTGTAAGGGCGCAATGAAAGCCGTTAAGACATCTACCAAGCGTTTTTTGCATTCCACATCGCCGATTTGACCTTTCTGATAGCGCATTTTGGCTTCCGTGATCCAATCTTTATCGGGATTGAAGGCATCGTGAAAAATCCACAAGGGGTTGTCTTCGATATTGCCCGGATCGGAAGCTTTTAGACGCTTCGGATCGGTATACATGCCCATTACTTTTCGTTGCACGCTGTCTGCATCTTCGGTTAAGAGAATACTGTTGTTCAGCGATTTACTCATTTTTAATAAAAGGCCTTGTTCATTCGGCGCTCCGGTGCCGACCAAGCGTTTTACCCGTCCTAATTTAGGCTCGATTACGGGAAATAACCCGCCATTGTCCACTTGCAAGGGGTCGGCTGTGTGGGGATCGACGCCGCAATACAATTGATTGAATCGTCGCGCCACTTCGCGCGCCATTTCCAAATGCGGGATTTGATCTTCTCCCACGGGCACTAAAACGGGTCTAAAAGCCAAAATATCGGCTACTTGCCCCACGGGATAGAGTAGGAACCCAAAAGGATAAGAGTCGCCTAAACCTTTGTCTCGGATTTCGTCTTTGATGGTAGGGTTTCGCATCAGGCGAGGAAAAGGAATCAGCATGCTGAAAATGAAAGCGAGTTCGCTGATGGCTGGAATGTCAGATTGTACAAAAATACAACTTTTTTTAGGATCGATGCCGGCACACAAAAAATCAATCGCAATATCAAGCGTGTCTTGCTGTATTTGCGCTGGGTTTTCAGCGCGCGTCGTCAAAGCATGTAAGTTGGCCAACAGATAGTAGCACTCGTAATCGTTTTGCATTAAGACGCGATTTTCCAAAGAGCCCACCCAATGTCCCAAATGCAAACGGCCTGTGGGCGTATCACCCGTTAAAACACGTAATTTTTCTGGCATCTATTTCACTCGTTCTGGTATAATCATGAATCTATATTATCATTTTTAGCCTAACATTGGAAACTTTGACATGACTATCCGTACCCGTTTTGCCCCCAGTCCCACTGGCTATTTACACATCGGCGGTGCCAGAACTGCTTTGTACAGTTATTTATATGCTAAACATTATGGCGGCCAATTTATTTTGCGCATCGAGGACACCGATCGCGAGCGTTCTACAGATGAAGCCATCGCGGCGATTTTAGAAGGCATGGCTTGGTTGGGATTAAAAGAAGACGAGGGGCCTTTTTATCAAACGCAACACATGGCGCGTTACCAACAAGCTTTGGAACAATTGTTGGAAGCCGGACATGCGTATAAATGTTATTGCAGCAAAGAACGTTTGGAAAAATTGCGCCAAGAACAAACCGCCTCGAAACAAAAACCGCGCTACGATGGACATTGCCGTGATCTTCAGCAATCTTCGAATGAGCCCTACGTGATACGTTTTAAAAATCCAAAAAGCGGCGAAGTGATCATGGACGATTTGGTTTTAGGCCGAGTCGTCATCAACAATGCGGAATTAGACGATTTGATCATCGCGCGCACCGATGGCATGCCCACGTATAATTTTACCGTCGTAGTAGACGATTGGGACATGAAGATTACCCACGTTATTCGCGGCAACGATCATTTGAATAACACACCGCGGCAAATTAATTTACTGCGCGCTTTGGGGGCAACGCCACCGCAATACGGTCATTTGCCGATGATTTTAGACGAACACGGTAAAAAATTGTCGAAACGCACCGGTGCTGCCAGCGTGATGGAATATCGAGAAATGGGTATTTTGCCTCAGGCCTTACTGAATTATTTGGTGCGTTTGGGTTGGTCACATGGCGATCAAGAATTGTTTAGCTTAGATGAATTGATTCGTTTTTTCGATGGCAGCGCTTTGAACAAATCGGGCGCGGCTATCAATCCCCAAAAACTGCTGTGGTTAAATCAGCATTATTTGCAAGAAAGCGGGATTGAGGATTTAATCCCTGAATTTGCTTGGCAATTGTCGCATTTGGGGATTGTGCTTAAAGAACATCCTAGTGTCGATACACCGCAAATCATAGTTTTGCAACGTGAACGTTGCAAAACTTTGAAAGAAATGGCTGAAAAAAGTCGATTTTTTTATGTCGATGTCAGCGAATACGATCCTAAAGCTGTCGCGACACACATTCACGCCGAAGCCCTGCATTGTTTGCGTCTTTTAAAAGAGAAATTAGCGGCTTTGTCTGTTTGGCAGCCGGAAACTATTCACGCTGAAATAGAAGCTTTGTGCGCGCAAGAGGGCTGTAAAATGGGGCTGGTCGCTCAACCTCTGAGGATTGCTTTGACTGGAAATACTTTATCGCCACCCATCGATCAAACCGTTTATTTGTTGGGTAAAGACACCGTGCAAAAGCGGTTGCAGCGGTTTCTTGAAGTGGATCAATAACAGAATTTTTCGACAAATTTTGAAAAAATAATAGACAATAATCAATTTAAGTGTATAATCACTGAACTATTTTAAACTGGCAAAATACAGAAGGTAAAATTATGGCCGCAGTCGAATCTAAGTTACAACAATATTTTAACCTTGAGTGCATAGAGAAGTACTTGGTTTTGATTCAAAAACTCGTGTTATCTGCGCCTGATACGCTATCGCCTATGACCGTATTGTGCGAACTTTTATATAATTACCAACAGGTGGCTTTTCTGAATTCTAGCATAACCAATTTTTTTAAAAGTTTCTGCCGATCGCACACCCGATTTGCGCAAATGCTACTAGATAATCTCGAACATAAAGATTTTAATGTAGCACAACAAATGGATCAGTATCTTAAGGATCGTAAGTTAGACAAGAAAGGAGATTTTTTCTCTCTGACAATTGCCTGGTTATACTATTATAAAGACACACTGATAAATTTATCGAACTATCAACATCTTAAAAAGCAAATTATCATCCCCCTTCATATTTTCAGGAAAGAAAAATTAAAATCAGAAATTGATTTCTGCGTTGAAGAACTGCAATCAGATGACCCTAAGAACGTTCAGGTCGCATGTATTACATTGGGAAAACTTCCAATTTCAGAGTCCTCAAAAAAACCAGAAGTCATTAATAAACTGCTTGAGATGGTTAACAAAACAGCAGTAGTGCAAGGTTCTGGAGGTGTTATGCAGTATTATGATCATAATAAAGCCGCTCTTGAATCTTTGTCTAACATTCCCATCTCTCTTGAAATGAGCGAAGCAATTGTTGATGTCTTGCTGATGAGCGGATCTTATAATTGCGAAGAGCTGTATTTATTGCTGAAAAATATCCCAATTCCAAATGCCAGAATACCACTCGTAATGGATTTTCTCTATGAACAGATAAATCGCGGCCATTCGGAAATACAGCGAGCGGCATGGGAAGTTATCCAGTATCATGCCAATGGGATCGAGGGAACAGTTAAGTGGATTGACTCGATACTTAAGGAAATTAATGTAATATTGGCTCAATACTGTCTGGGTGACAAGAGTAGGGCACTTTCGAGTCTGCTCCACAAATTAGAAACTGCCTCTATACCCGATGAACGAAAGCAAAAGATCATTGAGTTTGCGTTCAATCTGATAAATCGTTTTAATCATCAGCAGATAGCAAGGGATGCTTGTTTGCTGATTATCAATGATGCTTGTTTGCTGATTAGGAATTGCGCCCCCTTGTCTGACGACGCATTTAATGATCGGGTTGTTGCTGAACTTCTGTCAATCCTCGAGAAAGCGCCGAATATTATTTACGGGTATGATGCGCTTTCTAGGTTCCAGATACCTGAACACGATATGAAGCGTGTTGTTAAACTACTAGTGGCGGGGCTGGAAAAGGATGACGTGGTGTATAGTAAGGTGCTTAAATGCATTAGAAATATCCGATTTCCTATTGAATTCAAGAAAGATCTGATTAAGCAATTAATATCTGTCATTAAAGACGATAAGAGAATGCTTCAAATGGAAAGTTACAGTGTACTCGCTGAATTGGGTATACCAAAGGATGAATTGGAGAATATTGTTTCTCTAATGCTTAAGAGATTCTCAGATGAAACTAGAAACGGTTGGGAACAGAGTTATATCTTGGATGCCTTACCTAAGATAAATATTCCAGCTATTCTGATGGAGCCATTGCAGAAAACACTCCTCGCTTCTGTCTTAAGGCAAATAACAGAGATAAATTATCTTCCAACTCCGTGTATCGCTTTAGGAAAAATAAGACTTTACCCCGAAAGCGCTCTTCCTATCATTAGAGAGCTAATAACCGCATTGATACTTGAAAAGGTTCATTGTGAGCAAATGGATGATGTACTGAGGGGTATCTATGAGCTTTCTAAAAGTCTTGATACTTCAACTATCATCAGCGTCCAGATAATGCTGGATCACATTCTATCTACCACTAAAGACCCCGTTATAGCGATGTGGTTATTTTCTTTCCACCATCAGCTGGGTCAATTAAGAGGTCAGAAGGAATTTCTTCAGTCTGCGGAACCAACATTACCACCAGAAATCGTCTTCCATATCTCCAGATTTTTATGAGTTATATATTCCTTTAAAACGCTTGACTTTTCCTACTAATATCTCTAAAATGTGCTTCTTTCTCGGGGCTATAGCTCAGCTGGGAGAGCGCTTGCATGGCATGCAAGAGGTCGGCGGTTCGATCCCGCCTAGCTCCACCAGAAAGAGAAAAAAAGGGCCTCGTTTACAATTCGCTAGGCTGAGGAGGAATTCGCTGATTTTTGAGCACCACAGCGCAGTTTATATTGAGATAAATGAGCAGCGGAGCACAAAAAATCAGCGAATTACGCCCAGCATAGTAGAATTGTAAATAGGCCCAATTCTGTCCCCGTCGTCTAGAGGCCTAGGACATTGCCCTTTCACGGCAGTAACACGGGTTCGACTCCCGTCGGGGACGCCATACCTCTTTTTTTTTTATATGTCCCCATCGTCTAGAGGCCCAGGACGTTGCCCTCTCACGGCAAGAACAGGGGTTCGAATCCCCTTGGGGACGCCAAAACACTTGTTGCTTTTCTGATCTTGTATTACACTGGTATCCATGAAACTGATAAACCGCTTGCTTGGCCATCCTCTTTTACGTGTTTTGTCTGAAGGCAAGACCATTCTGTTGCTTGGTCCCAGGCAAAGCGGTAAAACGCATTTGTTGGACTTATACCTCAGCACCGATTTAAGTTATGATTTGCTAGATGCTTCGATTAGACTAAATTTTGAACAAAACCCAGATTCTTTGATTGAAGATATCAAATATTGTCGATCTTTGAAAAGAGGTTATGCGCCCGTTTTGGTTCGCATCGATGAATTGTATAAAGTACCAGCGCTTTTAAAGCAAATCCAATATGCCATCGTCCATAAATTGGCCATTTTCATTCTATGCACTTCTTCCCTGCGAAAGTTGAGTATTCCTTCTACCATTCTTGAACTTAGAATGGAAGCTTTGAGTTTGGACGAGTTGGCGGATGAGGGGGTAGAACTACAAGATTTGTTATTGTATGGCAGTTTACCCTCAGTGATCGCGCAATCCGATAAAGCGCTGAGTGAAACGTGGTTAAAAGAGTATATCGAAAGCTATTTAATGGATATACGTGCAGAATCCTTGATTCGAAACACCGTGCATTTTGCCCGATTTTTAAAACACGCCGCGCAACGCTCTGGCGAAATCGCGAATATCAGTTTGCTCTCCGAAGAAGTGGGGATCGCGAGGCCCACAGTCAATGAATATTATCAAATTTGTGAAGACACTTTGATGGTGGAACGGGTTGATCCCATTACGTATACGCATTTAAACCGACGTTTAAGCAAAACGCCTAAGTATTTATTATTTGACATGGGTGTGCGCCGTGTGGCAGCAAGCGAAGCGGCTTTTATTCCAGAAAAATATTACAATGATTTGTTCAAGCAATGGATTGGTTTGGAATTGTTGAAATTGCTGCGCGCGATTGCGCCGGTTGCAAAATTGTATTATTGGAAAGATCACAATGGTCCTGAAGTCGATTATGTGATTGAATACCAGGGCTATCATATTCCCATCGAAGTGCAATACAAAGACAAACCCACTTTGTCTGATGCCAAGCATTTACAAGTCTTTCAGAATGAATACGATTGCATGCCCTGGGCTTTGGTGATTTGCAGAGTAGAACCGTCGATTCAACTCAATGAATCGACGCTCGCCATCCATTGGTGCGAACTCTCTGTTACGCTTAGAAAATTAATGCCGAGTATGCATCCTGTTTCCTCTGTCATCCCTGCCAAAACAGGGATCTAGTTTTAAACCCTGGATCTCTGCTTTCGCAGGGATGATAAAAGCCAGATAACAGGATTGTTAACTAAGCAGAGATGACAATATCTTCTTTATCTTCACACTGACACAGATCTCGTATAATGCACTCTCGACAATGCGGTTTACGCGCAGTGCAAACATAACGGCCATGCAAAATCAACCAATGGTGCGCATCGTGTTGATATTGTTTGGGAACTACAGCCAATAAATCTTTTTCTACAGCTAAAGGCGTTTTGCCTTTCGATAAACCGATGCGATTCGCGACTCTGAAAATGTGCGTATCAACCGCCATGGTCGCTTCGCCAAAAGCCGTATTTAAAATGACATTCGCCGTTTTGCGACCAACACCGGGTAGCGCTTCCAAAGCTTCTCGAGTATTGGGTACTTGCCCATGGTGTAATTCTAATAAGAGCGCGCAGGTTTTCAAAATATTTTTTGCTTTGGTTTTATATAAGCCAATGCTTTTGATATAAGGTATTAAGCCTTCTTCACCCAAGGCTAAAATTGCAGTGGGTGTATTGGCGATCGGATATAAAATGGCCGTGGCTTTATTAACGCTGACGTCGGTTGCTTGGGCCGACAACATCACAGAGATTAATAGTTCAAAGTGCGTATGGTAATGCAATTCGGTGGTGGGTTTTGGATTCGCTTTGGCAAAGCGTTCAAAGAGGGTTTTTATTTGTGTGCCATTCATTTTACTTCCTTTTTTTAGAAACGCGCAAACGCGCAGCCTCAATATAATCTTTTTGCGCTTGTTGTGAATCGGCGATTTTATTGTCTGAGGTTTTCTTTTTCGATTGCATTCGTCTTGTTTTAGCTTGATAGCGTTGACGCGATTCTCCGGGTGTGATGATTTTATCAATGTCATTTCGTGCTTCCATGCGAATGCAATCCGTAGGGCAGGGCATTAAGCACAATTCGCAACCTGTACAATAGTCTGCTAACACCGTGTGCATCATTTTCGCGCCACCGATAATGGCATCGACGGGACAAGCTTGAATGCATTTCAAGCAACCGATACAAAGACTTTCATCAACAACGGCTACACTCGGTGCTCTGTAACGAGCTAATACTTTTTCTTGATACGGTTTTGCATCGACATGCATTAAGGTTGCTAAAGCTTCTAAAGTTGGAATTCCGCCCGGAGCACATTCGGAAATATCCGCTTCGCCACGCGCAATCGCTTCGGCGTAAGGTAGACAAGCAGCATAACCACATTCCTGACATTGGGTTTGTGGCAATAACGCGTCTATTTCTTCGACCTTAGGCATTCTGTATCCACTCTGCAATTTGCGTGCTTTCTATGCGTGTCATCAAAGGGCTAAAAGTTTTGATCTGATGTTTCAATAAAGGCGTTTCAATGTCTTGCCATTTTAAGGGTGGAATTTCTAGAAAATTTTCCACCGACACAGCGAGTCGCGGCAAAATCGGTTTTAAATAAACGATTAAAATTCTAAACAAATTTAAGGCGGTTGAGGCTATTTCTTGTAACAGCAATACGCCTCCTTGTTCTTTGGCGATTTGCCAAGGTTTTTCAACAGCAATCCATTCATTGGCTTTATCGGCCAGCGCAGTGATTTCTCGAATGGCACGCGCATAATCGCGCTTTTCATATTGCTCAGCGATTTCCGTTTCTTTGCCCATAAATTCAGCCAGCAAAGCCGGATTATTTAAGGTGGCCGCCAATTGATTGTCAAAAAATTTATGGATAAAACTCGCCGTGCGCGCAGCAATGTTGATGATTTTTCCGACCAAATCGGCATTGACGCGTTGCATAAAATCTTCGAAATTTAAATCAATATCTTCGATAGCGCCATTTAATTTGGCAGCAAAATAATAGCGCAAATATTCGGGATCCAATTTGGCCAAATAATCTTTGGCGGTAATAAAGGTGCCGCGGGATTTCGACATTTTTTCTCCGTTTACCGTCACAAAGCCATGCACAAACACTTGCGTAGGCAATCGGTGTTGACTCGCCATCAATACGGCTGGCCAAAATAGCGTGTGAAAATACACAATGTCTTTGCCAATAAAATGGTATAACTCGGTTTCTGATCCTTTTTTCCAAAAATCCGCAAAATGCAATTCGGGATGGTTTTGGCAAAAATGCTGAAAACTTGCCATATAACCTACTGGGGCATCCAGCCAAACGTAAAAATACTTGTCTTCTTCACCGGGAATTTTGAAGCCAAAATAAGGCGCATCGCGACTGATGTCCCAGGCTTGAAGGCCTGCTTCGAACCATTCTTGCATTTTGTTTTGAATTTCTTTGGCTACGTGGGGGCCGCTCAACCATTGCTTTAATTTATCCGCATATTGGGGCAAATCAAAAAACAAATGTTCTGTGGCGCGGGTTTCAGGGCTGACATCCGATAAAACTGATTTGGGATCGATTAATTCGGAAGCGCTGTAAGTTGCACCGCAGGCTTCACAATTGTCGCCGTATTGCTCGGGCGTTTTGCAGCGGGGACAAGTGCCTTTGAGATAGCGATCGGGTAGAAACATTTTTTTGAGGGGATCGTAAGCTTGATAGATGGTTTTATGTATAATGGCCCCTGAATCTTTCAGATTTCGGTAAATTTCACTTACCAAGGCTTCATTTTCCGGCGAATGTGTGGTGTAAAAGTTATCAAAGCGAATACCGAATTGCTCGATGTCGGCTAATTGTTCACGGCTCATTTGTTCAATAAAAGCCTCCGGACTTAAGCCTTGTTTTTCAGCCTGGATCATAATGGGCGTGCCGTGGGCATCGCTTCCAGCGATAAAATAACAGGTATGTCCGCGCATTTTTTGAAAATTGACCCAAATATCGGCTTCGATGGCTTCCAAAATATAACCTAAATGGATATTTCCATTGGCATAAGGCAGTGCTGTGGTGACAATCATGGTGCGTGGAGTATTATTATACATGGATGGTTCTCATTTAAAATACTTGAAATTCTACCATATTTTTTAACCGAGCCGCGACCGTCAGGAAGCGTGCAATCTAAGCAAAAGTAAAAGTATAGGCTTCTAATCCCGGCTGATTTACCTGTATTTCCAATATCCAATTCCCTGCAGTATGGCGATCCAGCAATTCATACAAAGCGTGTCGATTGACGACCAAAGTCTTTAATTTTTTGCCGTCTAAAAGAAGGGATATGGAAATGGATTCACTGCCCTGAGAGCCCAGCACCATAAAAACTTTTTGCGCAGTGCCATTATGCATTATTTCAAAAGCTTAAATCCATCGGGGATAGGGTGCTTTCTGCTAATATTTCCTTAACCTTTAGATGATAGAATTTAGAATGTCATAATAAATAAATGCGGAAACACCTTTATTTATTTATTTGAATTATCGGTATTTTATTAATATCCGAGTATTTTTTGTGCAAAATAAGCTCGTATTTATTGACAAGATTTTATAAATATTGTATAATTGGCCGACTGGATTATTGTATAACTGACTGAATTCTAACGAATTTTATAGATGTCGAAAGAACGACAGCGAGGGTAAAATTATGGCTGATACAGAAAGCCGTGTAAATGGTGTCTTAGGAAATTTTAGCACTTCAGATGAGGTTGTTGTTATAGAAGGACCAAATAGCATTGATAGCCCATTTTCTCAAGAAGTAGACAGACAAAAATTTTTTGATGAGTTCATTGCACAACTGCGTCCGCGTATTCAAAACAAGATCAATGAAGCTGATGCGGAAATGCAGCAAAATGCCGGAATTACTGTAACAAACGAAATAGACGAAGCTGGCCACGTTATTCGTATTAAGCGAGATGCGCGTAAGAGAGCAGGTTCTATAAATTGGACTGCAGCTTACCAACAACGAACTTCAACTTACCTGCAAACGGCAATAACGCTTTTAGAAATTTTTGGCAAAAAAGATTTAGAAGAAATAGATGGGAAAAGAGATGAAATACGTATTTTAGCTTTGGCTAAGTTAAATGTTCTATTAAGTGAAATGATAGATCATCCTGGATTATGGGAAGATGAAGCAACTTCCCAAGCCAACTTTAAGAGATTTAGTGCTGAAATCTTTGATGCTTTAAAAGATGCTGTTGAGCTCCCAGCAGAACTACAACAAGTTGCAGCTCGTGTTGATGAAACCCCTGTTGATGAAACCCCTGTTGATGAAACCCCTGTTGATGAAACCCCTGTTGATGAAGCCCTTATTGACTCTAAAGAAAAAGAGAAAAAACTTCAGAAATTTTTTAATTATGCCAATGCTTGGGTTTCAATGGATAAAAAACCTTATACTATTGAAACTATCGTTCGGTGTAATCATAAAGAATATACTATCAGAAGTGAACCGTATTGTGGGTTAACGTCTGAAATTCGTGAGGAATATAAAAATAGAGAAGGAAAAGAATGGTATAAGGCACTTGATGCAAGCACAAAAAAGATATGCGATTATTATGCTGAAAAAATTGCAGAGGGAAAAGACTATCAATTACCTCCGGCTTTACGAGGTATAATTCCCGGCGTAAAAAATGCCTACCGTACTTCTGTGTTGCATGAAAATGAAGAATTGGTTCACTATTACCATTCTGCGACCTTACCCATGGGTAGAGAATATCAACACCTCAGCAAAAAAGAAAATATACGTTTAACCAAATTAAGCTATGCTGCCATGCGCAGTGATAATGCTGAAGAACAGAGTGATAGTTCAAAAAGAACTTTTGTCTATACTACTTTAGTCAGTCAATGGCTCACCGATACATTCAGTACGGCGCTACGGGATACGGAGAATTTTTTTAAACGAATTCGCGGTGTTCCGGAAAATAAAGAAGAATTCATTGACAGTGCTATTGCCGGAGTTGCTAAGGCAACCAGTGAAGAGGCGGACGTTATTGATTTTCACCATACTAATGTCTGTTTGAATGCCGCAAGGCTTATTGAATCCTTGGATTTAGAAGGTTTTGCTATAGCCTTAGGTAAAATTCGCAAAAATACAGAAGACTATCAAGATAAAGACAGTGAAGAATTCAAACAATTCGAGCAATTATTTGCTGAAACACTCGATGAGTTTATGGATTTAGAAGAATGGAATGCACAAAATATTCTTCAAAAAAAATGGGATGGCGATAAAGATTTATTTTTATACCGTTTTCTGACACGCTTTGCTATTTTACTGCATAAATACGATGCTTTAGAACATATAACCGAAGATCAAAAAATTGATTGGGTCTTTAGTTGTGCGAGCGGACAAAATAGAACTGAAATATTGTCCTTCATGATAGTGCTGGAGGCTATTCTTAAACATATCACTAACAATCCTTCTGCCCACCTTGAAATAGAAATTGCTCGAGAATTAGCTGAATCAGGGCATTTTGCTATCATCAACGGTCCTGATAATAAATATGGGATCCGTTCCAAGTCTTTTAAGTCGATTCCTGAGCGACTCCAGGATCATGTAAGGGCACTGGTTACATCCGTTGCAGATACTAAAAGAGCCGGCGATAAAGTACATAAACCGACCGAGATGCAAGATTTTTTAGAGGCATTAGAAGATTGTAATAAACCTCAAAAAGCTTTTCGATTGGTGAACCGCTATGCGGAAGGAAAAGTAAAAGTTAAGAACACCCTTAAATCTCCTCCTGCTCCCGCGGTTTGGATTCAAATATTTACTCATTTTCTCGATAAACAAAAATGGGATGCTAAGGACCAAGCAGTTTTGTGTGCGATGATTCAGAATGGGACCACTAACCGTATATTGCTAAATTCTCCTGAATATCGTGAGGTTTTATGGTATCTTAAAACTTTAATGACGGCTATTGATCAGTTTAAATCCAGCGAATTTCCAGATGAGTATAAAGTTATTCTAGATATGGCGCAGGAATTCATAAATAATCGCCCGAAACTATTAAATCTATTGGCGTTATACAGAGAAAAATATTGTGGCAACCCTGTTTACAACCAAATTATTCAAATTAAAGTTGGTGAAGCTCATAAAAGAGGAAGTGAATCTTTTGGGCCAAGCAGTATGCGGATTGTGTCAGAAAATGAACTGACTGATGATGACCAAGCACAGTGTAGTGTATTTTTTTCGCGGGTGATATTGAATGAATTTGAATTGAAGGACTCTAAAGAGGAATTGACTAACGATGAAGAAGCAGATTCTGAAAATGACGAAGATGAATGCGAAGATGAAGAAGAAACTGCTGGCGCTCAAACATCAGTGGATGGTGTAATTTACGCTGCGAAAAGAATAGCCATCAATCAAGCAGGCCTAGTAAGAATAGAGGCGGCTCGATGGCTTAATGTATATCAACAAACTTTAAAAGCGTATGAAGCCACGTTAGCGCCTAATTCTCTTTCTGATTTGTCGATTAAATCCCACGTGGAAGAAGATCCTATTTTGAGGAATGGCTACGCTTTAATAGAAGCGGCCAAAAAAGCAGGCCCCGATCCCGATGTGACAGATGCAGTCAGAACAGCGACTTATTGTTTAAGTACGAAATTGAAAAGTGAGAGAGATGCAGACAAAGGAAAAGAAGAGGAGCAGGTTGAAGAAGAAACTCAAAAAAGAGTATTGCCTCTGTTATCAACGAGAGATGAAGAAGAAGCACGAAAGGCAGCAGGACAGTTTAAACAAGTCACTTACCAGCGCTTAGCACAAAAAAACAAAATGCCCCTCGCAAGTATCGTGCTGATTGGTATAGGCTGTGTAGTGTGTGCGGCTATTGTTGCAACCCTAGCTGCCACTGTTCTTTTAACGATGGGATGCTCTTTACCTCCATTGCTGGGTTTCTTGGGCGTAGCTAGTGCTTTTGCGGTAACACATCCGTCCATAGCTATTGGAGTGGGTGCTTTAGCAGCGGGCGCTTTGAGTGCAGGTATGTTAGGAGATGTTCTCACGCGTTCTCCAGAACAAAAAGTAGCGGGGTGTATGAATGGCTTTTTCAAAGCATTAGATACTTCTCAGCCGAACGCTAGGCTAATATCTAGCCCAACTTTGTCTCGTGTATCAGAGTAGGATGTGGATTTCCGCACAGTATCTTGTATTGCAATGCTAAAAGGATTATTATAACATAACACTTTAATGGAGCCTATACTATGCCAAATACCTTTGAGCTTTGGTCAAATTCTCAAAACGAGCGCGCATTATTAACAAAAAAATCGCAAATTGAAGAAGTCCTTTCAACAGAAAGAGAATTGCTTCATGCTCAAACAGAGCTCCGTGACACTGTCAAATGCTTAGAACTTGTAAAAAGAAACATAGCAGACAGCGGAATATTATACCTTATTTTTCATTTAATGTATGTGATAGAAGAATCATACTTAGCTATGGCTACCTTTCGACTCCATAAACAAGCGATCGCTTATTTGGGTGAAAATAAAAAGGTGTCTTTTGATGTTTTTGCATCAGAATTTCTAGAAGAAAGAATAACGCCGCATTATACAAAAATAAAAGACTATTGCGAAAAATTAAAAAAAATGTATGAAGATACGGGTAGTAGACCTTTACCTGGTAATGACAAAAATGTTCGGTGGAGTAAGTGGTGGGTTTTGGATTTGTACGAAAAAGCACTATCACAGTGTAATGATTTTACCGAAAGAAGAACCGATTTAAATGGAACTTTTTCTATTTTTTATTTAGTTGCTTTGAAGTTTAATTTAAGTGATTTATTAAGACAAGAGCAACAAATTGGGCAAAATGCAAGAGTGTTTTATAATTTTCTTTACAAAGAAAATTGGACAGCAACTGCTAAAATACGGACTTTGGCTGATTTGTCTCGCTATTTAAGAGATAACTCTGTAATTCCAGAAAACGTGGATGCTATGCTTGAAATAGTTAACGTAAAACTGGCTCAATATCGGCCTCAACTTAAGTGTGAAACAGAACAAGCGTGTATGCGTGAGAATATCCTTAAACTAGAAGAAGAATTACTTGAAGTCAATGAGCAACTTAATGCTATGCGAAATGCCAAAGTACGCGAAGTCGCTGTTATTCAAGGACAAGACATTTCGGTTGCTAAGGAAATGAAAATCTAAGAATCATCCTCTTTTTTTGTATCTTTTAAAATACAAAAACAACAACATAATCATGAACGACAATACGACATAACAAATCATCAAGCTAGCCATCGACTTTAAAGGAATGATATTAAAACATAAGAGTGCAACAGCAGTAAAAAACATTCTAAAAAAGCTTTGTACCGCACTGGCTGCGCCTTTATTTTCCGTAAATCCCTGCATGCATAAGGACAAAACCAGCGGTGCTGCCACCCCGCAATTAAACGCAATCAAGACGCTAAGGATAATGATGGCGGTGAGAGAATAATAAAAAGAGAAATAGGCATAGAATAATAACGAGGTTAAAACAAAAAATACGATATTAACAGACAATATTTTTTCAGAAGGGTGGCGCATCGAAATATAACGCATAGACAGAGAGCCTAGCACAATGGAAGCCGCATAAAAAATATAAAGAAGACCATTTTCGGAAGGGGAAAATCCGACTTGGTGTAAAATAAATGGCATATAAGCATAATAGCCGATGGTGTACACAAATAGAAAAGCAGAAATTAAATTTAATAAACTAAATCGTTTGTCAGAAAATAAAGATATATAGATTTTTATTTGATGCGACAATGATTTTTTAAGTGCTGGTATGGCATGGGTTTCCTTAAAATAGAAAAACAAAATCCAATTGCTGATGAACACCGTTAAAAACAAGCCTGCAAAACAAAAGCGCCAATCGAAATATTCTTGAATAAAACCACCCAATACGGGCGCTAATGCCGGAGACAATTGGCTTGACATCGAAAAATAAGAGAAAGCTTGTTTAATTGAAATTTCATCATGGCATACATCAGCGATGATTGCTCTGGCCACAATCGGTGCGCCGCCTGCTCCTACACCAGCAATAAAACGACTGATATCCAACACTCCAATCGAATTCGCGAAAGTGGAAATAAAAATACCAAATAAGCTAATAGTGTAAGCTAAAAATATGGCTTTTCTACGGCCATGATTATCGGAAAAGGTGCCATAAAAAAATTGCGATAAACCCACACCAAACATATACCACACTATCAATAATTTTGTTTGTGCCTGAGAAACATTTAAAGCTTTCATGATGTAGGGTAGGGAAGGATTGATGAAATCCATACCCATCAAGCCTATCACTAAAATAAAACACGAAAAGAAAATGGCAGTTTTTTGTGTGGATTGAAACATAACTTTGAATGATCCTTTTGAAATTCAAAAGTATATTCAACCTCAAAAGATATTCTGAAGTCAAGTGATATCAATCTGGTATTCGTTAGAATAAAATTAAGAAGAACCAACCATTTCTCCGATCTGGATATACCCGAAATCTACTTTTTCTTACACCCAGATCGGAAATCCCATATAAAAAAACAGCGCTTATTTATTCGCTTTCAAAATCATTTCTAACCATGCTTTATGTTTTCTTTCATCTTGAAGGCCTTGAGCCAATAGCTCTTCTGCGTCCTTCCATTTTTCTGCATGGGCGTTTAAACGTTCATAGGCTGTATTAGTGTCCATTTCGTTGGAAAGCATTGCTTTAAGAATGCTATTATCTCCCATCATTTCAGCCAAAACCACTTTACCTTGAGTTAATAATGCTTTTGCACTAGCGCCCGATGGAGATTTTGCCATATGTTTTCCGAGAAGTTCACTAATTTTATCGACATGTCGCTCGTGATCTTTTTTAAAATCACGCAATTGAGCTTTATAGTCTTCCCTATCCAAACGATTAATCGCTGCTTCATAAGCTTCGATAGCATCATAATCTAATTCACATAATTCATAAAGAGCGTCTTCAAATTTTGATTGAATTCCTACTGCAGTAACCATAAGAACCTCCTGTTAATAGATTTTGAAGTACATTTGAGTTTGTGCTAAAGCACAATATTTTTAGACAACATAAAAAAGCTTAGTTCCATTTTAAAGGGTTGTCAAGAAGATGATGCGTTTCAAAAAAATAAATATATTTCTTTACATAGCAGTAAAAAGAATTCGCTAGATCAACCCGATTTTTCTGGTTGATCTAGCACAAGTTTGATTGAGATTAAGCAAATCTATAACCGACACCAACACCAATGACCCATGGATTAATGTCAACACTGGTTTTTTGCGTGGGTAATAATCCGCCTGTCTCCACAGATACGTCGCTGTTAATATAGATTTTTTTCACATCTGCGTTTAAAGACCAATTTTTATTTAAAGCAATATCGACACCGGCTTGCAAAGCAGGGCCAAAACTATTTTGATAATTTATATTACTAGCAACACTACCAGGATTAACTTCATAAAAATAAGTATAGTTAATACCGGCACCCACATAAGGATCAATATGACTATCCGGCAAGAAGTGATAAACAGCTGTTAGCGTAGGAGGTAATAAATTAACATTACCCAAATCGACTTTGCCAAGCGCCGTATCTTTAGCCGTCACCGCGTGGTTAGTTGTTGCTAAAATCAGTTCGGTTGAAATATGCCGTGTGAAAAAATAGTTAAAGTCTACTTCTAATGTGGCTTGCGTAGAGATATCGGTGACTTTGCCTCCCAAGTCAGGTTTGATAGTGCTACTGCTTGCTTCGGGTACAACCAATAAAGCGCGTGTACGTACTAACCATGGCCCTTGATTATCGGTTTCACTCGTATTTTGCATTATCTGGGTAGTAGCGGACTCTGTCATCTCATCTGGATAAGCGGCAAAGCAAGAAGTTGTGGCAAATAAACTAGTTAAAGCGATTGAAATGGATAATAATCGATTCATTTTTTCTCCTAATTATACAACTAAGGTTAAATTTATTTTTAGGGATTATTAGCGCTTAATTTTTACACACTCCTTTGTAAGAAAAATTGTCTTCCAACCTAAAAAAATAAAAATTGCTATGGAAGGCGCATTGATTATAAATAAATAAGAGTTGAAATTCAATAGATAATTGAAAAATTTTTATAGATTTATAAGTAGCATTTTAAAAACCATAAATAATAATCATTCCTTTTAAAGATATCTGTAAATGATTCTTGTTTATTTTATTTTTTAATAAAATTTTTTTTAGTAATTTTTAAACAAACATTTTGAAAGCTTAATGGGAATATTTTTTCCAGCCATATTCCTACTTTGACCGAAATACAGTAGAATAGGGGGATATTTTTTGTCAGAAACAAATATAAAAAGGTTAAAAGATCAATTTGTAGGATATTTCGTAACAATTGGTATTTATATGGACTATACAAATCAAGCGTTTAAAGAAGATTTACAGAGATATTTAAAGAATAAAAGGGCGCAACAAGAAAAAAAAGCTAGAATGCCCTGGTTTTTTAAGCCATTTTATTCGGATCCTTGCTATCAAGTCAAAATTGAGTTTGTAGATAAACTGATTCGTGAGATAGATTTGATAAAGGATGAAGATACAGCCAATAGAAACAAAACACGCCCTTTTAGACGTTTACTGCGATCGGGAATAAATGGAAAAGAGGGATTTGAATATACAGTAATTCAATCAGCTACCTCTGTGTTGTATTTGACATTGCTCAAAAAAGACAATGCTATTCAAAAAGACTTGTGTCTTCAAGAGGAGCAAAAATCTTATACCGGCTATAAAAAACCTAGATAATCCAAAGCTATAGGTTAGGTATTTCTTTGGAAAACTTGTTCTTTCTGATAGTTCTACACCTATTCCATCACTTGACAGATAATAGGTAATATAAGCCGTTGATTATATTGTAAAAATTAAGGTTATTCAGGGGTGGAAATAAAATGATTCTCAGTTTCGATAAGGCCATAGGTTCTATTGGGAGTTTAGTGCTAAAATTAGTTTTAGAATGAGAGAGGATAGGAGATTCTTATGACCACCGTGGCTGATATATTAGTAGATACCTTAATTTCGATTGGTGTTAAACGCATTTATGGTATTGTGGGCGATTCTTTAAATGGGATTACCGATTCCATATGCGCTAAAAAGAAAATAGAATGGGTTCACACGCGCCATGAAGAATTGGCTAAAGCTAATTTGTGGAGATAGGGGAGCGAGGAATGGTAATTTCTAGTGCTATTGATTCATTACTGATTCTGATTTAATTATATTGATTAAAAAGAGAGAAATGCGTTATAATTAAACAAAATTTTATAAACGAAGAAACTCTTATGCCCTTAGAAGAAGAAAACCTGCAACCTAAAGCTATTTTTGCTTATACTATTCTGGACCCAATTAGTTTAATAAGAGGAATTCGAATTACTGCTGGCGGAATTATCACTCTTTTTGAAGGAGAAACAGTGGAATGTATAAATTCGGAGGGTGGGGGGCAACTAGAGAATCTAGCACTGAATACTGTCTTAGCAAACCCATCGTTTCTTGAGGAACTGCGCGATTGCTATTCTGGTTTAGAGCGGCCTTCCTCTATAAAGAACGCTAGCCCTTGTCATACAGCTGAAATGCATTCATCGGGTGTGTTTAGCCAGAATAAAGGTCATATACATTTAGCCAGTCCTATGGTGCTTGAACCTAATCTTCTAGAGTGTTTTTTAAAAGCCATAGGCATTGCGCAAAAAGACATCGCAGCGCGTAACAGACTAATGCATGATGAGAGAGACTATATCTCAAATATGAGAAAACAATGTGTAAACAAGCTAGAATTCATCATAGATACTAAGAGGCCTGCTATCCCACAAAGTGAACATCCTAAAATTGTAGATATGTATAGACAATTTTTTATTAATAATGAACAAAGTATTAGAGAAGCCTATTGCACTGCTCGTCCTCAAATACATTTTGAGTTAAAGCCGCGGATAAAAGAATATATCACCGCTGGGTATAAAAATGATATTCCGCTTAAACCAAAGGAGAGGGAAGCTATCATGGCGGCACAGAGGACTTACTTTAGCGACTATGTTAAAAATGGGGCATCCCATGCCTTCTTTAATGCGGCTATTTTTAGTGTTATAGAAAATATTTTAAAAGAATGTACCACGTTAGAGGTGTCACAAATTAATTATTTGCTACATAACGTATTGCTACCTTCTTTCTTGTCACCTCTTTTTTATCATGATTGGCACAGCATAATTATCTATTTTGCTCTCTTTGAAACAAGAAATGTTCTTGAGAGTAGCAAAATAATAAAAGCTTCTCTGCTATTAAGAGCTCTGATTACAATGTGTTCGTTAGGAATTCATGCATCTTTTGAATGTTTACAACCAGAAAATCCTCATAATGTAGTGAGTCCTCAGGAACAAATGATTGCGAGTGTAACTACCTCTGTAATAGCAAGTGGCGTGGCTGCTCTGACTCAGGTCGGTATAAATAGTGTATTTAAAGTAGGAAAAGCGCTTTCTCATTACTTTTTGGGGCCATCCAACATCACCCAATCTACTGGGGCTACTCAATCTGCTATTAATGCATCTGGATTGAGACCTGCTTGATACAATAATTCGACATTAGCTTTTTCCAACAACAGCCTTGTTGCGCTCACAGAAAGTCTGGCTTATGATTAGCTCAGGCTCGATATTTATTTGCTAAACTAACCAGAGGATTGCTATGCTATCACAAAAAACCGGTTATCTCCGTCAGCGGCCTTTCAGCTCCGATGGCATGGTAGCTTCGCTTTCAAATAAAATAATGAGTAAAACCGAATTACCTCGTAAAGAAGATTATCCTTTACTCAGTTATTTGTGTACCGATGATACAGAATGTCGGGATATTTTTGGCCTTAGCCTGAAAGGCAGTACTAGCTTATCTCAAAAAGAAGAGGAGAAAATGGGCTTTTATATAAAAGCTTCTTTGATAGGCGTTTCCTGTCTAATAGAATTGGTTCTCTTTCATGATAAAACAAATTCACTGATGCCTACAAAATATCAAATGATACATGCGCTAGGAGAATTACTTAATATGATAGTGCCTAAAGCAAAAAATACTGACGAATTGAAAGAAGTCTATAGTGCTGTATTAAGCCAGCTTGACAAGATGCGGATATTAAAAAATAAATTTTTAAAAAATTTTTCGGCTCAAGAAATTTATGTAGTGGAAACAGGATTGGAGAGACACCATTTGCCACCCCGATTGAAAGATTTAATTTTGCGTAATGGTCTTAATGATCAATATGACATGCAAAATAAGTTTTTAAAAGAAACCAGGGTAAAGTATAAAACGGCCCTTGAAAAACATAAAGTATTAAGCTGCAAATTAAGTAAAATAAGCGATAATCCAATGGATGCCAAGGCTAGGAAAAAATTCCTAGGCAAGCTATTAAACATAGAAGCTGATTATCACCGGATTTTTTTTACAAATTATGAAATTTTTACTGAAAGCAGACAGTTAGTTTTCTGTGAAGATTTTGGCTATGTTAGCGCAATACAAACGGCTAATAAAGAATTTGCTGATATGGTGGGTATCAAAATAAGTTCAGGCAGCCCGAATTTTTACCAAAACATTTTGAATTCAAAAAAACAGTTGGCGCCTCTACGAAATACAGATATAAAATTCTTTTTTAGAAAGGACAATAAAGATAACTTTTCAGAAGGTTTTGAAATTAAAAAATTTATAGCTTCAATATGGATTGATAAGGTTTGTGAAATTGAAGAGGCGATCCTGATGAAGCTTCAAAAAGACTTAACCGATGAAGTGCCAGGCTCGGATACACCAGAATTGAGAACAAAATTACTGATTTTTTTTAAAGAAGCGAAAAGAAAAATGATAATAGAGGAGGATTGTTTGTATGTTATTCCAAGTTGGTCGGAAGATAGATCTCAGAACCCCTTCCTATTAGCGCTAGATCGAGTGAAAAGCTTATCTGCTTTTGATTGTGCGGTAAAGCAGTCGGACTCGGATCTCACAAAAGACTTGCTAAGCCTGCATGATTTTTTACCTTCTAACGACAAAAATACCCCAAATCAATCCACTTGTGATTTTTCAGGAACTCAGGTTGATTGTAACAGCCAATCTGATGAAAAAATTTTTTCATCACGCCATGCGAAAACATTTGGTTTTTTTAAGTACTTAAAGTATTCGGGGAAAGAAAGTGCAAAAGAAGCGAAACAAGAAGGGCAAAAACCAACGGAAGTGCCTAAACTACCTGGGTTCCGGCAGGAACAATCGTAAGCACCCAATTTGTATATTCTGGTGGCATAAATTTATGATGTTAAAATATTAACGTACTAATGTCTCTTTTTTTCTAGTCTTTGCTGCGGAATGTGCGATAAAGAGTAGACCAAAACACCATTGTATAGTATACTCCCAAACGAAATATCGCGGAAGAGTCTATATTCAGAATTTTCCTCCTTCATCATTGTTAGAAATAAAATTCAAGGAGATAACTATGTCAGCATCTATGTTTACCGCATCCAAAAATTTAAAGATAAATAAATTTGTTAAGTTTGATGCAGAAAAAAACGCAGACCAATTTTTTCAAGAAACTGGAGAATATGAAAATTTTGAACGCCTTAGACCTGGTTTGGGATGTAGTGTGATTATTCCCACTGTATTTGACAATGGCGAGCGAAAAAATCTTATTTTAGGCTATACTAGAAGCTCTCCGGACGTTCCGGTATTGGAAGGTTTACAATTTTCTATTGGTGGTGGTGCACTTGATATGGTTGCTGGCGGTTATAACCAACCGATTGGCAAATTATTCCAATCAAAAATGAGTGCAGAAGTTGCTGAGCATGCAGAAATGTGTGACATTTTTAATAATCTTACTTACGATACAAATGTGCATTCTAATGTGCAATCTGACAAGAAAATGAATTATGCAACGGTAATAGGCATTGCTAAAGAAATGCACATAGATGAACTCAGAAAATTATTGTCTAATACAGGAGCAGCAGTACGGGCAGCTGCGGTAGAAAAGAAATATCTTAAAGTGCAGAATATTTATGCGTATGATATTAATGAAGTGAGGGAGCAAATCAGTGGGGTTGAGCATCAGTATCCGAACGTTAAAGAAGGTACTGAATTACCAGCCAACGCTATTACACTCACAAATTATGCTGAAGCCAACATGCCGAAACAAGCACATCGCCCTTTTGCTACGACTCACTTAAAGAAAGCAGTAGAGGCCAATATGTTAACCGATCAGCATGTTGCGGAGATTTCTCAACAAAACGTATCTAGGCTAACAGCCTAGAGGGCAATTTTTTACTTCCCTCGCCTACGAAAAGTAGGTGAGGGAATCAAACAGTTTTAAACCGCGCGCACTAAACTCACCAACGATATTAATCCTACAGCCTGTCTATGATAGTGGTAGGGATTGTAGAGAGAGTCTCAAAATTTGCCATATCAGATGATGTTTTTACTGTATCTATTTCTTAGGCTTTAAAAAATAATTTTATTTATCAGATGCGGTATGATATTCTTGGGTAGTGATAATCTATTCCATTCATTTTTTTTTGAATAAAAACATATAATATGAGGACTAGAAAATTATGACAATTGCTTTTTTTGTTAGTAGCATTGGTGACACAGATTTAGCCCTGGAAACAATCGCCGTCTTAAGAGAGAAAGGATATTCTGATGAACTTTATGTCATTCCTCTAAGCGCAAGAGGGCTAAAACGCAGCCAAGAAAAAGCTATTTCTCTTGAAATTAAGCTCTTAAGTGAGCCATTGGTAAATAATAAAGATATAGAGGATTTTTTAAATACGCATTCCATTGACCGCGCGTATATTGGTGTATCTTCTGAAAATCAATATCTGCCGTTTCAGGTTGCTAAGGAATTAGCAAAAAAAAACATTCCTTGCACCGTTGCTTATGAATTTATGTTTTCAGCGCCACAGAACCATTGCTTATGGACAGCTATACCTGAATTAACCTCTGCAAAGCTAGATTATGCGGTAAGCCTACCAGCAGCAAAAAAGGATATTTTAAATAGAAATCCGGATGCTAAGATAAATATTGTTGGCCATTTAAGCATTGATAGAGCTATAGCAAATAATACGATTGAGCCTATAGAAATTAAACAGAAGTTAGAATTTAAGGCGGATGAAGAGTTTATTTTTATTTCAGGCACTACACGGCCTATTGATGTTGACAGTGAATTTGTCTTGGCCATTCTAAACGAACTAGAAAATAATCACTATCCGAGTTTACAAGTTAGGTTTGGCTTACATCCTGGTATTCCTGATAAAGAAAGTTATTTAAGTACTCTCTTAAATATTTGTGCAAACTATCCTCATTTATCCACTCAATTTAAAATTATTTTACCGCCGCAAATTGAACAGCAGGTAAAATCAGAAGATGTTTTAAACAATCTATTTATAGTAAGAGCTAATGTATCTGGCCCCCAGGCAGCTAACGCCGCCACTAAAATTGCACAAGCCGTGCCAGGTGCTCTACTTAACTAATCTGTCATTAAAGGGAAACCTAGCTATTTTCACAGGGAAGAGGCCGAACCGTATTTACCACGGAACCTTTTTTCTAATAATATTCAGGCATTTTTTAGCGCAACAACAAATAGCAATCCATGCACTAAAAAAGAACTTGATCTAGATGACAGTACTACAGCGGAAAATATGGCTAATATTGAGAAATGGGCTTTACTTTACGATGCTGCTTTAGCAGCACCAGATGCTTTTAAAAAGCTAGACAGTGAATACGGTAATATAAAATCATTTCCAAGATTAAAAGAAAATCCTCATCTAGCCGATTCAGATAGCTTGGAATACAAATATTTTGAAGCACAGAAATTCATTATGTATACAAGTGATTTATATTCTAAAGACTATGCATCTCCCATAGAAACGTTGGCTGTTTTTATTGATATATTTATAGATGAAAGAATAGAAGAAAAAAAATATCTTAAGGAAATAAATGAAGAATGGAACCCAAGCTTTTTCAACCCGAATAAGCGGAATAGTAAGGAATTGGGAGAATTGCCCGCTAAAAGGTTAAAAAAGGACGAGCAAACTAAAAAAGTAACTTTTGGATGATTTACTCATTTATTGGAGAAGGAGATTTCCTCGTTTCTTAACACAATCCCTGCCGCATTTTGCTCGAAACGTTTACCTTCATGGATATACCCTAAAACGGTGCCTCCGTGTCGCCACCGTCCCTGACGCATGATGGTGCCAAAAGGCGCGCCTTTTCTACTGGCTTCCGTTGCGAAACCGTGACGCAGACTGTGGCTGCTGTAAGACTCCGCATTAGGCAATTGACAGGTAGCTGCAATAAGGCCGCATTACGACAATCGATTAAACGAGAGGAGGCCTTGAGATGGGCTACCATGCAACTTAAGGTCTCTAGGGTCAAGGGTGAGGCTCTCTCCTGGGGTTGCCATGGGTATTTTTATGCCGGTTAAGGTTTGCGAAGGGTAGCGTGTGCCGTGGGATTGGCAAAGCCCTGGTAGCAATGCCAATTTTGAGTGCTGTTAATCGTCGCTCTAGTGCCGTGGATTTAAGGTGGTCGCATGGGCTTGTAAATACCGCAGAACGTCTTCAAAGCTTGCGAGTAGAGTAAAACCCGATTCGATAAAATGGCGAATGTCGCTTTGATAGACGCGGTGGGTGTTGTGACCGGTGGCGGCCGCGATGTAGTCATGCGGTAGTGTCTTGGTTGAAAGAGCATTCAATTTTTGAGCTACGTTCTTGTGAGTAAGCGCCAATATCGTATCGTTTTTTGCTTCCAATCCCATGCGAGGTTCTCCAACATTCAACTCCGGGTGAATGGATCATTTCGTACTAATTTTTGGGAGTCCAGCATAAGTCCTTTTACATAACCAGTGATGAAAAAGATTATCAATCCTATGAAAGGATTTAAGCCATTTAAGGCGGTTAAAGCCACACTGGCCGAGATAGAGTTACATCACATGTTAAGAAAAGGCTAATATTCGGATGCTACAAACATGGCTGTTTACGAGCAGTTTTACGCTTTAGCAGCCTAGTGGCGTTGAGAGAAAGTCTAGCTTATGATTAGCTGAGGCCCGTTATTTATTCGCGCCGGAGCCAAATTTAGAGGGGCTAGCTTGATGGGATTCTCGAGGTTTTACACAAACTTATTTACAGGCCTATCAAAATAAAGAACTTTGTTTCACTTCGCTTTCTGCAGAATGAAATCGAAGGCCTATACCTAGCAAGCGAATAGGTTTGGCCCGTACTAATAACCGTTGCAATAAACTCACAAATACCGTCAAATCATCTGTTTGACGGTTGATTTCTGCTGATTTTATCTTAAAGTCATTCGACTTTATTTTAACAAACTGGCTTTTAATTTTATAGGAGGGATCTCGTTGATTTTGCACTAACCGAGTGTGCAAGCTGCATAAATGGGGATAGAGCGCATCAAATCCACTACAATCTTTCTCAAAAGTGGTTTCCACACTGAGTGATTTTCTAGGTTTATTAGGTTCAACCTTACGTGTATCTATACCTCTAGATTGATAATATAAGGTTTGGCCAAACTTACCAAATTCCTGAACCAATTGCAGCAAGCTTAAGGGATGTAAATCAGAACATTTTTTTAAGCCTCTATGATGCAATTTCTCTAGGGTGACTCTACCTACGCCAAAAATTTTTTCAACAGGCAATTCCTTGACAAAATTATCTATCTCGTGCGGTGGGATGACATATAAACCATTGGGTTTATTTAAACCGCTGGCTACTTTGGCTAAAAACTTATTAGGTGCTACACCGGCTGAAGCGGTTAGTTGTTCTTTCTGCCAAATTTCTTGTACGATAGCTTGCGCTATTAAAGTCGCGCTATTATTATAATTTTCGTTAAGGCTGGCATCTAAATAGGCTTCATCTAAAGCTAAAGGTTCTACCAAAGGTGTAAAGTCATAAAAAATGTTTTGTATGCTTTTTGAAACGGCTTTATACTTTTCAAAGCAAACTGGTAATACAATTAAATTAGGGCATAATTGCTTTGCTTTTTGTGTAGGCATACCCGAACGTACTCCAAATCTCCTGGCTAGATAGTTACAGGTGCATAAAACGCTGCGAGTAGAATTTCCGCCCACGGCCACGGGTTTATCCGCTAAGCCAGGGTTATCGCGTATCTCAATGGCTGCATAAAAACAGTCCATATCAATATGAATAATTTTTCGATTTGACATAATCTATCTTAGCATAAATAATAACATAAGTTATGTAGAACTGATTCAATAGGATTAATAATATAAAAAGGACGAAAAGAAGTCAATTCAGCTTTGTCGCAAATAAAATATCAAGCTTCAGCTAATCATAAGCCAAACTATCTCTGGACACAACTAGGCTGTCAACAGCAATTGAAAATTGATCCCCCGAGCTGAGGTTGGTAATGATCCAGAAGGAGAAGAAGCATATAGCTTTAGTGCAGCGAGACACATTAGCGCAGTGCTTTAAACTGACTACAGTATGTTTTGAGTTTTTATTTCATAGATTTTTATCGGCAGAAACTATTCCGCAAGAAAAGCAAATTATGCCAAGGAGTTGGGCTGCACATTTTCAAAGTGCTGAACAACAGAAAGGAGAAAGCTCAAGTTCAAATGAAGAAAGGTTAAATGAAAGCAGCTCTTCTTCATTAGAGATATAATTAAATAATATTTAATTATAGTTGAGTAGCGAGTCCATTTTTCGGAAGCTTTTAGGCTTATGAACATCCAAGTTGTCGATATTAAGCTTGAAGTTTAATAAGAAAAAACATAAGAATTAATTGAGTATTCGGTTATTTTTTATTTAAGTCTAACTTGATCTTAACAATAAACATTCTACAAGCTATTATCTCAAATAACCGCTTAGAGTTTTTTTGAAAAATGTTATTTATAGCTTATGGGATAAATAGATTGCTTACATTATTTTTAGCGATTTTACACTTTTCTCTTGACTATCAACCTCATTTTGAGGTTGAATATGGTCAGGCAAAATATTGCATAAGATAAAAATTATTATCTATACGGGAAGCAAGATACCAAACGGTAAAATTAAAGCTATGCTACCTCTACATGAGCATAGCTCGTTGGATATGGAAGATATTCATTAAAATAGGAGATATGATATGGCAGCAATGGAAAAAGATTTGAAAAAAGGAGCGTTAGAAAGCGTAACAACAGGGTGTAGTATTTCTTATTCGTCACGTCGAGGTTTCTGTGCACCCAGTCCTTACCATAATCCTGCACCACCGGCACCGGATAATCCTGCGATAGCTAAAAATTGGTCACCTAAAGGGGTATTAGAGGATTATAGAAAAAATAGAGAAAAACAAGAACTCGATTATGTTCCTGATGACAAATTTCCTGGGCATGTTTTAGAGGAAGCTTCTCGTAGCTGTGGCTGGTGTCCTGTTCTTAATGATCACTCTTCCGCATACAATTGGGAATCTAGCAAGGGAGGTTATTGGTGGGAAACCTCTTATCAAGATGGCTCAACGAGACGTGAATTCTACTGGAAACCCGATCGCAATAGAGGTTATCCTGATGCAAATAAGCGATATTGGTTGATTATCTGTCATGCCCCTACGCAAACAGAAATAGAAGGATTTTGTTTTGAGCCAGATATAAAAAAAGGGTTTCCCTTAAGAGAAATGTCAGATGATCGTAACAGCTCTATGGGGGCTAAATATTGCTCCAGTGAAATTTATCATTATTTTATCACTTACACTGAGTGTGGTGAGATTCAAAAATGGGAAGAAAAAAGAGACGCGCAAATTTTGTTTCAGCGTACTCAAAAGGAAAAAGAAATAGCGATGGTAAAGCAAAAAGAAATTGAAGAAGCATCCAGATTTCGTTTTGCAAAACCATGGCAACTGGTCCCTCAAGAGTTAGTGCAAATAATGCCAAAAATACCGAATGATTATAGATGCCCAATTAGTTTCCAGATTATGTTTGACCCAGTTTTAGCAGTAGATGGACACACCTATGAACGCGAAGAAATAGAAGAATGGTTTAAAAGCAACATAACAAGCCCGAAAACACGCGAAATACTGGAGAATAAAACGCTTTTCCCGAATTTTCATGCACGCGGGATGATAGATAGTTTCTTAACACAATATCCAGATGCGTGGAAAGAAGTTTATATATCACCTAGTTTAAGCAATGAGCTTTTGCAACTGTTGTCTGGCCAACAGGCTATAAATATTGAAAAATGTCGTAATATTTTACAAAAAGATAAAAGATTTTTAACCTTGTCTATTGGAGGAGAAGGCAGATTATTATTAGAGTTTTTATGTAAACAGTCTAAAGAGGTTGTCCAATCTTATCTTCCAGTAGTAATAAATATGTTTAGTGTTAGAGAATTTAGAGCCATAGCCACAGCATATTCTGTTCAGGATTGGATACAATTCATGGCTAAAACATGCGATATGTATTCAATCCTACCCGTGGCAGAAATTTTTTTCAAAAATCTAACAAGAGAGCTGGCTATTGAAATTAATCCCTTTGATATGGCTTTATATGCCATTCAACAAGAAGATATCAGTTTATTTAAATTAGCTTTGTCTCAAATACCAGATATTAGTCAACCGTTGAGCAAAGGGGACACTTTATTGCATATTGCTGCGCGTGAAGGGAAAGCAAATTTTGTAGAGATTCTTCTTAAAAAAGGAGCTGATCTCAAGCAAAGAAATAATGCTGGATTAAAAGCAGACGCATTAGCAAAATCGGTTGGTCATTATGAGATTGCTAAGCAAATTGTATCTTATAAAGTAACATTTTTATTAGAGCACATTGGGGTTTTTGCCAGAATTACAGATTTAGAAAGAGAAAATCGTGAGCTTAAAAGTAGACTAAATGAGTTTGAGAAAAAACTAGAGGGGCAAAACCGGAAAAATTCAATAAATTAAACTCGATAAATGCCACAGAGTGTTATCAAGGTTTTTCGTGTTCATCGATTGGCCTTCAATACAGGCTCAAGGCTAGAGACATAAAATTCAACAAGGAGAAACAAAATGAGGCCTATTCCTGCCGCAAACCTTAATGCGGAAAGATCCGATTGGATTGAGTGGATATCCAGTGAATACTTTAGCGGTTTTTTATGTTGGTCTGGAGAAAAATTGGTTGGCTTTTGTAAAGAACCTTTTTCAAACTTAAGCGATGCTGCACGCCTTGAAGAGATGCGTGTAAGCAGGGAGAAACTTAAACAATTGCTATCTCTAGAGACATTAGGTGAAGATACGGATGGCAGTATTCAAGAGGCCCTAAATTCTTATCTTAGCAATGGCCGAGCTTTAATAAAAACTGGGAAGTTAGATCCAGAAGAATTTCAGAAAGAATTAATAAAGCTAAAAACATTTTCAGAACTTACTGGCTATGAAAATGTAGCCCAGATACTTTCTGAGTGGATAAAGCAGTTAGGTTTATTGCTGGCAAAGAAAGAATCTAAGCAGGGCGGACAAGAATCTCAAACCAACCTGAAACTAAGTGAGTGTGCTTCAGAAGCTTTACCCCTTAGTAAAGAAAGACAATCCGTCTTAAAAACGAATCATTATTTGTTAGCCGCAACTGCACAGCTTGAATTGCAAAATCAATTAACGCAAGCTTGTTATGATTCTGATATTGATAAAGTTAGAGATTTAATTGAAAAAAAATTCGCCGATCCTTTTATACCTGATCAAGATGGACAACAACCTATGGCTGCGGCTATTTGGGGCTTATCCCTGGAAGTAGTGGGTTATTTAGAAACAAAAGCCACTTTATCATTCAGTGATTGGATTTCTATCGCGGAATTTTTACAAAACAAATATGGCCAAGTAGTATTAAGTGCGCCTACTGAGCGCAAAGAAACCGCTGTATATCAATGTTCTAATTGGGGTTGCGATAAGCGAGAGATTGTTACTTCGATAAGTATAGAGAAAGCCTCATGGGTTAATAGTGATGAAGCAATTAAGAGAAGAGGGTGTGATGTAGCCCTTAATCAACGGCTTGAACAAATTCGTAACTGTGAATTGGGATTAAGTGGATGGCAGGATCCTGCACGAGCATCGGAGCGTAATCAAGCAAGAAACCAAATAACGAAAGATAAAGCTCAAGTTATCAGTGAATTTATGCCATGGTTTAGCGAGCGACGAGAAGTTATGATTAGCCGATTAGAAGATAAAGGGCTCGTCATTTCTGAAGACAATCAGTTAATCATAGAAGTGCAGAGGGAGCCTGAATCCGAGTCGGAATTAGAATCAGAATCAACGTATGGCTTAGCAGATAATGATATGGACAAAACACAAACCAGTGGTTCTGCGGGCCAACTAGAGCCATGGATAACCGGTTTATACCGACAAAGCATAAATTGGTTTAGTGGCTGGTGGAATTCTGTTCCTAAAATAACTGAACACCCTACTAGTGTGTCAGAAGAAAAAATAATTGCGCAAAAAGAAGTAATAGAAAAAGCATTTTCTAAAGCAGAGAGCAAGATAGAACGAATGCTCCTTATCTTGGAACTTTCAGAGAGCGCAAACAAAGAAAAACTAACAGAGGAATGCTTACATTATAAAAAAGAAATAGCGCGTTACCATAAAGAAGAATTTATTGTCAGCGCCATTGATTTAGAAAAATTAGATTGTGTTTTAAATAAGCTGTTAGGAAAAGTTTGTCCTGCTCCTCATTTATTCGTTTCTGCTAGATTAGAATCAATGTATAGTGCTGGATTTTTTAACTCCATGCCGAATTCCTATATTACACCGGTTATAGCGCCAGTAGACATTTCTAGATTGGAGTTTTAAGAGAGCACTTGTATCTTAAGCTAGAAAGTAAAGTGCAAAAGGGGAAAATATGCGAACAATGCAAAAACGGCCTGAAACCGCAGTTAGTTATAAAGAAGAAACTAAAGCAGTAGAGAAAAAGTGGTCAGAGGAAATATTGTCAAAAAAATTAGATGTTCAACAAGATTTTAGAATTGCGCATTGTATATCGATTATATCTGCACTTGAACCGGAAGTTAGTGTTAAGCAAAAAGAATATGCTGCCAGTGTTATTCAATCGAATTACCATGCTCATTCTTTAAAGAAATTACACTCTGGGCTCGAGGATATTCATGATCAGCAAGCATATTACAACGGTCTTCTTGAACATCGTGGTGAATTATGCCAGACAGAAAATTTTCTGAAAGAAAAGATTAAAAATTTAGTTAGAGAAGAAAAATGGGGGGAAGTACAAGAATTATCTCGATTATTGGAATTAAAAAAACAAGAGATTTCTAATTTACAGTCTGAAATAGCTGTCATTGCCGATAAGATTAAAGCAAAAGAACAAGAAAAAGATAGCCAACGTCTTAAGATATCAGATAGATTTTTTAGCGCTACAAAAGCAAAAGAAAAACTCTATTTTGAATTTTTGGTTCTATTACTACAAAAGAAAGAAATAGAAGCTGAATTAGGTCAATACGCCTATAATTTTTTTCAAAAAAATGAGATGCAAAAGAAAACTGATCCAGTCTGTGCCGACGAAAAAGATGAATTAATCGTAGAGGTAGAAGCTTTTTCACAAATATCTTTAAAAGATTCCCCTGAATTAAGTCCCCAACAAATACAGCTACAAAATAAATTAACACAATCTTGTTATAACGCGGATATTGAAGCAGTAAAAGAACTTATCGAGCAAAAAGAAGCAGATCCTGCCAGACCGGATGATAAAGGGCAGTATCCCTTAGCCGCGGCCATTCAAGGAATGGCGATAGAGGTTTTTGATTATTTAGTATTATTAATAAAGCCTTCTCCAGACGAGTATGTCAAAATATTGCAGCATATGATAGACACATCAGGTTATACGATACCGGATATTCCAAGCATTGGCACTCACGAAGACTGGCTTCAACACTTTATTAGCAAAAAGGATCGATGGATATATAATGAAAATCAACTCAACCGTAGAGGCTATGGATTCAATGGACAATATATTCGACTTGAATCCATTCCTGATTCAAATGAAATCGGGTTTTTATACGCAAATTCATTTTGTAAAAAAATATCGTTTCTATCCTCTGATCTATAATACCGATGGTTATCATCGCCATTAAGAGTAATGTATCCATAAAGTGAGGATAGACTTATTCCCTGCGCGCTTTCGTTGTAATTCCCAATACAAGGCGGGTTATTAGTTCCATATTGTGTAATATGCGCCAATGCTGTGTCTTCATCGCCATTTAATATATAGCAATGTAGCGGAAGTTCCTGTGATGGACGCAAAAAGAAACGGTTTAACGTGGTTGCAATAGTGACGTTTTGTGGAGACGAGAAGAAACTAAATCTTTTTTCTAACAAATTAGAAAACTCTGCATTAGCAGCCATTATTGAAACCTCCATCTTACAAAATTGAATGAAAATCTTAACAAGTTGTTTTTCCACTTAGAATTCAGCTACAGTTGTTCAGGTTATCGCAAATTGCAAACAATGTACAGTCATATAGAATATTTGAATAACGCGCTATAACGTCAGTAAACATTCCAGATTGGGGTTCTAAGAGATTAAAAGTGATGTCTATTCCAAACTATGTTAATCAAATTAATGAGTAGCCGTTCAAAACGGCCCAAGCGTAGCATTTATTTAAAAAATATCAATAACAAGCTTGATAAATTAGGGCTTGATGGTTTACTCTTAGCCTAGAATTTATGGATGTAGCCCTATAAAAGAAAAGGAAAAAAAAATGAAGCAACAGGGTATTGTAGAAGAAACAACAGATTTGGATGAAAGACTGACTGTGGAAATTGACTGTTTCCTTTGTCCGATTTCATTAGAAGTGATGGAGGATCCTGTGGTTACCATTTATGGCCATAGTTATCACAGGGCCAATATTGAAAATTGGTTAGACTCTCATACATCTGATCCAAATACTAATCAGCCTTTAACTAAAGCACAACTTTTTCCTAATTTTAATTTAAGAAGTGCTATTGAGGCCTGGAAGAAATTAGACACTCAATGGGAAAAACATGTTGCAGTCTATAAAACAATGCAAGCAGAAAAAAAATTACAGCATCTGAAAATATCTGATTTAGAGGCTGAAAAAACTGAATATGAAGAAAAAATAAAAGAATTGGCAGAAGAAAGTGACAAACTTAAACAAAAATGTATTGTTGCTAATAAACGATTCCATGCTATTCATCGTAAAAAAACGGAAGGCCCTAAAGGGCATAGTGCTTTATTTTTACAATATTTAGAGGATTGCTTTCCAAAAGAGTTTATAAAGATAAAAATAGCATTGGATGAAGAAAATCCCGAGCAATTATTGGAAGTGATTGCTACTTTAAAGGAAATGCTTGTTGTCTCAAAAGGAGAAAGTAAAGAATTTTGTATTCTTTGTGCTATGTTGGGTTATGTCTATGAAAATCTAGGACGTTTAACGATAAATGCTGATTATTATGAGAAAGCTCTTTTGCAATATAAGATAGTAGAGTCATTGCCTATCACAGAAGATTTTTTAGCTGAACTTTGTACGCGCCAAGGTTGGACTCTGTATCGAATACAAATGCATGCGGGAGATATTTCCATAGAACAGCGAGTTACCCATTTAAAAGAAGCAGTGTCTTTATATGATAAGGCTTTAAAAATAAATCAAAAACTTTGTCATACACTTGCAAATAAAGGGTCTGCTTTTAAAGCTTTATATGCGATAACCAAAGAAAAGAAATATGAACAACTTGCTTTGGACACATTTACTATGCTGCTAGGAACTGAAAAAACCGATGTAGCTTACCTGGAGCGGGGCAAAATACATTCCAGCAGAGAAAATTATGAACAAGCTTTCGCAGAGTTTGAAAAAGCAATTAGCATTAATCCAACAGCCTATAATCATAAAGAGGTAGCGAATTCTTATAAGTGGTATGCATTGAAGTGTGCTCAAGAAAAATCTCAGAAAAGAATTTACTTTGAAAAAGCAGTAGAACATTATAAAGCATCTTTAGCGCAATATTCACAAGATGAGAATGTGTATTGTGATTTAGGTTTTTGTTTGACGAATTTGGGCCCATTCTTTTGGGAAGAAGCGATGCAATGTTATAAAAATGGACTGCTTATTGATCCTACAAATGAGTTAATATTAAGCAATATTGAGAAACTTAAAGGTAGAATGCAATCACAAAAACAAGGTTATATGGGCGGTAGTGCAATGTCTCAACACCACCATGCGCAATCTACTCAATTAGTAGTTCCAGTGCATCCTCTTCAAATCCCCATTCTTTTCATCACAGGGGAGGTTCTTTTCGCGGCCGAGGTCAATCTAAGTATTATCAAGAGCCTGGAAATTATTCTAATCGTAGAGGACAAGGTAGATGGTGATATTGGCGTTAGGCTCAATATAGCTACATCGTGGAACTTAAAAGGAGAGTTTAATTGTATAGAAATAAGAAAGATAAAGATGAAATTCGTCAAATTATTGGATATACCTTCAAAAATGAAAATCTGTTGTTACAAGCTTTAACGCGACGCTCGGCTTTAAATGAAGGGCGTCAAGAGAGCAGTATAGGAGATTTTCAGCGCCTTGAATTTATTGGCGATAGGGTATTGGATATGGTGATCAGTGATATTTTGTTTGATAACTATCCAGATTGGAATGAAGGTCAACTAACACAAGAATTAAGTCGTTTTACAAATAATAGTGGTCCTCTTTATGCGGTCGCAAAACGTTTAAAATTAGGGGAGTTTTTGATTTTGGGCTCAGGAGAGGAGCAAATAAATTTACGCAATAATGTTAAAGCATTGTCAGATGCCTTAGAGGCGCTAGTTGGTGCGATTTGGGTAGATTCCGATCGCGATTATAAATTTATGAAAAAGTTTATTAGAGAGCAATTTGGCATATTAAGATTAATTGATTTTAATGAAGAGTATAAAGAGAAAACTGTTGAGATTGCATCTAAGAAAATGTTTTTTGATATTATGGACGATATGGTGCCTGAACTTGCGGAGTTCGGGTTTGGTAGTCGCGGAATGACTGGTTCTGAGTTAATAGCCTATCAAAGGATGAAAATAAAAGCCACAAAACCGCTTACCGGGTTGGCAGCTTCTTGTGAAAAATATTTAGATAGCCCTGAAGATTCAGACAACAGTGGTGAGGAAGGAAAAGAAGAAGAATCCGATGATAAAGATAGAGTGTTTTCTCAACTTTGTTCTGCTTCTTTATCTCAGTCTTCGTCATCCCGATTTTTTTCATCCACAGGTTCTTCATCAACACCGCTACATATTTTAAAAACAAGAGATGATTTAACCTTTGCAGAAAGAAAACTACAAACCTGTCTAACACAAGCTTGTTATGATGCAGATATAGACACTGTTAAAAGATTAATAGAGGAAGGTGCTTATCCCACCAAAGCAGATGAGAATGGGCAAGAACCAATGGCTGCAGCAATTTGGGGTTTGGCGCTGGAAGTTGTAGTTTATTTAGAAACTAAAGCAAATTATAGCTATCAAGATTGGAAAAGAATAGCCAATAATGTTTTATCTTTGCGCGGCCATGTATTGCCTTTTGGCTCTAGCATAAAATCTTATGCCGATCTTCTGCAACATTATAGAGGGGAAGAAGATAGATGGTTTTATTCCTATACCGATCTTTGGTGTCGAGTCGTTATGCACAATCGTGTTCAGAAGACTCAATTATCTCCGCGAGGAGATTATGATGAATTACAGCTTACAGAGGATAAAATTATATATAAGATTGTAAAAGAACGTAAAGGGCCTTTTATGAAACTAAGAAGGCCAGATAATCCTAAGATAGAACATTGGGAGTACGATACCCCGCTTTGGTTAGTTAGAGAAATAAGCAAAACCATAGCGAAATTGTTACGAGCGCGCGGTGTAGCCTTAACAGAAGACTATTTACTAGAGGATCAAAACTGGCAAGGGCTAAAATTACCAAATCGTTTAGTGAAAGCCTGTTCTGATGCAGATGTAGAAATGGTCAAAATATTAGTGGAGTACGAAGGAGCGGAACCAAGGCAACCGGATGAAAATGGGTTAGAGCCATTGGCCGCTGCGATTTGGGCTTTATCATTTGGCGTTATACGTTATTTAGAAACTAAGCTTAATTATACAGCTGAAGAGTGGGAGCGAATAGCCAGTACATTATTGTCTAAATACGGAAGAATATTACCTTTTAGTAGTCCTATCATCACCTACTCGGATTTATTACAACATTATCAGGCTCAAGCACAGGATACCCTGTGGTTTTATGATTATCACTCTTTTTCAAAGCGGATAGCTCAATATAATGTAGGTGAGAATTTTCAACCACATCGAGGACACCATCAAACTTTAGGATATACATACGATTCGATTGAATATGAGCCTAAGACTGGTTGGTACAAGATTAAAATCAATAATACTAATCACTTATCATTCCAAGGAGAAGAAGTCAAATTGGTTAAGCACGAGTATGTAGTTGATCCCTATACAGTAGAAGCATGGGGCGGTAAAATGAATGTAAGTCATGATGCACCGACAAAGGTAGTTATGACGTTGTGTGATGCGATGGCACAGATTTTAAAAGAGCACGGCGTATCGCTATCTCAAAATTATGAAGTAACCAATCAAAGTTCCTTGGGGCTAAAACCGAGATAAGAAATTTCTATCGACAGGGTATAAAATTTTTAATAATATCAGTTTGCAGATGAAAAGCTCAGTCAGTATCAAAGCGATTTGACGAATTAGTAAGCTTATAGATCTAGTAGTATTTTTTTTGTAAAAGGGATCAATTATGGCAACTAGTGAAAGCAATTTACCTATTGTAAAACTCAAAACTCAATCGTTTGGTAGGGCCACTGGTTCATGCACATTGAGGACTTATACAAATCCTGCAAACAGTGTCCAATATAGATACTGCAGTCCTAGTTTCGAGGAATCTTATCCCGGGATGAAACTTCAAGCGCTTAGCAATTATAGAGCAGCTAGAGAAAATGGCAATGATATTGATTCCCCCTCTAGGATCTTTCCTGTTCCACAGGAGTCCGATTTCGATCATAATGGTGATTTGGAGACCGGTTATTATAGTTATTCGATTAATTATCCGATAAATGCTTATTGGGCACAGTATAATGAAGGTGGGGAAATCAAAAGATGGATGCAAGAAAAAGATCTGCGCTACCTAGCCCGCATTGGTGGTGCTAAAACCAAATTTGAATTAGCTCAGCGCTATCACAAAGGAGATAAAAAAGCGGATATTGAAAAGAATATCATTAAGAAAGATATTGTGGAAGCTATCGCCTGGTATGAAAAAGCCGCCGAGCTTAACAATGTCGAAGCGTACCTCGCTCTAGGTAAGATATACGCTGATGGCGACGAAGAGGTTACAAAAGACATTATAAAAGCCATTGGCTGGTATGAAAAAGCCGCCGAGCTTAACAATGTCGAAGCGTACCTCGCTCTAGGTAAGATATACGCTGAAGGTGACGTAAAAGTTACAAAAGATATGATAAAAGCCATTGACTGGTATAAAAAAGCTGCCGACCTCAAATGTGTCGAAGCCTATCTCGCCCTAGGCAGGATATACCTCGATGCCGATGGTGTTCCAAAAGATGAGCATCAAGCGATTCGATGGTTTTGCAAAGCAGCCGTTTTAAATAATGAAGAAGCGCTAAAGTGGTTCCAAGAGCCCGCTAAGCTTGATAATAGTGATGCCTTAACCGAATTAGGAGCATTTGCAAAAACAGAGGAAGAACTACAGTGTTTAGCTACTAATGGTGATGCTAAAGACAAACTTAATTTAGCACAGCGCTACTATAAAGGCGATGCTGTTATTACAAAAGATATCATAAAAGCTATTGACTGGTATGAAAAGGCCGCTGTTCTTGGAAGCCTTGAAGCCTATCTGGCCTTAGGGGATATATATGTCGATGGTGATGAACAAGTTACCAAGGATAGGTTCAAAGCTATTAGCTGGTATGAAAGAGCCGCGGCTCTTGGAAGCCTTGAGGCCTGTCTGGCCTTGGGGGGTATATACGCTGATAACGATGAAAAAGCAACAAAGGATATGATAAAAGCCATTGGCTGGTACGAAAAAGCCGCTGCTCTCGGGAGCATTGAAGCCTACCTTAGCTTGGGGGATATATATGCCGATGGTGATGAACAAGTTACCCAGGATGTGTCCAAAGCCATTGGCTGGTATGAAAAGGCTGCGGACCTAAAAAGTGTCGAAGCTTACTTGGCATTGGGCGATATATACGCTGATGGCGATGAAAAATTCACAAAGGATATGAGGAAAGCCATTGGCTGGTACAAAAAAGCGGCTGATTTGAAAAGCACCGAAGCTTACTTGGCATTAGGTCAAATATATGCCAATGGAGATGGTGATGACGACATTCCCATCGATGAAAAAGTAGCGATCGATTATTTTCGCAAAGCCGCTGAACTTGGCGATGAAGAAGCTTTGAGCGAATTAAAAAGTTTGGCAGATACACGAAATAGGGATGCTTTATGTGCGCTCGAATGTACTGCAGCTAGACATGGCCCGAATAAGTATAAAGCGCAAAAATATATTCAGAATTCCGCGGGAAGACATTTTTTTGATCCACAAAGATGTGTACCGCAAGGAGAAGATGGCTGTGTCGCATCTTCCTCGATAGCCCTCATTCTGGGGACGACACTTGGGCTTATCGGTTTAATGGTGCTGATTTGGTGGTGGTATAAAACACCCAGACCATCGGAACTCGACATAAGCGAAATGAGCGAAGAGGACATACAAAAAGCAATTGAAAATAAGGATTTTGTTATTTTAAATGCGCTTCTTAGCGATGAAGACATAAAAAAAGACATGAAAGCTTGGAGCTTTATTGGGCTAGACTGTGAAAAACTGCATTTTGATGATGAAAAATTGTTGCAGTGCGGCATTATTTTCAATAAAGAAACCTTATTAAAAACTACTCGAGATTATTTAGATGAGTATAAAAGAAATCCCGATGTTAATCCTCTTTATCTTAGAAGGTTATTTTGGGGAATAAATCGTTTATTACGGACTCAGCGGTTATCGTCCAAAGAAGTCTTAAGCTGGCAAGGAATTCTGAATCGTTTAGAAAATATTCTGGACGATGAGCTTAGTGTTGATCTTGAGACAGATGGCATACCATTGCTTTCATTTCATAGAAGCCATCATGATAATTCATCTCGAGAAACAAAAGATAACTCAGAAAAATCTAATTCTTTTCTCCTAACACAATCTGCATTTTTTTCGTCGTTCTCACCCTCAAAATTTGCTATCTCAATGTCAACAAAAGACAAGGAAGAAGATATACAACAAACTTCCCGCTCTCTATCAGCAGAGAAAATAATAAAAAATTCGTTTCTATGTCCTATCACACAAGAAATCATGTTTGATCCGGTCATTGCAATAGATGGATATACGTATGAACGAGAATCTATCTTAGAGGCGCTAGGTAGAAGTATGTTAAGCCCAATGACGGGGGAACCTATGGAAAGCAGAACCCTTATCTCTAATCATAATACTCGCAGTATGATTAGAGAGTTTCTGACGCAACATCCAGAATACTGGCGGCAAGTTTATGTTTCTCCTACCGCTATTAATGAGCTTTTGGCTTTGTCCTCAGGAGCTGTGGCACTTGATTTGCAAAAATGGGAAGCTATTTTACGCGCTGATTCTAGGCTATTAACTTTACCTTTAAATGGCGTAACTTTATTAGAATTTCTGTGTAAGCAAAAAGAGTTAATGGTAACAACCTATTTACCCACTTTTCTGAATCTACTGAAGCCTACAGATTGGCAAGCTTTAATACAAGTGCACTCTGCTGAAGAGTGGCAAGTGTTAGTAACACAAGCCTATGAGCGATGTTCCGCTCCCGACCTTAAAGCTCAATTTTTAAATAAATTACAGTCAGCCTTAGAAGATCCGATAACGCCATTAGAAAACTCTTTTGAGAATGAAAAAAGGGTGTATAAGAGAGCTTGAGGAAATGTGATTTTTGGTTTTTAACAGTGAAAACTACTCAGAAATGATACAATGCTGGATGTAATTTCCAATGCAGTTAACTTAAATTTATAGACATAGTTTTGGTCGGACGTCGCATCGCTTTTTATCTTGAGAAGAAGGAGTATCTTATGTTGTGGGCAGATCAACGCAAACGTGAAGTTTTACCTATTGATCAACACCTTGAAAAAATTATCACGCTTTTAGAAGGGCATCAAGTTGTGATCTGTGAGGCAGGCACGGGCGCAGGCAAGTCTACGCGCATCCCACAAGCGGTATTACTTCATTATTCTAAAGAGCGTATACTGATGACTCAGCCACGACGCAATGCGTGTCGCTGGATTGGAGAACGGATTGCATCGGAATTGGGTACAAAGCCTGGTGAACTTGTCGCCTGGCGATTACGTGATGCCGAATTAGACTACAATTTTGAAGACGTTCGGCTTGAATTACTGATTGATCAATCGCTAGCTAACCAAATTCGTAGACAAAAGAGATTGCCAGAAGGCATTATCATTATTGATGAAGCGCATGAGCGCTCAATTTCTATTGATCTATTGTTAGGATTAATCAAAGAAAAACTAAAAGATTCTCCTAAAACGCGTGTATTAATTACTTCCGCAACCATCGACACCCAAAAGTTTTCTGAATTTTTTGATAATGCGCCGATTGTGTCAGTTCAGGGACGTTGCTTTCCAGTCAGCACGGAAATCATTACTTTAACTAATCGTGAACACCATACCCAAGGGGCGGCGAGAGCAGCGCGATCTGTGATTGACCGATTTTTGCAAGATAGATTAACTATCCCTAAAGAAGGTATGGAGGAACAAATTGTTACGAAAGGTGTTGTTATTATCCTATTACCGGGCAAAGAAGATATTACAGTGGTTAAAAGAGAACTTGAAGAAATTGCACAAAGCTTTGAGGGAAATAAAAAGATTGAAGTATTTACATGTCATGGTGAAAGTACTTTTGTAGAGCAGAGCAAAATACAAAAATTGGTATCTTGCAATACGTTGAGATTTATTTGTAGTACTGAGATTTTAAGAAGTAGCGTTACTGTACCAGATACCATAGGCATTATTGATTCATTACAAATTAAGCGAATTGTTACCAATAGCAAAGGTGTAGGTGGTCTTGAAAAAATATTGGTGTCAAAAGCTGAAGCTGAGCAAGCCAAAGGGCGTGCAGGGCGAACGTCACCAGGATTTTATATAGCGGTGGGTTCTTACCATGAATTTGAAAATTTAGTGTCATGGCCTAGTCCTGCTATATTGAGGGAGCCGATCACTCGAGTGGCATTACAAATTGCAGCAGTGGATCGCTCTATGCGAGATTTTGCTTTGATTGATAGACCTGCGCTTGAAAAAATAGACAGTGCCATTTCGAGGTTAAAACTTATTTCGGCATTAACTGCTGAAGAAGCGATAACAGAAGAAGGAAAATTATTATTGCAATTTCCGGTTGATCCAGAGTTGGCAGTTATGTTACTGCATGCAGATAAGCTTAATGTATTATCAGAAACCATCATTATTATTGCGGCATTACAGATCGGTGATTTCTTTCAGCCAATTAGAAAAGATACAAGCATTATTGTTGATCAAGCGTTATTAATGCAAATTGAGGCAGTTGAAAAATTGCCCAAAGCTTGTGTACGGCCCCACAGTGCGGGATTATGGAAAATTGATTGTGGGCATGAAGCATTTCCTCATGAGAATGGTGCACGGTGGATTAATGACTGTGTTAAACGAGGGTGGGCAGGTGATAGCAAAAGTGATTTTACTGTCATGGTTAGAGCTTATCGTGCATTCCAAAGTGAGGGACACGCATTTCAGAAAAGATCGGTTCCTGCTTATAAACTCCAACAGATCCGAGATCTACACTTTAAGAATTGGTGTGAAGCTAGAGGACTAAACCTCAAGCGGATGCAATTAACAGATGAAAAAATTCAAGAAATTTTAGAAGTGGTACGTTTGTCACGACTAACCTTAGGACATCCTTGTTATCAATATCGTGAATTTGAAAATGCAGCACTTGTTAAGGCGGTTGCAGCGGGTAAAGTTGATCATATCGCACATAACAGTAATGCTTATTGGCAAGCATCGCGAGCAACATTTTCAGGAAAAATAACGCATGACTGTCAATTAGATTTCACATCCGCGTGTCCACAAGATAGTGAATTCATTTTAGTGGGTAATATTCGTAAAATTCATAAAACCAGCAGGGGAGAAGCGCAATATGATTTGTTAGCTAATGTGGCTGCTAGTATTCAGCGTGAATGGTTGTTAGAAATCGCTCCCGCTTTATGTACAGAGAAATTACTTAAAAATTATTATTATGATGCAGAAAAAGATTGTGTTAAGCAAACAAAGATAGAATATTTTAATGATGAACATGAATTATCTCGAAAAGAGCTTGTTGTAATAGATGGCGTGGAAAAAAAACGTCTAGGTAATTTTGAGTATGATCCCAAAAGAGATGAAGTTTTAGAAACCCAAGTTATTTTTGTAGGCAATAAAGAATTGATCAAAAGGTCAATTGTCGTGCTAAGTGAAAACGTATTAGCACAGTGGCTTACTAATGTTTGTTATTCTCAATTATCAATTGTTACAGACATTAAAAAATTATCAGCCTTTATCGAAACAACCCAGGCAAGCAATAAATTGGTGCTTGAACTGAATACGCGCGCAGCAAAAAATCTAATATTGTACTATTCACGTGAAGATATGTTTCATCATTTTCGAGAAATAATCCAAGATAAGCAGCGTTTTTGTGAATTGACAGATATACAATGGCGACAATTGCAGTTACCCGGACAAGATTTGGATGATGTTAAAATACGATTTAAAAATTATCCGGATGAAATCATAGTAAAAAATAAACGATTAAAGGTAAACTATCCCGATAATGAGTTTCCATATGTTGAACTTAAGGCTGCAGATTGCTATGAAGAAGGTTTATATGAATTTGTTAAAGAGCCACTGTTATTAGTAGATGGTAGACAGATAAAAATCAATGTTCAATTTGGATTAGTAGATACGTTTACCGTTACCTGGCAAGAGCAACATGCAGATTTGAGTCGATGTCCCGATCTAAAATCAATTAATTTTTTTAGAGTTCAATCACTGACAACGTATCAACCATCAGCAGAAATTCGGCAACGGTTACCTTATTTTTTAACAGCAGATGATTTAACTAATATTGGTACCTTGAAAGTTGCTTTGAAACGATTGAACGATATCGTACTTGTACTGAACCAATTGCAATTTGTGCAATGGAGTGTGGCTACACAAGTGATAGATCATGCGCGTCAACATCGTACGCTCGAACTGTTAACAGCATTGCAAACGGATAGCTTTATGACAAAAACAGATTTATTTTCAAATATGGCAGATAGCGTTAGTTCATGGTTTAGTTATTTTCGTCAGCCGGTAGCACAAAATACCAGTGTGGGGTTATTGGAATATATTCGTCAGGAAATACGGCAAATTGAGTCGGTTGATGCATTTGAAGAAAAATTTCATTCGCTTGGAGCTAGGCGAGCTTAAAAGACGATATCTTAGCCAAATCAAAGAGAAAGATGTTAAATCCTTGCTTAAATTGCACGAAAAAACTAGGCGCACCTATAATAAAGGTGATAGTGTGCCGCAGGCACACAGAATTGTGAAGAAAGGAGGACTCACAAACTGAAAGGTATAAGGAAGATGGTGGTGGGCCCACCGAAGTCGGCTATCAGGGGTAGGCTTCAAACCACTTCAAGCGGCTGTCATAAAGAGTGATGGTCGTGAGCGCTTAAGAAAAGCGCGGGAGAAAACCTGTGCAGGTGCGGATCAGAAAGACGAATAAGGCTGAATCACTGTTGACGCGTCGTGAGTATTAACAAGGCATCGAAACTAGAGTCATATCACAACTCTAAGATAAATCTACAGGCAACCTGAGTTCTGTGTAGATGGTGTCCGGCGTATAGGTGGCGTGAGTCTGATCTAGGTTTTCCTATGGAACTGCGGGAACCAGTCGTCCTGATGAAAAGGAAGAATTCCAAGTGAGAGAAGTCATGAGGAAAAGAGTACCGATGCAGGAAACTGGGGCGGAGCAACTCGTAGTAGTGACGAAGCACCTGTAATGGGTGTGGAGCGAAGGGGTTGCATTAGGTAGTAGTATTCAACATTCAACCGAATTTATTCGAGAGGAAATGATGGAGAAAGCAACAAAATCATTCGATATTCCAAAGAAGTTGTTTGTACAAGCGTATGAGCTTGTAAAGACAAATGCTGGGGCAGCAGGAGTAGATCGAGAATCACTGGAAGATTTTGAAAAAGATCTGAAAGGGAATCTATACAAGCTATGGAATCGGATGTCATCGGGGAGTTATTTTCCGCTGGCGGTGAGAGGAGTAGCGATCCCCAAGAAAAGTGGGGAAAAGAGGATGCTCGGAATCCCGACGGTAGGAGACAGGATATGTCAAATGGTAGTGCGATTGGTATTTGAGCCGAAAGTAGAGGCTGTTTTTCTATCTGATTCCTATGGATATAGGCCAAACAAATCAGCGCTAGATGCAGTCGGAATAACGCGGCAGAGATGCTGGAAATACGATTATGTACTAGAGTTTGATATTAAAGGGCTATTCGATAACATACCCCAGGAACTACTGATGAAAGCCGTGCGAAGACATACAGAAGAAGCATGGATAATCTTATACATAGAGAGGTGGCTAAAAGCACCAATGCAAATGATAGATGGAAGTAAAATAGAGCGAATACATGGAACACCACAAGGAGGGGTAATAAGTCCGTGTCTAAGCAACCTATTTTTGCACTATGTATTTGATGTATGGATGACACGACGCCATGGGGATAAACCCTGGTGTCGATATGCTGTGATGGGCTAGTGCACTGCGAAACTGAAAAGGAAGCGGAGCAATTGCTAGTGGAGTTGAAAGCACGGTTTGAAGAGTGTGGTTTAGAACTGCATCCTGATAAAAGCAAGATTGTATATTGCAGAGGGAACCGATGCAACAAAAAGGAAGTAGATAAAAGTAGATCGTTTGATTTTCTTGGGTATACATTTAGAGCTAGAACCTGTAGCACCCAGAAGACAAAAGAAAAGGGATTGTTTACAGGGTTTACGCCTGCAGTAAGCAAAACGTCGGTCAATGCTATGCGAGCAAAGATAAGGAAGCATAAACTACGCAGAAGAACAGATCTAAGCTTGGAAGATATTGCGAAATGGTATAACCCTATCTTAAGAGGATGGATGAACTACTATGGAGCATACACACGCACGGGGATGAATATTGTGTGGAATTATGTCAATGAAACATTGGTTGCATGGGCAAGGAAGAAATACAAAGTGCTGCGAAACAACCGGAAAAAGGCCAGCTACTTCGTAGAAGGGATAGCGAAGAAACAGCCTAATTTGTTTGTGCACTGGCAAATGGGAATGACAGGATGGTTCACTTAATGGAAGCGGTGTGAGTCGAGAGGTTCACGCACCGTTTAGAGAGAGGCTAGCGGGGAAGTTCCGCTGGCCTACTCAACAAGCTTACTATCATCAGTATTTTTATGTGCGCATAAATTGCACAACGAGGGGTATGTACTAAGTTTTTGATTTTATTGGATAAAAATTACGGCGTTTTTAACCTATTACATCTAACAATATATTGGCAAGCTTGCAATATCTGTAAAATATGTTATACTTTTATATAATTAAAGTTTAAAAGAGAGATTTATTATGCATACGACACATTTGCGAAAAGTTGGGGGCTCGGTTATGTTAGCGGTTCCTCCCGCTCTGTTAGAGCAACTCCA
>JAJXUV010000001.1 GCA_021782495.1 Pseudomonadota bacterium | reverse complement strand
CCTTTATGCCATTTAAACCAAACTTTTCCCTAAGAGAGTTACTCTCAATCTGAACGGTATCATACCAAAATCGAGTTCGAAAAAACCAGATTTTCGACTTGCATTCAAAAATTTCTTAGAGGTAAAGATAAACCTCTATTGAATCGGCCTGTTGTTTATATGAATAAATTTTTAATGATTTTATTACATCTTTAATCTGAAAGCTATTAAAAAATTAGTATCTATACTCAATGTACTTGAAAACTTGATACTGCAGCAGCTGTAGAAAATATACTATCGAATGAAGAAATTTCGTTGTCGAGAATAAATCAGTATCGATTTCCAAATGGAATTATAAACGAAAACTCAGATTTAAATGAGGGCTTTTACCAAGAAACACAAAATGGATATACTCGAACTTCCAAAGCAACATTATATCCTCTGAGTTTAGCTTTCTCCAAAATTTCGCCCAATAGCGAAAAAGAAGTTAGAATCATGTTACAATGTTATAGCTTGTGTGATCTATTAATAGAAAAAAACATTAATCTACCCGTACATCGATTGATTCAACATTTAAAACTATCCTGTCCGGGCATTAAAAAATGTTGTCGCCACGTTGGCGCTGCAAAATTACTAGTGCAACAAGGATACTTATAGCATTATGCCAGAATTACCTGAAGTTGAAACTTGCAAACGTGGTTTAGCGCAACATTTGCCCGGTTTGTGTGTAACCGAAGTTGTCGTACGGCAAGCTAAATTACGTTATCCTGTCACGCAACTATTACAAACAAATTTACACGGCAATCGTTTTAAGGCAATCAGTAGACGTGCTAAGTATTTGATATTCCATACCGATAAAGGTGATGTCATCGTACATTTGGGCATGTCGGGCTCGTTGCATTTATTAACGGCCGCACAAAAACATGGCCCGCACGATCACATTGACATTTACTTAGAAAACGGATATTTATTGCGTTATACTGATCCTAGACGTTTTGGCGCTTGGTTATGGTGCGATCACGCTGCGGATCACGTATTGTTAAACACTTTGGGTCCAGAGCCCTTGAGTGCGGAATTTAACGCCGCTTATTTACACACAAAATTACAGCAACGACGCATCACCATTAAAACCGCTTTAATGGACAGTCATCTCGTCGTTGGCATAGGCAACATCTATGTTAGCGAAGCATTATTTGCCGCCGGCATTTCACCTTTACGATTAGCCTATAGTTTAACACAGCAAGAATGCGCAGCTCTTGTAAACAGCATTCAAAATGTTTTACAAGCAGCCATTGCTGCCGGAGGCACAACTCTGAAAAATTTCGTAGACAGCAGCGGCAAGCCTGGTTATTTTAAACAAGAACTGAGGGTATATGGCCGGCAGAATCCGTCTTGTATTCAATGTCAAAGCTCTATCCTGAAAATAACCCTAGGGGGGCGCTCTACTTTCTATTGTGATCAATGTCAGAAATAGTTTTCTCCACGCTGTATATCTTTACCAATTTATTTTTACCGCGCAGTTTAATTTCATCGGCAAAATCCATTTTGTAGCCGGGCACTTCATCGCCCAGCATTTGCTTCACGTCTTCTGAAATTAATAAAGATTTTCCGATTTCATTGCACAAATGTTCAATTCTTGAGGCCGTATTGAGAACATCGCTGAGATAAGCAATATTGCGTTTGATGGTTCCAACTTCGGCAACGGCTACTTCGCCCATATTAAGTCCCGCTTTGAAAACAGGACAATATTGATATTTTTTCAGATAGTAGTTAGATTTTTTAAGTAGCGCTTGGTTAAAATCATAAAACACTTCAATGCAATTGGCATTTTGAGTCGCCTTTGCTTTATTCCAGGTTAAAATAGCTTCATCGCCCACGTATTGATAAATTTCTACTTCGTGTATCAAAGCGCTTTGTGTAAGATCAACAAAACAATCCTGAATCAAGCGACAAAATTGTTCATGCCCCAACCGTTCCGCCACTGCAGTTGAACCTTGCAAATCTAAAAACATGAAAACACGTTCTTCGGTTTTGGGTTGTCGATAATAGCCCAGAATAATGTGCACTAACGTTCTAGAACCAATCATATTGGTCATTTGCGTGATAAAATCCAGAACGCCCTGAACCACGAGGATATACAGTATTAATCCCCAAAAATGTATTTTTGAAAAAGAATCACTGAGGCTGGCAAATACGTTTATCAAATTGGTGAACCCAAAAAGCGTTGTTGCCCAACGCATTAAAAATAAAAAAACAACCACACTGATGAACAAAGCAAAGACATTAAAAAAAATAAGAAAAGCAAAACTTCGTTTTCTAAAAACAATGCTGTCATTGAGAAGATTCAATCCCCAACTTAGCGCGCCTAAAAAAATACTCGCGACTGGCCAAAGCAACAAACGCCCTCCCGGGAGATGCGCTATAAAATTTCCTACAGGAATTTGTAAGCTCAACAATAGGAGAAGCCCAATGGCAATAACCCAAGCCGCGGTGAAAACGATGAAACTTCTCATGATGCTCCTTCCTCATTATCAAGTTTTATGAGTCAATCCACCGCTCCCTGACGGTCGCGGCTCGGTTGCTTTTATCTACACCGCAATACGCCGTAACCAAACTTGCACATTTTCTTCCACATTTTCCAAAGAAAGCCGTGTGTCAATAATGTGAAATCGCGTCGGTTCTTTATCGGCTAGTTCTAAATAATAATGCCGCACACGGTTAAAAAAATCAATTTGTTCTACTTCAATGCGATCCAAATTACCTCGTGCTTTCACCCGATCTAGACCAATCGCAGGCGGTGCATCCAACAATAAAGTGTGATCCGGACGTAAATCCCCCACTAGCCATTCTTTTAAATATTGAATGCGCTTGTCGTCTAGGCCACGGCCCGCGCCCTGATAAGCAAAACTTGCATCCACAAAACGATCGCTGACCACCCACAAGCTTTTTTCCAAAGCAGGTTTGATCTTATGTTGAATGTGCTGATGTCGACTCGCAAAAAACAACAACAATTCACTCTCAGGCAATAAAACTTCATCGCTTTGCTCCAGCAGCAAAGAACGGATTTTTTCAGCCAAGACCGTTCCGCCTGGTTCGCGCGTAATGATGTGCTCAATTTTCTTTTTTTGCAAATAATTTTGGATGGTTCGGAGGACGGTGCTTTTACCCGCGCCTTCGCCGCCTTCTATGGTGATAAATTTTGCCATCTCAAAAACTCCTACTGCGTATTTTTCAAATATTGTTGCACCGCTGCATTTTGTTCTGTTAAAGTCGCGGAAAAAGTGTGCAAGCCATCGCCTCTTGCCACAAAATAAAGGTAATCTGTCATCGTGGGATGCAATGCAGCCATTAAAGCATCTAAACTCGGCAAGGCAATGGGCGTTGGTGGCAATCCTTTATAGCGATAGGTATTATACGGACTATTCACTTTTAAATCATCGTGTCTCAAGTGTCCCGAGTAATCGCTGCCCAAAGCATAAATCACGGTCGGATCGACTTGTAATCGCATGCCTTTATTCAGTCGATTGATCAACACCCCCGCCATCAAATGACGCTCGATGGTCGATGCCGTTTCCTTTTGCACCAAGGATGCCATAATCAAAGCATCATAAGCGGTACGATAAGGCAAATTAGGCGAACGCCCTATCCACAATACTTTCAAATTATTTTCCATGATGCGGTGTGCGCGCTGCAATAAACTCAGATCAGAATAACCCGGATAAATGGCATAACTGTCAGGCCAAAACATGCCTTCTAAGGAAGCATCAGGTGGTAAACCCAAAGCTACACACAAAGTTCGAGGCGACAATAAAATGGGAGAATGTTGCAAGCGGGGATCGCTGGTCACGACTTGTAAAACTTGGGCAGCCGTCCAACCATCCACCAAAGTAATATTATTCTTATCGACTTCCCCATAAGCCATTTTTCGCAAAACCTGCCAAGCTGAATCTCGGGGTTGAAAAGAATAATAGCCTACGTGCAATCGATAACTGTAACCTGTTAAACGACCTAACCAAAAAAAATAACGCGGATGATGCAAATAGCCTTTGGCTTGCAAAGCCATGGCAACATCGTAAGTGGTTTGTCCCGGGCTTAATGCATAATAAAAAGGCGTATTACCGCTGATCAAAGGACCATAGACAAAATACAAAGCGGGTGCTGCCAAAACGAAAATAAAGAAGAATACCGCCATAAGTATCAGCCCACGGCGTTTAAGAAATAACATAAGAGGCCCTACCCGCGATAACCATACCATTTACACGATAGCAACACTAGCCAACTCAAAAAAGATGAGCGTTAGGATTTTAGAGCAGTAAAAATTAAAGTTCCGTTGGTTCCGCCAAAACCAAATGAGTTAGATAAGACCGCTTTCAGTGCACGTTTTTGAGGTAGGTGCGGCACAAAGTTGAGATCGCATCCTTCATCCGGGTTATCTAAATTGATAGTTGGTGGCAAGACTTGATCTTGTAAAGCTAAAATGGAAAAGATGGCTTCCACAGCACCTGCAGCACCCAATAAATGACCCGTCATGGACTTGGTTGAACTCACCGCCAATTCATAAGCGTGTGCGCCAAATAATTTTTTAATGGAGGAGGCTTCAATTTCATCGCCTTTGGGCGTTGAAGTGCCATGTGCATTGATGTAATCGATGGCGTCGATGGGCAATTTCGCATCATTCAAGGCATTTTGCATACAACGCACAAAACCATTGGCATCCGGATCGGGTGCAGTCACATGATAGGCATCGCTGCTCATGCCAAAACCCGCTAATTCAGCGTAAATTTTAGCACCGCGTTTTTTAGCCGCTTCGTATTCTTCTAAAACCAAAACCCCAGAACCATCGCCCAACACAAAACCATCGCGATCTTTATCCCAAGGCCGACTCGCTTTTTCAGGGGCATCATTGCGCGTGGATAAAGCACGCATCGCCGCAAAACCGCCCAAGCCCAAAGGACAAGTCGCCATTTCAGCACCGCCTGCTAACATGATATCGGCATCGCCATAAGCGATCATTCGCATGGCTTGACCAATATTATGCGCGCTGGTAGTACAAGCCGTTACGGTGGAAATCGTCGGACCTCGCAAACCTTTTAAAATAGAAAGATAGCCTGAAGCCATATTGATGATGCTACCCGGAATGAAGAAAGGAGAAATCCGCCTAGGACCACTGTTCAATACAGCAGCATGGTTCTTTTCGATAGAGGGCAAGCCCCCAATGCCGGAACCGATGGCAACCCCAATGCGATCTCGATTGGCATCCGTAACTTCTAAGCCGGAATCTTCCAGCGCTTGCACGCCTGCTGCTACGGCAAATTGCACAAAGGTATCGACCTTACGCGCTTCTTTGCTGTTTAAATACACTTCCGGATCAAAATCGCGCACCGAGGCACTAAATCGCGTGGTGTACTGTGACACATCAAAAAAATCAATGCTTCTTGCACCACTACGGCTCGCCAAAATGCCCGCCCAAGTGTCTTTGACATTTAAACCCAATGGCGTCAACATCCCAAGACCGGTAACCACTACTCTACGCATGGCAAAACACCCTCTACCCTGAAACTATTTTTAAACGTCTTTAGAATGTGCTTTGATGTAATCAATAGTTTTTTGCACGGTGGTTAAATGTTCTGCGTCAGAATCTGGGATTTCAGCATTGAATTCTTCTTCCAAAGCCATGACCAATTCTACAGTGTCTAAAGAATCTGCTCCCAAATCGTCGATAAAGGAAGAGTCTAATCGGACATCTTTAACATCCACGCCCAATTGTTGCGCAATAATATTCTTGACACGATCTTCTACAGTAGTACTCATCTAAATAGATTCCTCATAAAATTAACACTAAAAATGCTGTGATTGGCTAGGGCCTGTTGACATGGGGTTTGTCGAAGCGAAAAATGAGGGAACCGAGACAAAATGATAGCAAATTTGAGGAGAATATCGAGTTATATTTAACGAAAATTTGCTATCATTTTGACCGGTTCTACTCATTTTGCAGCCGATAAACCCCATGTCAACAGGCCCTCCACATGCCAGCCGAAAGAGTATACCATCTCCGATTTCATTAATCTACAGAATTTAATGCATGTTCATTTATTAAACAAAATTGGCTACGGCCGTCAGAAAGCGGATAGATTATTGCTATTTTTACAGTAAAGTAGTATAATTATTATCTAATAAGAGTTTAATAGCGATGAAAAAAATCAAAATCCGACTAGCCGCTGAGGCAGACTATAAGAAAATCAGTGACATATGGACGCAACCGCATGTTCTCCCTTGGATGTCTTTTTCCGAGATGACCCCAGAAATTTACGCAAAATTGCGTGAAAAAAGTGATATTTATGTGCTGATTGAATGTGATGAAAAGGGGAAAGAATTAGAAATCCTCGCCGTCAGACGCTTAGTTTATGGTACAGGAAATCGCGCGCATATAGCAAGCTATTGCTCGATGGGCGTGGATCAAAAACATCTAGGACATAAGCTCGGGGAAAAATTTTACGATTTTTTCTTGGACATTGTTCGAGACAAAGGAATAGAACGCATTGAATTGACTCAATCTGGCGGAAATGAAGCTGCATACCATATTGCCAATAAAAAAGGTTTTGAAATGGAATTCCATCTCAATGGGTGGCTGGTCCGTCAAGGCAAAGAAAAAGGAAGTATTTATCATCTAGAAGAGCGCGGTGTATGCTATTTCTTAAATGCTGAGATTTCAAAAAAGAGCGTCAATGATAAGCTTGTTTTTGATCCCAGCTTTCCTGCAGTCGCATCAGAAACACTCGGCCAAGTCGCACAACACGGATATAATTATATTTGCTACGACAAGCAAGGCCATAAAATAGGGATTTGTACGCTTACCCCCAGTCCCAATGTGGTAGGCCACATTGCTTTTTTAGACGTACACTTAATAGAAAGTCACACTACTGGTGCTATGGCGGATTGTTTGCGACAAATCAGTGTGATGCTCAAACAAGCTCAATTTAAAAAAATAGAAATCTACACCCATGAAAAACCGGTTACGGATATGTTGCAAACATTAGGGTTTCAGTACAGAGGTGAAAAAGTAGCGGCTTTAAAAATAGAGGGTCGCTATTACAATGAAGCGGCTGTGGATCTAGGTTTTTTCAACATTGAAGATGCCAAAAGCTTATTAAAAACTTTGGAATTTGATTTGTCCATTCGAAATGACATTTTTTCCACATTGGATGCTTGTAAAAAAAGCATTGAAGCTTGCCAAGAAAATAAAACATTGGATGATTACACAGCAATCTATGCTGAAAATTTAGCGTATCAAATGATCGAAAACACTTTTGGAAAATACCCTCATTATCGTTCTACGGATTGGGAAAGTTTAATCAGTGGCTTGCCTGAACCGGCACAAACAAATTTCATGGAATTCTCCAAACGGATATCGGATATAAAATTGGCGATGTCCGCTGAACCAGAACCCCGCATGAGTCATGTCAGGCCTGGATTTTTTTAGTAAGACATATCTGTCGCAAAATTGCTGGGATAGAAGGAGTATAACCTCCGTACTAGACCCAAAACTAGGGCCTGTCATCCCTGCGAAAGCAGGGATCCAGTTTAAATACGGTTTTTTACCGGCCCCCGACGGCGATCGCTGTGCCAGTCGAGGGCCGCCGGCACCCGTACTCCGGCTACCGTGTTTTTCTTCTTACATTATGCGACAACATTTTGTGTGATTCTTGTTTTCTTTCTGCTGTTCCAATTCTTCCCCCACATCCTCAGTACTGAGTGATTCTGCGGGTTCAAACGATAGCTGAGCCAGTTTTGTGGAGTCTGCATGGAAAATAATATACTTATTTTGGGCAATATAATCCTTCGTGCTCTGTATGAAGAGGCTATAATCCCCGGTTCTTAGACCCTCCAGCAGTTTAGCCGTAGATTTACGGATTTCGGTATCTTGTTCTTTTCGAGCAATTTCAAGCAAACAACACAGTGCTTCTTGTGATTGAAAATCCCGAAATGCCTGCGTAAAATGTGTCTCTGCCTCAGACAAATTGTTCTGTTCTAAACATTGCTTTCCTTTAGCAATTAATTCCTGTTCTAAATTAGCAGCCATGATTTTACCCCCAAATAAATTATAATCAAGCGTATTATATACTATTTTTGGAGTATATGATAAGTATATCCTATCCAATTTCATTAATCTTATCTGATACAGAGTTTAAATTGCATTTGCCGGCGAGTCCTTATAAATTACCCCATACCCTTACTGCATATACATCCCGCCATTCACCTGTAGGGTTTCACCGGTAATATAACTCGCCCCCGGACTGGCTAAAAAACACACAGCGGCGGCAATTTCTTCGGGTCTGCCGATGCGTTGCAGGGGAATCGTTGATTTTAACTGTGCTTGTTGTGCCTCGTTTAAAACACTCGTCATGTCTGTGCCAATAAACCCAGGCGCAATGGCATTCACGGTAATATTGCGGCTCGCGACTTCCAAAGCCAACGCTTTGGTAAAACCAATCATCCCGGCTTTGGCTGCTGAATAATTCACCTGACCCGGATTGCCTGTCAGACCACACACAGAACTAATATTGATAATACGGCCCCAATGTGCTTTTAACATAGCGCGCAAACAAGGCTTTGTCACTCTATAAAGCGCCGTTAAATTGGTGTTCATTACCGCTTGCCATTCTTCCATTTTCATGCGCAAAAATAAATTATCCGCTGTAATCCCTGCATTGTTGACGACAATTGCCGGTGCGCCATAGGTTTCTTCTATCGCCGCTAAAGCTTTGGCCACAGAATCGTCTTCACGCACATCCATGATCACCCCTCCGCCAGCATACCCTTTGGTGCTTAATGCTGCGTGAATGGTTTTGGTGCCCATTTCACTGGTAGCAGTGCCAACTACAGTTGCCCCCATATCGGCTAAACCCAATAAAATCGCATGCCCTATGCCTCGACTTGCGCCGGTGATCAAAGCGACTTTTCCCGTTAAGCTATTCATCATCATAGTGCTTCCTCTTTTATGTTCATAGGATCTTGCAATGCAATACTCTTTAAATTCTTGTCTATGCGTTTATTCAATCCTGTTAACACATTACCAGGACCGCATTCCAAAGCCACCTCTATACCTTCTGCCACCAAACGCTGCACCGTTTCCACCCAACGTACGGGTTGATACAATTGCTCTACCAAACGTTGACGAATGTCATCGGGATGTTCTACTACATCTACCGTCGCATTGTGTAAAATAGGGTAACAAGGTGGGCGGATGTCGATACGTTCTAAAGCATCGCCCAAAGCTTCGGCGGCACTTTTCATTAAAGCACTGTGCGAAGGAACACTCACTGCCAATAATTTAGCGATCTTCGCACCTTGTGCCTTGGCTTCTTCGATCGCCAATAAGACGGCTTCTTTGTAACCCGAAATCACCACTTGTCCAATGGCATTGTAATTCGCTGGACTGACGCTTTCTCCTTTGGCACTGACTGTTTGGCATAGGGTTGCAACGATTTCATCGCTTAAACCCACAATCGCAGCCATCGCGCCTTTTCCTTCGGGTACTGCTTCTTGCATCAAACGGCCGCGCAGAGAAACCAAAGCAACGGCGTCTTCAAAAGACAAAGCTTCAGCACACACCAAAGCTGTGTATTCTCCTAAACTATGGCCTGCCAAAAAACTCGGTTTGCTTTTAGCGTTTTTTTGCCAAATCGTCCAGATGACATAAGACGCTGCCAATAAAGCGGGTTGCGTGTATTGGGTTTGATCTAGCAATCCATGACTGTCTCGACTGACAATTTCCCAGAGATCTTCATTTAAAGCGCGAGAAGCACGCTTAAACACATCGCTTAAAACAGGTGCATAATTTTCTTCAAAGGCATTTAACATGCCGACTGATTGAGAACCTTGACCAGGGAACAATACTGCATACTTCTTCATAATAATAAAAATCCTAATAAACGAGTAAAGCTGCACCCCACATAAAACCTCCACCAATGGCTTCTAATAGCAAAGTTTGACCTCGTTTGATTCGGCCATCTCGTATGGCTTCATCCATAGCGATAGGCACCGAAGCCGCCGAAGTATTGGCATATTTCTCAACGCTTGTCACCACTTTATCCATAGACAAGTTTAATTTTTCCGCGATCGCTGTGATGATGCGTAAATTTGCTTGATGCGGGATCAGCCAATCAATGGCGTCTTGAGACAATCCATTGTCAGCCAATATTTCTTCTACAATTTTTTCCAAAGCACGGACCGCAAACTTAAACACTTCTCTTCCATTCATGTGAATGTAAGGCAATTCTTCTGCCTTGCGTTGTCCAGGCAACAAAGAGGGAATGTACAGACTGTCTTTTTGACGGCCGTCAGCGCGCAATACCGTAGACAAAATACCCGGCTTATCTGAAGCTTGTAAAATCGCGGCTCCAGCACCATCGCCGAATAACACACAAGTACTGCGATCTGCCCAATTAGTCACCGCACTTAATACATCCACTCCGACTATTAAGATGGTTTTTATCATACCGGTACGAATGTATTGATCCGCCACCGATAACGCATACACAAAACCTGCACAAGCAGCGGTGATATCAAAAGCAGGAATATATGTGACCCCCAAACGATCTTGCAACAAACATGCGGTGTTGGGCAAACCTTTATCGGGTGTTGTGGTAGCCACAATGATCATGTCTAAATCTTCTGCTTTCAATTGCGCCGCTTCCAAAGCACGTAAACTCGCGTGATAACCCATGTAAGATGAAGTTTCTTCTGCATCGGAAATATGACGCGATCGAATACCCGTCCGTGTGACGATCCATTCATCGTTGGTATCGACTGTCTGCGCGAGTTCATCGTTGGTGACCACTCTTTTAGGCAAATAACTTCCCGTTCCCAGAATACGACTATACACCATCTTGATTCTCTCCTGTATTTAAAGGGCCTGTTAACATTAGGTTTATCGGCTGCAAAATGAGTAGAACCGGTCAAAATGGTAGTAAATTTTCGTCACCTCAAATTTACTACCATTTTGTCTCGATTCCCTCATTCTTCGCTTCGATAACCCCAATGTCAACAGACCCTAGACAACATCACTTCCACTCGACTGGCAATCTGCGAAGGAACATCTTGTTCCACTTGTTTTAAAGCTTGTAGAATCGCCATTCTAAAAGCCACTTCTTTTGCGTTGCCATGGCTTTTAATCACAACACCATTTAATCCCAATAAAGAAGCGCCATTGTAACGCGCAGGATCGAAATGTTTTTTGGTTTTATTCAACACCGGCAATAAAAAAGGAATGGCCAATCGCGCGAGCCAACTTTCTTTCACAGCCCGTTTAAAAAATTGTAACAACATGTAAGCAGTACCTTCACTGGCTTTTAAAGCAATATTGCCAATAAAGCCATCGCAGACTATCACATCGGCTTTTCCGGAAAATAAATCATTGGCTTCGATAAATCCGACATAATGTAAGGAAGATTGTGCGGCAAATAATTTGGCAGCATTTTTAATCACTTCATTGCCTTTGATTTCTTCTTCGCCGATGTTGAGTAAGGCAATGCGCGGTTTTGCAACACCATCGATCGCATGCGATACAATGTGTCCCATCGCGGCAAACTGTAATAAATGCGAAGGCGTAGAATCAATGTTGGCACCCAAATCCAATACCCGCACGATGGTCGTACGATTCACGACGGTGGGCATCAATCCAATTAAAGCAGGTCGATCGATACCCGGCAATGTTTTCAACACAAAACGGGCTGTGGCCAATAAAGCGCCCGTATTGCCTGCACTCACACAAGCTTGGGCGGCCCCCTCTTTCACCAAATTAATCGCCACTCGCATGGAGGAATCTTTTTTATAGCGAAGCGCTTGAGCTGGTGGCTCATCCATCGCCACCGATTGGCTAGTATGATGAATACGCAAACGCTGCGCATCGTAGTTTTTTTTGCGGATTAAAGAATTTAATACGGTTTCATCTCCCACTAAAATGAGAGACAACTGTGGATAAGCGGCTAAAGCATTGAGCGCCGCGGGAACCACAACCCGAGGCCCGTGATCGCCACCCATAGCATCTAGAGCGACAGTAATCAAAGTAAATATCTCCTAGGGCCTGCTTACATTTCTACTATGCTGGGCGTGATTCATCGATTTTCTGTGCTCCGTTGCTCATTTATGCCAAATAAACTCCGCTACGGTGCTCGAAAATCAATGAATTCCTCCGCAGCCTAGCGAAATGTAAACACGCCCAAAAGATGGTTATTCTTCGCCTTCTGCTTCTAAGGATTTATCTGCCAATACTTTTTTGCCTCGATAGTACCCTTCTTTGGTCACATGGTGACGTCTGTGTAATTCGCCTGTGAATGCGTCAGTGGATAAACTGGGGCCCGTTAAGGCATCATGCGCTCTGCGCATTCCAGTCTTAGAATGTGATTTGCGGGTTTGTTGTACAGCCATGGCGTGCTCCTAAATATATTATGTTGCGAAATTGAGGGGGATTCTACCTGTTTTTGGGGAGGGTGTCAAAGTTTGATGCTTTGAGATAGCTAACTGAAAATACCATCTCTGGATGGTATAATGAACCACAAAATACCATCGCCAGATGGTATTTTTTATATTTTTGTAAAAAATCTTTATTTATCAAATACTTACAGAAATATTCGCAGAAAATCTCTTTAAACACTTAAGAAGGCTATATCCTTTTGTGATTGCCCGGATTCTCTTCTGGTAAAGGAGGCAATCCACACTCATATCTGCCACCAAAATTTTCCACGAACTTATTGAAATATTCATTAAGAAAAGGAGGACAATAATCTGCATATTTTCGATGAGTGTTTTCGCCTAATATTTCCTCGGTTCCAGGAGAGCCTTCTGATAAATTGCGCACAGCTTCCAGCGCTGAAGAACTATTGCCCATTATTTCATAACATTCTCTAACAAACGGATTTCTTCCAAGGCGGGGTTCGCTCTGAAGCGCTTCCGGTGCTATTGCTCTTATCTCTTCAAATGTATTTGCTTCTATCATCTTGGCAGCATGCGCGTTTCTCGTTTGAAAAGGTATAAAAAAATTCGGAAATCCTATACGCCCCTTATTAAACTGCGTTGATGAAAGGCAAGCTTTAAGTGACTCCATATACGTTGGATTTTCCCCATACAGTGGATCTTTACTCATATACAAGATATTAGGCGCCTCAATACACAAAGCACCTGTATATATATTAAAATAGACAATGAACTCTTTTGAAGAAAAAGACGCCTAGGAAAAACCAGGAGTATCGCTATTCTCCTTAAAATCTTTATGATTCAACAAATCTCAGCAATAAATCACAATTCCCTTTATCTGCTCCTTGCAATGATTTTATATATTCTTTTCGCACAGGCGATTCTTTTACTAAGCTTTGACTACCCCATGAAAATCTTTTATCTCCTTGTGATAATAAGAAAATATCTGTCATCATACGAGCATGCCGCCCATTTCCATTGGGAAATGGATGAATTGCAACTAGTCTGTGGTGAAATCTTACTGCTAACTCAAGATTTGAGTAAGTATTATGATTCACTTGATACTTGACATCATCCATTAAAATTTTTGTTTCAACTGCAACATTTGGCCAATGCGTCCCAATATTTTTATCAGTTTTTCTAAAATTACCCGCCCAAATCCAAGTTTTATAAAACATCTTTCTATGTAGTTTTTTTATAAAATCCATAGATAATATTTCAGTCGATGCTAAATTAAGAGAATTAACCCATTCTTCGGCCTCGAGGATATTCATTTGCTCCCATTCGTTAAGCGGGCCCTGAGTAGTGATGTGTTCTGGCAACAATCCTTCCGCTTCATCAGGATCTAATGGAGTTGCGCTTCTGCATAAGAAAAATCTACCATAAATGTTTCCAATTTTTTGCTAATAATTCACCCGTTAAGTCTTCTATTTGTGCGTCTAGCCAATCTGTCTCAACAGATTGTGCTTCTAAATACATTGTATGAGATGTTCTTTTTATTTGTTCAATGACTATCTCTTTTGCTCGATCCTTTATTTTTTTTTCTAAACTTGACCTAGGAATAAAACTGTATACAAAAAAACAATCCAGCTGTTTGGCCACAGTTCTTAATGTACGTAAAGTTATAGCGCCTTCTATTTCCGCTTTTTCCATACGCACTACCCTTGAAGGATTAGTACCAAGTCGTTTGGCTAACTGTTTAATCGTCATGCCTAAAGCTTTTCTTATCGTTTTCATCCATCCTTCTTTAGGAACCAATGCTACCCCACTTTCTTTAATGGCTAAAAGCTGGCGATCAAGCTGCCTTACAACTAAAAGTTTATTTTTCAAAATTCACCTATATATAACTAAATTTACATATTTTTAATTATATATTTATAACTAAATTTGTCAAGTTTTAGATATATTTATATAGTTAAATATATAAAAATTAATTAACTTATAAAGAATTTATTAAATATCAAAAACTTATATTTTGCATATAATTTTTGTGAATTATAGCATATAACTATGGCTGGGTTCAAAAAGATTTACGCCGAACCTTTTGTATGGGGATAGACGTTTCTTGAATTTCGTGCTCTGGCTTTATCGCCGGTCCAAAGGCAATGCCGTAAATCATTTCCACAGTAATCCTTAAACCCTGTTCATCTCTATGGGCTTCATAGGCTTGTTCCAAAGCTTGCCATTGACGTGGCGTGATTAAGCCTTTATTCACCTCTTGCGAAAAATAAATGGCGCTTTGAGTTCGCAGCTTTCGCATCAATTGTTCGAAGTTGTTGTAATACACGTTAAAATAATCCACATCGACAACAGGATTGGCAAATTTCAACCGATGTAATAAATCCCCCCAATGGTGCATATCGGTGAATGTTGGCAGATAAGGTTTAGCGCTCAGGCTGAGCAAAGCTTGTCTTAATTCCTTTAAAGTATCTGGTCCTAAGACTGAAAACAAGCACACTCCGCCAGGCTTTAAGATCCGCTGGATATCTTGCAAAAGTAATTCAGGCGCAACACACCAATGCAGTACCATAGGACAAAAGACCAAATCGACGGAATGCACGTCCAAAGGAAGCGGCTTTTTTTCGACTTGTAAAAGGGTATAATCGATTTCTGTGAGGGTTGCTTGGGGGTACCGATTTCTTAAAGCTTGGGTCAAAATACTTGGCCCCGCAATTAAACTAACGATCGTTTCTGGCGCTTTGTTCAAGATGGCTAGGCGTTGCAATAAAGTTTCGTTTAAAGCCATACTGAGCGCAATGACATGCTCGTCTAATTTGAGTTTCTTTTGAAAATCTCTGTAGACGCGTTGCGGGTCAATAGCCTGAAGCATTTTTTATCCTAAATGTCCTAAAGAGTGTATCTTGCAGCGAACGTCGGGGAACTAGACAGGATCTTGCAAGTATGGCATAATCGCGCTAATCTTAAATTTTAGGCTAAGACAGAGCGTAATATGCACATATTGATCATAAATGGTCCAAATTTGAACTTGTTAGGGCAACGAGAACCCCAGCGTTATGGGCATTCTACTTTGACGGAGATCACCCAGTCCCTTAATGCTCTGGCCTCAGAATGGGGAATCAAGCTCACTCATTTTCAAAGCAATTCTGAGCATGAATTGATCAACACCATTCAAGCTGCCAAGAACAAAACCGATTTTATCATCATTAATGCAGGCGCGTATACCCATACCAGCATTGCGCTGCGCGATGCTTTATCCGCCGTGCAAATCCCTTTCATTGAAGTCCATGTGTCTAATATTTATGCACGCGAACCTTTTAGACACCACTCTTATTTGAGCGACATTGCAGTTGGCAGCCTGGCCGGTTTAGGGGCTATGGGCTATGAATGTGCCTTGCGCGTCGCTTATCATCGATTAACCACACTGCGAGGAGAATGAACTTGCCAATGGATGTACGAAAAATCAAAAAACTCATCGATTTAGTCAATGAGACGGGGATTTCCGAACTGGAAATCAAAGAAGGAGAAGAATCGGTCCGCATTACACGCGTTGGCATCAGCCAAGCTGCGACGACCGCACCGCTTCATTTACACACGGCAACGCCTTTGCCGGTCGCAGCGCCTTCTGTTGAAACGCTTGCGGCACCTGAAGTCGCTGTGTCGCAACAACACACCGTGAATTCACCCATGGTTGGAACGGCTTATTTGGCGCCTTCACCGCAAGTACCCGCTTTTGTGAAAGTAGGCGATCGCGTTCAAGTAGGTGATGTATTGTGTATCGTAGAGGCCATGAAAATGTTCAATCAAATTGAATCGGATATTGCCGGCCAGGTTAAATCCATACTGGTGGAAAACGGTCAGCCCGTTGAATATGGTCAACCTTTGTTTGTGATTGAATAGAATAGGCGCGCCTTACAAACATTGTAGGGGTGGCTCGCGAGCTGCCCCTGATGAAAAATGAACTGAACTTCGTATTTCAAGTGAAATAGATATATCACGTAGGATAATTTATGTTTAATAAAGTCGTCATTGCGAATCGAGGTGAAATTGCGCTGCGTATTTTGCGCGCTTGCAAGGAATTGGGTATACAAACGGTGGCCGTGTATTCCAAACCCGATCACGATTTATTGCACGTGCGTTTGGCCGATGAAACCGTTTGCATTGGCGAAGCGAGTGCGGCTGAAAGCTATCTGAATATCCCTGCCATCATCAGTGCCGCTGAAATCACCGATGCCAATGCCATTCACCCAGGCTATGGATTTTTAGCTGAGAATGCCAATTTCGCCGAACAAGTTGAAAACAGTGGTTTTACTTTTATTGGTCCTAAAGCAGAATCCATTCGTTTGATGGGCGATAAAGTTTCGGCGATTGCTGCGATGAAACAAGCCGGTGTTCCTTGTGTGCCCGGTTCCGATGGCGCGCTGTCAGAAGACGATGCCGAGAATTTACGCATCGCACGTGAAATTGGTTACCCGGTTATCATTAAAGCAGCGGGTGGTGGTGGCGGTAAGGGCATGCGCGTCGTACGCAGTGAAGCCGCACTGGTCAATGCCATTAATTTGGCAAAGAATGAAGCACAAATGAATTTTGGCAACAACACAGTTTACATGGAACGCTTTCTAGACAATCCACGTCACATAGAAATTCAAGTTTTAGGCGATGGCGCAGGTAAAGCCATTCATTTGGGCGAACGCGATTGCTCCATGCAAAGACGTCATCAAAAAGTATTGGAAGAAGCGCCTGCACCGGGCATCACTGAAAAAGAACGACACCACATTGGCAAACGCTGTGTGCGCGCTTGTGAAGAAATGCATTATCGCGGCGCCGGTACGTTTGAATTTTTATACCAAGACGGGCATTTCTTTTTTATAGAAATGAATACGCGCATTCAAGTCGAACACCCTGTCACGGAATTGGTGACGGGCGTAGATTTGATCAAAGAACAATTGCGTATTGCGGCAGGGCTGGGATTGTCTTTTAAACAATCCGATATTCGCCTGAAAGGCCATGCCATCGAATGTAGAATCAATGCTGAAGATCCGGTGAAATTCACGCCATCTCCGGGGCAAATCAAACTCTATCATCCTCCGGGCGGACCAGGTATCCGCATGGATACGCACATTTACAGCAGTTACCGCGTTCCCCCCTATTACGATTCCATGATAGGCAAATTAATTGCTTTTGGTGAAACGCGTGACATTGCCATTGCGCGCATGCGCAATGCTTTGGATGAAATCATCGTCGATGGCATTAAAACGAATATCCCTTTACACCAACGTTTGATGCACGACGGCTATTTTCGTAAAGGCGGCACCAACATTCATTATTTAGAAAAGAAATTGGCACAAGAAGAGTAGCTATTTATGCCTTGGCAACAATTGCATTTCACCGTCCCTTCGAATGAAGTCGAAATTATCAGCGAATTATTGTTTGCAGCAGAGGCTTTGTCGGTGACTTGCAGCGATCATCAAGATGACGCCATTTTCGAACCCCAAGCTGGAACGCCTTTGTGGAAAGAAACCGAAGTCATGGGTTTATTTGAAGTGACTTGTGACATGGATACCGTTTTACAAAAAATAGCGGTGGGTTTAAGCGCCCCTTCTTTACCACCTTATCGCATCGATATTTTAGAAGATGCGGTGTGGGAACGCGCTTGGCTCGAACATTTTAAACCCGTGTGCATTGAAAATCGTTTATGGGTTTGTCCCAGTCACAGCGCCGATCCGCAGGATGGCAAACCGGTGTTGTATTTAGATCCAGGCTTGGCTTTTGGAACAGGAACGCATGCCACTACGGCTTTGTGTTTGGAAATGCTTACGACCCTCGATCTAAAAAATTTAACCGTGATGGATTATGGTTGCGGCTCGGGTATTTTAGCTTTGGCATGTTTGAAATTAGGTGCTATAAAAGCCTATGCCATCGACATTCACGAACAAGCTTTATTGGCAACGCGCAACAATGCCCTTAAAAACCATATTTCTGCTGAGCAATTAACCGTATTGCCACCAGAAGAATGCCCTGCTGTTAATTACGATCTCTGGATAGCGAATATATTGTTAAAACCTTTAATAGAATTGGAACCCTTATTCGCACAGCATATTCCTGCGGGAAAAACGCTTTTATTATCTGGAATCTTAGACCGACAAATCGATGAATTATTAGCACATTATCAGCGAGATTTTAGCTTGGAAAAAACGATTGTGCGCGATGAATGGGCTTTGTTAAAGCTGAAGCGAGACAGCGCACGATAGAGAAATAAACTATTTTTACTCCTGCACGAGATTTACTTCACATCACCAAACAGTTTTTTTCCTGTGTTGCACTCGGCGTTCCATTTGCGCCAGGCGCCTTATTTGCACTGAGAGCCTCATCCGGAATATCCGAAAATGTTGAAAAAAATGCATATGTCCATGACAATCTTTCCGCAGCAGGCTCATATCCTTTATCCGCTGCACGCTGATAATAGACTCGTGCGGTAGCTACATCACGCACTCTGCCACCCTCTCCAAATTCGTAAATATACCCCATTCTGTAATCGGCATCGGGAATAGACAATGCAGCACATTGATAATGAAACAAGGCTCGCTCCACATCTATCTTCACACCTTTTCCTTTTTCAAATATTATTCCTAGATAAAAATGTATTTCCACACAATTCGTTTGTATCGCTTTTTCTTCTCTGTCAACCTTATTGAATTTTCTGTCAATTGCTTTTTCTAAGGATTGCTCTATGCCATGTAAAAAACGATACTTATTATCTACATATTCCTCACAGTAAGATTTTAGCAGTTTCTGTATTTCTATTTCAGAATTTGGATCTTTATTTTCTAACAATAAGAAAGCAAGCCTCAACCGAGCGTAAAAATAATCGCTGGGACAAGCCCTATAATATTCGATGGCTAAATTGATATTTCTCTCTATTTCCAGCTCTACTCCCTGCTCCAATAGAACAGCCATATAATAGAGTGCCAATTGATGGCCTCTCTTTGAAGCTATCTCATAGCAACTATACGCTGTTTTTTTGTCTGTCTTTCCAGCAATACCAGAATCCAATAATCTTGCTAATACAAACTGAAAAGAAAAATCTTTTTCATTCTGCAACAACTCACAGAAATAAAGACACTGTTCTAAATCACATTGATACTTCAATTGGTAACGAATACAGGCATATTGCGCCAATTTGTGATTTTTCGTGGCTGCTTTTTTGTAATATTCGTAAGCTATTTGTGGTGCGATTTTTTCTTGTAGCATGGCAAATCGATACTGTGCTTCTATATGACGAGAGTCTGCCGCTTTTTTATAATAACGACTCGCGTCTTGAGGAGAGTCCTTCTCTTTTAATTGTGCATACTGATATTGTGCCTCAATATGCCCTCTATCTGCTGCCATCTTAAAAAAGTGCGTCGCATCTATTCTATCTTGAGCAACACGCATGCTTTCTTTTAAACAAAGCGCATAGGAAAATTGACCCTCGAGGTGTCCTCCTATGGCTGCTTTTTTAAAGTAAAAAGTGGCCTTGTCCCTATCTACAGTACAACCATAGCTGCCTTCCTTAAAGCGCAATCCTACTTCATATTGTGCTTCAACATGACCACTATCGGCCGCTTTCAGATACCACCTTAAAGCTTCATTTTGTTGATTCAACACATTCGCTAATAAATGCGCCAGTGGATAGTAGGCATTTGGCCGCTTTCTTTCTGCTAATTCTCTATACCATTTTACCGCCTCTCTTTTATTTTTTTCATGGCCACCTGATAATAATTCCGCAAGCCTGAGCATCCCTTCTTCACAGTTTAATTCGGCAGCTTGTCTATAATACTGAATTGCTTGCATTTCATTTTTTAAGACGATGCGCCCTTCTTCATAATGACGTGCCAGGAGCAAAATAGCTTCCAAAAAATCTTGAACTGCCGCACGCTCACACCAAGAAATCCCTAATTGAATATTTTGAGCAAAAATAGTGCCCGACAATAAATTTGCTCCGAAGGTATGTTGAGCAGGTGCAAACCCTTGCCATGCAGACTTTTGTAACCAACTTGCGCTTAAAAAAACATCTTTTGTTTCTCCCGAGACTGCTGAGCAATAGAATTGACTCATACAATACTGTGCTTCACTATGGCCATTTTCAGCAGCACGCCGAATCCAGGTCATTGACAATTGTTTATCAGCCCGCTCTATGTCTTTCGCATATAAGAATTGATCTTCTGCGTCTCCTTTCCAAGCACGTGCTTCAAGATCCATTTTGGCGCTATTGTATTGTTTTTCTTCTAAAACCTGCCTACTGTTTAAAATACTCGTCAGTTCAAATTGCGAATACAAAACACCTCTCTTATTTGCATCTTGTATCAGTTCAGCAATATCTCCTGAAACCAGTTTTGGGGAGCCTAATATGATTAAGCAAAATTTAGGTCGGGTAATAGCGACATTGAGGCGTCGAAATTCTTCTAAAAATTTTGAAACGTGTGTGCGCGCAAAAGAAATAATAATCACATCCCGTTCATCTCCTTGAAAGCCATCGACTGTATTCACATCGACCCTGTTTAAATCGTTTCTTCCTTGCTTTAATTTTTCCATAATTAATCTTTTTTGCGCGACATACGGGGTAATCACGCCAATAGAACGTTCAGAGCCTTTTGTTTCTGCTTGAATCAATCGTACTATATTGACCACGTATGTAGCTTCTTCATGATTACAAATACTATGGCCCTCTTCTACAACGCTGCCCTGTACTTGATAAATAGCATAAGGTCTACTGGTGATCCCTCGTTTGCTTAAGGGTGACATCGGTAGAATATCAGGGTCAGTGATTAATCGATCACTATAATACTGCATAGAGGGCCACTGACAAATATGGGGGTGCATACGATACTGCGTGGTTAACATCAAATTGGGTTGTTGATTCTCTTCAATCAATCGCCACATCATCGAACGTTTATAATGCTTTAATTTTCGGGGCGCAAGGTTATCATCCAGTATTTCAGAAATGACTGTCGCTGGCAATTGTTTAGTATCTCCCACTAACAGTACCTTTTTAGGTCCATACCGCATCGGGACTAAAGTCGCCGCTTCCACGGATTGTGCGGCTTCATCCACCAGTAAAAAATCGATATCGTTCATCTCTAATAAACTCTCACGGCCAGAGCTAATTAAAGTCACAAAAACAACGTGAGCGTAATTTAATAAATGTTTTTTTAAAGACTCTTTGTGAACCCCCCGCCATTTTTTTTGTAGCGTGATATATTGATTTAATAGATTCTGCCAATTTTCAGGTTGATAAGGCTCTTTTTCTGTTTTGGTAATCAGCGCTTGCACATTTTCGAAGTCCTGCTTAGAAAAAGGGCTATTTCTATTGACTCCATTCTCGGCCTTATTTAAAATCAATTTAAATTTATTCAGCTCTTCTTGGGCGATTTTTAAGTGAAGGCTCATATCAGATAAGATTTTATGTAAGGGTATTTTAACTTTCGAAAACTCTCCTTGTGCCAGTATTTCTAATAGGGGACACGAATCAACAGACAAATGATCGGCAATCATTTCATGCCATCGGTCTAAAAACAGGGGCTTTAATGCTTCTGGCACTTTGGATTCAACACCCACCAAGACCATGGGAGTATCCGGAAGTTTTTCCATAGCGCGTGAAGCTAAGACTTGTACCCCTTTATTAGAATGCGCACTGACCAGTATTCGCTTCTGTAGCAAAGAAACTTGTTTCAACAAGTGTACTAAGGTAGTGGTTTTTCCCGTGCCTGGCGGCCCCTGTAAAAGCAAAACACTGCCGTTCTCTGCACTCAGAAATGCCCAGACAGCTTTTTGTTGTGATAAATTTAAAGTAGGTATCTGAGCTCTTTCTCTAAAAGCAACCGCAAAACGCGGCTCTGGAAGCATACTTCGAGCAATTTGTCGAACGCAAAGGCTATCAGTAGCAATGCGGCATGCCTCATACATACGCGATTCACTGATCACCGAGCCGAGATAATGAGCACTCCAGCGCGCTTTCTCCGTAAAACAATTTTGATAATCTGCATAGTCTTCCCAAGGAATGATAATTTTAACAAATAATTCTCTGGCATCATTGAAATTTTCTGAAGCTAAGGCTAAAATCTTTTTCTCCGGAAGACCCTTGTCACGTATTTTCAACAACAATACATTCATCGAAGCACCGTGTTCGATTTCGTCTGGAATGGCACCTACAAATCGCATTGAAAGCGGATTGCCGTCATTTTTAGGATATCGAGGTTCTTGCTTCAATACCAATTGAAATGCCCTCGCTTCATTCAATTTCAGAGAGTCTTGCGACACTTTCTGCTTTTGCTTTTTTTTACCGTATTTTTGCGTTTTTTCCAGCAATTCTATTTTTTCTAATCCGGCGGCAATAATAGCGCGCGCTTCTTCTAGAATGAACGGTAGAAAATTATTATAGTATTGTTTAACATTAACCTCCATCTGCGGTAAGGGCACCTGATCAATTGCAATTTCAAGTGGCGCACGAAATATTTCAAGCGGCCAGTTCAACACGGTTTTGACAAAATCATCATCTGCGTAAGCCGCCATTGGAAAAATCCTTTTTAGTGTTCTTAAGAAAGCAATAGTGTAACAATTTTTATAGTCTCTTTACAAGTAACCGTTTAAAAACGAAAATTGCATCTCTCAGTAATATCTTTTATGATGAGGTCTAAATTTAGATTTTATTCGATCGAGCGGTTTTCAACTTTCCGGATAGATTTCAAACAACATAAAAGCTTTTTCTAAGGTTAAAGGTTTGGGCAAAACGATTAAGAAACCAGCTTTTATCGCCTCTTGATATATTTGAGCATCTTGATGCCCGGGGGCTGCTACAAAAGAGGCTTTATAGTTCGGAGAATCTGGCATGGCTTTTATTTTGGTAACAATGTTTTTACTAGAGCCATCAGATAAATCTAAATCAGAAACCACCAAATCATAAGGTTTGGAAGATAATTTTTCTAAAGATTCTTCAACCGTTTCTGCACTATCGATATTGCGCGTGAAGGCAGAGAATATTGTTTCGTATGCATAAAAACATAGTTTGTGATCGTCGATGATTACAAGATTGATGCCATTTTATCACACTATAAAAATCAGAATTGCGAACTTTATTATCCAGAACAGCTCGAATGATAATGTTTGCGTCTAAAATTAAAATATTATCTGCCTTCAAGACTCTTTTCCTTCACGTAGAGCCCTAAACTCAGAGAACAATTGTTCTTGACTGACTCCATGGGAAATAAGCAATTTTTCAAGTTGCCATGCTACTTCCCTTAAGGCCTTGATATCTGCCTGGGCTGATTGATGTTGATGTGCTTAGATCTCTCGATCATATTTTCACAACTGCGGCCTGAAGATAAAATACACGATGAACAACAGGCCTAACATCATCAAGGTTCGATTCAGTATTTTATATTGTCCTGCCAAAAGCTTCAATACAATATAACTTAGAATGCCCAAACCCAAGCCATCGGCAATCGAGCCGCTAAAAGGGATCAATGTCATCGTGATGATACTGGGTATAAATTCTGAGAAATCTTCTCTATCTAAATCAATTATATTTCTCACCATTAAAATTCCGACGTACAAGAGTGCCGGTGCCACGGCATAACTCGGAATACTTTCAGCTAAGGGCAACAAAAACAAAGACAATAAAAATAAAAAAGCAATGGTGAGCGCGGTTAAGCCAGTACTGCCTCCAGCGCGGATCCCCGATTCACTTTCTATAAAAGGCGAAGTACTGGAAGTTCCCAATAATCCACCCGACATAGTCGCTACACTGTCTGCGAACAAAGCCCTGGAAATTTTACGGGGCTTTTGAGGATCGGTTGAAAATCGTTTCAATCTCAAAAGACCCACCACTGAACCGGTTCCATCAAACAAACCGATCAAAACAAAAGCGAATATAATAGAAACACCATGGAAGTTAAAAACTTCTTTCATATCCAGTGCAAACAAGGTCGGCTTGATGCTGGGCGGTAAAGAAAAAACACCATAAAACTTACTTTCTCCTATCAAGATAGAAATCAGCGTAATGCTTAAAATCCCAATCAAAATAGCGCCCAATACTTTATAGTGGTCTAAAGTGGCAATGATTAAAAAACCCAATAAAAATAAAAAAGTTGGCGCCGTGTGAATATTTCCCAACGTGATCAAGGTATTGGGATTGGCTTTGATTAGGCCCCCACTTTTTAAAGCCAATAACATAATAAAAAGACCCACCCCCACCGATATACCCAGATTTAAACTCTCTGGGATCGCTTCTATTAACCAATGGCGAAGTTTTGTCAAGGTTAAGATGCAAAATAAGACACCCGAAATAAAAACAGCGCCCAAAGCACTTTGCCAACTGAAGCCCAAGCCTTGTACGATGGTGAAAGTAAAATAGGTATTCAATGCCATACCGGGTGCAATGGCAATGGGGTAATTGGCGAGGATACCTAACAAAAAAGTTCCAATGGTGGTGACGATGCAAGTCGCTACAAACACCGCACCAAAATTCATGCCGCTTAAACTGAGAATGTGTGCATTGACAAAAATGATATAGGACATCGTTAAAAATGTCGTTAATCCTGCCAATAACTCTATTTTGAAAGTGGTATTGTATCGTTCCAGTTCGAAAAAAAGCGCTAATTTTTTTTGAATCACGTTCTTCATCCCTATGAAAACAAACAATTTTGTCATCCCTGCGAAAGCAGGGATCCAGTAAAAAAACCCCTATTTAAAACTGGATCCCTGCTTTCGCAGGGATGACAGAGTCGTTGCGTTGTTTCTACAGATACAGTATTTTCTGTTACATATACTTTGCATTTTGAAGTTTCTTGGATATAGATGGGTGCGTAGTTAACTCTCTTCGACATCACCGGCTTCATCTCCTCCCACATCGGTGATCGATTGCACGGCAATTAAATGTTCTTCTTCTTCTAAACGGATCAAAATAACACCCTGGGCATTTCTACCCACTTCTGAAATTTCATCTGCGCTGGTACGCACTAAGGTTGCTTGGTCGGAAATCAACATCACTTCATCCCCAGGAAATACCTGACAAGCACCCACCACTTTGCCATTGCGTTCATTGACAATAATGGAAATGACGCCCATACCATGGCGGCCTGTGGCGCGATACTCTTCTATCGGTGTGCGTTTCCCATAACCGCCTTCGGTGGCTGTTAAAATGGCGCCGCCTTCTTTTAAACTCAAAAGCGCGATCACTTTGGCATTTTCTTTGAGTTTAATGCCCATCACACCGCGTGCATTGCGACCCATCGCACGTACTTCATCGCTGTTAAAGCGAATGGCTTTGCCATCGTCGGAAAATAACATGATTTCTTGATTGGCAGTGACCAACTCTGCATTCACCAAACTGTCGCCTTCTAATAATTCCAGCGCAATAATGCCATTGGCGCGCGGTCTGGAAAATTGCTCTACGTGAATTTTTTTAATCAGGCCGCTGCGTGTTGCCATTACAACGGCGACATCCGCCTTAAAATCCTTCACCGGTAAAATAGCCTGTATACGCTCGCCTTCACTCAAAGGCAATAAATTCACAATCGGTTTACCTCGGGCAGTGCGTTCCGCTGCGGGGAGTTGATAGGTCTTCAACCAATATACTTTGCCTTGGCTCGAAAAACACAATAAAGTATCGTGCGTATTGGCAATCAATAATTTTTCAATGTAATCTTCTTCTTTCATTTTAGAAGCCGACTTACCACGACCACCGCGTCTTTGTAAGCGATAATTATCAAGTGATTGTACTTTGGCATAGCCTTCATGCGATAAAGTCACTGCTACATCTTCTTCCGTAATCAAATCTTCCATCGTAATGTCTTCTTGAGTACCGATAATTTCAGTGCGTCTCGCATCGGCAAAATCGGTTTTCGCAGCCAGCAATTCTTCTTTGATGACTTCTTTCAAACGATCGGGTGAACTTAAAATATCCATCAAATCGATGATGATTTTCACTAATTCCTGATAATCTTCGTGGATTTTGTCTTGTTCCAGACCTGTTAAACGTTGTAAACGTAAATCTAAAATGGCTTGCGCTTGCGCCGGGGTGAGTTGATACGCATCGCCGTGCATGCCTTCGTGCGGCGCACATTCTTCGGGTCTGGTCACCGTTTCACTCATCGCGGCCAACAATTGTTTGACCCACCCAGGTTGCCAGGTACGCGCCAATAAAGCTTCTTTGGCTTCTGCCGCTGTTTTAGACGCTTTAATCAGCGCAATCATTTCCTCTATGTTGGCTAAGGCCACACCCAAACCTTCTAAAAGATGGGCTTTTTCTTTGGCTTTACGCAATTCAAACAAAGTACGCCGTGTCACGACTTCACGTCGGTGTTTGATAAAAGCTTCTAAAATTTGTTTGAGGTTTAAAGTTCTCGGTTGTTCATCGCACAAAGCTACCATATTGATGCCAAATACATTTTGCATCGCCGTGTGTGTATACAATTGATTTAATAAAATTTCTGGCATATCGCCGCGTCTTAATTCAATGACGACGCGCATACCATCTTTATCCGATTCATCGCGTAAAGCCGTGATTCCTTCTATTTTCTTTTCTTTTACAAGCTCTGCAATTCTTTCAATGAGCTTCGCTTTATTCACTTGATAAGGCAATTCGGTGATGATGATACTGTCTTTGCCGGAACGTTCATCGGTTTCAATGTGGGTTTTAGCCCGCACATAAATACGACCACGACCAGTTCGATAGGCTTCGACAATGCCTGCACGGCCATTGATAATTCCCGCCGTTGGAAAATCTGGGCCGGGAATAAACGTCATCAGACGATCAATGTTTAAATCAGGTTCTAACAATAAAGCAACCGTGGCGTCGATCACTTCCCCCAAATTGTGCGGCGGAATATTGGTCGCCATACCTACAGCAATTCCCGCTGTGCCATTGACCAACAAATGCGGAACACGCGTCGGCATCACGGCTGGGATCTTTTCACTGCCATCGTAATTGTCGACAAAATCGACTGTTTCTTTGTCTAAATCGGCCAATAAACTGTGGGCAAAACGCGACATACGCACTTCGGTGTATCGCATCGCTGCGGCGGAATCGCCATCGACCGAACCAAAGTTACCTTGGCCATCGACCAGCAAATAACGCATAGAAAAGGGTTGCGCCATCCGAACAATGGTATCGTACACGGCTGAATCGCCATGCGGGTGGTATTTACCGATGACGTCACCGACGATACGCGCGGATTTTTTATAAGGCTTGTTCCAGTCATTGTTAAGTTCGTGCATGGCAAACAAAGTGCGTCGATGCACGGGTTTTAAACCATCGCGAACGTCGGGCAAAGCACGGCCCACGATCACGCTCATCGCATAGTCTAGGTAAGATTGTTTTAATTCATGCTCAATGGTGACAGGAATGATTTCTTTGCTTAACTCGCTCATATCCCACCCTTTATAATATATAACCCTAATAAGGCGGTTATTTTAACATAGAATGGTTGAAATAAGCTATTTAATTTTATCTTCCTTGAACCAAACATGCTTTTTGAGCTTGCGGCTATACTTCTTGAAACGCAGTTTTTCAGGCGTATTTTTCTTATTTTTAGTAGTGGTGTAGTACTCGCCAGTACCTTCTTCACACACGAGTTTGATTTTATCACGCATAATATTTTAATCCTATTTTCTAGATTTTTTCGCCGCGCTCACGCAAACGCGCCAATACCACATCGATACCGAGCTTATCGATCAACCTCAACCCATCGTTGCTGAGCCTTAATTTGACAAAGCGCTTCAAGGCCGGCGACCACAAACGTCTATATTGCAAATTGATTTGAAAACGACGTCGAGTCTTATTGTGTGCGTGCGAAACATTGTTTCCCGTCTTAGGCCCACGGCCGGTGACTTGGCATACTCTGGACATTTTTAGTACATCCCCATTGGTTAACTGAATAATCTCATCGAAAGGGGGATATTTATAGCAAATATGGATAATAAATACAAGAGGGGGTATTATAAGGGGTAACTGTCCCTTAAAAGTGAGTATATCGATGTCTTATTTAACTCTACGTCGCCTGCGTGCAGGATTCTGGTGTTTAGCTCTACTCTTGTCAAGTTCAATTTTTGCTCAAGTTACGGTTCAATCCAAGACTTTAGGCAATGGATTAACCATCTATGTCAAAGAAGACCATAGAGCGCCTGTATTGATTTCAGAAGTGTGGTACAAAGTCGGCAGCAGTTACGAATCGATGGGTAATACCGGCATTTCTCACTTGTTGGAACACATGATGTTCGATGGCACCCCCACCTATGGCCCCGGTGTTTTCTCTCGATCGATCGCCGAAAATGGCGGACAAGAAAATGCCTTTACTTACGACGACTTCACTGCGTATTATCAAGAATTGGCTGCGGATAAATTGCCAATGGCCTTTCAATTAGAATCCGACCGCATGCGCCATTTGAGTTTAACGCCTGAAGAGTTTAACAAAGAAATTAAAGTCGTGCGTGAAGAACGTCGTTGGCGCGTCGACAATAATCCGCTCGCTAAAATGGGCGAACAATTTTTTAGCCAAGCTTATGTGGCCTTGCCTTATCACAATCCCACCGTGGGGTGGCCTGCGGATTTATACAACATCACCGTAGAAGATTTGCGCGCTTGGTATCAACGATGGTATGCACCGAATAATGCTTTTATTGTGGTGGTCGGCGACGTCAAAGCCGACGATGTTTTTGCTTTGGCAGAGAAATATTTTGGCGCTTTAAAGCCAATGACTTTGCCTTCAGCCAAACCGCAATTAGAATTAAGCAATCCGGGTCAACGGCGCCTTAATTTAAAAATTCCTGCTGAAGTTCCAGTTTTGATGATGGGTTACAGCGCCCCCACGATTATGTCCGATAAAAACAGCATCGATCCCTATGCTTTGGATGTATTAGGCTCTATTTTAGCAGGCAGCGACAGTGCGCGTTTGCAACAAAATTTAGTGCGTCATCAAGCTTTGGCGAGTAGCATCGATATCAATTACGAATTGTATAAGCGGTTTTCAAGTGTATGGGTGATCGAGGCAGTTCCACAAAAAAATGTGGACATCAACACCTTAGAAAAAGCGATTCGATCGCAAATTCAAACTTTGCAGCAAAAACCGGTGAGTTCCGAAGAATTAGAAAAAGTGAAAAAGAATGCGATTGCCAATGCCATTTACCAACAAGATGATATATCCAATTTAGCCCAAGCCATCGGTACGCTCACCGCAACGGGCAGTGATTGGTCTGAGCTGAACCATTATGTCACACAAATTCAAAAAGTCAGCGCAGCCGACGTTCAACGTGTGGCACAACAATATTTGGTAGGCAATCAAGAAATCGTGGGAATACTGACGCCTTTGCCTTCAAAGGCCAATACTGTCGAAACCCCTAATCCTGGAGAATCCTATGTACACTAGATTATTGAGTTTATTTTGTTTATTGTTTTTCAGTATGAGTCTTTATGCGACCGACACTAACCCTTTGATTTCCATTCACGAATGGCAAACCAATAATGGTGTGCGTGTCTTGTGGGTTCCACTCACAGAACAACCGATTGTAGACATCCAAGTTTTATTCAATGCGGGCGCAGCGCGAGATGGTGCTCAATTTGGTTTGGCGAATTTAACGGCAAATGCTTTAGAAGAAGGCACTGCACATTTATCCGCTGATCAAATCGCACAAAACTTTGATAAAGTGGCGGCGCTCTACAATGCGACGGTCGGTCGCGATGCAACCACTTTAAGTTTACGCAGTTTATCTACAGACGATGCTTTAATGCCTGCTTTAAGTACTTTCGCAGCGCTCATCCTCGAACCCAATTTCTCCACCTCTTCTGTCACTCGTCTTAAGAACGAAACCTTACAAGCGATTTCTGTCGATGAACAATCTCCGGATGGCATAGCCTCACGCACTTTTTATCAAAATCTTTATGGCACGCATCCTTATGCTCACCATCCTTTAGGCAATGCGAATACGGTCAGCACGCTGAATCGAGAAAATCTACAAAATTTTTATCGTCAATATTACAATGCTGAAAATGCACTCTTAGTGATTGTCGGCAATGTCGATGAAAATAAAGTGCATACCATCGCTCAACAATTGGTGGGCACATTGCCCAAAGGGACGAAAGCACCGGCTATACCTGTTCCCACTGATTTAAGCAACAATAAAAACATCACGGTGCCTTTTCCCACCACACAAAGCAGTATTCGTATCGGGACGATTGGGATTAGCCGATTGGATCCCGATTTTTATTCTTTGTATGTGGCCAACTATATTTTAGGTGGAGGCCCTTTGGTCTCTCGACTCTTTGAAGAAGTGCGTGACAAACAAGGTTTAACCTATTCGATCGTCAGTAGTTTTGTGCCTTTGCAAGAAAAAGGGCCTTTTGTCATTGGCTTACAAACACAGAATGCCTCTCGTGAAAAAGCCATTCAAACCGTCAATTCGACCTTAGATCAATTTATTGCCCAAGGCGCTACTGCCAATGAATTGACTCTGGCGCAGAAAAATATCATCGGAAGTTTTCCGCTGGCTTTAAGCGGCAATGCCAATATCAGCAATGCGGTAGCCAGCATCGGATTTTACCATTTGCCTTTAGATTATTTGGATCAATATCGTAACCATATCAGCGGTGTGACTTTAAACGATATGCAACAAGCTATCAATCACCATTTAAAAGGAAAATCTTTTTTAAGCGTGGTGGTGACTGAAGAGAGCGAAGCTTCTTCTCATGGCTAATCATGTCCGTATTATCGCAGGTCTTTGGCGCGGCAAACACATTCCTGTTCCGCAAAATGCGCTCGTTCGTCCCACAGGCGATAGAGTCCGTGAAACCGTATTCAATTGGCTAGGAACTTCTCTTTATCAAGCGCGCTGTTTGGATTTATTTACAGGCAGTGGTATTTTAGGTTTAGAAGCCTTATCTCGCGGTGCAACGGAAGTGACTTTTGTCGACAATGATCCTAAGATTATACACACCTTAAAAAAGGTATTAAGCGATTGTCACTTGGACAAAACCAAAGTAACTTTGTTGAATCAAAATGCACTCTTACCCATTCACCCTAAACCGCATCCTTATGATATTATATTTCTAGATCCCCCTTTTCAGGGGGATGTATTAGATCAATGTATTCCTTTACTGAAACAGTATGGCTACGAAAAACAAGGATCTCTCGTGTACATTGAAATGACAGAAACACACACGCTCACTTTGCCCTCACATTGGCGTTGTCTGAAACAGGGCAAAGCAGGACAAGTCGTGTATCAATTAATAGAGGTAGACTTATGAATCAGAATGCCTTAAAAGAGGCCGTGGCTTTGGCTGCTTTGGATTACATTCCCGAAAATGGGATCTTAGGTATCGGTTCGGGCTCAACGGTGAATTGCTTCATTGCTGCACTCGCTCCTAAAAAACACCTCATTGAAGCCACTGTTGCGAGTTCCGTCGCTTCTTATACGCTTTTAAAGCAACACCATATTCCGGTTATAGAATTTAATCAAGCTTCAGGGATCGATGTTTACATTGATGGTGCCGATGAAATCAATTCACATTTTCAAATGATCAAAGGCGGAGGCGGTTGTTTATTGCGCGAAAAAATATTGGCAACGGCTGCACAAAAATTTGTGTGCATCGTCGACGAATCTAAAATGGTCAAAGCTTTAGGCAATTTTCCCTTAGCCATCGAAGTACTTCCCATGGCCCAAAGTTATGTCGCCAGAGAATTAGTCAAATTAGGCGGTTTACCCATATTACGCGAAGGCTTTGTGACGGATAATCACAATATCATTTTAGATGTGCATCGACTCCCTCTGCACGAACCCATCGCTTTAGAAGAAAAACTAGCCAGTATCCCCGGCCTTTTAGATTCTGGGCTTTTTGCCAAAAGACCGGCAGATAGTTTATTATTGGCGACTACAACTGGCATACAAACTAAGGAGCGCACATGAGTGCTTATACCGTCATAGAATTAAATAAAGAATACATGGGGTTTGACGCCGCCCATTTTACCATTTACTCTGCCACACACAGAGAACGCTTGCATGGTCATAATTTTAGCGTCTATGCCAGCTTGACGGCTCAAGTCGACGAAAACGGCATGACCTTCGATTATGCCCTCTATAAACAAAAAATCCGTGCATTATGCGATGAATTGAGTCAATACACCTTGATCCCAGATCATTCCCCTCATTTACGCTTAGAAGAAGAGGGGGATTATTTATACGTTTATTTTGATCAAGAAAAAATTCCCTTTCTAAAAAAAGATGTAAAACACTTACCTCTGCGTAATATCACAGTAGAAGAATTGTCACGCTGGTTCATTGACAAATTAAGTCAAGACAAACACGACCTCACACGATATGGCATCCAACGCATTGTCGTGAAAGTGTGTTCAGCACCCGGGCAGTGTGGTTCTTATGAGTGGGTGAAGTAACTGTCACTATAAACAATGATTCCGTCATCCCTGCTTACGCAGGGATGACAAATGTTGTTTTTTCTTGCCTCTAGTTCCCATCCTTAAGTGCGAGCGATACATAAAATTCCATTCTTCAGGGTTTTTCCCTGATGTTTTCTTTTCAAAATACAACTATCCTTGTCTCAAGAAGATCGAAAAATTAGAAATTTTAACAAAATTTTTGAAAAAAAGAGCTTCGAAGGTCGTATTTTTAACGTATCACGTTAATCATACAAAATAGTAAAATTTTTGAAAAAAACAACAGAGGAGAATGTATCATGGCTAGAAAAGAAGATGAAAGTCTTGAGTCTATTATGAAAAATGCGAGTTCATTACAACAAATGATAGACAGCGGAGAACTTGATGATTTATTCAGAAAACGCAAACCTAAACAGAGTTCGTCTAGGTTCGTTTTTTTCTGCAAAACATCTGAAGATAAGGAAAATGCCAGAAAAGATGATGATAATAATAACAGTCCTAATATAGCATCTAACTCCAAAAAGTTAGTAATGGCTTAACCTTTAGGAGAAAATAGCTTGACTTAAAACTGAGCTGCCCCCTTCTTTAAATCAAAAGGGGGCAATTTTCATATAAATGCACTTCTCAAATTTCCGAATAAGGACTCTTAAAAAAACATTCAACCAAATCACTGCGTCGCGTGTAGCCCAGCTTCAGTTTAAGGTGTGCCATATGACTTTCTATGGTTTTCAAAACAACGTTTAATTTGTTTGCCATTTCTTTGCCGCTGTATCCATGTGCAATCAACCTTAAAATTTCAAGCTCTCTTGCTGTGATTGAAACTTCTCCGAATTCAGTCTGGATCCCTATTTTTTTCAACTTAACATCGAAACAAGGTTCCCGCTGTTTTTTCTTCGAAAAATCTTTCATTTCTTTGATAGAGTATCCTTTCACTGGCAAAAAATTCTTCTCAGCTTCTTTAATTAAAGCATCTCCTTTTTCTTTAAAATAAAGTGTAAACTTTTTCAAAACATCCATATTGTTTAAATAAAAATTAAGGATAGAATCGTTTCCAGGCGTTGTTCCAAACCCAAATAGCTCATAATAATGTTTATACCGTGTTATGATCACCAAAATACGATCAATACCAAATTGGATCCCATCATTTAATAAGAGCACTGAGGTTGGCTTATTTAAAAAAATGTTTTCAGAGTATTGTTTGAAAAATTCTTGATGACTTTTCCAAAAATATTCATAAAATTCAAGGTGAGTGCTTAAGATGCAAGTTTTTGCGTTGTCGTATAATTTAGAATAGTGGAAATAACAAATGTCTGTGCTGTCAAACAGTGGTTTGCAAATCGCCTTAACCATTTCATTTGTCGCCAATGCATTATATTCTTTAGGTAGCTGTGCCATGTCAATCCCCGTAATAATCTATTTTGTGTTAAAAAAGAATCGTCGAATAACGTTGAGACTACGACGTTTTCTAAAAACCCAAATTCGACCCAAGAATAGTGCGGGTGACCGTTCGCTTTGACTGCAGCCATTTTTTTAATCTCCTCTTTATATTACCTATAAAAATTTTAATATAATTTGTAATGTTAATATAAATTTAAAGTAATGTCAATACATTTTTAAGGCAAGACATATACGTCAAATCGGTAAGTTTTTAATTTCAAACAAAAATCCGGTTTTTGTGCTAACAAAGAAGGTGCTTTTAAAGGTCTTTTAACCACAATGCGCCAAGGGTTGCGACTTAAAGCAACGCGAAACAAAGCATCGCCATCTTCTTGCGGTCCCATTAAAGCTTGTAAGTATTGCATTTCTTTTTTAACTTGTGCTTTATGGCTGTGGACTTCAAACATGGGGTCCAAATAAATCACATCAAACTCTGCGAGAGTTGTATTTAGGAAATCAACACTGTCTGCTGCCACCAAATGCACGCCTTCGCGCCAAGGTGCTTCACAACGTTCTAAGGCATCTTTCAGTAAAGCAACCATAATGGGGGAACGCTCCACCAAAGTGATCTGGGCACCTAAAGCTGCTAACAAACACCCTTCTCGACCAATGCCTGCCGTTGCATCACAAATATGAGCATCTCGCTTTTTATGCAAGCCCACTGCGCGCGCCAAAGCTTCATTGCGAATAGAGGCTTTTTCTAAACGTTGCGACAATGCGCCTTGATTAAAATCCAAATGAAGTGGACCTAAATTCAAATGTGTCCCGATTAAAGTTAAACCATTGGAAGTGTAATAAAGATAGAAATCCACCGCTGCACTTTTTTCCGAGTGCAGCGGTAATTGCAAAGAATCTGCTAACTGTTGCGCCTTCTCCTGAGAAAAAGGCGTCGCCCAGACAGCGGCTATACTCATAGCAGTTGATTTTTAGGTAAGGCGCCGAACTCGCGCGCACCAGGAGTGAAGCACTCTACATGACTGGCGCGAGATGGGCGAAGGCAACAAAGCCTAAGAATCAAATGCGAAGAATATATCATGCTTTAATTGTTGGACACTAACTTGGCATCTTGTACAGTGTTCAACATAGTTTGTTTGAGATGCCCTTCGAGAATATCTTGTACTGCAAAATATTGCAAGGAGTACATACCGCCCTGCCCTCGCTCAATACGGCCCACCATGTGTTGTGATTCCTTTCCAGCTTTACCGCAGTTGATGGTATCGGCTTCATAGATGATTTGATTGCTGTTTTCGCTTAAGGTATTCCAATCGACTCTTTCACATTGTGCTTTTGAAGATTGTTGCGCGCGTTCCATCAAATCTTTTGGCGATTTATCTTGAACTGCACTGTCTACGATAAACTTATCCGTAATATTCTGTTTCCAGGTTCCCATATTTTGGCCTTTAGGGATCCAGATAAAATTATTGACGGTGTCATTTTGCACTTTATAGCCGATCTTCCACACTTCCTGATTGGGTAAATTAAAATCCCAGCGTTGCGCTTGCAGATTATCAGCACCGCGATGTTCTTTGACTTCAGCTTTTTTGTGATACATAGGGGGATTAGGATTACAAGCACTGATCCCGACTAACACACTCAAAGCCGCACACACTCTAACCGTTATTTTTTTCATCGTTTACTCCTTGAATTTATCCATAAAAATACGACTATAGCGGATCGTATAATAAAAAACAAGAGGGGGGAGAAAGAGGAGTTATGGACAGAGCTTTTTGCCTTCTTGGATAAAAAAAGTCATCATCAAACTAATCAGCAAAGGAATGGCCAATAAAAATAAGGGCAGCAATAATTCATTCTCAAGCTGTAGATGCATCATTAAAAGCTTCACGACCTTTCCAAACACTAAAGGAAATAAAAACCCTCCAAAACCAATAATGGTATTGACCAAAGCAAAAATAATGCCGTGACTGTCTATAGCGTAACAGTAACGCGCAATGGAAAAAGATAAGAGCATAGAAGACACAAAAAAGCCCAATAAAAAATAAATTAAAATCAACACGCTCATTCCTGCTGACAACAGAGACGCAATCGGAATACAAAGGAAAACGATTAAAGTCATGAGTGCACACCACCGCATCCAAATACTTTGTTGTGAAAAGCGATTTGAAATAATGCCATGCAAGGGCGCTCCTACTCCAACACCGATAAAAATAAACATCGTGATATAAGTTGCTTGCTGGCTTGTCATCCCCAAAGATTTTTTTAAAAACAATACATCGTACAATTCCGCAAAGGTATTCATTACGGTGCCAACCATAATCGCAGCGTAAATAGCCAATAACCAAATATTTTTATCGCGAATGATGCCTAGGAAAGTACTATCCTTTTTACATTGCTCTAAAGTGACTGAAGGACTCAGCGAATGAATAGCAACCGTAGGTTTATTTTTCAATAAGAAAAAAATAATGATACCCCACAAAACCCCGAATAAAGCAATGTTAAACAAGGCCGTCTGCCAAGTACTCATGACAATCAAGTGATTAATGAAGACTTGTCCTGTTAATCCTCCCACAACACCAATCGATTGCGTAATACCTACAAACAAAGAAAAATAGTTCAGTGGGAACCACACAGAAATGGTTTTTAAAGCACCGATAAAAGCAAAGGCCGAGCCTATGGCGATTAAAATACGTCCTATCACAATCGCGCTGAGCACAGGCACCAACATACAAAACAATCCCAAACTCACCGTCAAACAAGACCACCCCAGCGTTTGCTTAATACCATATTTATCTATCAAATACCCAGCGGGGATCTGCGACAAAGCATAAATAGGGAAATAAATACTCATGACCGTGGCCAGATCGATGTAATTTATTCCGATGCTGGCGGAAATAGGTTCGATCAACACACTGGGCACCGTGTGTTGTAAATAATCTAATCCATAAAATACCGCGGCAATACTCCACATAAAGCAAGCGAGTGCCATGACTTTGTAACGCGTTAAGGCCACAACATTCATTCGTTAGCGATTTCCTTTTCTAAAGAAGACAGTGAATGGGTTTCTTGATCTTCCTCAGAAAAAGGTTTTTTTCCTTCACTTTTAGACACCAAAGTTGTTGCAAATAAATCGCCTATCACATTGGTGCTGGTTTGCGCCATATCGTTTAAACGATCCACGCCTGCAATCAAAGGGAGTGCACCCAAAGGAATGCCTACCGAACTCATGACCGCACCCATCACAATTAAAGCAGAACCCGGCACTGCTGCAGCACCCATTGCTGTAAAAACAATGGTGATGATCACTGTAAAATACTGCAAAAACCCCAAATGAATGCCATATAAATTGGCTGCAAACACCGTTGCCACAGCCAAATAAATGGATAATCCATTCAAATTAAAAGTGGTTCCCAAAGGCAATAAAAACCCCGCTAAATCTTTCGGAATTTTCAGATTTTCTTGAGCACATTTTAAAGTAACGGGTAAGGTCGCTGCAGAACTGGAGGTGGTAAAAGACAAAATCATCGCTTGGCCAATGGCTTTGAAAAATTTCAGGGGACTAATGCCATTGCTCAGCAAGACCAAACTGTACACTAACACCAATTGTAAAACACAACTCACATAAACAGTTACTACAAATTTAGCTAAAGGAAGTAATACGATCAATCCATAACGGCCAAATACATAGGCAATCAACGCAAATACCCCATAAGGTGAAAGACTGATGATGATGTGCGCAAATTTAAAGACTACTTTTGAAAAAGATCGAAATAAATTGGCAACCGGTTCAGCAGCTTCCCCTGTTAAACGGATCGACAGGCCCAGCAAAACGGCAAATACTAAAATCTGTATGACATTGTTTTCCACAAAAGCCGCCACCGGACTCACTGGGATAAAGCCAATTAAAACTTGACTAGCGGTTGGTGCGTGTTGCATCAATGCAGCAGAAGGTTTTGTTAACCCCAACATCATTCCTTCTCCTGGTGCAATCAAGATAGCGCAAACAACGCCAATGGTTGCCGCAAAAATCATACTCACCCCATATAGCCCCAAAGCTTTAAACAGCAGTCGTTTCATTTGGGTTAATTTATCTAAGGACATGACTGCACACACAATGGCGGTAAACACCACCGGCACTACCAGCATTTGAATGGCATGGATAAACATGAGTCCTACCACTTGTATCGGTTCTATGGCCTGCCCACCAACCAAGCCGGTCGCAATACCCAATACCAAAGCAATCAAGATTTGCCCCCATAAAGGCAATTGCAACCAACGCCTTAAGGGACTGAGAATACGAGTGAGCATGTTAAACTCCTTATGAAGCTTGGAAAGATGGCACAATTATACCACTTTTTGTTCAAATTTTAAATCCCTAAAACTGCTGACATTCGGTTTGTCAACAAGCCCTATGAATATATCCAGCCTATCACCTGTAATATGAGGGTCAATAAAGGGGTTAAAATCGCCGATAAGGTGTTGGTTAATAACAAAATTAAAATGATGATGAAACCATACCGTTCCAATTTATTGTATTGATAGGCTGCCCGTGGACTCAATAAACTACTCACTACTCGACTACCATCTAAAGGAGGCAAAGGTAACAAATTCAAGACCATTAGCACCACATTGATCATCACCCCCGTTTGAGCCATGATCATCCACCCGTTGGGAGAAGTGGGATCGAAAGTATATTTAAGGAAAAACCCCCACAGAAGCGCCATGATAAAATTCGATAAAGGCCCCATCAAAGCCACTAAAGCCATGTCACGTCTAGGATTGCGTAAATTGCGCCAATCCACGGGCACTGGTTTAGCCCAACCAAAAATAAAAGGCGCGTGCATCAAAATGAGTACGCCTGGCAACAAGACAGTGCCTATCATATCGACATGTTTAATGGGGTTTAAAGTCAATCGCCCCTTCATTTTAGCGGTGCGATCACCACAGCGCAAAGCCATCCAACCATGCGACACTTCGTGTACGGTAATGGCAAATAAAATGGGAAGCCCCATATAAAAAATTTTTTCGATAATGCTTAAACTATTCATAGCGACTCCGGCAAAAATGCGCTGATGGCTTCATTGGTAAACATTCTACCTTTAGCCGTTAAATAAAAAGTATCTTGATTATATTCCATAAGTCCCTTTTGTACCAACTTGTCACAATAAGGGAAAACCGCTTCTTGTTTCCAACCACTGCGTTCTTCCAATAAAGTCCAAGCAATAGGTTCTTGTAAACGCAAAGCATTTAACATAAATTCAAATAAAGCTTCTCTATGTGTGACAATTATTTTTTCTTGCATAAAGCCTGCACCTTCTAAATAGTGTTTGGGATGCTTTTTCTTGACCGTTCGCACCATACTGCCATCTGCTTGGGTTATTTTACCGTGCGCACCCGCACCGATACCGATGTAATCACCGTATTGCCAATAATTTACATTGTGTCTACAGCGATCTTTGTCCCGACAAAAAGCTGAAATTTCGTATCGTTCATAAGCTTGTTCTTTTAAATAGGCTTCACCCGCTTCAGCGATGGCAATAATTTCATCTTCAGTCGGTAAAGGCGGCGGCGTTCTATAAAAAGGCGTGTTTGGTTCTAAAGTGAGTTGATACCAAGACAAATGCGAAGGTGCTAATGTACACGCTTGTTCTAAATCGTAGAGTGCATCTTCTACATTTTGCTGCGGCAAACCATACATCAGATCCAAATTAATGCGTTGAAACCCGGCTTCTTTGGCAAATCGCATCGCTTCATAAATAGACTCTGGATTGTGAATACGCCCCAAAGTTTTTAATTTATCTGATTGAAAACTTTGGGCACCTATCGATAAACGATTAATCCCTGCATCGTATAAAGCATTCAACCGCTGCGCGCTTAAAGTGCCTGGATTCGCTTCTAAGGTAATTTCTAGATCTTCAGAAAAAGCAACCCGTGAAGCCAAAGCGTTTAGTAATTGATAGTAACTTTCTCCCGAAAATAAACTGGGTGTTCCACCCCCACAAAAAATACTGTTGATGACTCTATCGCCTACGTACTGACAATCTTCTTCCCAATCGGCTATCAAGGCTTGAATGTATTGCGTTTCCGGCAACGTATCGCGCAAAGCATGTGAATTAAAATCACAGTAAGGGCATTTTTGCACGCACCAAGGAAAATGGATGTAGAGGGCTAGGGGGTTGATCATCATAAATAACTATAGTAATGAATTTGAGATATTTTAGCATACTCGTCTACAAACAGGGCAATCTATGAAATTTCGTAGTCTATGTCCGAAATTTCATACAAATTACTTGACAAATCCACTATTTTATATGAAAATTCGGATATGTACTCCGAAACTTCGTGGATTAGCGATGCAACGTACCGACATACTTCGACAAATAGACTTCGCTTTTCAGGTCAATCCTGTAGTGGCCTTATTAGGACCACGACAATGTGGAAAGACGACCTGTGCGCGGCAATACATCGCTCAAGAAGGAAATATCGCTTCACAGAATTATTTTGACTTAGAAAACAGCCGCGATTTAGAACGTTTAAGCGATCCTTTGTTGACCTTGTCCAAATTATCAGGGCTCATTGTGATCGATGAAATTCAATATGTAAAATCTTTATTTCCAAGTTTGCGTGTGTTAGCAGACGATCCGACTTTAACGCAGCAATTTTTAATTTTAGGCAGCGCCTCCCACGAATTGGCGGAATCTTCTTCGGAAACACTGGCCGGCCGTATTAGTTATTTAGAACTTACACCCTTTTCTTATCCAGAAGTAGGACAATTAGAACCCTTGTGGTTTCGCGGTGGATTTCCTAAATCTTATTTAGCCAAAGACGATGCCATCAGCGATGCATGGCGTAAAGCGTTTATTCTCACATTTTTGGAACGCGATATTCCCAGACTGGGTATTAAAATTCCCTCAGAAAACTTACGACGCTTTTGGATGATGTTAGCACATTATCACGGAAAAATATTCAATGCTTCTGATATTGCTTGTTCTTTAGGATTAAGCGATAAAACCGTGATGCATTATCTGGATATTTTAACAGGCACTTTTATGGTAAGACAATTAAAGCCGTGGTTTGAAAATATTGGTAAACGCCAAATCAAAAGGCCTAAGGTCTACATTCGAGACAGTGGTATTTTACACACTTTACTGAACATACACAGTTACTCGGATCTACTCGTGCATCCTCTTCTGGCGCACTCTTGGGAATGTTTTGCTTTAGAGGAAATTATCCGTGTCAATCGTGTGAGCGCAGAGGATTGCTATTTTTGGGGCGTGCATCAACAGGCTGAGTTGGATTTGCTGATTTTAAAAGAAGGTAAACGTCTAGGCTTCGAAGTAAAATACACTTCATCGCCTAAACGAAGTTCGGCGATGAATACGATTATAAAAGATCTAAAATTGGATAAACTTACCATCATTTATCCCGGACATGTGGATTATTTTTTAGAAGATAATATAGAAGTGGTTGGAGTACAAAATTATTTGGCAGAAACCGATGAAGGCCCAAAATAAGAGGTTCTACAAAAATCTCTTTGTTTATTTTAGATATCACTCCCAATTTTGTGTTACCATAAGCCCTACGTATGCACATTTCGGTTGAGCATGACAGTGATTGAACCTGATAAGCTTTTCCATCTAGCTAAGTATATCAATACGATTGATCCAGAATACCGCATATTGCGAGTGGCTATTCTGGCCGCTATTTGTGTGTTGATCAGTATCGGTATTTTTCAATGGTTACACCAACCTACCTTATTAGGATGGGCTGCTTTTGCGGCCTTGGCTTTTTCTCAAATCGACACTTTGGAAATACCTCGTAAAAGAATCCTTTATTCAGGGAGTATCACTCTTATTTTTACAGCACTGGCTTGGATTGGCATTTATTTAAGCTCTTATCCCTTATGGTTTCTATTGACAATTCCTGTGGTGGTTTTTGTTTGTGGTTATACGATTGCTTTTGGCAACCGTTATTTTAATGCCGGCGCTTGGGCGGCTTTTTTATACGTTGCTTTTGGAAGTAGTCTGGGCAATCACTTTTTTGCTTGGCACGTGGCACTGACTTTTTTGGGCGCTGGGATTCTATGTATCATCACTTCATTACTGTTTTTTCCAGAAAAACCTATTAAACGTTTAAATAATAGTTGCATACGTATCCTGGAAAGTTGTTACCTTAACGCCCCGCACACTGAAGCACTACTGACGTTGCAAAATACTTTATTTCAAACTTATTTGAATACGCACACAGATGAGCTTACACGCACTGCTTATTACCAGTTTCACAAAGGGCTGCATCAAGTGTATTTGCTACAAAAACAAATGCAATCTATTCAAGCTCAAGCCATGCAACATATCTGCTTTGAAGAAACTAAATTAGCCACTGTACCGACGCATACTCAACAATTAATCAGAGCGCTTATCAACATATTGCAATATAAACCAGCGCATTTCCAAGAAACAAATATTTTTGTAAAACAATATCGTGAAGCCATTAAAGTCATACAAATTCAAACCTGTCAGCAACAAAACCCAGATTTATCTGCAATTTTAGATTATTCTGATTATCTATACCATACCATTCAACTCTGGGATTTATTAGCATTTCTTGCATCTCAAGCTAAAATCATTCGTCAAAAGGATAGTGTATGAATTTTAGTATTGATCGCTTGTATTTACATTACACTTTACGGCTAAGCATTACCTGCACCCTTGCAGTCGTCATTTACCAAGTTTTTCAATTGCACAATGGCTATTGGGCGGCCTTTAGTATTCTAGGTTGCATTTTTCCCACTTCAGGTCAATCATTTCGTAGAATTAAACAGCGGATTGGTGGAACATTTGTGGGCATGATCTTGGGGATTTTAGTGGCCCATGTTGCAGGTGCTCATTGGTTGTATTTGGATATCTTAATTCCTTTGATTGTGTTCTTGACCGTCTATCTTAAAGCTTTTAACTATACATTTTATGCGCTATTTAATACAATTATTTCCGTTGCTCTGGTTTGCTTGATTGTACCAGGAAATTGGCAAATTGCGCTGACTCGTATGGAAATGACTTTGTTAGGGTGTTTATTAGCATTGCTCGCGACTTATTGGATTTTCCCCAATCGCACGAGTGACTCTCTACCGAAAAAAATGCAGCAAATACGGCAAATGCTAAAACATTATTACTACAATATGTTAGAACACCCTAGTAACATCCACTCTAGGATAAGCCTGTTTGAAAGCTTAGAACAAGCTAAACTTAACCTGCAAGAAATCAGTCACGAGCATTGGTGGCGCAATTGTAACCTAGCATCACAGGACTTTCAGTACAAAAAACTTGAACGGATTTATCATACATTATTTTTACTGGAACTCGAACTTCCTAGAAAAATTAACCATCCTGAATTACAAGGCATTGCGGAGGAATTAAAATTTTTATTAGTCAAAATAGGCACTTTGTTTGACAACAATGACCATAGTATCTCAAAAAATGTTGCGCAACAATTACAATTGCTTTCCGCACAGTTGAGTTCTCTCAGAATGACTGCAGCCAAAGATCCATCGGTTCCCCTAGCAACATTTCAAGAACACATTCAATTAACCGAAACACTGAAACAACTTTCTATCTTATCAACACTATTGGTTTTTGTTGATGCATAAATGTGGTACTGTTGTAGCATATTTATATTAGGCTATCTGATCATTATTGCTGGCGTATTGATTACTTTGTTTTTTGGCCACCTGATACTAAACCAACCTTAAAAGGAGATTTCCATGTTAAAGACCGCATTGATCGTTCTTGATTTCATTAACGGCATTAATCAACGAGATGACTTTAAAGGTTTTTTAGAAAAACACCATACCTTGGAAAAAGCCAATCAATTGATTGCTGATGCCCGAAAAAAACAAGAATTGATTGTTTTTGTTAAAGTGGGATTTAGCGATTCTTATGTGGAATTGGCCTATCGTTCTCCGATTTTTAAACACAATAAACCCAACCATTGGCTGAAACTCAGCGAATCAAGCACCGATTTTGATTCAAAACTGGATTATCGTAAAAGCGATATTGTGCTAATAAAACATCGGATCAATGCGTTTTATGGTACCCCTCTTGAAGCTATCTTGAGCGTCAATCAGATAGAACAGTTAATTCTCTGTGGTATCTCTACCAATTATGCCGTAGAAAGCACTGCACGTGACGCACACGACCGTAATTATGCGGTAACTATCGCTAAAGATGCTTGTGCCAGCAACAATGAAGAAAATCAAGAAAAGTCTCTGTCAATTTTGAGTACGATGGCTGAAGTTAAAACGGTAGCGGAAATTATTCAATGACACGAATCTTTCACCCCCCATGCGCTACACCCCAATTCTCGCCATAACCCATGTCGACGATTAAGGGAACGCGCAACTGAGCAACACCTTCCATGGCAGTGCGTAAAGCAGATTTCGCTAAATCTAAATTGTCTTTACGTACTTCTAAAACCAATTCATCGTGCACTTGCATGATCATCCGAGCTTGAATATTTCGTTCGCGAATGGCTTCATCAATGCGAATCATCGCTTGCTTGATAATGTCGGCAGCACTCCCCTGCATCGGCGCATTGATCGCCGCTCTTTCTGCCGCACGCTGTAAGCCTTTATTTTTAGATTGAAGGTCCGGCAAATACAAACGCCTGCCCCAAATGGTTTCCACATAACCTTGTTCACGCGCCAATACACGCGTGCGTTCCATGTAGCGAAGCACACCTGGATAGCGCTCAAAATACAAGTCCATATAACCTTTGGCGGTGGTATTGTCTACATCCAATTGTCGCGCCAATCCATAAGGAGACATTCCATAAATCAAACCAAAATTAATTGCCTTGGCATGACGTCTTTGCAAAGCTGTCACCGTATCTGGCTTAACACCGAACACTTCAGCAGCCGTTGCGCGGTGAATATCGATACCCGCAGCAAAAGCCGAACACAAGCCTTCATCTGCAGACAAGTGCGCCATAATCCGCAATTCTATTTGCGAATAATCGGCATCTAATAACACACAGCCTTCTGGCGCAATAAAAGCTTGTCGGATTTGTTGCCCCGCTTCTGTGCGCGTTGGAATATTTTGTAAATTGGGATTGGACGAAGACAAACGGCCCGTTGCAGCACCCGCTTGATGATAAGAAGTATGCACACGGCCCGTGTACGGATTAATTTGCAAAGGTAAAGCATCAGTGTAAGTGGATTTTAATTTACTGATGCTGCGGTATTCTAAAATAATTTTGGGCAAAGGATAATCGTGTGCCAATTCTTGCAAAACAGATTCCGAGGTAGAAGCCTGTCCAGTAGGCGTTTTTTCAAAAACGGGCAAACCCATTTTCACAAACAATATTTCTTGCAATTGTTTGGGCGAATTGATGTTAAAAGAAACGCCTGATAATTGAAATGCTTTTTCTTCTAATTCCACCAATTGTTTTGCAAAATCGGCACTTTGTTTTCGTAATTTCTCGCCATCAATTAGAACTCCCGCTTGTTCCACACGGGCTATCACTTGAATCAAGGGTGCTTCTATGGTTTCGTAAACCGACAATAAGGTTTTATTTTGTTGTAGCCGCGGATAAAAATATTGGTGTAATCGCAAAGTCACATCGGCGTCTTCAGCAGCATAAGACGTGGCTTTGTCCAAAGGCACTTGATTGAAAGTCAATTTCTTAGCGCCTTTGCCAGTCACTTCATCGTAGGTAATGGTTTTGTAGTCCAAATACTTTAAGGCCAAAGTATCCATGTCATTTCTACCACCTGCAGACAAAACAAAACCCTCGAGTAAAGTATCCATTAAAAACCCTTGAACCACGATGCCATAACGAAAAAATAAATTAATATCGTATTTGATGTGATGCCCTATTTTGGTGAGGCTTTTGTCTTCTAACAAAGGCTTTATTTTTTGCAATACTTCATCTCGTTTTAATTGCGATGGCACGCCCAAATAATCGTGCGTTAAAGGAACATAAGCCGCTTCATAAGGCGATACGGAAAAAGACAAGCCAACCAGATTGGCCAACATCACATCTAAATTGTCTGTTTCAGTGTCTATGGCGAATAAAGTGCTTTGTTTTAATTTATCCAACCAGCGATCTAAATCCGCCCACGTTAACACACACTCATATTGTGTGCTCAATGCCGGTATAATCTCTTTTTTTTCATTCTGATTTAAATCTTTTAGCCAAGATTTAAATTCCATTTTTTCCAACCATTCTACAAGCATGGTTTGATTTTGTGTTTGAAGGTGCAAATCGTCTAAAGTCACTGGCAATGTCACATCGCAATGAATACTCACCAATTGTTTGGCCAAAGGCAAATAATCCAGCGTTGCGCGTAAATTGTCGCCAACTTTGCCTTTGATTTCATCGGCATTTTCAATAATCGATTCCAAACTGCCATATTGCTGCAACCATTTAACGGCGGTTTTTGGACCTACCCCTTCAATACCTGGAACATTGTCTACGGTATCTCCCATCAAAGCCAAATAATCTACTATTTGTGTCGCTTTCACGCCAAATTTTTCAAGCACGCTGGTTTCATCTAGTACCGTGTTATTCATGGTGTTGATGAGTGTCACACCTGCTCCGACCAATTGCGCCAAATCTTTGTCACCGGTAGACACCACACAATGCCAATGCAAGGCTTTGGCTTTTTTCACCAAAGTACCAATCACATCGTCTGCTTCTACCCCTTCTACGATCAACAAAGGAATGCCCAGCGCTTTGATTAAAGCGTGCAAGGGTTCAATTTGGCAGATTAAATCGTTCGGCATCGGCGGTCTGTGTGCTTTGTATTCTGGATACAAGTCACTTCTGAACGTTTTTCCTTTAGCGTCAAACACCACGACGGCATATTCCGGCGTATATTCTTTCAATAATTTGCGCAGCATGTTAATCACACCATAAGCTGCACCCGTCGGTTGCCCGCTGCTGTTCACTAAAGGTGGCAGCGCATGAAAAGCTCGATATAAATAGGAAGAACCATCGACTAAAATGAACGGATGTTGTGGATCGGTAGGCTTATTTGACATGGCTTAGGGCTCCTTTATCCACTGAGCGATCCACGCACGCGCTTCTTCTACACCTTGTTTTTTAAGCGATGAAAACAATTGAACGCTGATTTGATCGCGATGTTCCACAAACGTTTTTTCCACGGCACGTTTGGTTTCTTGGGCTTGTTGATGGCTTAATTTATCCGCTTTGGTTAGTAACAAATGTACAGCGATGTCTCGCTCCAAAGCCCAATCGATGACGATGCGATCGTTTTCTTTTAAAGGATGTCGACTGTCCATCACCACGACCAATCCGTACAAGGCAGCACGCTCTAAAATATAACGCCCCAACATGCGTTGCACGCGTTCACGCACCGCTTCCGGTACTTTAGCATACCCATAACCGGGCAAATCGACCAAATACAAGCTTTCATGCAATTTAAAATAATTGATCAATTGTGTGCGGCCTGGCATTTTACTGGTTTTTGCCAATTTGCTTAACCCAGTGATGGTGTTAATTGCGCTGGATTTTCCCGCATTCGAGCGACCTGCAAAGGCAATTTCTATAATGGGATTATTGGGTAAATGCTCCCATTCGGCGGCACTTTTAATAAAGAGTGTTTTGTGAAAATCGCAAATTGTCATGACTTACCACATGAATTTTAAATATGATATGATAAGTTCTATTATGCACTAGTTTGAGTGTACACGCCAGTTGTATAAAAAATGAAAGGATATTCTATGCTATTCAAAGAATTAGGCTCTCTTCTCCTCATTCTCGGCACTTCCATTGGTGGCGGGATGTTGGCTTTGCCGGCAGTCACGGGCGAATTAAATTTTATCGCCATCACTTTGTACTTGTTGCTGGCTTGGGCCTTAATGACCTTAGGTGCTTTGGCCATTGTCTTCGTTCAAATGCAGTATCGCGATCACATCGGCATCATGCCACTCGCACGCAAAACCACCGGGCGCCTTATTTCTTTTGTTACCTTATTATTTTCACTGTTATTACTATACAGTTTATTGTGTGCTTACACGGTGGCGACAGGTGACGTCGTGCACGCGCTGCTCGCACGCTTACATCTCGTCATTCCAAAACCGCTGGCATTACTGCTCACCGCCTTGCTCTTAAGCAGTGTAGTTTATCAAGGCATTGCCGCTGCCGATAAATTAAATCGCGTGTTTATGCTGATCAAAATTGTCACTTGTTTTTTATTGATAGCGAGCATTATGCCCAGCGATCGCTGGGAAAATCTGCGCCTCGGTCAAAATGCTTACACCTTCGATGGTTTTTTAGTGATGATCACGTCTTTCGGTTATGGCATGATTTTACCGGCCATCGGCGAGTATTTGCATTTCGACAAAAAGCGACTTATTCGGATTGTATTATTAGGCGGATTAATTCCCTTGAGTTTGTATTTGATTTGGATTGCGAGTGTGCATGGCGCATTGAATCGAGGACAATTAAGCACCTTGATGCACAGTCAAGACACCACGGCTACTTTATTGCAACAATTGGAAAGCGTCACTAATAGTGCTATTTTACACAGTTTTGCTTGGTTATTCGGCGCTATTTGCACGTTTACCGCATTTTTAGGCGTTTCGATTTCCCTATTGGACTTTTTATCGGGGGCTTTAAAAATCCCTAGAACCATTCGCCCTAAAATGTTTTTAATGTTATTAACTTATGTTCCGCCAACTGCCATCGCAATGTTAGCACCGTGGTTGTTCATCAGGGCTTTGGCTTATGCCGGTGTGTCTTGTGCTTTCTTATTGATTGTATTGCCGATGTGGATGTGGGTAAAGTCTCAAAAAGTATCGTAGGGATCGACATCCACAGACCAACGCAAAGTACGTGCTTGTTTGTTTGTACTTAAAAAATCGCTTAATTGTTTCAAGGCTTGATGCAAGACCGAACGTTGATAAGACCACAATAACAATTGATAGTGATAGGTTTTATCGCGTTTTTCCATCGGTGAAGGTGCAGGTCCTAAACAATGGACGGTAGCACTTAAAGCAGTTGCCATACTTTTCTTCGCTCCTGTCAAGACGGCTTTTAACATTTCTGGCTTTCGTCCTCTTACTCTAATAATTGCCATATAACTGTAAGGCGCCAATTGCGCTGCTTGACGCTCTTCTAATATATGGTTTGCAAAAGCATGGTATCCTTTTTCCAATAAAATGTTGAATAAAGGATGCTCTGGATGCCGAGTTTGGATCCAAATTTCACCGGGTTTTTCCGCGCGCCCCGCTCTACCCGCTACTTGCACAATCAATTGTGCCAAATGTTCAGTGGCTCTAAATTCAGAACTGAACAAACCACTGTCTGCGTCTATAATTCCAACCAAAGTCACATTGGGAAAATGATGTCCTTTCGCCAACATTTGTGTACCGACCAAAATTAAATGTTGTGTGTCTTCTATCGCTTTCAAATAAATTTCTAAACTGCCTTTTTTTCGTGTTGTGTCTCTGTCTATGCGTAACACCTCTGTATTCGGAAAAGCTTTGCTTAACACCGATTCGATGCGTTCAGTGCCTAAACCCACTGGCATCAACACATCGCTTCGGCAGTTCAAACATTCTCTCGGTTTTTTACGCACCCTATCGCAATGATGGCAATGCAAACGTTCCGGCGATAAATGCAGCGTCATATAACTGTCGCAATGCGAACAAGGAACCACCCAACCACAATGATGACAAATTAAAATAGGCGAAAACCCCCGCCTATTCAAAAATAATAAAGTTTGCTCACCTCTTTGAACACGAATTGCAATTTCCTGAAGTAAGCGCCTTGAAATGCCTTCTTCTACGCGTTCATTGCGTATGTCTAAGACTTTAAATTGTCCCAAACGTGCAGTACCAGCGCGTTCACGTAAAACCAAAGGAGAAAAACGATTTTGAATGACATTGTATAAAGTTTCTAAACTGTGCGTGGCTGATCCCAACACCACTGGAATGTCACTTTGATAGGCTCTTTGTACAGCCACATCGCGCGCGGAATATTGCACGCCATCTTGTTGTTTATAAGAAGCATCGTGTGCTTCGTCTACAATGATCAATCCCAATTGCGGCATAAGCGCCCACACACTGGAGCGCGTGCCAATGACAATGCGTGCTTCGCCACTCGCAGCCGATAACCAATGGTTTAAACGTTGCTTCTCCGTCAACTTAGAATGCATTAACGCAATAGGCACGCTAAACCGATCCGTGAAACGTGCGATCATTTGCGGTGTTAACCCAATTTCCGGCACCAAGACCAACACTTGCAAGCTTTGTTGCAAAGCGCAAGCAATGGCTTGTAAGTACACTTCCGTTTTACCACTGCCTGTGATGCCATCCAAAACAAAAGTTTTGAATTGTCCTAGACTTGCAACAATATTGTCTACAGCATTTTTTTGCTCTGTATTTAAATCATGACCCGCTGTTCGTAAAAAATCAGTTTCGTTATTTAAGATCGGGGCTGTTATTTCAGGCATTGCTTCGCCTAAGCGCAGCCGTTTGGGCAAAGCCCCCGCGAGAACCATGCCCAAAGAAGCGTGATAATACTCTGCTGCCCATTGACACAAACGCAAAATCGCTTCTGAAACACAGGGTTTATTGTCTAAAATAGCCGTAACACGCTTTAGTTTATGGACTGGCACTCCGGATTCTGTGGCGCAAGCCGCGATCACCCCTACTTTGGTTTGCTCACCAAAAGGCACACGTACACGCATCCCTTGCTGCGGCATAGGACCTTCTGCATTCAAGGTATAATCGAATAAAACGCGCAAAGGAAGGTCTAAAGCGACTTTGGCGATAAGCGGATAAACTTCTAATTCATTCATTTAAATAGGGGCCTGTTAGGATGATATTTAGGGCCTGTTGACTTAGTTTATCAAAAATGTGTGTGTTACCGCATCTTATATTTTTTCTGTGGATAACTTTGTGGTTAAGTTTTCACATATCGTCCGATAGATTAATTAAAATAAGTACAGATTGTCCTCTCTTCGCTCAATTTTATTAAAAAATCCTTATAAATCAACTATATAAAAAATTTTATATAAAATCTTTAAAAAGGGCTTGTCTTTTAATTTCTTTTTTGGTAGCCAGCCAGCCTGTGGATAACTTTGTGTACAATTAAGAGAGAAACCATCGTTCGGCTATGTGTGGGCGATTTAGAATGCTTTAAAATTGACTTTTTCCCGCTATTTAGTTTATTTTATAAGCACTTTTCTGCTCTGGATGGCTAGTTTACAATTTCAATCTAAAATCCTGTAAAATCCAAGGTTGTACTTTGAATTTTACAGGATTTTAGTGTATACTAAAATCCACTATGTTTAATCGACTTCTCACACCCACATTGAAAAAAGCGGTACAGTCCTTTCCTGTCACCGCCTTAACCGGACCCAGACAAAGCGGCAAAACCACTTTGCTGCAATCTACTTTTCCGGATTATCATTATGTATCGCTTGAATCGCCTGACAAACTATTACAAATACAAGATGACCCTCGTGGTTTTTTAACCCAAACCTCTAAACCTTGGATCATCGATGAAGCCCAACGTTTTCCCCCCTTATTTTCTTACATTCAAGAATATGCCGACACTCAAAAAAAAGCGGGGCATTTTATTTTGTCTGGGTCACAAAATTTTTTATTGTCGCAACACATTAGCCAAACACTGGCAGGTCGTGTCGCTATTTTAGAATTGCTGCCGCTTAGCTATCAAGAATTTAAACCCTTTAAATCGGTTTCTTTATGGCAATACTTATTCCATGGCAGTTACCCTAGACCTTACCAAGAAAATTTGGACACCGATTTATGGTTCAATGCGTATGTTCGTACTTATTTGGAACGCGATGTACGCGATATTATTTACATTAAAGACCTTTCACAATTTCAATTGTTTTTACGTTTGTGTGCGGGTCAGCACGGACAACAATTAAATTTAACAACACTTGCACAAGCTTGCGGCATATCACAAACAACGGCTAATACATGGCTCAATATATTGGAAGCCAGTTATATTGTTTTTAAATTACGTCCTTATTTCAATAATTTTAAGAAAAGATTGGTCAAAACGCCCAAGCTTTATTTCTACGATTCGGGCATTGTTTGCAGATTATTGGGTTTACAATCGCCGGAACAATTGCTGATTCACAGCAGCCGAGGTGCCATTTTCGAAGGCTTTATCATTTCAGAAATCGTCAAAGCTTTTTTCGCCAAAGGTAAAACCGCGCCTATTTATTATTGGCGCGATCACAGTGGTCATGAAGTGGATTTATTAGTAGATTACGGCGGTAAATTATTGGCTTTTGAAATGAAATCCACGATGACCTTAACCAAAGACCTCGTTAAAGGATTACAACAATGGCACGCCATCAGCGAACTACCACACGAATGCGGCCACATCGTGTATGCTGGCGATGAAAAACTAAAGTTCAAAGAATGGAGCATTTTGCCCTGGCAATATGATTTTAAGCATTTATTTGAATAATTCATTCGCCAACCGCACCCACTGGGCCACACTCAATTGCTCAGCGCGACCGTGTGGATCGATGTCTACAGCCGTCAATGCTTCCGCTGTAAAATAAGCTTTTAAACTATTTTGCAGTGTTTTTCTGCGTTGATTGAACGCATCACGTAATATATTTTCCAGCGTCGTCATCGATTCAAGCACAAACAAAGGCTTCTCATAAGGGACTAAATGCACGATCTTCGACATCACTTTGGGTTGAGGGCTAAAAGCTTGCGGTGGCACACTAAATAAAGCTTGTACCTGACAATGCAATTGCATCATGATGCTTAAACGGCCATAAGCTTTGCAACCAGGTTGAGCGGCTAAGCGATCCACCACTTCTTGTTGCAACATGAATACCATATCTTGGATACACTCTTTTTGCGTTAAAAGATGAAACAACAAAGGCGTTGAAATATTGTAGGGCAGATTCCCGATAATGCGCACTTTTTCTTGGTCTAAATGCAGTTGGGTTAGAGAAAAAGACAAAGCATCTTGATGGTGCAAATGCCCTTGCAGCGCTGGATAACGCGCTTGCAATTCGGCCACCAAGTCATTGTCGATTTCTACCACATCGACCGTAGCGCCGCTGTTTAAGAGTGCTTGCGTCAAAGCGCCGCGCCCAGGACCGATTTCTACCACTCTTTGTCCTGCTTTCGCGGAAAACGCATTTAGAATAGCAGAAACCACGCGATTGTCTTTTAAAAAATTTTGTCCGAACCGTTTTTTAGCTGGGATAAAAGTTTTCACTTAAGAATCGCTTTCCTCATCATTTTGCGCATTGCCCTCAAAAGTTTTTGATGCGTCTTTGGGATCGTTTGTTGGCAAATAAATTTTAATATAGGTAGATTGTCGCATACGTCTGATCCAATCTTGTGTTTTTTCATTCATTTTACTTTCGAACAACATGCGTTTTACCTGCATTTGTTTGTATTCCTGTGTGTCGTCTTTGTCACGACGTCCCATGACTTGAATTAAATGCCAACCGTATTCACTCTTAACGGGTTCGCTGATTTGATCGACCGCCAAAGCATTCATGGCTTTTTCAAAAGGCGGCACCAATTCTCCGGGTTTTACCCACCCCAAATTTCCACCTTTAACCGAACTGCCAGGATCCTGAGAATATTTTTCTGCCAATTGTTCGAAACTCACGCCGCTGTCGATTTGCTTTTTCAAATCCAACAATTCTTTACGAACTGTTTCATCGCTTTTAATGGCATCGGTTTTGATAAGAATATGACGCACATTGGTTTCTTGAATGATGTGTTTTTGTTCATTGTTTTTCACACCAGCTAAACGCAACACGTGAATGCCATTTCCAGCACGCAAAGGCGCGCTCACATCGCCCGGGCTTAACCCTCGAACAGCATCGACAAACACTTGCGGCAATTCTTCGGGCGTACGCCAGCCTAAAGCCCCGCCTTGTAAGGCTTCTTCACCATTCGATTGCGCAACGGCTAATTGTTGGAAATTAGCGCCCGCTTTTAATTTTTTAACGATGTCTTGCGCTTTTTTATTCGCCGCAGCCAATTGTTCAGAAGATGGCTCATCGGGCAATGCAATCAAAATATCTTCGATATTGTATTGCACCGCTTCGTGCGCTTGTTGATAGCCTTTGGAATTCAAAATATTGTCTACATCTTGTTTGCTGATGTAAATGCGCGGCGCCACTTCACGTTGTAACAATTGTTGTACCGCCAATTGCTCTCGCACCTGATTCCTGTAAAAATCATAATTGATGTGATCTAATCGTAGTGCTTGTCTTAAAGAATCTATATTCATTTGATTTTTAGCTGTAATTGTTTGAATCGCTTTATCGACGGTGGCATCATCTATATTGATATTTAATTTAGCCGCCATTTGCAACTCTAATTTTTGGTCTATCATTCTTTCTAAGACTTGATGTTGAAGTTCCGCATTGGTCGGCAAAGGCGTATGGTTGTGTTTTAATTGTGTTTTGATGTAACTGACTTCTTTGTCTAATTCACTTTGCGTAATCACATCGTCGCCCACCACGGCAACCACGGTATCTAAAGAATCTGCAGCCTCTATTCTGGGCGATACACTTAGCCCCATGCCGAATACCAATAGACTGGATAAAAAGTAAATTCTAATTTTGTCCATTTTATGCTCTGTTTTTGAAAAGATTGCTTGAATTATACTGTTGTTCAGAGATCGGCGCAAATAACCAGAATCTATTGACAAAGACCTAACACATCGTTAGAGTTAAATTCGGATAAAATAAGGAGTATGTCCCGATGATTCATTTAAATCGCTTCATTTCATTACCTGCGTTGCGCCGTACCACTTTATTGTTAGGTGCACTCTATGGCCAAGCTTTTGCCAGTGGTTTTCAGCTGGCCAATGAATACAGTACTACTGAAGTTAGTTTAGCCGGTGCAGGCGGTGCGGCTTATGCCGAAGATGCCACGACCAACTTCAGCAACCCAGCCGGTTTGGTGAATCTTAAAAACCCAGAATTTGTACTTGGCGCAACAGTGATCAGCGCCAATGCGGACTTTAGCGGTTCCGCTTGTGGGGGTATTGAAGGTGGCTTCGCTACCAGTCCTTTTGGAATAATTCCTATTAATGCTTGTCAATTAACACGGACCAGCGAGAATGGTGGTACGAATAACATTGTGCCCGAATTTCATTATGCGATGCCTTTTAATGATAGATGGTATGGCGGTATCAGTTTAACTGCGCCTTTCGGTTTGGCTACTTATTATGATAGCGACACGCCTTTGCGCTATCAAGCCACGAATTCTAAGATCCAAACCATCAATATCAACCCGAATATCGCTTTTAAATTTAGCGAGCAATTCTCTGTCGGTGCGGGTATCGACGCACAACAAATGAGTGCTACCCTTAATAGTCACTCTAATCTCATGCCCAACCCGACTGTGATAGCACAAGGAAAGAGTCCTTTAATCGGCCCTGTGACCGTTACCCAACAGTACTCAGACAGTGCTATTCGAAATAATGCAGACGATTGGGGCTGGGGTTGGGATATCGGCGGCTTGTATCAATTCAGCCCGGGCTCACGCTTGGGATTGAGTTATCGTTCCGCCGTGCAATACGATTTAAGCGGTACCAGCAAATACACTGGCGGCGAGGGAGCACGAACGACTACGACAGTTTTGGGTTCCAATACAACCACGGGTTCTTACCCCACTTTCAAAACGGACACTTCCGCTAAAGTCAAGGTGCCTGCAATGACGACCTTGAGTTTTTATCAAGAGTTAACTGCGCAATGGGCTCTGATGACCTCCTTGTATTACACTCAGTGGAACAGTGTTCAAAACTTAACATTGAAAGACGTTGCTTTCATTAATACGAGAAGCTCACAATTAATTCAACCCAATCAAGCGGTGGATATCACTTACCCTGAAAATTTCAGAAATACTTGGCGCTATGCTTTGGGTTCAGAGTATAAATTTAATAATGAACTCACTTTCAGAATCGGCGGCGCTTTCGATCAATCTCCTGTGAATAATACGGATCGCACCATTCGTTTACCCGACAGTAATCGTTGGGAAGGCGCTTTGGGGGCTGGTTACCGGATCAATCAATACCTGAAATTAGATGCAGGGTACATGCACATTTGGTTTCAAGACGCGAAGATCAACCAACCTTCCGATCCAAGTGTGCCTCACTTAAGTGCTTCTGTGGGTTCTGTCGATGCCTCGGCAAATTTGTATTCACTACAAGCGACGGTGGATATCGTTTAATGGTGTGTGTGAAGGCGCTTAAATTAAGCGCCTTCTTCTTCCGGCAAAAAGCCATTGCTTTGCATTTTCCACAAATGAGCAAAATGGCCGTTTTTTTCTAGCAATTCTGCTTGCGAGCCTTCTTCAATAATACGGCCATGATGAAACACTAATATGCGATCCATACCATTTAAAGTAGACAATCGGTGCGCGATGACCAGCGTGGTTTTATGCTGCATCAATTGTTTCAAACTGTCTTGAATTAATTTTTCGGTGACTGAATCTAAGGCTGAAGTGGCTTCATCCAAAATTAAAATAGGTGCGTCTTTTAATATCGCTCTGGCAATCGCGATACGTTGACGTTGCCCACCGGACAGTTTAATGCCGCGTTCACCGACCAAAGCTTCATACCCTTCATCTAAATGCTGGATAAATTCATCGCAGTGTGCCATTTTGGCAGCTTGCATCACTTCTTCATCGCTTGCTTCCAAACGACCATACCGTATATTTTCCATTAAAGTACGGTGAAACAAACTCGGATCTTGCGGAATTGTGGCGATGTTGTTGCGCAAAGAATCTTGGGTGATTTCAGCGATATTTTGATCGTCAATGCAAATTTGACCTTGCTGTAGATCGTAATAACGTAAAATTAAATTCACGAAGGTCGATTTACCCGACCCTGAGAAGCCCACCAACCCTACTTTTTCTCCCGGGCGGATATGCACATTAAAATCTTGAAAGACCGCTCTATTTTTTTGATAAGCAAAACCCACGTTTCGAAAATCAATGCTGCCTTCTTTTACTATCAAAGCTTTTGCACCCTTTTCATCGCTAATATCAGGCTTCACCGCGACTAATTTCAAAGCGTCCCGAATGGTCCCGCTTTCACGCGCAAACTGCATCAACTGATAGCTGATAAACCAAATCCATCCTAAAAGCCAAAATGTTTGCATTCCAACTTGGGTAAAATCGCCTAGACTCACCCAACCATGGCTATAACCATATAATAAGGTGAACACCATACCGAATATCAACAACAAACCGCTGATACCCAAACCCACGCGCGTTAATTCCATCAACCACATTGCATCTCGAGATTTTTTCATTTCTTGATTTTGCACAATCCCTACATAATCGGTTTCATAATGATGGCGAGAAAACAAACGCACGGTACTCATATTCGTTAACACATCGACAATTTTTCCATTTAAGACCGATACCGCATCTGCATGCATTTCCCACAAGTGATTAGTCCGTTTTAAAAATAAGATGGTAATCCCAATGTGCGAGCTGAGCCATCCTAATAAAATAAATGCAAAAAGCGGATTGATTTTCCACATCATCGTCAATACCATCACGATACCCGCAGCCACCGTAATGAATTGAAAACACACCATTTCCGTAATGGTTTGACAACTGTTCGGCAAATCCGATAATTTCTTAGAAATGTTTCCGGCAAAATGATTGGCAAAATATTCTTGCGACAGAGTCTTCACGTGTTCCAACACAGATCCTCGAATTTGGGCTCTAAATTTCGGATAAGTGTAAATTTGCAAAATGCCTTGAGCGCGCTGCAAAAGTTCCATCACCAACCAAAAGGCTACCAATAAAATCAAAGTGCCTCGAACGGCGGCGAAAACATTCGACGGAATTCCCTGATATCCTGCTAAAGTATTGACAATTTGCTTTAAAAAATAAGGAAATAGGGAATCGTTGACAGCCCAAGCCATTCCTGTTAAAGCAAACAAGCTAAATTTTAACTTTTGCGCTTTAGCAAAATGAAAAATAAAGCGAAAAGTGGTGGTCGGGAAGCTTGTCTGGGCCATATGAATAGCGCTCTTATTGGCAGGGGGGAATTGATTTTATCAAAAGATAATAGTAGATGCAAGATTTAACGCCAAGATCGGCGTATTTTTTTCACGCGCGCCTCGCGAGGCGCCCATCGAGAAAATATTTTTAAAACGGCAGGACCAATCCCGGTTCTATTGCAGATAAATGATTTTTAAATAAGGTTTGGACGCGTATTAAACTTTCTTCACTTCCGCCTTCAAAGCGTAAAACCAAACTCGGTGTGGTATTGGACGGTCGTATCAATCCCCAAGCATCTTGGAAATCAATGCGAATGCCATCGAGTAAACACACTTCACCTGATTCGGTTGTTAAACGCGTTATCAAAGCCTGCATTAAGGGGGCTTTATGATCTTCGGCCACAGGAATAGCCAATTCAGGCGTGGAAAACCAACGAGGTAGCGCTGCAAACACGGCACTAACGTCCGAAGCATGCGACAATAAAGTCAATAAGCGTGCTGCTGTATACAAACCATCATCAAAGCCATACCAATTTTCTTTAAAGAAAATATGGCCACTCATTTCCCCCGCCAACAAAGCTTTTTCTTGTCGCATCAAAGCCTTAACCAGCGAATGGCCTGTTTTTCCCATCAAGGGTCTGCCATTTGAAGCTTGAATGACTTGCTTCAACAGATGGGAGCATTTAACGTCATAAACAATCGTCGCGCCTGGATGCCGCGATAAAACATCTTGGGCTAATAGCATCAATAAGCGATCGGCAAATATCACCTCACCTTCGGCAGTGACCACGCCTACGCGATCACCATCGCCATCAAAGGCCAATCCGAGATCCGCTTGGTGCGCTTTTACAACCGTGATCAAATCTTTTAAATTATTCGGTTGCGTGGGATCCGGCGCATGATTGGGAAAAGTACCGTCTAATTCTGTGTGCAATTCAATGACTTCACAGCCCAAACGCTTAAATAAAGTGGGTGCCACTACCGCGGGAATAGCATTGGCACAATCGATGACAATTTTAAGCGGCTGTACCAAAGAACATTGTTGTACGATGGTATCGATGTAAGGGGATAGAAAATCCGCTTGTCGCAGTTGACCTGAAGCTAAAGGACGGAAAGAAGTGGTATTCACGACTTCAGCCAAGCCTTGCAGCTCAGCTGTCGTTAAGTTTTTTCCCTGCAACAACATCTTTAAGCCATTGTATTCTTTGGGATTATGGCTGGCCGTTAACATCACGCCATTGGCGCACGGACTGGTGGCCGTTGCAAAATACAAAACTGGCGTCGGCACGGCGCCAATATCGATTACCTCTAAACCACTGTCTAGCAAGCCTTTTTTTAAAGCAGGATACAAGATCTCTGCACTTAAGCGCGCATCGCAAGCCGTAATAACTGTTTCTTCTTTTTGAATCTGCAACATTGCACCAAAAGCGCGTGCGATCTGGTAAACAGCGTCTGTCGTCAGTTCAACACCGGCAATCCCACGGATATCGTAGTGGCGGAAGATGTGGCGGGGAATATTGTTCAAATTTTGACCTTATAATTAATTTAGAAGATATTATAGCTTAAAAATGAACAAAAAAACACTGCTAGCCTTCCATAACAAACATTTTAAATTTCTAGTATAGTAGTAGCATCTTAATTTTGAACAATATGTATATTATAATTGTCAATATCTTCATAAAAAGAGAGCCTGTTAAACGAAAATGAAAAATCAATTGAAAATAATATTATTTATTCTTGGACAAAAAGGTTATACTGTTTTAAATAGTATTCATCAACAATTTTCTTCTCCAATTTTTGAGCTGGTTGTATTTGCAAAAGACACCCATATAAAAAATGATTATTCCAATGAAATAATAAATTTCTGCAAAAAAAACAACATCAAATGTGTTGAACGAAATTCTGAATTTCAGATTTCTGAAGGAGTTTATTTGTTTGCAATAGGATGGAAATGGCTTCTAAAAAACAATAAAAATCTAATTGTATTACACGATTCAATGCTCCCTAAATATAGAGGCTTTGCACCTTTAGTTAATTCGCTTATTAACGGTGAAAATTTTATTGGGGTAACAGCCCTATTTGCTCACGAAGAATATGATAAAGGACCTATTATTTGCCAAAAAAAAATAAAAATACTTTATCCAATTAAAATTCAAAATGCAATAGACAAAATTTCAGTTTTATATTCTGAATGTATACTCGAAGTGTTAAATTTAATATCAAATGATCGTCTTATATCTATTCAGCAAAATGAAGCTCAGGCAAGTTATAGTCTATGGCGAGATGAATCTGATTATTTAATCAACTGGGAACAATCATCAGAAGAAATTAAGCGTTTTATAGACGCTGTTGGTCCTCCATATGACGGAGCAAAAACAATTGTCAGTAACAAACTTGTAACCATACTAGATGCACAGCTTTATCCTGACGTGCAGATAGAAAATAGAAAAAACAATATAGGCAAAGTTATTTTTTGCTATAATGGGTATCCGGTAATAGTTTGTGCTTCTGGATTATTAATGATAACCAATTTGCATGATATTGAAGGGAATTCACTACTCCCGCTAAAATCTTTTAGAACAAGATTTAGCCTTCCCCTGATTAAATCTTAAAGCTAAAGATATTGACAATAAAGGTCTTGCTTTGATAAAATCTTGCCCATATTTATACTACCCAGGCAAGAAAATATGTCTAAAAAATTGTCTATTGTAATCCCACTGTATTTTAACGAAAAAAATCTGCCTGTTACGTATGCAAAATTGGCATCAGACGTATTTCCACACTTAGCAGATTATGAGCTAATTTTGGTGGATGATGGCTCCAAAGACAATTCTTATCAAGAAGCCTTAAAATTAAGAGCGCTCAATCCCCAAGTAAAAGTCATTAAATTATCTCGTAATTTTGGGCAACATACTGCTATATACGCGGGGCTTGAACATATCAGTGGGGATTGTGCGGTCGTGATATCCGCCGACTTACAAGATCCCCCTGTCTTAATTTTGAAATTATTTAAAAAATATCTCGAAGGTAATAAAGTTGTTTTGGCTGTACGTCAAGAACGCCAGGAATCGTTTTATCAAAAATTATTTGCTTCCACTTACTATAAACTCATGAAAAAATATGCTATCACGGACATGCCTTTGGGTGGGTTCGATTGTTTTTTAGCGGATAAACAAGTCATTGATGTTTTAACAAAAATAGAAGAAAAAAACACTTCGCTCTTTGCGCAAGTATTATGGCTGGGCTTTCAACGCGCTGAAGTGGCGTACACACGTGAATCTAGAAAAATTGGCAAATCCAGTTGGACCTTCGCCAAAAAATTTAAATTGGCATTAGATTCATTATTGGCGTTTTCTTATGTTCCCATTCGTATTATTTCTTTAGTGGGTCTATTGGATTGCATTTTTAGTTTAATTTACGCAACTTATGTCATTTTTCAAAAAATCGCTTTTGGCGCTAATGCCGGTTGGTCTTCTTTAATGGTCGCTATGATGTTTACTTCAGGCGTTCAGATGCTGACATTGGGTATCATTGGTGAATATTTATGGCGAAACTTTGATGAGAGCCGTAAACGCCCTTTATACGTACTGGATGAAAAACACGGGTTATGAAATTGATTTGGCGCTACCAGCAATTCATCAAATTCGGTTTTGTCGCAGCTAGCTATAATTTAGTGGCTTATTCAATTTATGCGACATTAATTTATTTTAATTGTAACTACTTAATCGCCAGTACAGTTTCTTTCTTATTAGGGGTAGTCTTGAGCTATTTCATGAATAAATTTATAGTTTTTTCAGTTAAGCACAATAATTATATTTTGATAATACGTTATGTTACTTTTTATGTGTTTTTATTAGGAATAAATTTAACATTGTTACACGGATTTGTCTCTTTACTAAAAGCGAATCCCTATTTAGCCCAAATTCTAACAACGATTATTGCTGCATTGATTTCATACAATACAATGAGAATCTTTGTTTTCAAGAAGATTTAATGAGGAACTCACTTATCATGCGAAAAATACAAAATGTATTAATCACGGGAGCTGCTGGGTTTATTGGTAGTCACTTCGTTAATGAATTACTAGTAAAAAATAATGCTGTAAATGTATACAGTTATGACAAATTAACCTACGCAAGCAACTTAGCTAATTTGACCTCTGTACAAAATCACCCGCGACATACTTTTATTCAGGCTGATATTAACAATGGGGAAAAAGTTGCTGAAATACTTAGAAAACACACTATCGATACCATTGTGCATTTTGCGGCCGAATCGCATGTTGATAATTCAATTGCTACTCCAGCCATTTTTTTTGAAACCAATGTCATGGGTACGGTTACTTTATTGCAAATGGCTAAAGAATATTGGATAGATGAACAAAAATGGTCTGCAGAACAATGCCGCTTTCATCATATTTCCACAGATGAAGTATATGGCTCTCTCAATCAAAATGATCTTCCATTTACTGAAGAAACACCTTATAAACCCAACTCTCCTTACTCAGCTTCTAAAGCTGCTTCGGATCATGCTGTACGTGCTTATGGTAAAACATTCAGTTTGCCTGTCACCATCTCTAACTGTTCTAATAATTATGGACCACACCAACATGCAGAAAAATTGGTCCCTACCGTTATTTATCATTGCTTAGAGTCTAAAGCCATTCCTGTTTATGGTAATGGATTGAATTATCGTGACTGGCTTTATGTTGAAGATCATTGTCAAGCCATTTGTCTTATTTTAGAAAAAGGCATAGTCGGCGAGGTATACAACATCGGTGGCGGTTATGAAGTTAACAACCTCACTTTAATTAAAATAATCTGTCATATCATGGACGAATATTACCCAGAAAAAAGCCCTCATGCAAATCTCATTCAATTTGTCACTGATCGCCCTGGCCATGATTTTCGTTATGCTATTGATAACAAAAAGATTCGTCAAACCTTAAATTGGCAGCCTACTACCGATCCCATGGTTGGCCTTAGAAAAACAATAGATTTTTATATTGCAGCATATAATAAAGGAATTATTTAATGTTTTCCAGGAGACTTTTATCTAAAACGCCACAATGGCCTCTGCTAAAAGAACAGGCACAAAAGTTAAAACTTCACCTACCCATGTATACATTGCATTTAGAAGCAGCAGGAATTAGTTGCGATCTCAGTCACAATTATATAACCAATGAAGTATTGACTCTTTTATCCAGTTTGTGTCAATCACAAGGAGTGATGGAATTTTTTAAAGCGATGATACAGGGCAAGGAAGTCAATATTTCTGAACAACGACAAGCATTGCACACAGCATTGCGCAACCCACATTATTACTCAGAGACCGTGAGAGATTCTGTCGCAGATTCTATACAAAAAATGCAATCTTTAACAGAAATAATTCATCAACATCAACCTTGGGAAGGCAGTGAGCACCCGATTCGTTATATTGTTCATATGGGTATTGGCGGCTCTGATTATGGACCTAGGTTCTTAATTAAAGCGCTAGAAAACCATAAGATAAATGACTTATCGTTTCACTTCATTGCCAATCTAGATCCGTGGGAATTACAAGATACTCTAAAAAAAATTGATGTAAAACACAGTTTATTCATTGTATCTTCTAAATCTTTTACCACCGATGAAACGCTCACTAATTTTTCTAATTTGTGTTCCGCACTCGATGCAGATTCTCATTTTATTGCCAATCAGTGTATTGCCATTACTGCGAATGAAGAAAAAGCATTGCAGCAAGGATTTAAGAAAAAACATATTCTGAAAATCAATCACTGGGTGGGTGGACGTTTTTCCATATGGTCTGCTATAGGATTTTCTTTGATGTTGGCTATAGGTACACATCAATTTAAAGAGTTCTTGGCAGGCGCACACGCTATGGATGAAATCTGCGCTCAAGAAAATTTTATGCAAAACCCAGCATTGCTATTAGCAGCAATGGATTGCTGGTACACTAATTTTTTAGATGCACATAGCCGTGCCATATTAATTTATAGTAGTCAGTTAAGTGATTTAATACATTATTTGCAACAGTTGATGATGGAAAGTAACGGTAAATCACGCACTCTGCAGGGTGAAATCGTAGATTACCATACTAACCCAATTATCTGGGGCGGTGTCGGTAGTAATAGTCAACATACTTTTCAACAACTGTTGATGGAAGGAACCCGGCTTATCCCAATAGATATTATCTTACCACGCACATCTGACATTTATTTTTCACAGCAACAAAACAAATTGGCAACACATTGTTTGGCCCAAGCTAAAGCATTAACATCAGCGCGTCAAGGCCTAGGGCAACCTTATCATTTATTTTCTTTTGAAAAAATATCTCCCAAAATCATGGGTTCTTTATTGGCTTTGTATGAGCACCGTACTGTCATGGCCGCTGCATTATGGGCAATTAATCCCTTCGATCAATTTGGAGTGGAATTGAGTAAAAGTTTATTAACTACTGTATAAGGAACGATATGAAAGGCATTATTTTAGCAGGCGGAAGTGGAACCCGACTATATCCCTTAACACTCGCTATTAGTAAACAATTGTTACCTGTTTATGATAAACCCATGGTTTATTATCCACTGTCCACTCTCATGTTAGCAGGGATTCGCGATATTTTAATTATCTCTACGCCGAGAGATCTATGGCAATACCAAACTTTATTAGGTGATGGACAACAATGGGGAATGCGTTTTAGTTACAAAGAGCAACCCACTCCCGGTGGATTAGCGCAAGCTTTTATTGTGGGCAAAGAATTTATTGGCGATGACGATGTGGTGTTAATTTTAGGCGATAATATTTTTCATGGCGCGTACTTAAGCGGTACTTTGCAAAAAGCTCGTCAAAATATCCATGGTGCCAAAGTATTTGCTTATTACGTGACTGACCCTGAACGTTATGGCGTAGTAGAATTCAATAATGATGGCAAAGCTATTTCCATAGAAGAAAAGCCAAAACAACCTAAATCAAATTTTGCGGTAACAGGGCTTTATTTCTATGACAATACCGTTGTTGACTACGCGCATCGTATTAAACCTTCATTTCGCGGCGAGCTAGAAATTACCGATATTAACACTTTATATCTAGCGGCTGGAAAACTAGAAGTCGAAGTACTCAGTCGAGGCACCGCTTGGTTAGATACAGGCACACATACTACTTTATTGCAGGCAGCCCATTTTATCGAAACTATAGAATCCAGACAAGGCCTCAAAATAAGTTGCCCAGAAGAGATTGCTTGGTTAAACGGATACATTGATGATCAACAATTACAAAAATTAGCAAACAAATTAGGCAATTCTGGATATAGAGAATATCTACTTTCCTTAACTGTTCTAAATCACAATAGAGTAAAAGTCATTTAAGGAAATTTAATGTTACCATTTAATAAAATACTATTTTCAGGCAAAGAATTGGATTATATGCGCCAAGCATTGAATAACGATAAAATTTGTGGTGATGGTCAATTTACTAAAAAATGTAATCAATGGTTTGAAAATGAATTCAATATTCGTAAAGTATTACTCACCACTTCGTGCACACATGCATTGGAAATGACAGCCATCTTGGCAAACATTCAACCCGGAGATGAGATCATAGCCCCTTCATTTACGTTTGTGTCTACTGTCAACGCATTTGTATTACGCGGCGCTAAAATCAAATTTGTTGACATTAGACCGGATACCATGAATTTGAATGAACAACTCATTGAAGCTGCCATCACACCCAAAACCAGAGCAATTGTACCTGTACATTATGCCGGCGTAGCTTGTGAGATGGATACCATTATGGCCATTGCTAAAAAATATAATTTACTCGTCATTGAAGATGCCGCACAAGGGGTTATGTCCAGTTACAAAGGACGTGCTTTGGGTTCAATGGGTGAAATGGGTGCTTTTAGTTTTCACGAAACAAAAAATTATACTATGGGAGAAGGTGGTGCTATATTATTAAACCATCAAGATTATACCGAACGCGCTGAGATTATTCGCGAAAAAGGAACTGACCGCAGTAAATTTCTCCGTGGTCAAATAGATAAATATTCGTGGTGTGATATTGGTAGTAGTTATTTACCCAGCGAATTAAATGCTGCGTATCTTTGGGCCCAGTTAGAAGTAGCCCATGAAATTAATAACAACAGACTCCAATCATGGCATAAATATAATCTCTCATTATCTGATGTCATGCAGCACGGAGATATAGAATTACCTGTTATCCCAAAAGAATGCATTCACAATGCGCATATGTTTTATTTGAAAGTTGCCAATCTAGCCACGCGCAGCCGTTTAATTGAAGTTTTTAAAAAACACGGTATTTCCACCGTATTTCATTACGTGCCATTACACAGTGCCAAAGCTGGATTAATTTATGGGGATTTTATAGGAGAAGATAAATACACAACAATAGAGAGTGAGCGATTGTTACGATTACCCATGCATTATGGCTTAAAAGAAGATGACATTATGCGGCTAGTAGAGATATTGTATGATTTTTACGGCATATAGTGATTAAATACTCTCTGCTCCTACACGACCATAAACGTCATCATAACGTTTGATATCATCTTCCCCTAAGTAGTTACCTGTTTGTACTTCTATTAATTCCAATACCTGACTCGTGTTATTTGACAGCCGATGTTGTGCTCTTGCAGGAATATAGGTCGATTGATTTGCTGTGAGTTGAATGAATTGTTCCCCATTAATGACATCAGCAATGCCTGCTGTCACAACCCAATGTTCAGCCCGATGCTCATGGCTTTGCAAGGACAATTGAGCGCCAGGATAAACAACGATCTTTTTAACCTTAAAATTCGGACCTTCCATTAAAACTTGGTAAGTTCCCCAAGGACGTTTAACCATCACATGATTCAAAATTTCTTCTCGGTTTAATGATTTAAGTTTAGAAACAATCGTTTTAATTTCCTGACTTTTATCTTTATTAGCAACTAAAATCGCATCCGCCGTTTCCACAACAACGCAATTATTTATTCCTAAAGCGACTACCAAGCGATCTTCAGCATGCACATAACAATTTTGCACATCTTCTAAAATAACATCTCCTACTTTGACATTTGCATTGGCGTCGTGTTCACCTACTTTGGCTTCCCACAAAGAAGCCCAGGAACCCACATCACTCCAGGGTGTTGTTAAGGGCACTACAGCTGATCTAGCAGTATGCTCCATAACCGCATAATCAATGGAATCACTCCGACAATTTTTAAAATCATTTGCATTCATACGTACAAAATCTTCATCTTCGTGACGATTTTGAAAAGTTTTCTCACAGCACGCTAAAATATCCGGCGCCCATTGCTTCAATTCCGTTAAATAATTTGAAGCCTTAAATAAAAACAATCCACTATTCCACACGTAATCACCACTTGCATAAAATAACTGCGCGCGCGCCCTATCTGGTTTTTCAACAAATGCTTTCACTTCATACCCTGGGGTTTCCGTTAAATGCGTCCCTAATTGAATGTAGCCATAAGCTGTTTCGGGCTGCAACATGGTAACCCCAAAAGTAACAAGGTAGTCTTTGTTCGCAAGAGACATACTGTTTGCAATAGTTGCACAAAAAGTTTGTTGATCTTCCAGCAAATGATCGGCCGGTAAAACCAGCAATATGGGATCATCATCATTTTGCATTGCCGCTAAGGCTGCCAAAGCGATAGCTGGTGCGGTATTACGCGCGGTCGGTTCTAAAATAATTTTTTGAGGCTGGATAGAAATTTCACGTAACTGTTCTGCAACTAAGAAGCGATGCTCCTGATTACAAACCACTATCGGTGCTAAAGCTGACAAGCCGTTTAATCTTTGAACAGTTAACTGAAAAAGACTCATTGCTGCCGCTACGGGTAAAAATTGTTTAGGCATGAGCTCACGTGACATAGGCCATAAGCGCGTACCACTTCCACCGGAAAGTAATACTGGCACCAATTTTGACTCTTTATTTACCACCACCCCCCCCAAAAATTAGAAAATAGACGCAAATTGACGGTAAATAATACAATAAAATAAGATAAAAGACAAGGATTATTTCTTTTTGTTTTCTTGGCTGGTTATTCCCTTAAAAAGCCTTTCATAAGCTTCTATCATACTATCACTACGAAAGTAATCCAAGAATCTTTTACGCGCGGATTGCGCAAATTTTAGACAAATATGCTCGTCTTGCTGAAGCTTTAGCAGTACTTTACGTAGGGCAAGGCTATCCTTGGCAGTAACGACCAGCCCTGTTTCATCTGCTTGATTCACAAAAGAAGTGCCAGTGCCTAATTCAGTGGAAATTAATGGTTTACCTGCTCGTAAGCCTTCGACCAAACTTAAACAATAAGCTTCTGAACGCTCACAGGCAGGAATCACAATGGCTTTACATAAAGCATATAAAGCAAACTTGTCTTTTTCACTGACTGCGCCAATGAACCGTACATGATTTAACTTTTTTTGAACAGCAATCGCTTTTAACATTAATTCCTCAGGGCCAGAACCCGCTATAACGACCGGTATTTGCGTATTTTCTACTGCATTCAGTAAATAAGATAATCCCTTATAATATCGCAATACGCCTAAAAACAAGAAAAAATCTTGTCCTACGCGTTCTTGCCAATCCCTCAATTCTTTGGCGAATTGTGTCTGTGCTAAGCCTTCAGGCAGCCCCAGTGGAATAACCTGTGTGGTATTTGGATAACGGCGCAAGATTGGACTGGATTGTTGATACTGCTCAGAAGTTGCAATAATGGCATTGGCATGACGTAAAAACCAATGCATCAATGGCGTATAAATAAACTTTAAGTATTTTTGTTTAATAATATCAGAATGATAAGTGATCACATAGGGTTTCTGTAATCGAATAAGAAAAGAACTCAAATCTGCAAAGGGCCAAGGAAAATGAAAATTGACAATATCATATTCTAATTTTAATTGATGGAATTTTTTCAAAAAACTTAAACTGAATGGACAGGAGGAAATCTCTATATTCATCGGACAATAATGAATAGTCACCAAGCCCTCTAAACGGCTATAGGCCTTTTTCTGTTTCGTCGTTACCAACAGAGTACATTGATGGCCTCGCTGCGATAAGCCAGCCATTAATACCCGTAGCACTTCCTCGACACCCCCAACGCTTTCAGGGTAGTATGATTTATAAATAAACAAAATTTTCATCATTGATCACAGTAAAAAACATGTATATAATTAATACTCATTAATAATACCACACGAGAGAAACAAATGGGCGCTATTCATTTTTCCATCGACCCCCGTTTATTGGAGCTACTCAAATCTAAACTAGGGATTCAAGTTTTTGTGGAAACAGGCACTTTTCATGGAGACAGCATTGCCAATGCCCTCCCTTATTTTCACACGCTTTACAGTGTGGAATTATCGGAGAATTTGGCCAATAAAGCACAGGAACGTTTTAAAGATTATCCCCAAATTCATATTGACTGTGGTTTTTCTGACACTTGGCTCTTAAAAATCCAAGCCCAAGTAGCTCATCAACCCACACTATACTGGTTAGATGCGCATTGGTGTGCTGCTACCGATACGGCGGGCGTCACCTCGCAATGCCCACTCATCAACGAAATTAATGCAATTGCCACCTTACCCTCTCATAGTATTATCGTCATCGATGATGCTCGATTATTTCTTACTACTCCGCCTAAACCGCATGAAATAAGCCAATGGCCACAATTTCATGAGATATTAATCGCTCTGCAAAAATTAAGTTCTCAACATAGAATCATGGTACTGAATGATTGCATTCTTTATTATCCCATCTCGCTACAAGCAGATCTTTCTCTTTTTGCCTATGAGCATGGCGTCGATTGGAACACCATCTATAACGATCACAGAGACATTACCCTCTTAGATGCAGAATTGATTGCAAAAGAAAAAGTTATTCAAGAACTGATTCAGGCAAACAAAGCACTAAATGAAAATGGCTTTCGCAAAATGTGACGTTTACTAAATTCCTCAGATGCACCCACGTAATCAGTTATAATTATTCGTATTTATAATTTCGCATGCCCTTCGGCAAAGGTTGCAAATCTTCTTGTTCAATCGGGATCCCTCGCCAATTTAGACACATATGTCCCGCACCAAAGAATGTCCCGTCATATCCTTGAAAAAGAGCAATATCTAAAGCTTGATCGTACATAGCATCAATACTGTTATCCACTATGTTGAAAAGCGGGAAAAACTCCTTTTGAATAAATATCCCATTACAAATAGTTGTTGCGATTAATTCATACCCTTTCTCTTTCCCCAGCTCAATCAATGCGAGTAATGAGCACCCTTGATTGATGGAAAAATCAGAATCCTGAACAAAATAAACATCGTTTGGTATGGTGGGATTAAATTCAGCAATAACAACCCTCGGGGAATAGTTTTTCAATGCCTCCCAAATGTGCCAATCGTTTCCATCAACATCCATACTCAGTAACTCAAAATTTTTCATTATTTTTATTTTTTTCAAAATAGCATCCAAAGCTTGCTCTCCGGACCACCCTACAAAAGAATGAATGGTAACGATATTCTTATTATGGATATATTTTTCTGCTAGTGCTGCTGCTCTGTCCGAATCCCCTTCAATGAGCACACCCGACCATCCCTTGTTATTAATAAGATTCCATGTGTTGCTCAAGAATTCACCATCCCACGCGCCAAACTCTACACACAAACGAGAGCCACTGCCAATAATTGAAAAAATTTTATCAATAATCCCGTCTTCACCAAATTGAGAACGCACATTATTAGCATAATGATTCAACCAACAAGATTCTTGATTCATCCGAGATACTCTACGACGCTCTATCCTAGGCATATAAACACCTTTCCATACTTTCAATGTAAAAGCATTATAGTGCTATAATAAGCCACTTGTAAAATCTGGAGTATATTATGCAAATTGACTCGCTAGAATCGTGGCTCAGCCAGCATACCAAATCGGGCGCACTGAATTCTAAAGACAGCATTCTTTTAGATGTGGGTGCTTATCACGGTGATTTTAGCAAACAAATGTTTTTAGAAAACAACATTCAAAAAGCTATTCTTTTTGAACCCAATAAAGACAATTACAATATATTACAATCTAATTTTGCTGATAATACTCAAGTGGAATTGATTCATTCTGCAGTAGGCGATCAAAATGGGGACATGCCTTTTTATTGTGACAGTGATCGGGCAACTGGCTCTGTGCTGGCTTACCATTATAGCCCTGAGGATATTCATAAAATAAAATCGCAGCAGGTTAATCTCATCACACTAGATCATTTTATCAAACAAAAAGCGCTTAGCGACCGAATTTCAATGATAAAAATTGATACGCAAGGTTATGATTTAAATGTATTAAAAGGCGCTAAACAGACTATTAAAGAACATCGCCCTTGGATTGTAGCCGAGTTGATTTATGTATCTTTGTACGAGAATCAAAGCGATCCTCATGAAATCGCATTGTGGTTAACAGCACAAGATTATGCTTTAGCGGGCATGTTCAATATGCATTATACAGCGGATGGCTGGCTGGCTTTTGCAGATGGCGTATTTGTTTCAAAAGATAAAATACAAACCATTATTTCACCTTTTTACATGAATAAGTCTAATGCTCAATTAGCCGCTGAAAATACGATGCTACAGCATGCTTGCGCAGAGAGGCTTGAGTTAATTATTCGGTTGGACAAGGAGATTAAACACTTACAGTCCGGCAGCAAAAAATATGCATCTACTTTAAAAAAACTAATAAAATGGCGCTAAACCAGGGCCTGTTGACGTTTGGTTTGTCGAAGCGAAAAATGAGGGAGCCGAGGCAAAATCATAGCAAATTTGAGGAGAATATCGAGTTATATTTGACGAAAATTTGCTATGATTTTGCCCGGTTCTACTCATTTTGCAGCCGATAAACCAAACGTCAACAAGCCCTATACTTCGCGAAAAGCATATTCCGTCTCGCATTCTAGAAACCACTGATAGGTTTGTTTAATACCTTCGGCCAAAGATATTTTGGCTTGCCAGCCCATAGCCGTCAATTGACGCACATCCAGCAATTTTTTGGGTGTACCATCTGGTTTGGAAGTATCGAATATTAAATTTCCGTTATAGCCTACGATTTCTTTAATCAACAAAGCCAAACCTTCTATGCTGATATCCTTGCCCGTACCGATATTAACAAGTCCATCAAAACCTTCTTTTTGCGCGATGAAAATGCAGGCATCTGCCATATCATCGACGTGTAAAAATTCACGAAATACTTTCCCTGTTCCCCATATCGTCACGGTAGATAACCGGTTTACTTTAGCTTCATGGAATTTTCGCAATAATGCGGGTAATACGTGTGAGTTTTCCAAATGAAAATTATCATTCTCACCATATAAATTAGTTGGCATAACCGAGACAAAATGAGTTCCATACTGACGATTATAAGCCTCACACAATTTTATTCCTGCTATTTTAGCAATGGCATAAGGCTCATTAGTCGCTTCCAAAGGCCCTGTTAATAGATACTCTTCTTTAATCGGTTGTGGACAAAGTTTAGGATAAATACAAGAACTGCCTAAAAAAACCAAGCGTTTTACGCCATATACACGAGCAGCTTCAATCACATTGGATTGAATCATCAAGTTATCGTACAAGAACTGACCACCATAGAGGCTGTTGGCTTGTATACCTCCTACTTTGGCTGCCGCCAAAAAAACCACCTCCGGTCTTTCTGCGGCAAAAAACGCTAAGGTAGCTTGCTGATTACGTAAATCCAGCTCTGCACTGCTTCGGTAAACAATATTGTGAAAACCTAAATTGTGTAAACGACGCAATAAGGCCGCGCCTACCAAACCGCCATGTCCTGAAACATATATTTTTAAATCTTTGTTCATATTCTACTCTTGTGGCTTTTTATACCCATTTTTAATATAATATCGCAGTTTACAAAAATAATGCGGTTATTAGCAAGTAAAAGTGATAGGTGGAAATATAACGTGTCCTATAATATACTAAAAAATTTATTAATGCTCTTGATTCGAGAAAACAAAATCGATTCTTTTACTTCTACTTTACCTGGGGATGATTTATTTAGTTATTCGTCCCTTTACACGCAGTTAAGTTTAAAATCAGTACCTGCCGGCTCAAAAAATACTCAAACTATTTTTGAATTTCGCTACGAAAATCACACACAATTAGAACAGTTGTTGCAATCCACTACAGCCAATATTCTCATTTTCTGGTCCCCCGTCACTGAAATTCAAAAAGAACGCTATCCTGCAATCATGCATTCTTTATGGCAACTTTTAGAACGGCATGGATTTCAGCATATACTCTGTTACTATCCAAATACACAAGACATAACGCTAGGTTTAACTGAAAAATGTTTAGAAAACATTCCTCTTTTAATTGTGATTCAAAATGATTTATTTGTCAAAGTACAGTATGATTTGCTAAACTTCTTTTATCATCAGCAAAAATATCATCTGAAAAACCAACCGCTTGTGGAAGATCAAGAGGTCGACAGTAAATTATTGAACTTTTGTCTGGATAGATACAAAATACTACAACTACCCATCTATAGCGCATTAAATAAAATAGAAAATTATTTAAGTACAGATCATACAGAACAGATTAAACAAGAACTAATTACTATAAAACAAAAAACAGACGAGCTTGCTTATTTTTTCCGCCTTTCTATTTATAAAAAATATACTGCTTTATGTTATGTTGCACCACATTCCGTATGGCAAAATAGACTAGCAAACAAATTGATACGATTTTTATTTCGCTGTAAAAATCTTTTTTCTCCTAAGTTAGGTCAATTGTATCATTATCCCCCGAAACCACTTTTATATAAAAACACAGCGCCTTCCGTATTAAAGAAAGCAGATATCCCGCGCATCTCTATTGTGACGCCCTCCTTCAATCAAGGATCTTATATAGAACGAACCATAAAGAGCATCCTGGATCAGAACTATCCTAACTTGGAATATGTTATACAAGATGGCTTATCTTCAGACAATACCGTTGAGATTATTCAAAAATACCATACTCAACTGACGCATTGGGAATCTATTCAGGACAATGGCCAATCACACGCTATTAATCTTGGGTTTGCGCATTGCAGCGGTGAAATCATGGCTTACCTAAACTCTGACGATCTCTTATTACCAGGCAGTTTGAATTATATTGCCAATTATTTTATGCAGCATCCTGAGGTGGATGTAGTCTATGGCCACAGAATTTTAATAGACGAAAATGATTTGGAGATAGGCCGGTGGATCTTACCCTCCCATAGCAACGCGATATTATCCTGGGCAGATTATATTCCACAAGAAACTTTATTCTGGCGACGCAGTCTCTGGGAAAAAGTGGGTGGAATAGATGAAAGCTTTAAATTTGCAATGGATTGGGATCTTATTTTACGGTTTCGAGATGCAGGCGCTAAATTCAAACGCCTACCTAAATTCATGGGGGCTTTTCGTGTACATGCTGCGCAAAAAACTTCAGCCGCTATAGATGGCACGGGAATACAAGAAATGGCTCGTTTACGTTATCGTTGTTTACAATATAACCCGAGCCACCCTAAAATACACAAACATATTTCTATTTATTTATTAAGACATTTATTTTACCATAATTTGTATGCTATGAGAATAGCACATTACGATTAAACCGGAGTTGGCCTTATGAATTTTCTTGCTTTTCTTTTACCCTTAGGCCTTTATCTGTATTGGTTTATTCTTGGTAAAGCCGCTTTAACTTTACTGTATACACAGCGACAGACTACACGTAGCAATTTTCTTGCGCCTATAATCGGTTTTTCTATACTACAATTGGCCATATTTTTGCCTAACTGGTTTGGATTGCCTGTAAAGATTTACGCCTCGTATATCACCATTTTTCTTTTCGCGCTCAGTGTTCTTATTCTCTATTGGAAAAAACCTATTTTATTTTGTAAGCAAGAAGGGAAGTTCTATTTATTAATGCTGGCAGGTTATACTTTCTTCGCTTTTCCATTATTTAAATTTGGCTTTCATTGGTATAGCTTTGGTAATTTTGACATGGCAGGTTATTATTGCCTCACCGCTTTACGTTATATCCATAATGGTTACAACACACCATTTAATGTAGCTATCGCACTCTCTCAAAAAGACTACACACAATTCTCTGTAGCTTTATGGAATGCAGCCGCGATTCGTTGTGGTAGTTCATTCTATCTAGCCTGGCTAGCAGTGTGTACGCGGTTGTCTGTTATTGCTACTTTTATGCCTTTGATTTGCGCGCAAAATCTCTTGATTTTTTCGGGCGTTATCGCTATCAGTTACAAGCGAAAAAAAGAAGCATTTTCTTTACTTTCTTTGTTGTTCATTATTATTTCTCCACTAAACACTTTAGGAGTAGTATATCAATTGCTTGGCCAAGTCAGTGGGATGGCCTTACTATTAGGCTGTTCGGCATTAGTATTTCATAACTTCAAAATGCGATATCCCCATGTAAATTTAAAACTATCTTTTCTTATCGGTGTTTTATTAGCTACCCTAAGCATTTCTTATCCAGAAATTTCACCCTTTTTAATTCTCTCCATGTTGATTTATTATTGCGTTGGGATATGGAAGAAAAATATCTGCGTTAAGTCTTTAGTTATCCTTTTTTCTTTGAGCCTATTTTTCACGCTGTGCTTAACCAATACAGCCACAGTCAATATTTTGAAATTTCTATTCATACAAATCAATAGCAATCAATTCCATTCGTCTGAACTTCTTTTCCCTTATTTCCTAAAACCAAATGGAGCTGGCATACTATTAGGATTTTTCCCAATTGCAGCGACATATATTTCCTACGTTACTTCATTTTATATTCTACTGAGTTTGGTCTTATTGTTTTCCTGCTTAATTTACACCTTTAAAAAAATTAAAGCTACGATTGAAGGTTATCATTGTTTGTTTTTAGTCATGTTTGCAACAGCATTATTTCTGCTTTTTACAACCAATGGGTTTGGTTTATTTAAAATTGCTATGTACCTACAACCATTCCTTGCGTTAATCCTGGCTGATTTGTTCCTTAACCTATATCGCGGCAATAAATTAAAAAAATATTTAATCCTTTTCCTTACCTTTTTCACTATAGTTTCTCAAATTAATGTGGCTATATATTACATATATAGAAGCTATGGCAGCGTAGGCACCTTTGTTGAGGTTCCCTATATTTCCGCACACAACTTGGAAGGTTCTATTCAAAAAATGATTGAGCAATCGCCAGATTCACAAAGACTATATCTTAACACCCAATCTAATATAGTTATATCTGAATTACTTTTTACTCTTTTTTATGGGCATGCTTACGATAATATTTCTAGAAATTACCGTTATGAGAATCAAACCATTTTACAACCATCTTTCTCAGAAAGTAGAAACGTCGAACAACTTTGTAAAATCACATTTTTAAGCTTTCCGATAAACGGCTTATCTAACCAATTTGATTCTTTATACTGTAAGAATAGTATTCCTATTACTTACATTATTTCTTTAAAAGATATACTGAATATAAAATCATCTCCGTTGCCACTTACTAAGCTAAATGAATTGGTAACACGGAACCCGCAAGATCTAAAAAATTATCTCGTATTTATCAATTCAATTTTAGGATACGATTATTATTTAAACGTATCCGATGAAAAAAAGAGTCACTTCATTGGCCGCTATGGACCACAAATAGATTGGTATTTCAAAAATGATATTTGGCAAGTTTTTGGTGAATACTCGCTTTATCAGATTATTAATCCCACCCATTCTCCACAACTCGTATTAAATTTATCCAGGACTGTTTTACCAAATAAGAAACTTCCTACTGTTAACATAATAGGAGTTAACAGCACGTTATTACCCATCGTCGGCTATGGTTCTGCCAGAATCGTATCTCCACCAATTATTTCACGGAACATAAATGGTAAAGACTACATTATGCTAGATTTAGGCCCTGCAACAAAAAATCCTATTCACAACCAAGGTTTAAATAAATTATACAATCGAAATATATCCCTAGATAATCAATTTATCAGCGCTTATGTTCGCGGCCTCAGTTTGTATGATCAAAATGAATTAAAGACACTTAAGACACCTTCTTCTCTTAGCCAATTTCCGACAGACTTGAAGAATCCGAATTTATTTTATTCTGGTGTATATGAAGATGGTTGGATAGGCAACAATAGCTATGTTATTTTAAATAAAAAAGCGACACAGAAGAATTTAGAAATTTTACTGAATATTCCTCAAAATATGCGGCCAACCAGCACATTGACTATATGGATTGATGATAAACCAGTCACAATAAAAACACTTTCCATTGGAGAAATCAAACTCATATTACCTGTAACAAAATTATCGTCCAATAATCACAAAATACACTTACAATTCTCTAAAATGATTTTACTACCCACGCCCGATAATAGGCCTGTAAGTGGGAAAATTAATTTTATAGGCTTTATTCCCTAAAATTTAAAGGTACACTCAATGTCTACGAAAAAAATTGCTTTAATTACCGGTATCACAGGTCAAGATGGTGCTTACTTAGCTGAATTTTTGCTAAATAAAGATTACATTGTTCATGGCATAAAACGCCGATCTTCTTTGTTTAATACCGATCGTATTGATCACCTTTATGTAGATCCACATGAAAAAAACGCCAAATTTTTTCTGCATTTTGGCGACATGACAGATTCAACCAGTTTAATCCGGATTATTCAAGAAGTACAACCTGATGAAATTTACAATTTGGCTGCACAAAGCCACGTGATGGTTTCTTTTGAAGAGCCGGAATATACAGCAAATTCAGATGCGTTAGGGCCTTTAAGAATTTTAGAAGCAATTCGTATTTTAAAACTAGAAAATAAGACAAAATTTTATCAAGCGTCTACTTCTGAATTGTATGGCTTGGTACAGGAGATCCCACAAAAAGAAACCACGCCCTTTTACCCGAGATCGCCTTATGCCGCTGCCAAATTATATGCTTATTGGATAACCGTCAACTATCGCGAAGCCTACGGTATTTACGCTTGTAATGGCATACTATTTAATCACGAATCTCCTTTACGGGGTGAAACTTTTGTTACCCGCAAGATTACACGTGCTTTAGCTAGAATAAAATTGGGATTACAGAAATGTTTGTATATAGGCAATTTAGATGCCAAACGTGATTGGGGACACGCTAAAGATTATGTGGAAATGCAATGGTTAATGCTACAACAAGAAAAACCAGAGGATTTTGTGATTGCGACAGGAAACCAATTTAGCGTACGCGAATTTATTGAAGCTGCAGCTGAGCACATTGGCATAAAAATACGTTGGCAGGGAGAAGGTGTGCAAGAAAAAGGCTTTGACCAAAATAATCAATGCATTGTTATTGTCGATGCAAAATATTTTCGCCCCACAGAAGTAGAAACGCTATTAGGGGATGCTACCAAAGCAAAACAAAAATTAGGCTGGAGTCCTAAAATCACATTTAAAGAATTGGTGATAGAAATGATTGAAACTGATTTAAAATCAGCGGAGCGCGATGCATTGATTAAAGAACACGGTTATATTGCCTATAATTATCACGAATAGCGTGTAGTGTTCTAGAGAACAGTTCACCTATTAAGCTCAACAAACCCAAAGAAAATAAGCGGGTCAATCCTTTTATTTTTCCTTCTTTTTTTGTGACTTCTTGCATAGCAAGATAAAGCAAAGGCATCGCCCTTACTATTTTCGATTTATCCAATAAACAACTTCGAGCATAAGCAAAATACCACAAAGGATGTAGACTACCATATTGTTTAGACAACATATCCATCGCTTCTAAGCGTGAAGAAACACCACCTGTTGCTGTTTTGGTTTCTATGTGCAATCGTGTTGCCGCTAAAAAATCTTTTAAAAAGACCGGTTTGATTCCGTTTTTAGCAGTACGAATCCAATATTCGTAATCCAAACAATAACGTAGCGCTTCATTAAGTGGACCTACTCGCTGCCAAAGAGATTTGCGAAAAAAAACAGTGGGCTGAGAGATAGTACAGCGTTTTTTTAAAGCCTCTGATGTCCATTTGCCAGTACGATAAGTATTTAAAACCCTGTTTTTCTCATCAATATAATAAGAATTTGAAAATAATATATCGCAATATGGATGCGTTGAAAAATAATCTACTACTTTTTTTAACGCATTTGGCAGATAAATATCATCTGCATTTATCCAACCAATAATATCTGTGTTCAATCGTGTAATACCTTTATTAACCGCTTGTCCTTGTCCTTTATCTGCTTCAGAAATAAATTTCACTCCCTTTTCTTGATACTGCGAAAGCAAAGCCAAAGTATTATCAGTACTAGCCCCGTCTATCACCCAATAATCCAAATTTTTTATTCCTTGCGACAAAACACTATGAATAGTACGCTCAATAAAAGCGCCTTGATTGTAAGAGGGTGTTACAATACCCAATGTTAATTCACCATATGCCACTATTTGTTCCATGACGTTATTTTATTTAAATTTTATCTTAACATCTGATGAAAGTCTAGACAGCAGTATAGAGGAATGACATAATGGAAGCACAGTTTATACGTTCAAATAAAAGCATTTTTACTATGAATTCTATCCCTCTCGTTGTTGACTTAGACGGTACTTTGGTTTTAACGGACATGCTGTATGAATCTATGGTGAAAGCCTTTCAGGAAAAACCCCTGAGCAGCGCTCTCAAAATACCTTATTGGCTATCTCGTGGGAAAGCTACATTAAAGCAAATTTTGGCCAAGCATTATACCGTCGACGTTGCCCACTTACCCTACAATTCAGAATTTCTAAACTGGTTACAAGCACAGCGTTCGGCCGGTCGAAAACTGATTTTATGTACAGCTTCTGATCACACCATTGCCTCGGCCATTGCAACACATCTCGGACTATTCGATGAAGTCATGGCCAGCGATGGCCATATTAATTTAAGCCGTCATCATAAAGCTGAAGCTTTGGTGCAACGTTTTGGCAAAGGCGGTTTTGATTATGCAGGAAATTCACGTGCTGATTTAGCAGTGTGGTCACAGGCTCGTCGTGCCATATTGGTCAATGCTTCCGACAATGTCAGACAAAAAGCGCAAACCTATTGTGAAATTGAACCGTCTTTTTCTTCTCCCAAATCCTATTTCAAAACAGGGCGCTCCGTGTTGCGCGTACACCAATGGCTTAAAAACAGTTTGCTCGCTATCCCTTTATTAGCTGCGCACAAAATCACTTCTCTTTCGGACTGGGCTTTAATTTTATTGGCTTTTATTGCTTTTAGCGTATGCGCATCTTCGGTTTACATCGCCAATGATTTATTGGATTTAGAAAGTGATCGAGAACATCCTCGCAAATCCAAACGTCCTTTTGCTGCAGGAAAAGCCCCCATTGGGTTGGGGTTTATTTTAGCGCCGAGTTTATTTGTGATAAGTATCGCGCTTGCCCTACAAATTAATCTGCTCTTTTTAGTGTGTCTCTTAGCGTATTTTCTATTAACCTGCGCTTATTCTTTGTGGTTAAAGCGATTGGTGCTGCTTGACTGTCTGACGCTGGCTTTATTGTATACCCTGCGAATCGTAGCAGGTGCCATGGCGATCGGTATGGGCTTATCCTTTTGGTTACTTGCCTTTTCTGTATTTTTATTTTTATCTTTGGCCTTTGTCAAACGCTATGCAGAATTGCAATCACAGCATTTAAAAGGCAAAGAAAAAGTACAGGGTCGTGGTTATCATACTGCAGATGCTCCTTTAGTACAAATGTCGGGCATTTGTGCTGGTTATGCCGCAGTATTGGTGCTTGCCTTGTATTTAAATAGCGATGCTGTGTTAATGCTGTATCGTACCCCCACACTCATATGGGGTGACATTCCTATCCTGTTATTCTGGATAAATTGGATGTGGCTGCGTGCGCACCGAGGTGAAATGCACGACGATCCAGTGATTTTTGCTATCAAAGACAAAGTCAGCTTGTTCAGTGGCTTTGCATTTACATTGATCCTCGCAGCCGGCACGGTAAATTGGCCATGGTGAAAATGTCGTCTTGGGGTCGACTCAGTGCAGAGGAACATCGTGTGTTAACGCTCTCTCGCGATCGTTTGAATGCTATTTCTTCCTCTCAAAAGCCAGGACTTGCTTATGGCATGGGACGCAGTTATGGCGATGTGTGTTTAAACCCGGGAAACACTTTATGGGATACGCATCAATTGGATCACTTCATAGAATTTGATGCTAAAACAGGGATGCTCAGTTGTGAAGCCGGTGTATTATTAGGTGAAATACAAAAAATCATGATACCGCGTGGCTGGATGTTGCCCGTCTCACCGGGTACACAATTTGTTACTCTCGGTGGTGCCATTGCCAATGATATTCATGGTAAAAATCACCATCGCTTTGGTTCTTTTGGCGATCACGTATTCAGTTTATCGCTCTTGCGTACCGATGGTCAAATCATTGAATGCAGTTTGGATAAAAACAGCAATTGGTTCAGTGCCACCATAGGCGGTGTGGGTTTGACAGGTCTTATCACCCAAGCGTGCATACAATTGCGTCCCGTTTCAGGACCTTGGTTCCAAAGTGAAAGCATCGCTTATTCTAGTCTCAAAGATTTTTTTCAATTGGCGGATGATTCAGAACGGGATTGGGAATACACGGTTTCTTGGGTAGATTGTTATTCTAAACACAAAGGTCGGGGAATATTCGTACGCGGAAACCAAAGCGATCACGATTCGCCTTACGTCTTCCCTAAAAAGCTCCATGTGCCTTTCACGCCACCGATTTCTTTAATCAATCGTTTTTCCCTACCGCTTTTTAATGCTTTGTATTACCATCGGCTTGCTAAAAAAAGAGGCTTAGAATTCATCGATTATGAACCCTTTCTATATCCCCTCGATAATATTTTAGAATGGAATCGTATTTATGGAACCCACGGTTTTTTTCAATACCAATGTGTCATTCCCCGTGCTCAGGGTTTAGAAAGCATTACTGAAATGCTCAATCAAATTTCGGCGTCAACAGAGGGATCTTTTTTAAGCGTGCTTAAAACTTTTGGTCAGCGCGATGCGCTCGGCATGATAAGCTTCCCAAAACCAGGTGTCACACTGGCGCTGGATTTCCCCAATAAAGGATCGAGCACATTGAAATTGTTAACCCGCCTTGATAGTATAGTTCAAGCGGCGCAAGGACGTATCTACCTAGCCAAGGATACGCGTATGTCTAAAGCCTTGTTCATGCAAGGCTATCCTCGTTTGGGCGAATTTTTAAAGTATAAAGACCCCGGTATTAGCTCGGCCTTGTCGCGTCGTTTAATGGAGACTGAATGAAAATGCAATCTAAAACCAGAACGGTCATCGTCAGTGCTACCTCTTGTATCGCCCAAGAATGTGCTCGCCTGTGGGTCATAGAAAAAGACGCGGAATTAATTTTAGTGGGCCGCGATCGTTCGAGAACCGAAAGTGTCGCCCAGGACTTACGCGTTCGTGCACCACAGGCATCCATCGAAGTAATGGAAACCAATTTTGAAGATCCCCAGGCCATTCAAACATTGGCCGATACGATTGCTAGCACAGGGAAAATCGATCGCGTGCTTATCGCACAGGGCATATTACCCCAACAAGCAGATTGTCAACAAGATTTAAATATTTCTTACAATACCTTGATGATCGATGCTGTTTCTCCTGCGCTTTTCGCTGAGGCTTTTGTAGGACATTTGCAAAAAAATAATCACGGGACACTCGCTCTCCTGGGATCTGTCGCAGGAGACCGTGCGCGCAAATCCATGTATACCTATGGTTCTGCCAAAGCTTTGCTTGAACATTTTGCGCGAGGTTTACAACATCGATGCGCCCATTCAAAGGTCAAAGTCGTTTTGATCAAGCCCGGCCCCACCAACACGCCCATGACAACTCATTTAGAGATTAAGGGCATAAAATTTGCCTCTGCTAATCGGGTTGCAAAAGACATTGTCTCTGCCATGAACCGCGGCAAACTCGTCGTCTACACGCCTAAGATATGGTTTGCGATTATGACAATCATTCGAATTATTCCTTCTTTTATCTTTAATAAAATGAATCTCTAAGAGAAGCTTATGAGAATCCTCAATAAAAGTATTTGGATAGCCGTATTTATTCTCACCACAGCGCTTCTTATTTTTGCAAACCATGCTCAAATTCTAACGCCCAGTTATGCTATTGGCGATGCGGCGGCAAATTCTCTGTTAATCCTTGATGCAAAGTTCTTTCACTTGTGGGTAGGCAATTATTCGCGTCTGGGATTCAACCATCCGGGTCCTGCTATTTTGTACGTTCTTGCTGGTGGCGAAGCCTTATTTTACGATTGTTTACAGCTCGTCAAAACACCGCTTTCCGGGCAATTCATTGCAGTTGCTTTTTACAACGCTTTTTGGATTTCTTTGTTGGGGGTTTTATTTTTCCGTCTTTTTTCTTCTAAAAGTGCTGCTATTTTAAGCTTTTCTGTATTCCTTTTTGTGACATCTTTGATTAAAGATGTTTTTTTCACTGATCTTTGGTTTCCTTATCTCTATTTTTTCCCTTTTTCAGTCGCGTTACTTTCTTTTGCACGGTTTTCTGAAGGCAAAACAGATTCTCTGGTATTTTTAGCCTTGGCTTGTGGTTTTTTGTTCAATGGACATGTGTGCTTTGTTCCCATTTTAGGGATCTTATTCATCAGCAGCATTGCATACAATTTTGTTTCTCGAAAAAACAAACCTCATTTACGCATTCTAAGCGCGCATTTTTGGAAAAAACATAAAAAAAATATTTTTTTATGTTTCGGTATCTTTTTTATTTTCTGCGTCCCCTTAATCGTGGAAACTTGGCAACACTTTCCTGGCCCTATTCCACAATACCTCCAATTCAGTGCCGAACACAAACCCAATACATTCGCACAATCAATGCAATACGTCTGCGTATACTGGGGAGGATTGGTGCCGATGTTAATTGGTCTCCTAGCTTCCTGGTTTGCATTTCGTGTGTCTCATGAAAACAAGGATGGCATACGAAGTATTTTTGCCGCTATCTTTTATACCACTCTCGCAGCGCTCATTTATGCGAAATTTGGTATCGATAAAATGAATGAGTCCTATATGGAATTTTTTTATTATTCTGTTCCAGCACTTCTTGCTGCTACATTAAGCGCTTTGATTTGGGAACAACTTCAATCGAAATCTCCACAATGGATATCCGTTTTTTTAAGTATAACGATTCTGTTTGTATGTTTTCAAAAACTCAACTTTAGCTCAATTGAAACCAACGCAGAAGAAAGCTTTCCTCAAAACCACTATCTTACAGATGTTTACCATCAAATAAAAATACATCAACACAATGGTCGACTTGTTTTAGACTTGAATAATCTGGGACTATGGATGCCGATATCCGGTGTTGCACTCATTGCCAAGCGCACCGGAGACAATTATGAATCATTTTGCATTAATAAAGGCTGGCAGGTTTTATATACTTTAAAAGCAAAATGTACGCCAGCAGATCTTCTTTCAGGCAATCGTTATAGCGTCACCTTTTCCAAATCTAAGGAAGAATTATCCGATGAGGATTTTCAAGTAGATCGGTTCCTGTTTCGCTCTTATCACTCACAATCTTATTCTTAAAGGTGTAACCACTTAATGATGCCTAAAAGTATTTATAAAAAAGAATATCTCATTGTATTATTCAGCTTAATCATCGCATTTTTGTGCTTGTGGTTAAGGGCTGCGCCGCCTTATTATCCCGGAAAATATTTTTTGGCAGAAGATGGTTTTGTTTTTACTCAGCAAGCCTGGACTGCTGGCATATCCTCTTTGTGGCTACCTTATGCTAGTTATTTACATCTTTATATTCGTCTGGTGGCGCTTTTTTGTCATTTCTTTGAACTCAATTTAATAGAAACCAGTTATGTTTTTCTATTTGGCTGGCTGATTGCGTTCTCAAGCATGATCGTAATTATCGTTGTTCGTGCGCATTCTTTTAAATTGCCTTCACTCTATATCTACTGGCTTGTTGTGCTTATTACCTTGCAACCACAACCTGAATTTGGAGAAGTTTTCTTTCGTCTTACCAACAGTCAATGGCCACTAGGCGCCGGCTTAGGAATTTATCTTTTAACTCGAAATAAGAATAAACCTTCTATATTGGAGCTATGCTTCATTATTGTATTGAGTCTTTCTGGACCTTTTTCCCTATTTGTAGCACCTTTGTTTTTTCTAAAAGAATGGATTGAAAAAAACTTAAAAAACACTTACCCACTGCTTATAACTTTATTTCTATGTGCCATCGTTCAAGGAATTTTAATTGCATTCAATGTCCGGGGAGGCCCATTGAAATCACATCATGATATTCCTACAGCTATTATACTTATAGGTAATACACTATTTTTTAACGTATGGGGCTTATTTGGTGTTAAAAGAATACTTTTTATGATCGCCACAGCATTCTTTTTCTGGATTTCCGTATTAATTTCATTTAAAACCGTCTTTCTTTCTAAGAATACATTGCGTTCTAAAATTTCCCCCGCCCTATTGTTTTTCTTTGCTTTTATTTGTTTATTAAGCGCTATCTTTGATGGTTTTTCCTCACCCAAAGCACTTTCCGAAAGATATCTTTTTATCCCCTATACAGTATTCTTCTTTTCGGCTGCTATACTACCTTTCGATTCTAAAAAATCATTTTTTTATATTTTTTTAAGCATGTCCTGTATTTGTCTCATTAATTTTAACAAAATTATGCTAGGTAAAGCCTTCGCTCCAAACCCTCAATTCAAATCCTACTCTCATTTTGCAGAATACGATCGGATCCTTGTTCCTATCGCTCCACAAAGTTATGATTTTAATTGCACTTTTAGTTTTGGGAAAGCCGCTCTTCCGGGGTCATTATCAAAATTCTCTCCCTTACAAACACCCAACTTATATTCTTTTTCAGGCAATGAAATAAAAACAAATATTTCGAATCAAATGATTATCGCGAAAATAAAAAATAATACCTCTACTTTAGTTTTTAGCGAACCCTTGTATTGTTCAAAAGGTTCAGACATTGGCGTTGAAATAGCGCTTCACCGAAATAAAAAAGGTTTTCTCACTTTATGGTGGAGCGATAACAAAGATTTCACCAACCGACAATCCATATCATATATCGGAAAAAAAGGGAATATTAAAGTGAATTTTGCTTTTCCTAATACTAAAAAAGAAATTTATCTTGCTTTTTCACCGAATGATAGAATCGATACGGTAGAAATAAAGAGTCTAAACGTCTATTGCTTACCAGAGGGAAAAAATATATGAAACGAAAAAAAATTGTTATTCCCGGTGGCGCCGGATTAGTCGGCCAAAATTTAGTGGCGCAATTCGAAAAACAAGGGTATACCCATTTGGTGGTTATCGACAAACACGAAGCCAATTTGCGCATTTTAAAAAAACTTCATCCCCATGTGGAAATCATATTGGCTGATTTATCGGCACGAGGAGAATGGGAAAAGCATTTTGAAGGTGCAAGCACGGTGATCGTCTTACAAGCGCAAATTGGGGCAGCTACTGTAGAACCTTTTATTAGAAATAACATCGATAGTACCAAACATATTTTAAGATTGATACAAAACTATGCTATTCCTTATACCGTACACGTCAGTTCCTCGGTGGTGAAATCGGTCGCAGAAGATAATTACACGAAAACCAAAAAAAAACAAGAAGAATTGGTCTTAGAAAGTGGAATTCCTTGCATTATACTAAGACCCACCTTGATGTTTGGTTGGTTTGATAGAAAACATTTAGGCTGGTTGTCGCGTTTGATGAAAAAAATTCCTGTATTTCCCATTCCGAGTCATGGACATTATATGCGTCAACCTTTGTATGTGAGGGATTTCTGTCGTATCATTATCAGCTGTGTCGAAAACCAAAGGCCAGGTCAAATGTTTAATATTACGGGTTTAGAAAAAATAGATTATATTGATATGATTCGACAAATAAAGGAAACCATACAAGCCAAAGCATTTATTCTGCCTATACCCTATTCCGTATTTTACGCGCTATTAAAAATGTGGGCGTTGTTTGACAAAAATCCGCCTTTTACTGCCGATCAATTAAAAGCTTTGGTCACACACGATGAATTTGAAGTAATAGATTGGCCTGGTATTTTTAAAGTAAAAGCGACACCCTTCGCAGAAGCCATTCAAGAAACTTTCACGGATCCAACGTACTCACACATTGTGATGGAGTTTTAAGCATGAACAAAGCACGCATTGCCGTCTTAGGCGCAGGACCTATGGGATTGGCCGTTGCTTATCAATTGATTTTAGAAGGGTACCAACCGATTGTCTTTGAAGCAGACGACCGAGTCGGCGGTATGACCGCCATGTTCGATTTCGATGGATTAGACATTGAACGCTATTATCACTTTCACTGTACCTCAGACGCCGATTTTTTACAAATTTTAAAAGAATTAAACATCGGCGATAAAATGCGTTGGGTACAAACCAAGATGGGCTATTGGTATCAAAATAAATTGCAAGCTTGGGGCGATCCCATCGCATTGCTTAAATTTCAAGGTTTGAGTTTCGGGGCCAAAATACGTTATGGCTTACACGCTTTTTTGTCTACTCGACGCAACGATTGGCAGCCTTTAGATAACTTAAAAGCAACGGAGTGGATCCAGCGCTGGGTCGGCAAAGAAGCTTATGATACTTTATGGCGTCCTTTATTTGAATACAAATTTTATTCTTTTTCTGACAATCTATCCGCTGCTTGGATTTGGAGCCGCGTTCGTCGCATTGGCCGTTCTCGTTATAATGTATTTCATGAAAAACTCGGCCACTTAGACGGTGGTTCTGCTACTTTACTCAATGCCATGAAAACCTTTATTGAAATACAAGGTGGAATATTTCACTTAAAAAGCCCAGTTTCTGAAGTGTGTATCGAAAATGCGAAAGTACAAGGTATCAAAGTGAATACTGTTTTTGAAGCTTTCGATCATGTCATCAGCACCATTCCCTTGCCCTATGTTCCACGCATTATGCCGAATTTGTCTGAGACAATACGTGCACAATATCAAGCACTGCAAAACATTGCGGTGGTGTGTGTGATTGCAAAGCTCAGGAAATCGATTTCTAAAAATTTTTGGATAAATATCAATGACCCTACGATGGACATCCCTGGATTGGTGGAATACAGCAATCTGCGTTCGCTGGATCATACGATTGTCTACGTCCCATTCTACATGCCGGAGAATCATCCTAAATTTTCCGATGAAAATAGCATTTTCATCGATAAAGTAAAACGCTACCTGAAAATCTTAAATCCACAATTAAGTGATACAGATTTTATCAACGTACACGCTAGCCGTTACCGTCATGCGCAACCAATTTGCCCACCCGGTTATTTGTCGAAGTTACCGCCTTACCAATTACCTATTGAAGGTTTATGGGCTGCAGACACTTCTTATTATTATCCTGAAGACAGAGGTATTTCTGAAAGTATCGGTTTTGGCAGAAGGATGGCGAAAGAATACCATCAAAATAATAAAAGATGATCTTTATGTTCCAATCCTTTATTTCAACGCAATTTTTAAAATTTCTTTTTGCAGGCGGAATCGCTGCTTGCGTGAACTTTGGTTCTCGCTTCATTTACAATCAGTGGATGGGTTTTTCTGCTGCAGTAGTACTGGCTTACATAACAGGCATGATAACAGCCTTTATATTGGCAAAATATTTCGTTTTTCGACAAAGCCAAATGCCCTTACAATATTCAGTACTGCGTTTCTTACTGATCAATCTATTAGCTGTTGCACAAACTTTAGTCGTCAGCTTAGCTTTACTATTTTATGTACTTCGCTGGTTGGACATTACAATGATGGCCAAAGAAATCGCTCATGCCATTGGTATCATTGTTCCTCTTTTTTCAAGTTTTATTGGACATAAATACTGGTCTTTTTCCGAGAATAAACCTTGCCTTTAATCACCAGCCCGTGCTACAATTTTGTCCAATATTAGCGCTTTCAATTCAAAATACACCGAGGTTTTCTTGAGTACGACTACCCCCATCCCACGCTCCTTTCAGCTGAATGCTGCTCTGTCCGATCTTCAGCAAGGATTAACTTCTCAGCGCATTTGGTGGAGTTTAGGCTGGCAAGACATCCGCTTACGATACCGTCGATCACAATTGGGGCCTTTTTGGATCACTCTCAGCACCGCTATTATGATTTACAGTATGGGAATTTTATATTCAAAACTATTTAAAATTGATTTGGCCACCTATTATCCTTATCTCGCCACAGGCATTATCACTTGGACTTTCATTTCGTCCATTATCATTGAAGCCAACGATGCCTTTGTAGAAAACGCGGCATTCATACGACAAACTTGTTTGCCCTTTTCTATTTATATCCTACGTTTACTTACCCGTAATTTTATTATTTTATTACACAATTTTTTGCCGGTTTTACCCATTTTGATTTATTTCAAGGTCGCGCCTTCTGCGGTGGGAATACTTTATTTTATTTTTGGCTTAGGATTATTTCTCAGCATAGGCTATAGTTTTGGTTTGTTATTGGCCATGTTAGGTTCTCGTTTTCGGGACATGAAACCCATTGTGGCGAGCCTCGTTCAAGTGTGTTTTTTAATTACCCCTATTCTATGGCAGCATTCTATGCTATCTCCTCGTCTACAAGCTTGGACAAATTGGAATCCCTTTTATCAATTAATACAATTATTACGAGCGCCTTTACTAGGACAAATACCCAGCACATTAACGCTCAGCTATTGTTTGGGATTGGCCGCAATAGGTTTTGCTTTAATGATAGTCCTGTTGGCGCGATGTCGTCATCGCATTGCTTTTTGGGTGTAAATCGATGTCTAAGATTTTATTATCACAAGTTACTTTAGATTTCCCTATTTACGGTGCCAACACGCGTTCATTAAAAAAAAGTTTAGTTTCCCTGGTAACGGGTGGAACCATTGCGCAAGAAAATCACATCACTTTTGTGCGGGCTTTGGAAAACATTTGTTTAGAATTGTCCTCTGGCGATACGGTAGGATTGATAGGCCACAATGGTGCCGGAAAAAGCACTTTGTTGCGGGTATTATCGAAAATCTACACCCCTTCTATTGGTAAAGTTAAAATCAAGGGTCGAATTTCTTCTTTGTTGGATTTAAATTTAGGAATTGATCTAGAATCCACGGGCTATGAAAACATCGTGTTAAGCGGACTTTTGCGTGGTTTGTCTCGCAAAGACATTGAAGTCCGTAAAAAAACCATCGCTGAATTCAGTGAGCTGGGCGATTATCTCGCCATGCCCATACGCACTTATTCACAAGGTATGCAATTGCGCTTGGCTTTTAGCATTGCAACCAGCTTTTCTCCGGAAATTTTATTGTTAGACGAAGTGATGGGGGTGGGGGATGCTCCCTTTATGGAAAAATCCAAACAACGCATGAGTGAATTGGTGGCTGAATCCGACATTGTGGTGTTTTCCTCTCATTCAAACGATCTCATTCGTAAATTTTGCAAAAAAGCTTTATGGTTGGAGAAGGGGCACGTGAAAGCTTTTGGTTTGGTGGATGAAGTTTTAGCTGCTTACGATACCCTTAAAAATCATGGCTAAAAAAGTCACTTTAGTACAACTTCCCATTGAAGCCTTACAACGTGGCCGCTTTCAACCACGTCAGCATTTTGATGCAGACGCTTTAGCGGAATTGACACAATCGATACGAGAAATGGGTGGACTGTTACAACCGATTGTCGTCAGACCTGTGAATACGAATCGTTATGAAATCATTGCGGGTGAGCGTCGCTGGCGTGCTTGCCAACAAGCTGGACTCAGCTCTGTCAGTTGTTTGGTAGGAGAATACAGCGATGAACAAGCCTTACAAGCTGCTATTGTTGAAAATATTAATCGCACAGATTTAAATTTAATTGAAGAAGCCAAAGCCTATGCTCGTTTACAAGACGAATTTGCTTACACGCACGATGAGGTAGGTGCTTTGGTTGGGAAATCTCGCTCGGCTGTCAGTAATTTGTTGCGTTTGTTAAAATTAGATCAGCGTGTGCAGGAATATTTAATAGCTGGTACCTTGAGTGAGGGTCATGGAAAATTATTGGCAGGACTTCCCATAGAATCACAATATTCTTTCGCGCAACAATGTGTTGGAAATGAATTGAGCGTTCGGCAATTTGAACGTTTAATACAATCCGATAAAACCAAAGCGACGGTGAAACCTCGTAAAGATCCCAATATCGGCCATTTAGAAAATACTTTAGCCGAACAAATAGGTTCCCCCGTTTCCGTCGAGTACGATGAACAAGGTAAAGGCGCTTTACGCATTCAATTTCAAAATTTGGATATTTTACAGGGGATTTTAGAGCGTTTTCATGTAGAAAAACAAAAGCACTGATAAAAAAACCCCTAAATACATCCATTTATCTTTGCCTGCATTAGCTTCATTCTTTCATTTGTATTTAGTTTTCTTTCTGAGTATAATTTATCTGTTATGGAAAATATACATGCGAGGTAACTTATGACTCCCTATGGCATCATTATCTATCAAATTCAAAAACAAATAATTACTACTACGCGCAACCTCTTAACTGTTATAATAAACAATATCATGAATACGCCGAATCAGCGTAACCGTGGCTATTTTGCACAAACAAACACTCACGGCGATGTCATGAACGGTATCATCATCATTAAATTAAATGATATTAGGTGGAAATTATTCAAGAAAAGCGATTTACAATCATGTGCAAAACAGCGTATTAGCGTAACTGCTTACCTGTCAATGCATCAAATATAGGGGTTGGTTTATCCAGCCCACCCACAGCACCAATTAAAATGTAATCCACCGCTGTATCAAAACACATTTGTACTTCTTCAGCGTTTTTACATGGTTCTTCACCCTGATGATTCGCGCTGGTAGACACCAAAGGCCCACCAAAATGCTGGCACAATTGTTGCACAATCGGATGTGCACTCACACGCACTACGACACTATCCCAATCACCATGAATATAAGCCGGCACTTTGGCACTCTTAGGCCACGCCCAAGAAACGGGGCCAGGCCAAGTGGCTAGAATGGATTTTAAACGTTCTTCGGGCAAAATTTCTAATAAAGGTTCAATTTGCTTGAAATCGGCTGCAATTAAAATAAACCCTTTGCGTACAGCACGATTTTTAAGATGCAATAATTTTTTCACGGCGTTTTCTGAAAAAGGTGAACAGCCTAAACCATAAACGCCTTCTGTTGGATAAGCAATAACCCCCTCTTGTTTTAAATTTTTCACGGCTTCTCTATATTCTGCAATACCAGGAATATGAATTATTTTATTTATCATTTCTCATCTCTTCTGCTCCCTTACGGTCGCGGCTCGGATAAATTTGTTGATACGGTATAAACGGGGTGTCACGGCGACACCCACGTACACATATACATCACACTACTCTTCATCCACAGACTGCGTATAACCGCATTCTTTTTGTGGACACGCTTTTTCTTTGCCTTTGCGTTTGGTGATTTTCAAAGTCAAAATCGGCCAATGACAATTGGGACAAGGTTCTGCCAAAGGCTGATCCCATAAAGCATAATCGCAATCCGGATAACGGTTGCAAGAATAAAATATTTTGCCGCGTCTGGACTTGCGTTGTAAAATGCTGCCTTGTTTGCACTTCGGACAAGGCACATTGGTATCGCTGGGTTTTTCGATAGGCTCTATGTATTTACAGTCTGGGTAACCGCTACATCCAATGAATTTCCCATAACGACCTTCTCTGATCAATAAAGGTTTGCCGCATTTTTCGCAAGTTCGGCCTTCCACGATTTCCGGTTCTACTGGCGCAGAGGATTCTAGATTTCGTGTGTAATCACAATCAGGATAGGCAGTGCACCCCACAAAACGTCCTTTTTTTCCTAGCCGTATAGACAAAGGTTTTCCGCATTTGGGACAAGCTTCATCCATGGCTTCCTGAGTGACTTCTTTGCGATCGACTGTGTCGTGTATCAGCAAAACTTGTTTTTTAAAGGGTTTCCAGAAAGTTTCTAACACCGGGACCCATTCTTTTTCACCGCGCGATACGGCATCCAAATCATCTTCCAATTTGGCCGTAAAATCATAATCGACATAATTGGTAAAAAAGCGCGTTAAAAATCGATTTACTACACGGCCGACATCCGTAGGAAAAAAACGTTTTTTGTCTAAAATAACGTATTCACGATTTTGTAAGGTCGAAATAATCGAAGCATAGGTAGAAGGTCTACCTATACCAAATTCTTCCAAAGCTTTAACCAAACTCGCTTCTGAATAGCGCGGCGGTGGTTCCGTAAAATGTTGTGTGCTGACTATTTTTTCTAAAGCAATCAATTGTCCTACTTTCATCGGTGGCAATACGGTTTCAGCGTCTTCTTGGGGTGTACCCTCGTCTTTGTCTTCTTGATACACCATCATGAAACCCGGATCGCTGATGACCGAACCATTCGCTCTGAAAATATTGCCTTCTCCCGCTGCCAAATCCACTGCGACAGTATCTAAAGTCGCATTGATCATTTGACTGGCAACAGTGCGCTTCCAAATCAAATTGTATAATTTATATTGCTCTGGCGTTAAATGCGCTTTAATTTTATCCGGAACCGTTAATACAGAAGTCGGCCGTATGGCTTCATGCGCTTCTTGTGCATTCTTGGATTTGGTCTTATACACTGGCGGTGTTTTAGGCAGATTTTTTTCACCATACTGTTTGGCAATGTAATCCCGCATTTCATTGACGGCATCTTGTGCCAAATTCACGGAGTCTGTACGCATGTAAGTAATTAAACCCACCGCACCTTCTCCCACATCGATCCCTTCATACAATTGCTGTGCGATCATCATGGTGCGTTTCGCCGTAAACCCCAATTTGCGCGCGGCTTCTTGTTGCAAAGTAGATGTAATAAAGGGTGCTGCCGGTTGACGTTTACGCTGTTTTTTTTCTAAAGCAACTACGGTCAGATGGTTGCCCGCTGCTTTAGACAGGACATCTTGTATCTCGGTGGCTTGAGCTTCGTTGGTGATGCTAAATTGTTTTAACTTTTCACCTTGGTATTGTTGCAATTTGGCGGTAAAATCCTGCTCTGCTTCGTTCAAATGTGCATGCAAGGTCCAATACTCTTCTGTTTTAAAACGTTCAATTTCTTCTTCACGTTCGACGATCAAACGCAATGCCGGACTTTGTACCCTTCCTGCAGACAAACCCCGACGAATTTTTTGCCACAACAAAGGCGATAACTTAAACCCTACCAAATAATCCAAAGCACGGCGTGCTTGTTGTGCATGCACCAAAGGCATCGCCACTTCGCGCGGGTGGGTCATGGCATCAAGAATTGCAGCTTTGGTGATTTCATGAAAGACCACTCGTTTAACAGGCTTGTCTTTCAAGAGTTTGCGTTCTTTCATGATTTCTTGAACAGACCAAGCAATAGCTTCCCCTTCTCTATCCGGGTCAGTGGCCAGAATCAGGCAATCGGCTGCTTTGATACACTTGGCAATGGTATCCACATGTTTGACATTTTTTTCTGTCAGTTGATATTTCATGGCAAAATCGTTTTCGGGATCGACCGCCCCTTCTTTGGGAACCAAATCACGCACATGGCCATAAGAAGCCAAAACGACATTGCCTGCACCCAAATATTTTTCGATGGTTTTTGCCTTAGCAGGCGATTCAACAATTACTAAATTTTTTGTCATCTATATTACTCAATCTAAACCCGTTCATAGCCAAGGTGGCTCGAGCGCACCAAGCCTTTTAACTCTAAAGCCATGAGGATGACCGAAACTTTGGCCACCGTCAAGTCCATACGCGCTAAAATGGTATTAAAAGCCGTGGGTGAAAAATCGATGGCATTCAATAATTGCTGCGTTGTTGCTTCTAAATTCTCCTTTTTTTGTGTAACGCGCGCTTCTTTTTGTTCTATTTCTGAACCATACCAAGCAGCAAACCCCCCGGTTTCTTCTAAAATATCTTCTATCGTTTCAACCAATTTGGCGCCTTCTTTGATTAAAAAATGACAGCCCTTACTGAGTGGGCTGTGTAATGCGCCCGGTAGAGCATAAACTTGCCGCCCTTCGTCCAAAGCTCTACGCGCCGTAATTAAGGACCCACTTTTCAAAGTGGCTTCTATCACCAATACCCCCACCGCCAAACCACTGATAATGCGATTTCGAGCGGGAAAATGTGTCGGCAATGGCGAGGTATCTGGTGGATGTTCAGACACCAATAACCCTTGTTCAGCTATTTCAGCGCTTAAACACCGGTGGCTTTGCGGATAAATGCGTTCTAATCCAGAACCCAAGACGGCAATCGTTTGCCCCTTGACCTCTAAAGCGCCTTGATGCGCGATGCCATCGATCCCCAAGGCCAAACCGCTCGTAATCACCCATCCCAAACGCGCCAATTCAGAGGCAAAATGCTTCGCCCATTCACGGCCTGCTGTGGTGGGATTACGACTGCCCACAATCGCCATTTGCGGCCGGTGTAAGAGTTCAGAGCGGCCTTGCAAAAATAAGACCTTAGGTGGCGCTTGTGTATTCCTCAATAATTCTGGATAGTGTGGCTCCTCGGCAAAATAAAAATACCTTTGCGGTGCCTTTTCTTGCCAAGACAGGCAAGCCTCAATTTTCGCCCAAGGCGGTGCCACCAAATACGCCAATGTTTTGGGTTTTAACCCCAAACTTTTCCACAAAGACATGCCACCTGCCATGAAATTTTCGGCATCAAAGCCTTTTTCTTTTAAGCTTTGCCATGTTTTGAAAGATAATCCGGGCGCTAAACCAACTGCCAAACGTGCTTTTGTAAGATCCATCGTGTTTAAGTTAATTAAAAAAGTATAATTATGTTATAATATATTTTTAATAAATGCAATATTTCGAATTTACAATTCACTAGGCTACAAGAATTCCTTGATTTTCGGAAACCGCACTAATTCATTGCGGCAATAAATACAGCGAGATAAGAAGCAAACATAAGCCATAAAACGTATGGGAGCAATAGTAAAGCAACGGTTTTTTGTTTGGCTTTAAGCTGTGCTATTAAAACCCAATTTAAACAGGTTAAGACAATAAGCCAAATTGCGCTCAGTTTTATCCAGTGAAACTGAAAAAACAGAGGGGTCCACGCCCAGTTCATTATTATTTGCGCTCCATAAAGATAAATGAGTGATTTGGCCGATTGGCTTTTATTACTCGATAAAAACCAAGCAATATATCCAAGCAAGGCATACAATATAGACCAAACAATAGAAAAAACGACTCCTGGGGGAGTTAAGGACGATTTATGGAGGCTATTGTACCATGGTTCAATATTTGCCTGGGTTAATAGTCCTAATAAGAATGCGATGAGTTCAAAAACAAAAATCCAGAAAATTAATTTAATCAAATGGGTTAAGCGCAAAATAAGGCTCCAAACTAAATGGGAAGTATTAATGAGCGGGCTTAAGTGGGAGTGATTCATTCAAAAACTAACAAACCACCCCCAGCAATTGAATTGGATTAGAATTTCAATTTTGAATACAGGTTCAAACTTTTTTGTTTCTCTTAGAAACCAAGATTGCCATGTAGACGGCAGCAATACCGACTAAGGTATAGACAACTCTTGAAAGAAACGTCATATCGCCTAAAATTACCGCTACTAGGTTAAATTTGAAAAGACCTACTAAACCCCAATTCAAAGCCCCAACGATAACAAGAATAAAAGCAATCCAATCTATTGTTGACAAATTTTTCATATAACATCCCTCTTCTTTAAAAATAAAAAACAAATTACTCGAAACCCAATCTAGCATACATTGCTATTTTTTACAATAACATGCAAGTGCTGCCACAGCATGATTGAAAGAGCGGTAGTGCCTTTAGAAGAACATTTCGCAGTCGTTCGTAATGACCTTCGCGCAAATGGCCAGGAAATAAATTTTAACAATTAACTGCCCTCTCTAAGGGTTACAATACGGACAGTTGCCCGGATCGGCTTGTTCTAGACCATGCGTGGATTGGTGAACTTCCCGATAAACACACCGAGTGCAACCATAAATTTCGTGTTTAATCAGCGCGGTTTTTCCTCCACACCCACTACAAAGGAGCCCTTTTTCTACTCCTATGGCGCCCCACCCAGGAACATCACATGCTGGACAATGCGTAGCAAGTCTGCTGGCGAATTTTTTTGATAGTTCTCGGATCACGGCCATTCTGGAAGGGTTGTACTGTGCCCGCATATCTGTTTCTATCCATACTTTCCCTTCGACTGTAAATTTCTTGCATTCTATAAAAGCTTCTTCTAATGCGGCTTGAGAATTTATTCCTTTGAAAATAGGTTGCCTGGTGTTTCTATCATTAGGGCGAAGAATTAAGGCATGGGAAGGAAATTTTGCCATTTTAGCAAATTGACTTAAAGCTTCTACCGAGTCGATCATTTCCATACGATAATTCGTTTCTTTACTGAGAAGGGATAAGTGTAAATGAAAATCGTGTCGGCGATCGATAAAGTAGAGTATTTCATGGTCGCCTGGTAGAAAAAGAATGCCTGGATGAGGGCCGAAACTACCTTCACTCGCCAAAGCAAATTCAACTTTATCGCCAAACCGCTCTAGTGACCATTCACATTTGCGGCGCACACATTCTAACGCATCCCCGACACGTGCAATTTCACCTGAAAATGTCCCCAGCTCATCGGTATTGACGACATACTCTACCACGCTGGCATTGAGTTTATCCCAGAATGGCGGACCTATAGCAATCGATTTAGCATGCTTGGTTGTAAGAATCATGCAGCCTCCAGCATAAGCCGAAGATGACCCTAATCTATTTTCTGCCATGTGAAATCCCTATTAAACAAAAACATTTTTTGACTTTCTGGTTCTATGCAAGCCATTTTTACCCAGCCATTTCCAAATAGCTTCTGTAATACTGGCTCGGAATCAACAATTAAATCGAGTTTTTTGCGCGGAGCATAAACAATGGTTAAAAGTCGCTGTATTTCATGATATGGCTCAAGATCTGTTTTATACACAGATTGCAGTGGCAGTCCTGTCATTAAGTCACTTGCATTTCCTTGCATCACTCCGATTTTACCCGTAATATTTTGAGTAATCTTACTCCCTCCACCATAGGCAGTATTATCCAGTGTAGAAAAGAAGTATTGAGCATTGATCCACTGTGCAACCACCATCGGTGCAGTCAAGATTGTAGTCAGTAAACTGCCTTCAGGATCCCCAGTATAGTCATAAGAATGCAGGAAAGCCCGTCCTTCTAAATCCAGTGTCGCTGTTAGATCGCGTGGACCTATGATGAAAGCAGCGTTGCGTGCTAATCCCCATTCCGGCCTTATCTCTGCCCAATCTTGGGAACGCAACCACGTATGCGATATCGATTTAGATTCTCTTGTTTTCTTCTTTAGCATGTTCAGCCGTCGATAGCTGTTTAGAGCCCTTGCTTTTTCTAAATTTTCTTCGAAAACATTTAGTGTTTCAAATTGGGAAGTGTTATATAAGATCACTTCATCCGTGGTGGTATTATGTTCTGCGGCAACAAAGTAAGTATTAAGAGGAATAGAGATCCCTTTTTTAATAAGGTGATCTTTTACCTCTACTCGATTCAGGATACATGCTAAAATACGCGCATTACTTGCTCCATGTCGTCCGCCACAAGCACCACAATCGAGCGCTGTAGCATAAGCGTTATTTTGAGTTTCGCTACCGTGACCACAGAATACGATCAGTGGTGCGAAATGATGCGTTAAACCGATCATTCTGAGAATGTTTTCTGCATAACCACATTGTTCAGTAAAGCTAATGTCTTCTAATGATGGTCCAATCTCCATTGGTTTACGTATTCTGCTTAGAACGGCTAATTTCAACTTGGCGGCAAAACCGGGAGACAGTGTGCGTAAGGCCATCCAGATACCGCTGATCATACCTAAACTTTCTACTAAGGCGAAGGGTGTGGTAAAAGTATATTTTAGGGATTGATAGAGGCGTTTTAAAGTATTTAATTGTGCGTAGCGCTTAGAATCTTGGGAGCATAAATTCTCGGTGCATGGAGATTCCGTGACTACGTGTTTTGCTGAAAGTAAAACGGGACAAGAGGTATACGATTCTCCGGTGATTGTATTTTTAATTTTGACTGGAAGACCAAAAAAACCTGCGAAACCAAAGGTTTTATAATTCGCTACAGATTCTAAGGCTTTGCGAAATAGTTCAGAACGGGCATCGATACAAAAAACTATTTGTGCTTCAGGTGTGAGAGATGATTGCAAAGATTGAGTCGATATTTTTTTGAGTAAAGGAACGCAGTAATCCGCTTCAGTTTTTTTGATTTCTGAAAAGATATTGACTTTTATTTTTGCTTGTGCGACCGTGTTCTCATGCCATTCTATCAAAGCATTTGCTTCTGGCCAGAGCAGACTGGTTATGATTAATCGTAGCGCAAGGTAATCTATTTGTCTGATTGGATGAAGAAAATTGGGATCGGCTTCAGCCCATTCAGTGCGATACTTAATGTAAGATGCCCAACCTGATAGGCTGCAGAGCATAAGGGTTAAAAATAGTTGTTGATTTTCTCTAGAAATCCCCAACCTGAGTAGACAATTTTTAATGGCATGTTCTGCAGATCTTGGTAAGGATTGTAGCCATTCTTTTTTTTGCGATTCATTATGATGTAAATTTACATCATAAACAGCCAACTGACGCCATGCAGAATATAATCCTTCTGTACGAAAAGGCATCGTTAAAGTTGCCTGTCCTTCATCAAAATATGCTTGCAACCATTTTATGGTTTCCCGATTCACTTTTTCCATATTGTGAGGGAGATTTTGAGATTGAAAATAACAAGCAGCCTTTACCATAGCTGCTTCAATCGGAATATCTTCTAAACCTTGTAACGGGTTGACTGCAATTAGGCTTCTAAGCGGCCAGAAGGGCGCTATAACATCAAAACTTCGTTTTACCATATCGTGAATGTGGGTTACTTTTGTTTTTCTATCGAAGTCTATTTGACGTATTTCTTCTTTATCGGCAAGTTCTGCGATCATAATGTCCCCAGGTATTTTGATAGTGTTTGCGATAGGTTGTGATGGTGCTAGGATGTGGCTGGCTCGCATTCAGTGCTAATACATAATTTTTTAGCATCCATGTAGGTAATTTTCCTCTTTTGCTATCATTGCGGATAAAAAGTATAGACAACCACGCTAGGCTCAATAAAATCATCCCAATGATATGAAATACGTTAATTGGTTGTGGCCGCATAAGTTTCATGGGCTCCATAATACTCGCAATCCCGTAGATGCTGTAGCCATAAATAAAGCTCATCATGCTAGTTAATAACAAGGCAAGGAGTAAATTTTTTAAGGTTCTACTGCGTAGTATAGGCAATGAGAACTGAGTTGCCGCAAGAAATGCAACCATCATAATCACAAGCGTGGTGTTGGTTGTGTCCCAAGATTTTCCGCTCGCAAAAGCAAAGCCAAAGCTGCCTACGGCGCCACAAACTAGAGCGCAGATGAAAGTGAGTTTTTTCGGTGGATAGCCTAGGTCCAACCGTTTTTCTTGTGCAGCACTGCCACTGGCAAGAAATAAATAAGCCTTGAAAAGGCCATGCCATATTAAATGTGTTACGGCTGCTGGGAAAAGTCCGAGTCCACATTGAGCTATCATAAATCCCATTTGACCCAGGGTAGAACAGGCAAGCATACGCTTTACATCATTTTGCATTAATTTCCATAAAGTCCCAATGAGTGCAGTAGCAACACCTATTATAAAAATAACGGTAAGCAAATAAGGAACCTGTAGAAAAAGTAGAGCAAAACGGGTTAAAACTAAACCGCCGCCGTTGACGATTCCAGCATGCATCAATGCCGATGTGGGTGTTGGAGAATTCAGTGAACTGATTAACCAACGATGGAATGGATAAATGGCGGACTGGGTCATTGCGGCTATTAGAAGAAATATTAACGCCACTAGCGTCAGAGGCGACTGACTGTTTTCATGTATTAAAACTTGTATATTAGTATCTCCATTTTGCAAATAGAGAAGGATAAAAGCAATCGCCATACACAATGCGCCCAGCAGATAATTTTTTGCAGCTAAAGTGCCTGAAGCCCGCGCTGCCTTCCAACTGGATTTGTGAATCATCAATCGCACTAAGAGGGCATTACTCACACACCATGCACCCCACAGAAGGATAAGGTCATTCGCACTAACCATGATTAAAACAGAAAAAATTAACGCAACAAGCTGAATAAAAAAAGACCGAAATTGACTGTCTCCCTGCAAATAGCGGTAACTAAAACTGGCTATACAGCAACCCATAAAGCTGACTAAGGCGATCATGAGGGTTGCAAGGGCATCGATAGAAAAGAAGGCACTACTTTGAAACATGATTGAAAATTTATCCTAATAAGCAAACATCTCGGAGTTGCATTAGCTTAGCAAATTCTATATTATAAGAAAAACTCATAATTCTAATATCTTTAATTAGGTTTTCTAATGAAAATTGATTCTATCGCTTTATACTGCTTTATTGCTGTTTCAGAAACAGGCAGTTTTACTAAGGCGGCCCAGCGAGTATGCCGTACACAGTCTGCTGTTAGTCAGCAGATAGCCAAATTGGAAAGTATGCTGAATAAACCCTTGTTGTTGCGTGGTAACACTTTTGGGCTTACTGCGGAGGGAGAGATCTTTTTAGGATATGCACGGCAAATCTTTGCTTTACAAAGAGAGCTGATGGATAGGTTTAGGGCGCCTGAACTTGTGGGCGAAGTCCGTTTTGGGTTACCAGAGGATTTTGCCAGTGTTTATCTGGCTGAAGTATTAGCCGATTTTGCACGTATTCACCCCCGCATTTTGCTGAATATTGAGTGTGACTTAACATTAAATCTTTTTAGTAGATTTAAAAAACAAGAATTTGATTTAGTCTTAGTTAAAATGAATAGTCCAAAAGATTTTCCAAATGGTCTGGAAATTTGGTCTGAACCCTTGCGATGGGTAGGAGATCCCGGCCTTATCCAAGAAGGTAAACCCGTTCCTCTTGTCCTATCGCCACAACCTTGTGTGTATCGAGCCTCGGCTATTAAAACCCTAGAGGAAGGCGGGCGCGCTTGGCGTTTGGTATTTTCGAGCCCTAGCTATGCCGGTATAGTTGCTGCAGTCAAAGCGGGTATGGGGGTTGGCATCATGCCATATAAAATGATTCCAAACGAACTCACTCCCTTAGAGGTTGTTTTACCTTCCTTGGATGATACGCACGTCTCACTGATTAAGCACAGTGCAGACAATAGCGCTATTAATACATTAGAAAAATTTGTACTGCAAAAATTAAAGCAATAAAAGTAGAATTCTAGGGCCTATTGACATTTGGTTTGTCAAAGCGAAAAATGAGGGAATCGAGGCAAAATAATTGTCAACCGGCACTAAAGAGCCATGTACACCGGTTTTGAACCATGCTGAAATATGTAGTTCGACTCTCTTAAGGATTTATGGAAAATGAATGATAAGGATATTAGAGGAGTGTATATATATGCCAAAAGTACTTGATTACATTTCTGAGAGCCTTATAAAAATGCTTTTCAAGAAATTAAAGAAATTGGGGGTTCCTAAACAAGTAATAAAGCAGACAGTAGAAAATGTCAATACAACATTAGAAATTTTCTCCGGAATCCGTGGTGAGGAAGTCCGTGATCTAATCGCTACAATAGATAAAACTTTAAGCAATATTGATGTAAACGCTGTAAATGGTACATTAAATGCTGCGCAACAAACAATCCAGAGAATAAACGCTGGCAATATTGTTGAGAACATTAATAGAATTTCTGAGCAGATAAATAATGTAGGATTAATAGGGGATGCAGATCTTTTTTTAATGGCTATGCCCTTTATTGCAGGACTGCGAGCGTGTATTGCCGCTGTCAATATGGCCTTTAATATTGCTACATATTTTGAAATAAAAAAATTTAGAGAAATATTTGAGACAGAAATAAAAAGTTTCCGGGAGGAAATGCGAAATTATTCTCAACAACATCTAGAAATTGCTCGGGAGGTACGAGATGTTTTGGAAGAAATATATGTTTCAACAAGTTACCAAAGTAGAGAGCGTATTGAGGTTATAAATAAAAACAAAGATAATATTAGTCGTTTTTATGAGCAAGGTCTATATATAGAATCAATAAAAGAGTCAAATGCATTTTTAGATTCCACAGATGATAATGTATTTTTCTATCGCGGCTTATCATTATATCGATTAGGTTATTATTTAGCAGCAGCCGAAAATTTTAGTTACGCCTACAAAATGAGAAATGTAGATTGTGAGCGATTGTATTGGCGGGGCTTATCTTTGTTACGTTTAGGTTTTATGGAAGCAGCCAAAAGAGATTTTGATACGCTTGTTGCTATAAGACCTAATTGGCTACCTGTTATTGTAAGTGCTCATATTCACCTGGCTAGTACTAGATACGAAACCGCAATAGCTCAATATACACAAATAAGGGAAGAAAATAATCAAGCTTTTCTTGATAAGCATGATATTCATTTTTTTATTGGGCTTGCCTATATCAAATCAGGTCGTTATAGAGATGCGATTGCCACATTCAGTATTGCCAGAACTAATGATTCTCTTGATATTGCTCAAAGAGTTGAACTTCTTGTCTATGATAGAGAATGTTATAAGTCACTTAGAGAAGAAGGAAATGCAAATAATATTCTAAATTTAATAATGGGACTGTTTAGAAATAATGATAATGCTCATCAATATTTTGAAAAAATAAGACGCTATGAGGAGTCAACCCTTTTAGAAGAAGAGCGGCAATATCTGGAATGGATATTAACCAGCAATACAGCTATAACCGGGATCTCTATTGTTGATGCTCAGGATAGACGAAAATTTTTTAGTGATTTTTTAGTTCTATTTACTTTAAAAAGAGCTGCTTGGAGAAACCCTGAAATAGAGTATATATTGTCTGAGCTTTATATTAAGAACGGCGAATTAATTACAGGTTTTGAATGTTGTGACCGCGCTAAAATGCGCGGCAATATATCAGCCGAAAACACAATTAAAAAATGTTTTGAACTTCTTGACCCGGAAATATCAAATGATTCTATTAGCGGAACTAATATTATAGTGCAAGAAAACATAGCGATAAAGTGCGCAATAATGGCATTATTTAGAAGTTTATTTGGTCTGAAAAATATTTTTGATACAGAAAAAAACATTGGCTTAGCCATTCAATATCTTAAACTCATTCCCTTTTCTGATGAGTTTGCGCAATTAATGCTTGGCTATTGCTATCAATATGGCCATCTACATGTAGCACCAGGGAATAATAATATTACAAACAATGACTATGCGGTAGCTAGAGCTTATTATGCTTATTATACCATAGGAACAATGAATCCTGCTGTTCTTACTGCTATTCCAGATGGTTCAACTTTGTCAGAATATTATTTGTCCATAATGTATTACCATGCCAAAGGTATTGATAAAAATGTACAGTTAGCTTGTACGCTCTATAAACGTGCTTTTCCCCATCAAAGAGCCATCCCACGACCTGAATTTGCAAAAGAATTTTATTATGGCATAAATATAAGTCCAGATTATCGATTTGCCTTTGAAATCTTCGATGCTTGTTTAAGAATTTATCCTAAAAAATCCTTAGAATATAAAGAAGCGCGATATTATAAAGGTCGTATGTATTATTTAGGTCAAAATGATAATGCTATTGATAGGATGAATGAAGGGAAAGAATTATTAGTAGCAAATGCTGAAAATGGCGATATAAACTCTGCACTAATGCTTAATACTATTTTCACTAGGCAAGAAGATCATACCCGTGTGCAGCAATACACAGCGCTATTACCTAATGATTTCACAAGAATAGTACAATACACATCTATTGCTTGTAATAGGCACTTTGTTATTTATGTTTATGACGATGGAAATGATTTAACCTATAGTATTGGTCAATTCACCTCATCTAACCATATTTTATGGAATGGTGTCGTTAGTAGATTTATAACAAATGGACGGCATCCTTCTGTTGCAATGAATAATCAAAACCGTATTTGTTTAGTTTTAGAGGGATTAGACCAGCAATTATATTATAGAATAGGTCTATTACAACAAAATACCATAGTATGGGGAAATTTACTTCCTCTTAATAATTTCCACAAAAGTCAATTTCCCAAAATTGCAATATATAATAATATAGTCATACTAGTTTATAGTACATTGTGGTTTACCAATGGTCGTATTGGCAAGTTACTAGAAAACAATAGTATTGAATGGGGCGAAGAATTTCCTTGCATCCATGATACTGATGCTCCATCACTAGCAATTTTTCAAAGGCATTATCAAATAAAAGTTATGGTAATGAGTTCGTGTCGCAAAGGTAAGTTATTTTATAACATAGGAGACCTACTGTATAATCAGGAGAATTTACAGAATAGCCGAATAAATTGGCATTATCTTGTAGCAGAAAAGTTAAACGTTCAGGGATACTACCCTAGTATATGTAGTAATGGCGACGATAAGGTATGGTTAACTTATTGCGAAACCAAAGATATAAAAATGTCTTCATTTTTAAACTGTGTTAAAGGTACTTTGACTTTAGTTCGAGATATACGTGGTGTGATGGTAGACTCGATAGCATGGGAAACACAACCTAAGACTTACGATCTAGGAAATTTTCCAGCCATAACCTGTAAGGCAGATGGAAAAATAATGGAACTTCATAGTGATCTTGGAGGATTAATTTCATCATTAGCATCAGTTTTCAATCCAATGGAACAACTTGTTAATAATGAAATACCACATAATCCTATAATACCCATTTATCTTGTTACATTTTTTCTGTATTTAGATCTGGATGAACGTACTAATGTTTTTTGGACTAATTTAACTTTTTATGTAGTTGGCATTAATGGAAACTGGAACATCAATGAAAATTGGAAAATGCGTGAGCAAACAAATGCTTATAACATAACAATACCCGTTGAATCTCGTGCAGAAGGATACACAATTAGATATAAATTCAGCAGGAATAATATGCCGCTACAAAGAGGCAGATGGCTACCCGGTGGAAATGCAGAAACCGATCATGCAAATTTTGTATTCCGTATCCCAGAAAATGCACCTAAAAATCACCTAGTTGTTTCATATTTTTCAGGTGATAATGAAAATGTCGAGCTAAGACATAGTGACAACTGGGAACAAGGTGAATTGCTTAATAGAACAGGGAGGGCTCCATCGGTATATATGAAACATACGCCTTTTAGCTTCAATGAATTCCGTTTTTTTAAACCACAGCGTAATGAATGGCACCCAGATGGGAATCCTCTTGTGGCTAATTTTAGAAGAGAACATATTCTTAGACCGAGTATTTGAGTACGCGGGGTGGTGAATTAAGAATAGTGGTGATAAGTGCTTTAACCACTGTTAAAGTATTTGCGCGAATATTCGGTCATTTAGTAGCTAGAAATCCTATTATCACCAGTTATTTTGAGCGGCTTTGTCGCAAATAAACAACGAGCCCAGCTAATCATAAGCCAGACTATCTCCAGGCGCAACTAGGCTGCTAAAGCGTAAAATTGCTCATAAACAGGGATATTTGCAGTTTCTGCATATTGTCCTTTTCTTAACATGTAATGTAATTCTATCCCTGCTATCGTGGCTTTTGCCGCCGAAAAAGATTTAAATCCTTTCATAGGGTTGATAATCTTCTTGATGGCTCTATGATCTTGCTCGATCAAGTTGTTTAGATATTTTATCGGCCTTAACAGTATCGGCAGACAAATTCCGGTCATCATAAATAGCAATGCCAACTGTATATTCAAGCTGTCTAGCGCCGCTTTATTTGCTCCGCTTTTATCAATGAACACTTTTTCAGGCAGCATATTATCGCCTATAGCTTTCGTAAAAAACGCTTCTGCTGCTGATCTATCGCGGTTTTTTGAAAAATAAAAATCTACCGTTTTTCCTTCTTTGTCTACAGCTCGGTATAAGTAATTCCATTGGCCTTTTATCTTCACGTAAGTTTCATCCATGCACCAACTACAACCTACTTGGGATTTATGTTTTTTCCGGAACTCATTTTCTAGCTGTGGCGCATATTCTATCACCCAGCGATTTACCGTTGAATGATCTACTGTTACTCCCCGTTCTGCCATCAGCTCTCCTATATCTCGGTAACTGACTGCATACGCTAGATACCAGCGCGCTGCCATCAAAATTATTGACTGTTTTAAATGTTTCCATTTGAAGCTTAGCATCCCCGTCTCCTTGCCTATACACTATTCACTTATTCTAGAGGATTGATGCTGAAATTGCGGCAGAGCCCATATTACTGAGACCAGAATTGAGAGATCAACACTTCTTTCGGTGACTCTGTACTAGGAACTGTATCAACCAAAACCGTGACAATCACTTGTTTGGTGTTGATGGCACTTGCACTCTCAAAGGTCAGTAATACCGGCATTTGAATTTTCCAACTGTAAGTCCCCATCAAAGGCCCTTCATCCAAAATCACCGGCTGTCCTGATACAATACCCGTTAAATTCAATTGTTGTGTTGTCACTTGATTTAACAATTGACTATCGTCTAGTGCTTTTCTAAAAGAATCTGCGCCCGCCGCTGTAAAATCATTCGCCAATAGCTGATTAAACTTTTGTTGATAGTTAATTCCATTAAAGGTGTAAATATCGCCGACCGCTTCTTCCACCCACAATAATAAGGATTCTCTGGAAAACAAATGGTGAATCAATGGCGTTAGAGAGGTAAATTGTTTCTGCCCTTGATTGTTTTGTATTTGATAATACTTGGGCTCTTCAGGGTGTTTAATGCGCCAAAATATGGCGGACATCAATCCTGTCACCACCAAAGTTGCTGCAATGACCGTTCTGAAAAATATCGCATTCTTTTTTTCTACACGATTCACACTAATATCCTTATTATCCTAATGCTTGTGCTACCAATTGCTGTATCCCAACCCCTTGCAAACTGTCTAAATTCATTTGTCGTGCAACCGGATCGATAAAAGGACTGCTGCGAACAACGGTCAAAATGACATTGTACATATTGAAAAAATCACGCGTAGCACTTTGCCAATGTACGCGCAAAGGCACATTGATTTGCCATGAAAAAGCTTGTCCTGCCACCGTAGTAGTAAGTCCCCGTTGCAAAATAGTCGGCGCTTGCGTGACATCTGCTGTGACAATAAAAAATCCTTGTTGCACCGTTTGTAAATTCAGAGAAGCCTTCATTGCATCTAAAAAGTTTTGCCCACCGGCTGCAGTAAAATACGTGTTTTTAGTTTGCTCTAATTGTTGCTGATACTGCGCATAATTTAAAGTAAAAGCGGCTGTTGCAGCACGCCCAGACCAGGCCAACAAAGCCGCATCGGATAAAGTAGGCGCCGTTAAAGGTTGAATTTCAATCAAGCCACCCATCACATTGGTAGCAAAATACCGTGGGGCGGGGCGGGTGGTATAAAGGTAAAAAAGCGCTATCCCCATCACCACACACAACAATATTAAAGCTAAAACTGCACCCATTAAAAAACGATAACTGTCTCTGTAATAATTATTGCGTAGACGCACTATTTCTATCGCACTTTTCCGTGCACTGTAGGCTGCTTTTTTTTCTGCTTTATTCTCTTCTGCCATAGAACCTCCTTAGCATACTCTTCGCATTTGATTCTTAGGCTTTGTTGCCTTCGCTCATCTCGCGCCAGTCATGTAGAGTACTACACTCCTAGCACTCGAGAGCTCGGCGCCTCGCCTAAAAATCAACTGCTATGAGTATTATTTCATATTTAACCTATAAAAAGTAATTTGTATGCGCCGGTTCATTGCACGACCATCAGTACGACGATTGTCGGCAATAGGAAACGTGCAACCATAGCCGGTTGAATAAATAATAGGGGCTTTTATGGCTTGATTTTTTAGATACGCCGCAATATTTTGCGCTTGCTGTCTGGACAAAGCCAGTGCGCGTAAGGGATCGCCACAATTATCGCTGTAACCGCCGACTTTCACCGTTTCTACATCAAACAAAGAAATATAATCTCGAATGGCATTTAAAGTTCCATAGTACTGGCCATTTAAATGTGATGAATCGGGGAAGAAAAAAGTATCTGCAGGCAAAACCAACATGCTTTCTTGACCTAAATGAATGATGGTGACACCCGATTTTTCTAATTGTGTCTTAAGGGTACTGAGCACAGCTTCTCGTTGCTCTGCAGGCATCTGTTCCGGCTGGCTGGAACAAGCCATCAAGCTCAACAACACCAGACCCAAAATAAGAATTCGTTTTAACATACATTATTCCTTTACACGCGACACATACTCTCCCGTTCTTGTATCGACTTTAATGACTTCCCCTTCCTGAATAAATAAAGGAATTTTCACCACAGCGCCCGTTTCTAATTTAGCGGGTTTAGTCCCGCCCCCCGAGGTATCTCCTCGCACACCGGGATCGGTTTCAACAATTTTCAAGGTCACAAAAATAGGCGGCATCACACTTAAAGGCTGCCCGTTCCACAAAACAATCGTACACATATCTTGTTCTTTGATCCAAATTTTCGCCTCGCTCATGGCAGCCTCTTCAGCGGCGACTTGCTCAAAGCTGGCAGGAGACATGAAATGCCAATGATGACCATCTGTGTATAAGTATTGCGCGTCTATTTCAGAAACATCCGCAGCTTCCAAACTTTCGCCCGATTTTAAAGTCTTTTCAACGACCCGATTTGTTTTTAAATTACGCAATTTCGTTCGGACGAAAGCCTGTCCTTTTCCCGGTTTTACAAATTCATTTTCTACAATGGTATAAGGATCGCCATCAATGATAACTTTTAAGCCACTTTTAAATTCATTTGTACTGTATGTAGACATTCTTTCCTCTTCTAACCCAATGATTTGGGGTTATTTTAACGCGTTCGTCTATTATTTGCCACTGATTTGAACATAGCTCGAAAGAAAGAATTCTTTTGAAGACAACAGAAAACGCCGATGGGGCTATAACCCCATCGACGTTATAGAGTGATCTTATCTTTTATTGCGTACCTGTACCCATACAATTGTTGATCGAACCCGCCTGATCACAACCGCCTCCTTGAGTACCAAAGGTTTGCGCATTCTTAAATAAAGTACTTGCGCCCATTCCGATCACCGAAGGTAAGGTAATCATCGAAATACCAATCGCCAACAAAGCAACCGCATTGTGAATGGGATGTTGGCCTGGGCCAGCATCTTTACTCTGCTTGAACTTAAAGAACGAAATAACGGTAAAAATAATCCCCACTATGTACGAAAATGCGGTGAGCAAATTACCTAAAGCTGGAAAACTCGCGCTCACATTAGAGGCCACCGAACCCAAAGAACCCGCTGGGGGCGTCGTAGTAGCAGCATAACTGACTGCAAAAGACCCCAACGCCAATCCGGCATATACCATCGCTTTTATCATACATCTCATATTTAATTTCATTTTAAACACCTCATAAACATCATTTGAACTAACTCGATAACCCCAATGTAGAATACAATATATCCTTCGTTCCTACAATATTCATGGACAACACTCCGCCGACCAAATGAATAATCCCTTTAGAAAACATATTTTGCTGCGCTTGGCCACCGACTGCCTTATGCAAGTGTAACAAACCACGCACAATCGCTACAAATCCAACAAATTGCACAATGGCAATAATCGTGTCTGCGGCCAGCTGCCAAGAAAGATCGGGTATCGTTGGCGTATAGGATAAAATAGAGCCCGTCCCAAACACCGTCAACAATAAAGTCCTCATGGTAGAAGGCGCAAATATCAGTAAAATACCTACCGCCAAATGCATAATGGGTTCACGCGCATCTTTTTGCGCGACCATAGAGACTCCCTCGCCCCACTTCTTAAACTTCCAGATAGCGCCTAATACCAGCGTTATCCCAAACAAATAACTTAAACCACCCACCATGTAAAATAAATAAGGGATACTCTTATCTAAATTCTCCAACATGGTCACAATATCAACTCCGCCAAAAGATAATTTAGGATGAGGGAGCGCGATATTATTCCAATTCATACTGACACTGGGATCGCCAGGTAGCGCTACAGGATTAGGGGCTGCGACGTTATTCCAGTCCATACTTGTACTGGGATCGTCGGCTAGCGCCATTAAAGGCATCCAGAGCAACACTGCCCACACGGCGCGCTGGCCATGCTTTACTAGTTTCGCTATTGTGCTTTTCAACATCATATTTCACCTGAGTTTATTTATGTGCATTGTATATTAAATATGCATAGCTAGTATTAAGAAGGGATTAAGACCCTTAATTTCCCCGCTCCCAATTTATAAGCCACTAATTTATAACAACTATAAATCAAATCTTATTTCTCTTTCTTAAGGCTAACTTAAGCCATCAATATAATGCACCACAGCGGCCAAATCTTCAAAAACAGGACATTTTTCTAGCGCTTCATGGGCTAAGGTCGCCGCACCATTGCCCGTTTTAACCAAAATAGGGGTACAAGAAGCTGCTAAAGCCGCCAAGATATCCCTCTCAGAATCGCCCACAAACCAAACGTGCGCATTCAAAGAGATCTGCAAAGCCCTACTAATTTGTTGTAGCAAACCGATTTTCGGTTTTCGACAGACACAATCGTCTATAGGATGATGGGGACAATAGGCAATGAAATCCAGACGTCCTCCCACTGCTGCCAAATCGGCTTCCATCCGTTGCGTAACGCGCTCTAGAGCAGCTTTGTCAAAAAAGCCCCTGGCCACCCCGGATTGATTGGAGGCAACCGCTACTCGAATCCTCAAAGCATTCAAACGGGCAATGGCTTCTAAACTGCCTGGAAAAGCTTGCCATTCTTCAGGTGTACTAATATATCCTTTGGGATCGGCGTTGATGACGCCATCTCGATCTAAAATCACTAAGACGGGTTTGGCGTCTAGTTTATTCATGGATAAAATGGACAATTTGCACTAAACTGTCTGCGACAGCTTGATTGGCCGCAACCACGCCTGCTGCGGGTGTGTTTTGAGCAGCTGGAACATTGACAGTGATAGATCGCGTTCTTAAGACGGTTTGCGTTTTCATATCACTCAATTGCACATCCATTTTAACTGCGACAAGACTGGGATGCACAGTGAAATCTTGCACCACACTGAAATTGACGACATCCAAACGCAAATCGCTCTTTCCGCCGTAATACGGCGCAGCGACGACCGCTTTGAATCCGCCTTGTTGTTCTAAGGTTGTCAATAATAAAGAAAATAACATGGCGTTGGGTTTAGCGGCCCATCGATTTTGACTAAAATACCCAATTCGATGTTGTCCATCCAAATAAACCATATTGTTGTTGTCCATGACGGCACTCATTCGCGGGATCGAAACCAACAATACTTTAGAACGTTCATACTCCACTGTGTTGGAGGGCGGTACCGTGTTTAAAACATAATTATTTTTGGGTGTGGTGTTGATCGGTGACAAACACCCCATCATTAATAGACATATTCCCAACACACCGATTTTTTTTAACATGATTAATTCCTAGTTTTCATCCCTGCACTCGATGTTTCGCCCGGACCTAAGGGAAGTGGTGCTTGACCTCGAATCAACAGTGAAGGATTGTCCGACAATTGTTGTGTGAAATCATCCAAACGCAAAGTCAATCCATCGATATTCCCAAATACATTGATAAACAAAGGTAATAGCTCATTGTTGATCGTTTGAATCGTCGAATTGGCTTCTAAAGACACCTGTTTAAATTGTTCCATACCTTGGCTCACATTATTCATCAAAGCAGGCATTTTTTCGGTACTGATATCCAGATTTTTTAAAATACGGTTGAGTCTATCGTTATTTTCTTTTAAATTGCCCGTTATCGCATTAATGTTGCTTAAAGTATCTTGAAACAATTCTCCATTTTTTTGATTGAAAACCGTGTTGATGCTTTCAACGATGCTGTGAAAGCTATCAGCCATGTGTTCTACTGCCACATCCATTCTCGTCAGCAGTGAGGGCGAAGATTTAATCACAGGATATTTTTGTCCCGGTTGAACAGATAAGGGTTTTGCTTCAACTTCTTTATCGTTAAACAAAGCGATATAAGCGATTCCCGTTAGACCTTGCATATTTAAAGTAGCGCGTGTAGCAGTAGTAATCGGTGTATTTTCCTCTACTGCAACCAAAATTTCCACTTGATTGGGATTTTGTGCGTTTAAGGCCATTTTTTTAACGGCCCCTACATCCACACCATTGTATTTAACCGGTGCACTGACACTTAAGCCTGCCACGGATTCTTTGATATAGATAATGTAATAATGATAAGATTTGGTGCTCACGCCTACCGATAGCCACAATCCAATGATCAACCCTATGGACAAAAACACAATCACAAAAAACCCTACTGCGGCATAATAGCCCTTAGTCTCCATGGTGCGCTTTCCTTTGTGTGCGACTGCTCGCAAAATACGCTTGGATCAAAGGATTGGGATCCTCTATTAATTCTGCAATCGGTTTTACGGCCAACACGCGTTTATCTCCCAGAAATGCGACTCTGTCTACCGCCGTCCACAAGGTATCGGGATCGTGCGTTACTAATACAATAGTTAATCCCAGCGATTTTTGCAAATTGACCACCAAATCATCCAATGCGGCAGCACTGATGGGGTCTAAACCCGAGGTGGGTTCATCCAGAAAAAGAAGCTTGGGATCCATTACAATTGCACGCGCCATAGCCGCCCTTTTTAACATACCGCCACTCAATTCAGAGGGATATTTGTGGGCGGAATCTAAGGGAAATTGCGCCATATTCATTTTCAAGTAGGCCAAGGTTTCAATGGTTTCTGGAGATAGATTGGTTAGTTCTTTCAAGGGAAAAACCACGTTTTCCAAGACGGTTAAAGAAGAAAACAAAGCCCCTTGCTGAAAAAGAACGCCCCACTGTCGTTGAACCACATGTAAATCGACATTCGGCTTGAGGATATCTATCCCTAAGATATTAATTTCACCTCGAGTGGGTTTATGCAATCCTAACAATTGTTTTAGTAAAGTCGTTTTACCACATCCACTGCCACCTACCAAGGCCATAATCTCACCGGTATAAACACTTAAATTTAAATTTTCGTGAATGATGGTACCACCAAATTCACTTTGTAAGCCTTTTACTTCAATGGCAATATTTTTTTCCATACCTTACAAACCCAATTTGCTAAACAAAATGGAAAAGGCAGCATCGGTCACAATGATCATAAAGATCCCTTGCACCACGCTGATCGTGGTGTGTTCCCCAACGCTGGCAGCACTGTCTCTCACTTGAAAGCCTTGAAAAGTCCCTATAGAAGCAATCAAGAGTGCAAACACAGGCACCTTAACCAATCCGATTAAAAAAGTTTTGAGATCGATGGCATAACGAAATCGATGCATAAAATCGTTAAAACTCAAAGACAACATCGCTTTGGCCATCATCATACCACCGATTAAACCCAGGACTTCCGAGAGAATCACCAATAAAGGCAAAGCGATCAACAAAGCTGTGATACGTGGCAAAACCAATACTTCAACGGGCGACAGTCCCATGGTTTGAATGGCAGCCACTTCTTCGGTTAATTTCATCGTTCCAATTTGTGCGGCATAACTAGACCCCGTACGGCCTGCAATAATAATGGCCGTGATCATCGGGCCAAATTCACGCAAAATCGCAATACCCAAAAAATCCACCACAAAAATATTGGCGCCATAATTGCGTAATTGCACACCGACTTGATAAGCCAACACTACGCCGATTAAAAAAGACAATAAAGCCACGATAAAAATCGCATTGGTCCCAGTGGTTTGAATGTTATGGGAAATGGATCGGAAGCGAATTTTCAAGGGCGCCTTGCACCAGCCTAAAAACTCATAACAAATTATTCCCACAAAAGAAAGATAAGCCAACAATTGTGCGGCCAAACGCACACTTCTCATACCCAAAAGCTGCAAAGTATTTAAAGATTGGGAAGAAGATGAAGGCAGCGATTCTGCACGATACTGTTTAATCAAAGAAAAGACATCCTGGTGCGTTTCAGAAAAACCAGACCATTGGACTTCATACCCCCGAGACTCCCAGTGCTTGGCAAAATTAGACAACAGCAAAGCGCCGGCCGAATCCAGTGCTTTCAATTGACTGCCATCAATGATAAGAGGCTGGCTACTTTGGGGTTTGATAGAAGCCAAAGTTTGTTGCAGTCTTGTGTTTTCCAGTTGCGTCCAGGATCCTTGACAGTAGAAAACCGTGTTACTACTTCCCATGACTTTTAAGTCTCATTTAAAAAATAGGCGCTAATTCAATCGTGTTCCTACGATCGGGCCCCGTTGACACCATGGCAACGGGCACTTCCAGTAAGTTTTCAATGCGTTTCACATAGGCTTTCGCTTTTTCGGGTAATTTGCTCCAAGAATCAATCCCCACAATAGAGGTTTTCCAACCAGGCATTTCTTCGTAAATGGGTTTAATGGGGGTGCGTCCATCGATCGTTTGGCGACCTTCTTCATACGCAACCGCAATTTGTATCGTATCAAAGGTATCCAAGACATCCAATTTGGTGATGCACAATCCTGACAAGCTATTGATTTCAGAAGCACGGCGCATAGCCACTGCATCAAACCAACCACAACGACGACGACGCCCTGTGGTTGCACCAAATTCTTGACCCAATTCCACTAAAGCATCACCCAAAGGACCGATTAATTCCGTTGGAAAAGGCCCTGAACCCACGCGCGTGGTGTAAGCCTTGGTAATCCCCAAAATATAATTGATATAACGCGGCCCTAAACCACTTCCCGTACAAGCACCACCTGCTGTGGTATTCGATGAAGTGACATAAGGATATGTACCGTGATCGATGTCTAGGAAAGTGCCTTGAGCGCCTTCAAACAATAAAGAATCCCCTCGTCGTCGGTGTGTGGCGATCAGTTGTGGAACATCGGCTATCATGCTTAACAAATTATTCCCCAGCGTCAACGTTTCTTCATACACTGCGGCGTAATCAAAGGTAGAGGTCATAAAATAGTTTTTTAACATAAAATTATGGTACTCTAAATTTTCTTTTAACAATTCTGAAAAATGGTCTACATCCAATAGATCGGCAAAACGAATGCTTCTTCTAGCCACCTTATCTTCATAGGCAGGTCCTATGCCACGGCCAGTGGTACCGATTAAGCGCATACCGCGTTTGGTTTCTCTCGCTAAATCCAAAGCAACGTGATAAGGCATTAACAAAGGACAAGCCCCGCTGATCTTCAACTGCGAACGAACCGCAACGCCACTGTCTTCCAATAAAGTGATTTCCTTTTGCAATTCTGCTAAAGACAATACGACCCCATTGCCTATCATGCAGCTAACGCCTGGATGCAAAATACCTGAAGGCAACAAATGTAAGACGGTTTTTTTCCCATCGACAACTAAAGTGTGTCCCGCATTGTGCCCACCTTGAAAACGTACGACACCTTGTACACGCTCTGTGAGCAAATCAACGATTTTACCTTTACCTTCGTCGCCCCATTGGCTGCCCAGAATAACTATATTTTTACCCATTTTTATGACTCTTAAAATATTACCGCTCCCTCACGGTCGCGGCTCGGTTATTATTTCGACTGATTAAAATAATCAAAAAACTGACTTTGAGGCGTCAATACAATGACATCTTTAGGATTGGAAAAAGTTTTTTTATACGCCTCTAAACTGCGATACAAATTATAAAAAGCTTCATTTTGAGTGTAAGCATTCGCGTAAATGGTAGAAGCCTTCGCATCACCTTCCGCACGAATATCATTTGCTTGCTTTCTCGCCATGGCAACTATCACGGTCGCTTGTTCGTCCGCTTTGGCGCGTATCGCTTCCCCTTCGGCATGTCCTTTAGCCCGCAATTCAGTGGCCACTTTTTCACGCTCTGCACGCATCCGCGCAAAGACAGAACCACTGACCTCCGGTGGCAAATCAATTCCTTTAATCCGCACATCCACCACATCAATTCCCAGTTTTTGCGCGCCTTCATTGGCTTTTTGATTCAAAGCTTGCATAATGCTCGCCCTGTCATCCGACACCACCTCATTGATGGTTCTCTTACCAAACTCGGCTCTTAAAGCATCATTTAATTGCTGTTCCAACAACTGATTGGTACTCTGCATATTCGCACCCGTGGTTTTGTAAAATTGTGGGATATCTCGTATGCGCCATTTCACAAAATAATCGGCAATCACACGTTTTTTCTCGACGGTCACAATAGGGGAAGATTTAATGTCGAGATTTTGTAAACGCGTACTAAAATACAAAACCCGTTCGATCAAAGGCCATTTAATGTGTAAGCCCGGTTCAGCAATATAACTTCCACCATCCTTCGCACTCTTTAAAGCACCCAAGCGTTGGATCATGGCTTTTTGATCAAGATTCACTTTATACAAAGACGAACTTACAAAGATCAAGACAAAAATCGCGATTGCACCAACTAATTTAGGGTTTTTATTCATGGCTGACCTCTCTCGCTCGTATTCAAATACCCATCGCCAGAGGCAGAAGCATCTAAATAACCATTGCTGTTCAACGCGGCAGCGGCTGCATTGGTATTTTGTTTGTATTCGTTGTTTCCCTCGGCATTGCTTTCTACTGGATTGTCTACTTCACTCGTATCACCCAACATTTTGTCTACAGGCACATTGATGAATAAAGGATTTCCCTTACCCACATCCAAAAACAATTTGTTGGTTTTAGCCAAGACGGATTCTACCGTCGTTAAATACAGTCTTTCACGCATGACATTGGGTGCATGTTTGTATTCAGGCAACATCGCCAAAAAGCGCGCAGTTTCCCCTTGTGCATTGAGCACGACTTGTTCTTTATACGCTCTGGCACTGGCCAGCAAGCGCTGTGCTTGACCATTGGCTTCTGGAATCACTTTTTCTTGATACCCGCGCGCTTGATTCACAATTTGTTCACGCTCTTGTTCTGCTTTGATGGCATTGTCAAAAGCATCTTTCACTTCTTCAGGCGGTTTCGCCGGTTGTAGCGCGACATCCACTATTTGGATCCCCGTCCCATAACTGGTGAGGATGTGGCTTAATTGTTCTTGCACACCCGCGCGCACGGTTTCACGGCCACTGGTTAAGACTTCATCCAAAGTAGTATTGCCCATGACTTGTCGCAAAGCGCTGGCGGTGGATTCCTGCAAAGCAGCAATCGGGTTGACAACATTGAATAAAAAAGCGCGCGCATCATCGATACGGTATTGTATGGCAATATCCACATTGACGATATTTTCATCTTTGGTCAACATGTCTGCATTGTAAGAATAAGAAGAAATATGTTGTTCATCCACTTTATAAACGCGATCCAATAAACTCGGCACCCAGTGCGGACCATCGCCCACGGTTTTGACATATTGCCCTAAACGCAAGACCACCGCTTTTTCAGCCGGTTTTACCGTATAAAATCCCGTAGCAAACCACAATACCACCACACCACCGAGAACCCATTTCCAAGGGAAGCGCGTGTTAGGGACGTTGCCAGGACCTGAAGAACCATTATTTTTAGCTTGGCCGAACATACGGCGCAATTTATCCTGCATGTCTTTAAGCAGTTTATCGATGTCTGCCGTATCATTACCGCCAGCTGGCTTTTTCTTGCCCCAGGGATCGTTATTTTTCTGATTGCCAGGTTGATTCCAAGCCATGACGTACTCCACTCATCAATTCTGTCTTAAAAATGAACAATTTATACGTAAATTCTATTCACATAAGCGCTTATTCTATCATCATTTCGGGATGAAGCAAAAGCTTATTTTTTATTTTCAGATATGGTATAAAACCGCATACTCACCCTTATAGGTCTTAGGATGCCACTTAAAACTGTTTTTTTCATCTCCGATGGCACCGGCATTACCGCCGCCAGTATGGGGCACAGTCTGTTAACACAATTTCCTGACATTCAGTTGAGTAAGCAATTTAGACCCTTCATTGATACACTGGAAAAAGCGCGCACTGTGGTTAACGAAATCAATGCTTTGTCTCAAAGAACGAGAGAAAAACCCATTTTGTTTACCACGATTGTGGACAGCACCATTCGAGAAGAAATCGGTCGTAGCCAAGCCGTTGTTTTAGATTTGTTTCATGGATTTATACAACAATTGTCAAAGCATTGGCATACAGAAGCCAATCCTTACATCGGCCGTGCGCATGGTTTGGAAGACAATCCCACGTATAATGTTCGCATCGATGCATTGAACTACACCTTGAGCACAGACGATGGCTTGGGGTATCAATTGTATCCCGAAGCAGATGTCATTTTAATTGGGGTATCTCGTTCCGGAAAAACCCCCACTTGCTTGTATCTGGCCATGCATTTCGGTATTTATGCGGCCAATTATGCTTACACCGATGACGATGGCCAGTATTTTGAATTATTACCCGAACTAAAAGCACAACGCTCTAAATTATTTGGCTTAGTGATTTCTCCGGAACATCTTCACGAAATTAGAACCAAACGAAAACCCAATACCGAATACGCTTCTTTGGCACGTTGTCAGCAAGAATTAAAAATGATGCGCGATTTGTTAACACGTGAGAAGATCCCTTTCATTGATGCTACCGTGCGTTCCGTAGAAGAAATTTCTACGACCATTGTGACACAGATGGGGTTGATTAGGCGAGATGTTTAGTTATCCAATTTTCGATTACATCACTGATGCCCCTAGGCAACGGTTGCATTTGTGGCCGTCAATTAACAGCGCTAAGATTGGAAGATAATGCTGTATTTCCAGTAGAAAATCAGGAATAAAGTAGGCGATTAAATAAAATCTTCTCCCGTCACAAGCTGCATTTTATCATACAATTTTGCTTTGGCTTTTAGGCCTAGGGAAACATCACTAGGCTTATCTTCTTGTATATATTGAGCAAAAAAGACGATCATACCGTTGCTCCTTTCCACCCAACCTACAAACCATCCTAGAGGCTTAGATTTATCGCTACGATCCGCTGCATTGGTTATATATCCGCTACCCGTTTTACCATATAATTTCCAGCCATCAGCAATATTTTCAATAAATAGCAGTTGCTTCGTCATTTGCACGGATTTTTCACTCACAGGCAATTTTCCCAGCAACATCTTTTGTAAAAAAACAAGTTGTTCTTCTGGAGAAATCTGTAAAGAACTAGACAGCCACGCATGGGTTAAACCATTATTTTTGCCTTTATCCCCAGACACATCTTCGTTACCATAATCAAAAGCAGTAACATATTTTTGAAAAGTGCTCATGCCCAGTTGTTGGGTAATTAATTGCGAATACCAGACACAAGAATTTTTTATCCACGTCCTTGGGTTTTGCGGCCCTTTCCAACTGGGTAAATAATCTGGATACCCTTTTTTAAAAGGATACACAGGATGCGTGGTATCGATTAAAATCCCTTCATTATACCCCATGAGGCTAATAGCAATTTTAAACGTAGAACACGGCGAATGACGGGTGCGGCAATCGCCTTCTTTTTCTAGCACTCGATTATTTTCATCCGTGACGATAAAACATTCGCTTTGGGCATAACAAACACTCCAAAAAATAAACAAAAGAGGTAGGAATAGCCATTTATACTTATGCACGTGTTTCTCTCCAAAAAGAACGCACTTCTTGCAAATAGGATATATGTTCAGGATGCAGAATGTCAAACACCGTTGACATTTTAAGCCTATAAATCAATATCAAATATCTGCAAATCTAAAGTGTCTCCATCACGCTCCACGGCCAACAAAGAATATTCGGGTACTTTGATCCACGAAGAAGGATCAATGGTTAAAGGTTCCGATGAAACAATAATGCTATTTTTAGCGGGGTATCCTCGCATTTCATAATGTCCACCTACGCCTGTGTAGGATTCTCCCAAGGTATACCACAAAGAGTGATAATTTAAATGGGCATCTACCACACCTGGAACATAATGGCCATAATCCATCACGTAACGCGTCGCTACCAATCGTTGTCCATCGGTGATGAATAAATTGATAGGAGAAAATGAAGAAACCCGATGTTTATTTCTTATCGATCTTAAAATTTCCAGACTTTCAAACACGGCTTGTATCATTTCATTCAGATTAGGTTCTAACGAAGACAAGCGACTCATAAACAAAGCATACAACCATTCTGTATCGGTGGATCCTTTAATTTGCGCGAAATACTGTGGTTTCATTTCTGAGACCAATTCCGGTTTTAACACGTTTAAGCTGCTGATAGCCCCATTGTGGGCTAAAACCACATTGGTATTTTCAAAAATAAACGGATGTAAATTTTGCTGAGAAATAACATTCCGCATTCCCAATTGATTGCCTTCATAAGGCATGCCTCGAACGTGCGCGAGCACGCATTCTCCTTTTACTTTGGTGGCAATATTTTCTAAATTTTCATCATAAAATGGCAAGGTCAGCGATTTAAAGATAAAGGGTTTTTCTACTTCAGAAAATTGCGAACTCCAGGCTGCCATCCCAAAACCTGCTAAATTTTGCATCCCATGCATGTAGAGCGGATCGTAAGATTGCTTCACCAAAGAAGCATCTGTCTTGTACAGCAAATCGTACAAAGCCACTGTGCGACCTAAATACATCAGTGCTCTACACATGACTTTCTCCTTGGCTGATCTGATACACATCTTCTACGCTCAATTGCAAAAAAATCCAATTGACATTACTCATTTGTTCCCCCACAGAAGACCATAATAATTTCATCATCCTATTCCATAAAAAAGGCATTTCTGTTTTAATGCGCATCATATTGGCTTCATGGACGGAAAAATAAATCGCATCTTCACGCGCCACATAGTGATAGGGATTTTTTAATTGATCGACGTATTCCATCGTACCAAACAATTTCCCGGGGCCATAGGTAGATACTTTAAGAATATGCTCATGAACTAATACCGCTTGGACAGCTCCCCACAATAAACCGTAGAAACAACGACCTTTGCTTGCCATGTCTTTTATACTATCGCCTTTATAAGCGATCTTTAATCGAATGATAGAATTTAAAAGTGCCAGCTCATCTTGGTTCAATTCATTAAAAAACGGGATCGGCAATGATTTTGTTTGTGAACCCTGTAAAAATTCATCGAGCGAGTTAGTGTTAAAAGAATCTATTTCGGGTTCAAAAGTTTTTTTAAACGCTTTGGGCTGCGACCAGACCTGTTGGTGTGTTGCTTTATTGAGTAAATGTTTTAATAAAAGTCGGCTGCGTTGACAGCATCCTAAAGCAATGGCGTATTTTATTTTATCGGCCAGTTTTGGATAAATAATAGAAACCGTTTCCATGCTGACATGTGTTAACAATAAACCGGACACGGCACTTTCTGCAATCACATTGGCCGTAGCGGGATAATGCGTGATTAAGGAGACTTCGCCAAAAGCATCGAAGGCTTTCAATTTGGCAATGCTTAATTCTCCCCCTCCAAATGTCTTTAATCGAATTTCTACGCTACCTGACAAAATTAGGTATAACCCACGATGCAGACCTGCTTGCGAAATGATTTTCTCCCCAGCTTCATAGAAAAAGGGTTGAAAATAACCATTCAATTGTGTCAACTCGGTCGTCGACAATTCAGAAAATAAAGTTATTTTTTTAAGTGACTCTTTTAAATGTGACATATCGTACCTTCTCTAAACATTGTCCCATTCTGCAATAGGATTGTCTTTTTGTTGTTCCTTAACGTACACTTTCACCATTTCCGACCATTCCCCGGGATGGTGCGCCATAAAATTTTGTTGCCAACGACTGCCTGTTTGTCCTGTACACGCGCGATGACGAATCACCCCCAAATACATTTTAATTAATGCGAGGGGCATATCTAAACTTTTTAAACCCTCATAAGCCAATGGCAACAAGTGTTCTACAATCAAAGTTTGCGGTAATATTTCTCCCCTACGTGGCCAAAATAATGGTTGATCCAACCCATATTGAGCAGCCACATAAAAATTATGTTTAATGCGTTGAAAGGGGCTATAAAGCATGTAATTCTGTATATCATCGCCTATGGCTTTGGTCAAGCCTATCCAAAATAACGCATTGGCTAACATATCGATCACCGTAGGTCCCGATGGCAAACTTCGATGCTCGATGCGCACATGCAATGGCCCTTGACCATACAAACTAATCACCGGTCTATTCCAGCGCCAAATGGTACCATTATGCAGCATCAAATGCCAAAAGGGATCCGGTGTTTTTGTATTCAATGCGCTTAATATAAGAGGAAATTTTAAGTTTTCTTGAAATAATTCAAAAAAATTCCTGCGCACATAGTGATCTCCTAAAAAAGCTCGTCCTTTTTGACGAAGATTTTTTCCGCCACAACTTTCGAATACATAGATTCTAGACTCTTGCCATAAATGGTTCTTCAAAAAATAGGGACTATTACCAGACACTGCCAATACCGGTGCACTAGCAATGTTAGCAGCATTATAATAATCCGCGGCTCTCCCCGCTGGGATCCGAAAATGAAGGTGAAACCCATTGCATGTTCCATTACGCGATACCAGTATATCTGAATCAGGATACTGCTCTTTTAATCGTGCTGTCATTTTTTTATACCGCGGCAAATCTGTAAGATACTGTTCATTGATATCTTCAGCACTGAATGTAGGAAGAGAGCCGATAGCGACTAAATCAATGTAATTTTTTCTACAAACACGCGCGCAATATCGCCATAAAGCGCGTAAATGCTGATGGGCTTTCAATAAACCCCCACCTGTTATGGAAAAATGTTTTGAGTTGAATTCAATCATCGAGGCATACATTTCTGGAACAACATAGGATGAATTCATTTGCTTTAATAAATTCAAAGAAACTCGCTTGGGCTTTTGGTCTTTATCCAACAATTGCAATTCTAATTCAAAACCAATATCAAAACCTTCATTGGCAAAAGCCCCTTCTAGAAAGGCTGAACGCAAGCGCTCGGTTTCTTTACGCAATTGCCACCCAAAAGCGGCATCATCTTCATTTTGGTATTCTAAAGAAAAACCCATAACAGTTGCCTCCGCTCTGATCATCATAGTCACAGCTACATTAAGTTTAGTCTATTTTAAAGGGGGTATTACGGGTTCTCAACAAAAATTCAACCTAAGTCATTGAAAAATATTTGTTTTATAGTTTACTCAGCGTGCTGAGCAAACTTGCTCAACACGCTGAGTAAATTCAACTTTTTAGCAATCAAACTATGCTGAAATTCTCAAAAAAACCGAACAGTTATTAAATTCGCGCTTCTAAATTTAAATGCGCTGAGGCTCATGCCAATTACATTTTTATTGAACAAATATTAAACAAAAATCACACAAACAAATCTTCAACTTTGCAAACCATATAGACGCTCTTCCATAAATTACTCAGTGTATTGAGTAATTTCAAGCTTCGCTAATTTTACTGCAAGTCAAAAAAGATAATAGCGTCTTCTAGCTCTTCTTCGTTAAAAACTTTAAATCCATGCTGTGTTAATAAAGCGGCCGTCACGCCCATTCCAGAAACGAGTGTTTTTGAAAAACTGCCATCGTAAATTTGGCGATTTCCACAAGAAGGACTGCGCGCTTTAAGAATTGCCATCACAACGCGGTGTGTTTGCGCTAATTCAAGCGCTTTGTAGGCACCTTGTTGATATTCTGCCGTGGCATTCTTCCCTTCTACAGATAAGACTTGCGCCTTTCCTTCTAAAACAGCCAGACCGCCACCGCTACCGACAATTTGACACGCTGGGCGCGGCGCAGGCAATCCTCCGGCCATTTCGGGGCACAATACAACCAAACGATTTTCTCGCTGCCATTGTATTAATATGGGATGCTCGCAAAAACAATCCCCACCATCATAGCGAACTTTGTTGCCCAGTAAACAGGCGCTGATCAGTATTTTCTTTTCCATGAATTCGTCTTTGGAGTATGCGTAACGAAAATATATCATAGAATGATATCATTTATTCAAATCCAGACAATCCCGTATAAACTGCGCCTTGGCTTGTGTATACCTTTCTCTGTCTTGAGAATATTGATTTTGCAAGGTACATTTTAATTGTTCGTACTCCTCTCGTAATTTTTTATCTCGGCGCAAGATATCTCGAAAAAGAACGCGGTCCGAAAAATCTTGTCCCCTTGGCATAATATGCACGTGATGCGTACGTTGTAGGCCATAAGGCGGCATGCCTTTAAAAAAGCGATGGTGTAATTTGTCCGGATTATCTTCCCAATATACATAACCCAAGGCCTCTAAAGGTTTTATCCAAGCGCCGGTTGTTTCTATCGATTCTAAGGCAATAAAAATATCGATGATGGGTTTTGCTTTCAACTGTTTGACGGCTGTGCTACCACAATGCTCAATACGAACATAAGGCAAATTCGTCGTGTGTGTGATGGCTTCTATTTCAGCCGCGGCCAATTTTGGCCAAGCAGGATCGTAATCTTCTAATATAATGTCGTCTTGGGCGATTAATTGATCTGACTTCGCATGTCCCGTTTTATAATCGATGTAACGAATGAATGAATCTTTGGCTTGTACATAGCGAAGAACATTTCGGTAAAATTGCTTAGACAAGGCCCGTTTTATATTTGCGTATCCTAAGGCAACTTCCGGATGTTGTAACAAATAATCGCGAAAATTAAGATGTCTTTCAATGTCGGGGTGACCCAGCGCAAACAAATGAATGTGTACACGGTGTTGTTTCGGAGTTCCTTTGAAATAAAAACGCCGCCCGGAAATGCCATATTCTCCCATGCAGTGATAGCCTGCTTTTTCAAATACTGCATTGAATTTATCGACATCCGATAAATCTCGCACCACGGCCAATATGTCAATGATGGGTTTTGCCCACATACTTGGAATCGCTGTGCTACCGATAAAGTGAATAGATTCGCTCTTGTTTCCTAATATTGCTTGAATGTGCTTTGCTTCTTCTTGAAATTGTTCTGGCCATTGCTCATTGTAAGGAGACAATTCGACTTCTCGTTGTTTTTTTGAAGCAAGCCATAATTTTATTTTTTGAAACATGTTGTGTAGTATCTACGTTGAATGGTGCTTTTGTTCCAAAGTCAACAAATACGCTTTTTTATCCAGCCCCCCGGCAAAGCCTATCAATTGCCCTTTGCTGCCAATGACGCGATGACAAGGCACAATGATAGAAATGGGATTGCAACCATTCGCTAGACCCACTGCGCGCGATTTGTTTTTATCGCCTAATCTTTGTGCTTGTTCACCATAACTCAGCGTTTGACCATAAGGTATTTTTAACAATTGTTGCCAAGCTTGCATTTGAAATCCGGTTCCCTGCAGCGCTAAAGGCAAATCAAAGGTTTTTCTTTTCCCTTCGAAATATTCACTCAATTGTTTTTGAGTTTGCACAATGATGGGATAATCTTTAACTGAGCGCCACACGATAGGCAAATTCTTTCTTTTAAGTGTCTCTATAGCCACATCCCACAACACCGCGTGCAATCCCGCTTGAGAAGCCAAAATCGTCAATTCGCCTACGGGAGAAGACATTGTGTCATACCCTACTTTCACGGGTAATAGTCTTAAAGTACGCTCACTGATCATCCTTCGCCTCCCTCTCTTCATTTATTCCGATCATAGCAGCAAATACTTGACGAGACTAGTTAAGAAAAAACAAAGCGCCCGAGCCAAGAAAGGTCACTTGGCTCGAGCGCTTCTTTTAGCTTGCCAATTGCGCAAAAAAAATGTAATATGGTTCTTTATTAGACTAAAGACACCCTTATGGAAACCAAACCTGATCAAAAAATAAATGGAACGCTGGGGCCTTTGTTAAAGGTGATGGATTATTTGACCCATCGCATCTTAGGTCAAGAGGCCTTAATTCAGCGGTTACTCGTTGCTTTATTGGCTGATGGTCATTTATTGGTCGAAGGTGCTCCGGGTTTAGCCAAAACCACAGCGATTAAAGCCTTAGCAGATTGCATCGAAGGCGATTTTCACCGTATTCAATTTACGCCGGATTTATTGCCGGCCGACCTCACCGGCACCGACATTTACAGACCACAAACCGGTGAATTTGTGTTTCAGGAAGGCCCTCTCTTTCACCACATTGTTTTAGCCGATGAAATCAACCGAGCACCTGCTAAAGTGCAATCGGCTTTGCTCGAAGCGATGGCAGAGCGCCAAATTACCATTGGCCACACGACTTATCATCTTCCCACTTTATTTATGGTGATGGCCACACAAAATCCCATCGAACACGAAGGCACATATCCTTTACCCGAAGCGCAATTAGATCGTTTTTTATTGTATGTCAAAATTCATTATCCCGATGCTAAAACAGAGCAAGCTATTTTAAATTTAAATCATCTGGAAGCACTTGAAAACAGTGTTCATCCGCATGCAAGCAAACCGATTACCTCTGCTGCTACTATTTTTGAAGCGCGACGCGCGGTATTGCAAGTGCATTTGTCCAAACCTTTAGAAGAATACATCGTTCAATTGATCATGGCCAGCCGTGAACCCAAATCTTATTCTGAATCTTTGGCCCAATGGATCCGTTTTGGTGCAAGTCCTCGCGCCACCATTGGTTTAGCACGAGCCGCGCGAGCACTCGCTTTTTTAAAAGGCCGCGATTTTGTGATCCCTCAAGACATTCACGCTATGGCACACGATATTTTAAGACACCGTATTTTATTAAGTTATGAAGCGATCGCTCAAGGTGTCGACAGCGATCACATCGTCAGTCAATTGTTGAATCTCGTGGCGGTTCCTTAATGGAGAAACGGGGCGTTCAAGTTACTTTAGACGAATTAATTGCTTTACGCACCGATGCACACTCTTTATTGTGGCGCAAACCCAATTTTAGCAAAGCACATTCTTCTGGTTCAAAAAATTCTAAAGAGCAAGGTCGTGGCATTCATTTCGCCGAAAATCGCTTGTATCAAGCCGGAGATGATATTCGTCACATCGATTGGCATGCAACTTTACGCACAGATCAAACTTACACTAAAATTTTCCACGAAGAAAAAGAAAGACCGATTTGGTTGTTGGTCGATCACAATCCCAGCATGCATTTCGGGACACGTCAAGCTTTTAAATCGGTTATCGCTGCGCGTGCTAGTGCTTTGTGTGCTTGGGCTTTTTCCTCTCAAGGAGAACGCGTCGGTGGCCTCGTATTTTCTGGCGAAAAACAACGAAGCGTTCCGCCAAAAGGCAGTGTCCACGCGGTATTGCCTTTATTAAAACACTTAGCCGATTCGAGTGCGGAACCTCCTCCGGCTCAAACCGATCCAAGAAGCCTAGAACAAGCCTTTAACTTTTTATTGCAACGTCAATTACGCGGTAGCTTGATTATTATCTTCAGCGATTTTTGGCAATGGCATTCCGGATTGCGCGCTCGATTACAATCTTTAACACGCAAAAATACCTGTATAGGCGTGCTCATACAAGATCCCTTAGAAAAGTATTTGCCAGAAGGGGGGTATTATTCTGTATCGGACGGCCAGCACTCATATAAACTAGATGCTTACGATCTTGACTTTAAACGACGATACCAACAATATAGTGAAGACCGACAAATTGCTTTGCAGCAGGCATTTCGTCAACTGAATGTATCGACAATTCCCTTGTGGACAACAGATGCTTTGTTAACTCAGTTAAAAACTTTATTTGTATAGGGCCTATTGACATTTGGTTTGTCGAAGCGAAAAATGAGGGAATCGGGGCAAAATGGTAGCAAATTTGAGGATAATATCGGGCCATATTTGACGAAAATTTGCTACCATTTTGGCCGATTTTACTTATTTTGCAGCCGATAAACCAAGTGTCAATAGGCCCTGAGGACCCACAATGAATACCGAGCAAATTTTAGCACAACTACGTGATGTTCATGCACCTGACACGCTGTCTTGGTGGCCCTTGGCGCCAGGCTGGTTCGTGGTGGCTATTTTAGGTTTGATCTTTTTCATTGGCTTTATTTATCTTTACAAAAAACACCAACAAAAAGTGTATCGGAGACAAACAACCTTGCAACATTTACAGAAACTACGCCATTTAGGCGAAGAACATTATCCTTTGGTTTATCAGGAGTTATCGACTCTATTACGTCGTATCGCCTTGTTGACACACGATCGGACTCAAGTGGCGCATTTAACCGGTGAAGAATGGTTGAAATTTTTAGACGCTCAATGTCAAACGCAAGTATTCAGTCAAGACATTGGTCGTTTGTTGTTAAGCGCGCCGTATTTCCCCGGCAATGAAACACTGGCCAGTCCGATGCCTCTATTAGACATTACCGAAGCGTGGATCAAACGGTGTATATAGGTTAAATATGTTTGTATTTGCAGCGCCGTGGATTTTATTTTTTTTGCCTTTGCCTGTACTGATTTGGCTTTTTCTACCTGCAACTCGAAAACCTTCAGAAAGCGTACTTAAAGCCCCTTTTCTCATTTACATGAAAGAAATGCTTGACACACAGACTGTTTCTGTTAAAAGACATATTCGCCCCTATTGTCTGGCTGCATTGATATGGTTATTGTTGGTATGTGCAGCAGCAGGACCACAATGGTTAGGCTCGCCTCTCTCTTTTTCCCGCCATGGACGCAATATTATGTTGGCCGTCGATATCTCTGGCAGTATGCGCATTCCAGACATGTCTATTCATGGACAAAGCTTGTCTCGTTTGGAAGCCGTGCAATTGATTGGCAAACAATTTATTGAAAAAAGAATCGACGCTCGATTGGGTTTAATTTTATTTGGAACCAAAGCGTATTTACAAACACCTTTAACCTTCGATCGAAAAACAGTATTGTACGGGCTAGAAGACAGCAGCATTGGTTTGGCCGGTGAATTAAGCGCTGTCGGCGATGCGATCGCTTTAGCAGTAAAACATTTAAAAGATTTTCCCGATTACAATCGTGTCTTGATCCTTTTAACCGATGGTGCTTCTAATAGCGGACAATTCAGTCCCTTAGAAGCCGCGAATCTTGCTGCCCAATACCGCATTAAAATTTACACCATTGGTTTTGGCTCTGATAATTTAATGGTACCGAGTGCATTCGGGGTACGAGCAGTGAATCCTTCGGCCGATCTCGATGAACCCACTTTAAAATTTATTGCAAGCACCACAGGAGGGGATTATTTCCGCGCCAAAGACACAGCCAGTCTCAATCAAATTTACGATCAAATTAACCAACTAGAACCCATCGCACAAGGTAAAATAGAGTACAGGCCACAAAAAGCTTTATACCCTTGGCCTCTAGGTCTTGCCTTCTTAATCGCTTTTTTACTATTATTAAAACGCACTTTATCTTTAATTAAAAATCACGCTGGAGGTTCTCAATGAATTTCCATTGGTTAAGACCTGAGTGGCTGTTGGCGATTTTGCCTCTCCTGATTTTATTTATTCCTTTGATTTTGAAAAATACCCGCGACACGGTTTGGCAAAAAGCCTGCGATCCTCATTTATTGCCGCATTTATTCATCGTCCATAAAACTTCTTTTGCACTTTTACAAAAAATAATGCTTTTCTCTGGTTTTTTATTGACGATCATTGCCTTAGCAGGACCTTCTTATAAAACGATTAGCGTACCGATTTTTGAATTAAACACCGCTAGAGTCATCGTGTTTGATTTATCCACGGCAGAATGGTCTACCGATTTGAGTCCCAATCGTTTAACGCGAGCCCGTTTTAAATTACTGGATTTATTACAAGCCTTAGAAGAAGGGCAAACCGGTTTGGTCTTATTTACCGAACAAGCTTTTCCTGTCACTCCCTTGACTCAAGACACACAAACCATCATTACGCAAATCAATGAATTGTCGCCCGATATCATGCCTGTACAAGGCTATCGCTTGGATTTGGCTTTGTTAAAAGCGCAAACTTTATTGAAGCAAGCTGGTATACAAAAGGGCCAGATCGTCGCTTTCAGCGCGCAAAACCCCGATCAAAAAGCGATTTCAATAGCAAAAACTTTGGCGCAACAAGGGATTATCACTAACGTATTGTCGATAGGAACCGGCTCGGGTGGCCCTATCACAACCTCTACAGGAGAATTGGCTAAAGACAGGAATGGAAATATTTTGGTAAGCAGTTTAAATTCATCGGCTTTTTCTGCTTTGGCACAAGCCGGTCAAGGGCAATGGTGGACCTTAGATACGCCAACTCAAACCATGGTACACACTTTAAATCCTTTGTATGCCACTAAAAATACTAGTAAAAAAGCAGCGGCTCAGACTACAATACCCTTAGACAACGGGTATATTTGGATATGGCCTATACTCGTTTTAGGATTATGGCTTTTTCGTCGAGGACGTTTAGAGGAGTTTTTGCAGTGAGATCATTTTTTTTAATCATGTTATTGTTTGCTTCTTCTGCTCAAGCGCTCACCTGGAATGAAGTTTGGAAAAATCAAGATCAACAAGCTTATGAAGCGCTCACCCAAAATAATTTCGAAAAAGCTGCTACGCTGTTTAAAGATCCAGAATGGCAAGGTATTGCTTATTATAGAATGGGAGATTATCAAAAGGCACTGCAAGCTTTTATGCAAGGCAAAGATGCCACTGCTTGGTACAATCGGGCCAATGCTTTGGCCTATTTACACCAATATCAAGAAGCCATTCGAGCTTACGATCAAGCATTGTCCTTAAAAGCCGATTTTGAAGATGCTCGTTTCAACAAAGCACTGCTAGAACAATTATCCAATAATCAAACAACAGCCTCTGCTCCCTCCTCTCTCCCTTCGTCACAAACTGTTCCGCCTTTTAAACGACGTTATGAAAATAAAAAAAATGCGTCTGCTTCACAAGCTACTTCATCGACCCAAAATAATATGGCCAATACCGCTAATACTTTGAATACTACATCGAATACGACTCAGCCGACTACTACGCCTCAAGAAAATTCATCGCAGAATTCAAATACACTGCCTTCTTCTGCTGAAACTTCAACGCCTAACAATGCGAATCTCAACGATGCCAACTCAAATTCTTCAAACAGCTATCAAAACCAACAGCAACAACAATCCTTGCAGAATATGAATGACGAGCCAGACGGATTGTTACAAAGAAAATTATCGCGAGATTATGAGCAAAGCCAACAACAAGGAGAGTAAATCGATGCGTACCAAGTTGAAATGGGGACTGAGTTTAATCACTCTGTATGCTTCTGTTCTGGCAGCACCGAATGTGAGTGTCGATCGCACCCACTTAAACATGAATGATACCTTAACTTTGCAAATTGTAGATGAATCGGCGGGAACTGCCAATCCAGATTTAAGCCCTTTGGCCACAGACTTTAATGTGGTATCGACCATGGTGAGTGCAGAAATGCAAAATATTCAGGGTAAAATCACTCAGAAAAAAACCTGGTCTATTGTATTAACACCCAAACGCAGTGGCACTTTAAGCATTCCCAGTTTAAATATAGGCAGCGATAAAACTGATCCGATTCACATAGAAATCGCGACCATCAACACATCCAACACATCGATCACGAAAAAAGAAAGCATAGTGAATCAACAAGCCCCTATTTTCATAGAAACCTCCATTGCGCCCAAAAGCGTTTATGAAGGACAAGCGGGTTTATACACGCTTAAAATTTATTACAACACTTCCGTTCGAGAACCGGCTTTAAGCATTCCCAGCATGGACAATGCCAAATTGATCCACGTCGGAAAAGACACCACCCAGCCTAAAACGATCAATGGACAAAATTATCAAGTTTTAGAACAGCACTATGCCGTTATTGGGAAACAAGATGGCATACTAGAATTGCAAGGACCCACTTTGCAAGGCTTTCGTTTGAACTTAAGCCAGAAGGATGCTTTCAGTAACCCCTGGCAAGCCTTCAATGTCAAAGCACCTTCTGTATCGCTGAAGATAAACACAGTGCCCGGTATGACAAAATCTTCGTGGTGGTTACCCAGCACCAAAGTATCTTTAACCGACAGTTGGGCTAACAATCCGCCGCATTTTCAAAGCGGCGTTCCTATTACACGAACCTTAATTTTAAGTGCGCACAGTATCACCGCTGAACAATTGCCAACGATTGCCCCCACACAAAGCGATGGTTTTCAGTTGTATGCCGATAAACCCATTTTGAACACCGACAGCAATGGTTTTCAATTACAAGCTACCCGCACCGAAAAAATCGCGTATTTGCCGAATGCTGACGGAAAATTTACCATTCCAGAAATCAACGTAGATTGGTGGAATACCGATAGTAATAGTCCTAAGAAAATCATCATCCCGGCTTACACCGTAACAGTCGCTGCAGGCAGCAATGTCAAAGCGGATCCCCAAGCGACTTCAACGCCGGCCGTATTGTCTCTAGGTGATCCAATGGTTCAACCCTCGGGCTCACCAAGGAGATTGGATTGGTACAAACGTCCCTTTTTTATTTTAAGTTTATTGTTGGCGAGCGCTTGGGTGGTGACAGTGGTATTGTGGTGGCGTAGCAGCAAACCCAAATCATCTGTCAAAGGACATCATCATGTACACGCCAAAGAAGAACTCAAAACGCTGCGACAATTGCGCACCGATTTGAGAATCGCTTGCCAACAAAACAATGCTTTAGATGCTAAGGAAGCTTTACTGGCGATTGCGAAAATAGTATGGCCTTATGAAACCGTATTGTCTGTGGGTGATTTGGCTGAAAAATTTAACCAGTCTACAACAAAAGATTTATTGCAAGAATTGGAAAGTGTTTTATACAAAGAAGCGACTGTATGGCACGGTGCACAATTGTGGACTTTATTAGACGAAGAGTTTAGAATAAAAGCCAAAGCCAGTCGAAATCCAGAAGAGCTATTGCCGCATCTGTATTTGGAAGAAAAAGAATGACAAAAACACCACTCGCCATCATCACCGGTGCCAGCAAAGGTATTGGCCGAGAAACAGCTGAGATTTTTTTGAAAAATCATTATGAAGTGATCAATGTATCGCGCTCTCCTTGCAACAATCCTAAAGTACAAAATATTTTGATAGATTTAATCCAAACAGAAGAAAGAGCGATACAACAAACTCTATTGCAACACATCAGCGTAAAAAGACGGATGGTTTTAATCCACAATGCCAGTGTTTGTTTCAATGACACGATAGAAAGCTTGAATAAGACTGAATGGAACAATACTTTAAAATTAAATCTCACTCTTCCCGCTTTATTCAGCCAATGCTTATTGCCTTATATGAAAGCACAATCGGCCATTATTTTTGTGGGCTCTACTTTATCTGAAAAAGCAGTCCGCAATACCTGTTCTTATACGGTCAGTAAACACGGTCTGGTAGGTTTGATGCGCAGTGTGTGTCAAGATTTAGCAAGCAGACACATTCATACTTGTTGCGTTTGCCCTGGCATTACTGACACAGAAATGTTACGTGGTCGTATCGGGGAAAATACAGCTTTGCTTAAGACACTGGCAGAAATACAAAGCGACAACCGTTTGCTAACGCCCCACGAAATGGCTGAAATTATTTTTGTTGCCGCCACACACCCTGTTTTCAATGGCGCAGTCTTACATGCAAATGGCGGGCAGATTGAACGTTAAGACATATTAAACCTAAAAAATGAAACTCTTTTGCTTGTAAGTCTTCTGAAAAAAAGATATAGTGCGCAAGTTATTTAGGATAATCTTAGATACCATTTTCATTTAGGAAAAATCATGGGAAACGAAAAAAAAACCCTACGTCGTGAAAACTGTTTTTACGGCCTAGCTCAAATGTTCGCGCCAGCGCCAGCGCCAGCGCCATCCCAAACAAAGCGCAAACGTTTACCTTCCGAATCCACGCAATCGCCACCACCGGTCAAAAAATCTCGTATAGAAGTAGCTATTCCTCTGGTTCCAAACGGAGAATCCCAAGAGGAACCGTCTCCTTTTGCGTTAGGCTCCGAAGGTTCGCTTTTTCCTATTGCTTCAAAAAAGGAATTCAAAGAATCGATTTCTCCTTCTATCCAAAACGAAAATCTACCCCCTAACCCAGGCAAACATTAATACAATATAAGAAGATTGAAGTTCAAAATTTAAACAAACTTGATTTTTAAGCGCTTAGCCCCATATTTAGTGTAATATCCATTTTTTAGGAGCGCACCTTGCAACAATACTGTGGAACCACCATTGTCTCCGTACGCCGAGGTGACAAAGTCGTGATAGGCGGAGACGGCCAAGTCAGCCTAGGCCCGACTATCATGAAACACAATGCCCGTAAGGTTCGTCGTCTACACAATGATAAAGTCATTGCTGGATTCGCGGGGGGTACCGCCGATGCTTTTACCCTCTTTGAGAAATTCGAAGCCAAATTAGAATTGTATCATGGTCATTTAATGCGCGCCGCGGTCGAATTGGCCAAAGATTGGCGCACCGATCGCATTTTGCGTCGCTTGGAAGCCTTATTGGCCGTAGCTGACAGTAAATATTCCTTGATCATTACCGGCAATGGCGATGTCATTGAACCGGAAGACAATTTAATCGCCATCGGTTCCGGTGGCCCTTATGCACAAGCAGCAGCACGCGCTTTGTTGGATGAAACCACATTAGATGCGCGCAGCATTGTCGAAAAAAGTTTGGCCATCGCGGCCAATATTTGTGTTTACACCAACCACAACCGTACTATCGAAGAATTAAATATACAATAAGAGGTTTTCTCCATGTCCGATGCTACACTCCCCTCCAGCACTTTAGATTTGACGCCACAAAATTTAACTCCGCCCAGAATTGTGGCTGAATTAGACAAACACATTGTGGGGCAAAAAGACGCCAAGCGTGCCATTGCGATCGCCATGCGGAATCGCTGGCGGCGTTCGCAAGTAAGAGAAGAATTGCGCGATGAAATCACCCCTAAAAATATTTTGATGATAGGGCCAACGGGCGTGGGAAAAACTGAAATTGCACGGCGCCTCGCTAAATTAGCCAACGCACCTTTTATTAAAGTAGAAGCTACTAAATTCACGGAAGTGGGTTATGTGGGTCGTGACGTCGATTCGATCATTCGAGAATTAGCCGACATCGCTATCAAAGAAACACGTGCGCGCGAATTGGAAAAAGTGAAAACCAAAGCGGCCGATCTTGCAGAAGATCGCATTCTCGATGCTTTATTGCCTAAAAGCAAAGAGTCTTTTTCTGAAGAATCTGACAACAGTCAAGACGACGATGCCCGACAAATTTTCAGAAAAAAATTGCGTGAAGGGGAATTAGATGACAAAGAAATTGAATTGGAAGTACGTTCTTCTGGAATTGGTGTTGAAATCATGGCACCTCCCGGCATGGAAGAGATGACGAACCAATTACAAAGCATGTTTCAAAATATCTCAGCAGATCGCACCAAAACACGAAAAATGAAAGTCAGGGAAGCCTTGAAAATTTCTGAAGAAGAAGCTGCTGACGATTTAATCAATGAAGATGATTTAAAAGTGAAGGCACTGGAAAATCTAGAGCAAAATGGGATTGTTTTCATCGATGAATTTGACAAAATTGCCAAAAATTATGAGCGCAATGGCGGCGGCGATGTGTCGCGGGAAGGGGTACAACGCGATTTATTGCCTTTAATTGAAGGCTGCACAGTTTCCACCAAATATGGCACCGTCAAAACAGATTATATTTTATTTATCGCTTCAGGCGCTTTTCATTTGTCTAAACCTTCCGATTTAATTCCCGAATTACAAGGCCGCCTTCCCATTCGCGTTGAATTAAAAGCTTTGACGACCGATGATTTTAAGCGCATTTTAACGGAACCCAATGCTTCTCTCACAGAACAATACAAAGCTTTATTGGGTACCGAAAATGTCAGCATTCAATTTACAGCCGATGCTATTGAGAGAATCGCAGCGATTGCTTGGCAAGTTAACGATCAAACTGAAAACATTGGTGCACGCCGTTTACACACTGTTTTAGAACGTTTACTAGAAGAATTGTCTTTTAGCGCTTCGGATCAAAATGGTACTGAAGTAACCATCGATGCGGCTTATGTGGAAAAATTCTTAGGGGCTTTGGCCAAGGATGAAGATTTGAGTCATTACATATTATGAGTGATTATTTATCCATCTTGAAGTACCTCAAAGCCCAGATTGGGATGCAGGTTGTGTGCAATTTTGAGCTGAAAAAGCGGAGTTTATTGCGCATAAATGAGCATTTTTCAGGGAAAAATTGCACGCAAGATGCGCCCAATATGGGCTTTTGGTAAAAAAGGAGTGAATAGTTACCATTATGATAGAGTGTGTGTTGAATGAATTTAAAGTCCTACAAAAAGAGCGTAAAGTTTTTTTAGACTTTGCCAATGGCAGCCATTTCGAATTACCGATTGCGTACTTGCGCGCAGCTTCTGCGGCTGCCGATCACAAAGAAGCGATGAAAGCGAATCCTAACCAAGATTTTAGTGCCGTGAATATCGTTGCCGTTGAACCCGTTGGTCTGTATGCTTTAAAATTGGTATTCGACGATGGTCATCAAACTGGGATTTACAGTTTTAGTTTATTGTATTCTTTGGCGCAGCAATGGGAAGAGAAAAACGCTTTGTAGGAGGCCATTCAAATGGACAATATAAATTTTAAAAGCTTGATTGCCAAAGCCAAAACCTTTCCTGCCATTAAAACGGCCGTAGTGCACCCCGTGACGCGAGAAGCGATCGAAGGTGTCATAGAATCCGCTAAAAATAAGCTTATTGATCCCATTTTAATCGGACCGAGCCATAAAATTAAGCAAGCCGCTGAAGCAGCAAAACTGGATTTATCGCCCTATGAACTGATCGATACAGAACACAGTCACGCTGCCGCCGAACAGGCGGTATTACTTGCACGAAGAGGCGATGTTGAAATGCTGATGAAGGGCAGTTTACACACGGATGAATTTATGGAGGCGATCATCGATAAAGAAAAAGGCTTGCGCACAGCAAAACGAATGAGCCACGTATTCATTATCGAAACGACTACTTATCATAAATTATTGTTGTTAACTGATTGTGCGCTGAATATCTGGCCTGATTTAATGGACAAGCACGATATTGTGCAAAATGCAATTGATTTAGCTAAAGCCATTGGAATCGATTCTCCAAAGGTCGCTATTTTGTCGGCCATTGAAACGATTAACGATAAATTAAAATCAACGATTGATGCGGCTTCTCTGTGTAAAATGGCCGATCGCCAACAAATTGTAGGCGGTATCTTAGATGGCCCACTTGGATTTGATAATGCCATTTCGGAAGAAGCGGCTCGCATCAAAAATATTCATTCATCGGTCGCAGGAAGAGCCGATATTTTATTAGCGCCCGATTTAGAATCAGGCAATATGTTGGCAAAACAATTGCAATATTTAGCCAAAGCACGAATGGCAGGCATTGTAGTGGGTGCGCGTATTCCCATCGTGTTAACCAGTCGAGCCGATTTAGCCGAAGCGCGACTTACTTCTTGTGCCTTAGGCCAACTGTATAAGCAATATTTACTGCAGAACAAACCAACATGCGTCCCGCTTTATTAGTCTTGAATGTCGGCTCTTCCAGTTTAAAATTCTCACTTTTTTCCATTCTAAATGCAGATGATCTCAAACTCGTTTTTCAAGGGCAGGTACAAATTTTAGACGAAATCTTTAAATTTTCGGTGAAAAATAATGAAAACAAAATACTGCTTGAAAAATCACTCCCTTCTCAAAAAGACCTTCATAAAAAGGCGCAAGTTTTTGCTTTAAATACCCTACTTGACTATTTAAAAGAACACATTACTGATTATACGATTTGTGCAGCAGGACATCGCGTCGTGCATGGCGGCGAGACTTTTACAGCACCGACGATCTTGAACCCTCAAATTTTAGCCGAGTTAGAAAAATTTACCCCCTTAGCTCCTTTGCATCAACCCTATAACCTGGAAGGAATACGAGCATTGAATGAATTCATGCCTAAGCTTTTTCAAGTGGCTTGTTTTGATACGGCTTTTCACGCAACCCAACCCGACATCGCCCAAGCCTATGCTTTACCGGATGACATATCTTCTATACCCATTAAACGCTATGGGTTTCATGGATTGTCTTATGAATATATTGCTCAAGTAGCACCTCATTATTTAGGCTCTTCAGAAGCAGAGGGTAAAATCATTGTGGCACACCTAGGGCACGGTGCGAGTATGTGTGCGATGCGAAATCGACAAAGCATTGCAACCACCATGGGATTTACAGCGCTCGAAGGCTTACCCATGGGAACACGCTGTGGCAACCTAGATCCCGGCATTATTCTCTATTTGTTACACAATGGAATGTCTGTTGAAGCAATAACAGAACTGCTTTATACACGTTCTGGATTATTGGGCGTATCCAACATCAGCGGCGATGTTCGAACCTTATTATCCAGTCCAAAACCTTCCGCTAAAAAAGCCATCGACCTTTTTATTTATCGCATCCAACGCGAATTGGGGGCGCTCGTCGCTGCTTTAGAGGGGCTCGACAGTTTTATTTTTACAGCCGGCATTGGTGAGCATTCGCCTAAGATTCGCGCACGTGTCTGCGAAAAAGTAAATTGGTTATCGCTACTCATAGACGATGAAGCCAATCAGAACAATGAACTCAAAATCTCGAAAAAAAACAGTAAAATTTCCGTATGGGTTATTCCTACCAATGAAGAATGGATCATTGGGCAACACACTTTAAATTTATGGAAAAACAGCAAGGATAGTGTATGAACCAAGCACAAAACCCTACTTTAAAAAATAAAACCGTTATAATTACTGCGGGAAATCAAGGCGGCGGCGCTGTCATTGCATTGCGCTTTGCCGCCAGTGGTGCCAATGTGGCTGTTATTGCGGAGAAAAACCCACTTTCTGAAAAAATATCGACGGATCCTATTTTAGAGAAGATTATAACGGCAGGGGGAAAAGCAATCGCTTTGGAAGTGAATTTAAGTGATGTCAATGACATACAGCTTGCTGTACAAAAAACAATAGCTCATTTTGGTGGCATCGATATCGTGATTAATAATTACAGTATATTTAACTTCAAAAATTCCATTCATACCACCTCCGATGAATTCCATTCGCTTATGAAAAATATTTATGCGACATTTTTTATATCGCAATCTTGTATTGACGCTTTAAAGAAATCAGAAAATCCTCATGTTATCAACATTGCGCCGCCGCTAGACATGAGTTCTGCAATAGAAGCTTGCCAAAATCATTTATTGTTTTCTATTTCTAAATATGCAATGAGTTTTTGCACGCTGGGTATGGCTAAGGAATTTGAACCATACGGCATTGCATTCAATTCCCTCTGGCAAGACAGACCTATTGCCACACAAACATTGATACGCAATTTTAGCGATCAAGTGGTTAAAGGCAGCAATAAACCAGAAATATATGCAGAGGCGACGTATCAAATAGCTTTGAAACCCGCAAAAACATTCACTGGTAATTTCTGCATTGATGAAACCGTATTGCGTGAAGTGAGCATTGATCCGTCTCAATACGCTGTTGATTCCACAGCCACTCCCGTCAAAGACATCTTTTTATCGGGTGTGGATTACGATATTTTGAATCTTCGCTAAAATTAAAAATGTATATTTTGCAATACAGTGTATAATTTATTCACTTTGAGAATTTGCTTTAGCTTCCCAGAAAACGATATGTTCCAATTTTACTATGGTTCCCAAATGATCTATCGCTTTTTTGATTTTATCTCTGTCATCATCAAAGAATTCTAGCGTAAGCGGTAAATTAAGAGAAAAATCAACAATAGATGAAGTATGGTTTCCTGTCTCACCAAATCCGCTAATGGCGCGAAAGACACTCACTCCTCGAATTTTAGCCTCATTTTTTAAATAATCGATTATCTGAGTCAGTAAGTGGGATGCTTCCGTAATATAAATTCTAACTATTGTCACATCAATTGTTTTCATAGATTTCTTCCTCCGATCACGCCAAACCAAGTTGCTACCATACACAATATAACCGTCAATAAAATATTTAAAGCAGCACTCAACCAATCCCCGTTTTCAAATAGATTAAGCGTTTCCATAGAAAAAGAAGAAAAGGTTGTATAGCCACCTAAAGTCCCAATTAATAAAAAAGAGCGCAATTGCGGCGCTATTCCATTAAACCGCTCTTGTAAAATGATAAAAAGTAAGCCCATCAAAAAACACCCACTGATATTGACAATTAATGTTCCATAAGGAAAATTTCTACCTAAAAAGAAATAAACCCCATTAGATAACCAATATCGCGCAACTCCGCCTATACCGGCGCCCAAAAATATTAACAATGTACTCATCATTATTGACTCTTTTTATTTCTTGCTGATTTTGCTCCTATTATTCATTCTACCCCAATATGGCGAAGGATGGTAGCTGATTGACACAACCGATATACTGTATATGATATTATATTTACTTTTATAAAATTACCGAGGAAGCAAAAAAAATGATATTAATAAAAGTTCTAGTCATTGCGTTTTTATTATGGGCCGGCATGATTTTAGGCATTTCTTTCTTAGAAAGTTGGATAAAATTCCGCGCACCGCTGCTGACTAAACCTGCTGGTCTGGATGTTGGCCGCACTGTGTTTAACGCATTCCATAAAGTACAATGTGTATGGTTTTTATTGGCTATTAGTCTCATGCTGTCTATTCAAATGAGTTTCAATTATTGGATATTACTCCTCAGTGTCGGTGCCATTTTATTTATCCAAATTTTATGGTTGCATCCTCATTTGAAAAATATCATTGATATGATTATCGCGGAGAAAAAACCAAAAGCTTCTTCTCTACACACTATTTATGTTGTGTTAGAGTTAATAAAATTACTATTACTAATTATTTTGGGTGTTAAATTGGTTTAATCGTTAATTACAAGATAATGCTATGAATGATCGTAAAAACAATACCCATCGACTATTGTCCTCTTTGGCGATTGCTTGTATTTCTGGCATCGGTTTGTTTTTATCTACTGTGGACTCTGGAATCATCAACATTGCGATACCCACACTCATCGCGTATTTTAAAGCCCCTATCACGCTGGTTATTTGAACCGCACAATCATTTTCTTGCTTCCATCAATGCCTGTCACCTTAAAACCTTTATTAATAAAAAATTTAGCGATAACCTATCCAATACCGCAACCTAAATGTAGAATAGTAGCATTGGTGAGAAGCAAATTTACGATTAAAGATTCCATCAGACTTTTGGTACGCGTATCATCAAACTAACCAACCATTTTTTCATAAACTTTATAGACTTTGGATTTAGCGCGCGCATTCATCATTAATCTACTCAGTTAATTTTTCGCGTCATCTCTTATTTCTTGTAGGAAAAAGGATAAAAGGTTAGAGCAAAGGCGATGTAAAATTTGAAATCTTTAATGCAAAAGTTTTTCGCGAAGCGTTTGGATTGTCTTTAAGTCTAAGTTTGTTTGATGCATGATGGTTTCGTTATCCAGGCCTTGTTGGATTAAAGTAATAGCATCTAGGGTTCCTGAAATACCTTCGATTTTGCCTCTAGCTTCACCCCTAGCTTCACCCTTCGCAATTAATTGTTCACCTAAAGTAGTCATGGTATTCTCCAGTTTCTGTGGCAATTTTTCATACAATGCTTTCATCAAGGCATCGCTGTCTGCTGCAGTGTCCAACGACATCGATATATAGTTTAGCATGGCCTTAATGCGATTCATACCCGTTTCTGCCAGTATTAAATCTTCCGGAATATCTTTCACAAATAAGGCAAAATCCGACAAATAGGGTAAAAACTCCCTTTGCATGGCATATCGCAGACACCACTTCACCATCGATGCCCATCCCTCTCCGCGCAAATTTTGATTTGCTTCCACAGAAACATCCACAAAATTAAAACCTCTTGTGAATTGTGATTCCATTATTTGAGAATAATCCCCAAACAATTTAAAGAACCGCTGTTCTGCTTTATACGCTCGCTCCCCATTGTACAATATCGTCACAAATACACAAGGTAAAGGCAGTGGGTTTTTCTTGGCATTCATTGCATCCTTAATGTGTTTATCTATAATGCGCATCGCATAATTGAAGGTTTTAAAGGCTATCAGAGGATCGGCGCTCGAATAATGCTCGATAAGCAAATAGAGATAACTTTCCTCACCTCTTTTTGTCATCGATTTGTATAGAACGTCCGTATAGCCTGCTTGTAATCTTTGATCAACAAAGGTGCCCTGTTCTACCTTTAAGGTTTCGAGCTCTAATTCATCTCGTATTTCTTTGGGCAAATTTGCATCTAAAAAATCGATGACCACCGGCAGTTCAAACAACATGCTTTTTACAAATTGATCGTGCGGTCGACGTGTGTTTTGAGGTATTTCCATTATATACTTTCATGTTAATTAATTATATCATTATATTATCATGAATTAATACATAATTCAAATACCTTTGGCCTCAAGCAATCAATAAAATATGCCGCACCAATTGCTCTATGCCTTGATAAATTTCCGCAGGCCCTTTGCCTACCATATACGCCGGCGTGGAAACAATTTTGTGTTCGCTGTCGACAACCATACTATCTGCAGAACAAGGCTCCACAACAGCGCCCATTTGTTCTAATTTTTCAGACACGGCCGTATCTTCGCCTGCCGTTAATACAACGCCTACATCGCAAATTTTGGCAGCTAACACAGGTGAAATACAGACAAACCCCATGGGTTTTTTCGCTTCATACAAAGCTCTGGCAAATTTTAAAGTATTTGCTTCGAGCTGACATTCTGTACCTCGCATAGCGAAGTCGGATAAATTCGTCGCTGCACCAAATCCCCCGACAAAAATGGCCGCATCAAAATCAGCAGCTTTCACTTTGCCAATGTCTTGAATTTCTCCTCGGGCAATGCGTGCCGATTCCACCAAGACATTGCGTTTTTCATCGGTCATTTGTTGCGTTAAATGATTGACGACTCGATTCTGTTCTATATTCGGCGCAAGACATTCGTATTGCGCGCCATTGTTATCCAGCGCCAATAAAATTAACACCGCTTCGTGAATTTCGCTTCCGTCGAAAACGCCACAACCCGATAAAATTACTGCTATCTTTTTCATAATAACTCCATTATCTCTTTGGCATAGTAGGTAATAATAAAATCTGCGCCTGCCCGTTTAATCGCCGTTAATACTTCTAAGGCAACGGTCACTTCATCGATGAGATTTTGCGCTGCGGCTGCTTTAATCATCGCATATTCTCCACTGACGTGATACGCCGCCAAAGGATATTCGGGAAAATTTTCTTTTATATCGCGTATAATATCTAGATAAGTGTGTGCGGGTTTGACCATCAACATATCTGCGCCTTGTTCAATATCTAATTGCGCTTCTTTCAGCGCTTCAAAACGATTGGCAGGATTGAGTTGATAGGTTTTACGATCGCCTTGTTTCAAATCGATTTGCGCACTCGATCGAAAAGGCGCGTATAAAGCAGAACTGTATTTAACCGAATAGCTTAAAATAGGAATGTGCCTAAACCCTTCTTCATCTAAGGCATTACGAATGGCAGCGACCATGCCATCCATCATGCCACTGGGCGCAATCACATCGGCGCCGGCTCGCACATGGCTAAGGGCTTGTTGGCCTAATAATTCTAGAGTTCGATCGTTGTCGACATCCAAACCTGAAGCTGTCAATGCGCCACAATGACCATGATCGGTGTATTCACAAAAACACAAATCTGTCATTACCACACATTCGGGATAATGTTGTTTAAAAACACGAATAGCTTTTTGCACAACACCTTTGTCATCGCTCGCATAAGTTCCTTCAGCATCTTTGGCCGCAGGAATACCAAACAACATCACACCCAATATTCCCAATTGACGTAAAGCCTGTACTTCTGCGATCAATTCATCCGTAGACCATTGATGATGCCCCGGCAAACTGGAAATAGGGCGTTTGATTTTTTCCCCAGCGCAAACAAACAGCGGTAAAATTAAATCATCGCCTCTGAGATGCGTTTCTTGCACCAAACGCCTCAGCCCTGGATGTTGCCGCAATCGTCTGGGTCTTTGTATGAGATCCGGAAACATAAAGATATACCTTTCTATAACATAAGGTTCATTGTAGCATAAATGCCGCTATGATAGAATGGTCCAATCATTCAACAATAACGCTTTGCTGATTATGGATATTTTAAGCACCGAACAATTTACCACTTTAATTCAAGACAAGCACGCTACAATATTATCAGATTCCAAAGCAGGGCCAAAAGTCTTGAAAATGCAAAACGGAGACATCGTTAAGATTTTCTATGATACCCTCAAAATACCCTTATCTATGCCACATGCTTTGCGGTTCAATCGCAGTGCTCAGATACTGAAAACCGCAGGATTTCTAGCGCCGCAAATCAAGTGCTTAAAATATTATCCCGCTCAAAAAGCCTATGTCCTGATTTACGGTGAAATTCCAGGTCAAGATTTTAGAAGCTTAAGTTCGAAAGCTCATCCAGCAGTATTGGGTAAATTACCGAGTTTTTTAGCAAGCTTACATCAAAAAGGCATTTTCTACCGAGGTATTCATTTGGGCAACGTGTTATTAACGCCTAATCAAGAAATTGGGCTTGTCGACATTACCAATGTGAGCAAGAGTAACAAACCGCTTTCTTTGAAGCAATGCGCTAAAAATTTAGCGCATTTTGTGTATTATTGGCGAGACATCGTGGTATTTACTGCTTATAGCCGTCGTCGCTTTTTAGACGAATATGCGAGGGCCGCAAAGTTGGATGCTCAAGAACTAAAACAATTGCGCCATCTTATTGCGCTAAGATTAAAGAGTAAATCCTGAGTATCGAATACAATGCTAGCGACTCGCCGCCAAGAACACAACCGCTATTCCTAGCATGGCCCAAGCTGCTTGTTCTAAAGTCAATACATCGATGCCTTTTGATAAACCTAGGCTGACCAAGCCTGAAATTAAAAAACCTAGGGCTAAACCTCGGCCTAAACCGAATCGATTTGAGGGCGCGGGCTTTTCCGCTTCTTTTTCACGGCTTCTTTTTTCATCCTGAATCAATTTTAAGGTTTGCTGTAAACTTATCGGCAATTCAGGGATCATCTTAACCCACGCAGGTAAGGTTTCTTTGAAACGTCTCAGCGTAGCGCGCACACCGACTTGCTGATGCATCCATTTTTCTAAAAAAGGTCTGGCCGTTACCCATAAATCTAAATCTGGATACAATTGTCTTCCTAAACCTTCTATATGAAAGAGGGTTTTTTGCAAGAGCAACAATTGTGGCTGAATTTCCATGTGAAATCGACGCCCCACTTGAAATAACCTCAATAAAAGTTTGCCAAAAGAAATGTCTTTTAAAGGACGTTCAAAAATGGGTTCACATACGCCCCGTAATGCGCCCTCAAAATCTTCTACTCGGGTTTCAGGTGGAATCCAGCCCGATTCCAAATGCAATAAAGCAACTTGTCTGTAATCTCGTTTGAAAAAAGCCAACATATTGCTGGCAAGATAATATTGATCCGTAGGACTCAAAGCGCCCATAATGCCAAAATCCACGGCCATATACACGGGTTGTTGTAGATTCTGCACATCTACAAAAATATTACCTGGATGCATATCCGCGTGAAAAAAACAATCTCTAAAAACTTGAGTAAAAAATATTTCTACACCGTTCTCTGCCAATACTTTCATATTCACGCCCAAAGCTTTCAACTCATCCACATTGCCAATCGGAACACCACGGATGTGTTCCATCACAATCACATTGGTTCTCGCATAAGGCCAATAAATTTCCGGAACATGCAACAAAGGTGAATCTTTGAAATTACGCTTCAAGGCCGAAGCGTTTGCGGCTTCTTGCATTAAGTCCAATTCTGTTAAAGTCGTATTTTCAAATTCCCTCACCAAATCCACCATATGTAAATGTCGCGCCACGACGGAATACCGCTCCGCAATGTTAGCAACCCGATACAATAGACCGATGTCGCGTCGAATACTTTTTTCAACACCCGGTCGCAATACTTTAACAACCACCTCCTCACCACTGTGTAAGCGTGCCGCATGTACTTGCGCAATAGACGCCGAGGCCAACGCCCTTTCATCAAAATACGCAAAAATTGTTTCTACGAGTTGTTTATAGGCTTTGGCAACCACGGCTTTGGCATTCGCAAAAGGCGGCACTTGATCTTGCAGCAAAGCCAATTGATCGGCGATGTCTTCAGGCAATAAATCTCTTCGCGTCGATAGTGTTTGTCCAAATTTAACAAAGATAGGACCCAATTCAATCAAGGCCAAACGCAAGCGCTCGCCTCGGGGAATATGCCTATTGCGGATCCAATACCATGGATTTAAATAACTTAAAAAACGTATCGGAGACAATACTTGCAATTCCAGTATAATTTCGTCCAAGCCATGCTTCGCCAAAACAGTTTGAATGTGGATCAAGCGAATGAACTGTGTGATTGAGTTAGTCATGGCTCTCCTGCAAATAAGATGATACACGTAAGCTTAAACGATCTAAATCGTGTTTAAGCTCGTCAACTTCGTCCATAAAATCGTTCATCTCTGCGGCCGATGGAAAATACCGCAGCTCTTCTTGTAAATATTCTGTTAAGCTCGTTTCAAAACTCTTTGCCCCACGTTGAAACCATTTTTTAAATCCTTGCACAGATTGCCCCATTTTATGGGCTACCACATCGCCAGTATAATGCGACAACAATTCTTCCCAATCGATGTCTAAATCCTGTAAAAGGTGATAGGCATTTTCTGAAAAACCCTGATCGCCCCTAATGCTTAATTTCGAAAAATCGGATACAGAAAAAGACTTGAATAATTTTAAAAAAGTAAAGAGATCGCCGCTAACGCTCGCATCCGCCGTTATTTTATCTGCAGAAATAACTGCAACCTTATTTTTCGTAAATAAAAAACCATAATGAAAGGGTGTTTTTTGAATCTGCACTTCTAAAATTTTTCCGCACAATGGCTTTAATTTTTGCTCAATTTCCGCGTCTAAAGAAATGTATCGATTGATCAACACTTGTAAGGTGGATTGTAGAAATTGCTTCATAACATCCCTCTTTAATTAATATTTAAAACAACGATGCAAAGCCACAATGCCGGCGCTGAAATTGTGGTATTCACATTCATCGAAGCCTGCCGACAACACCATGTCTTTTAAAGTCTCTTGGGCAGGGTGGTTGCGTATGGATTCGGCTAAATATTGATAGCTCTCTCTGTCTTTTGCAACGCGCTCGCCTAATTTAGGTAGAATTTTAAAAGAATAAGCATCGTAGACTTTTTTAACGGTTGCAGAAGTCGGTGTGGAAAATTCTAAGATCATCGCTTGTCCCCCGGGTTTTAGCACGCGCCACATTTCTTTGAGCGCCGACATTTTATTGGTCACATTGCGTAGTCCAAAACCAATCGTCAGCAAATCAAATTTATTTTTAGCAAATGGAAGGGCTTCTGCATTCAGCGTTACGGTTTTAACGCGTTCCTGCAATCCCGCATCGATCATTTTATCTCGCCCGACTTTTAACATCGCCAAATTAATATCCCCCAACACGACTTCTCCTTGCGGCCCTATTTGCGTGGCAAAACGCCCAGCCAAATCCCCTGTCCCACCAGCCAAATCGAGAATACAGTGGTCTGGCCTCACATTTCCCAACAAAACCGTGATAAATTTCCATACCCGATGAATACCCATGGACATCAAATCGTTCATCAAATCATAATTGGGCGCCACCGAATGAAAAACTTCTCGCACCAAGCGGGTTTTTTCTTCAGCACTGACCTTTTTATAGCCGAAATCGACTTCTTTTTGCTCTGACATAGCATTTACCTCTTTTAGAGCGCGAATTCTGCTTAAGAATTGCCATCTAACTAACCACCCATCCAAAATGCAGCAACGCGCTAACCGAGCCGCGACCGTCAGGGAGCGGCTCGGTTAGAACAATCAAAATTGAATTCTTAAACAAAATTCGCGTTTAGAGGGTTTTAGTATAAACGGTTTTATTCTGCTATTAAAGCCCGCATGGCTTTACAGGTTTCTTGCATGACATGTACGTTGTGGACACACGCTAAGGCATGATAGGCAATGGATTTTTGTTTAAACAAATGGTGCAAATAACCGCGCGAATACTGCTGACAAGTGCTGCAAGAACAATTTCCAAGGATAGGCGTGTCGTCACCGGCATACACACTTTTTCCAATAGACAAGCGATGGTTTTCAAACTCGCTTTCAAACCTCAACCAATGGCCTTCTTTGACCACGCTACCATGATACAAACCGCCATGACGCGCGTTACGCGTAGGCGCAACGCAATCAAAAATATCCATTCCTGCCGCTACGACGTCCAATAAATCTTGAGGCGATAAGCCCACGCCCATACTGTAACGCACTTTGTCTTCACCCAAACTGTCGCGGATCCAATCGATGGTTTCCACGGTTTGCGGCATATTATAACCAATAGATTCTCCGCCGACTGCAATGCCTTCTAAATCTAAATCTGCGACAAAACGGGCACTTTCTTCACGTAACTGTTTAAACCGCCCACCTTGAATAATCCCAAACAAAGCTTGATGCTGACCATATGCCGATAAAGGTTGTTTGTCATGCAATTCTTTAGACATGAGTAACCATCGATGGGTACGCTCCATCACTTCACGTACTAAAGTTTCATCGGCCACATCGGGCGTACATTGATCAAAGGCCATGATAATATCTGCACCAATGATTTTTTGCGCTTCGATAGAAGTTTGTGGGGTTAAATGTAATTTTTGTCCAGTATGCGGATGTGAAAAATGCGCGCCTTCCTCATCAATTTTACACAATTTTTTATTTTTTGACAGGCTAAAAACTTGGTATCCTCCACTGTCAGTCAACATGGGCCCAAACCATTGCATCATTTGATGCATGCCGCCCAAAGCTTCAATGACTTTCATTCCAGGTTGCGACAACATATGGTAAGTATTGCCGCCTAAAATAATCTGGGTTCCTGAGGCTTTGAGATCTTGAGGCATCATGGTATTCACCACTGCGTAAGTACCCACTGGCATGAAAGCCGGCGTTAAAAATTCACCGTGTGGAGTATTCACTTTTAAAATACGGGCATGATTGTGCGCGTATTGTCTTATTTTTTGGGAGGAATACTTCAAACTCAATGTTTCCCACCTGTTCCTGCCAAACTTGTGCGCGGAATACTGCCTTCATTGTTGGTCGTATATACGTTATTGGTAAAAGGTGCTCTTTGTTCCGTTAACCAAGTGTTGATTCTTTGCAAATCCACCGGCGATAAAGTTCCGGCCGCTTGTTTCAAGGCAATGGTTGAATTAATGTAACTGTATTGGTCCACAGAATAGGTATTCCAAGCATTATATAAAATTTGTTGTTGGTTTAATACATCCAACATAGTTTCCGTCCCCACTTCATAACCATCGATGATGCTTTCTAAAGCCACTTGGCTTGATTTAATGGTTTGTTTATCGGCTTCGACCTGACTGATAAAAGACATCACATTGTTAAAACTTTGTCTGGCCGTTGTGACAGTGGACAAATAAGTGCTATTTCTTTGTTGTATCGCCGTTTGATAATTATACGCCGCTTGTTTTGCGGTGGCAGATACAAAGCCCACTCCATTTTCAAAAATAGGCACGGTTAATTGCACCCCTGCATAAGCATCTCGGGTATTCACTTGTCCTGAAGGCGAAGTGCCTGTGGTATTCACTGTATAATTCGCAACCCCACTTAAGACGGGTAAATGCCCTGCTTGTGCGGCCTGCTCAGTTTTATGCGCTGCATCCGCCGTTTCGCGTGCTGCGATTAAAGTCCAATTTTGTTTATCGGCTATTTGAACCCATTTATCCATATTCACGGGATCGGGTCTTAACAAGGGCGCCGCATTATTACGAAGACTTGCTAAATGATCGTAATAAATTCCCGTCACCGATCTTAAATTTTCTTTGGCATTTAACACGCCATTTTCTGCGGCCAATTCTGCGGCCACTGCGCCATCGTATTGCGCGCGTGCTTGTTCTACATCGGTGATGGCAATCAATCCTACTTCAAATTTTTGTTGTGCCTGGGTTAAGCTTTCATTATAGGCTTGTTTTTCTGCTTGGGCATAAGTCAAACTGTCTTCCGCTTGCAAAACGGCGAAATATGCTTGTGCCGTCGTAACAATTAAAGATTGAAGCGCTGCATTAAAAGTTGCACTTGCTGCCTTAGCTGAAGATTTTGCACTGGTATACGTAAATAAATTGGCAAAATCAAAAATAGGTTGGCTAGCGGAAAGCGTGTAGCTTTGTTGGTTGTACCGAAAGTTACCTTCTTGACCTTCCAAAGTAAAGGTATTGCCATTAGGCAAAGGAATAGTATTAATACTTTTGCTGTTGTTGTCAAAATTATTAAATCCATCGGTGGCGACAAAATTTGCTTGTGGTAATAAACCCGCACGCGTAATCGGCACATTTTGGATGGTTGAAAGCGCGGTTGATTTCGCCGCTAAAAAAGTGGGGTTATTGTTAAACGCGTCTTGATACACTTGCATTAAATCCGTTGCGAAAGTCAAACTACTCACACTGAGCAAACCGAAAATAAAGCCTAGACGCATTGTTTTTTTCATCTTAACCACACTCTATTCGTATTAAAAAATAAATTTGTTCGGGGTGTTCGCATCTTCTAAAGGTGGAAGCACAGTTTCAAACAATTTTTGTTGTTGCCATTTATCCTGCGACACACGTTTCACCAAAGTCGCCGTTTGGCAAGGCGCTGCCCCGACAACGGCAAATAAACGTCCCCCCACCGCCAATTGCTCTAGCAAAGGTTGCGGTAAAAAAGCCAAAGAGCCGGTCATCACGATGGCATTATAAGGTTCATGCAAGAGCCAACCCTGCGCGCCATTGCCTGTTTCAAACACCACATTGTGAATGTTTAAACGTGCCAATTTACGGGCGGCATTATGGCTGAATTCACTGTACTTATCTACGCTGTAAACTTGACGACTTAATTTGGCCATCAAAGCCGTTAAATACCCGCTGCCTGTTCCCACTTCCAATACCGTGTCATTTTTAGACAATTCTAAATATTGAAGGATTTGCGCTTCGAGCATCGGCGACAACATCACTTGATGATGTCCTATTGGCAATTCTGTGTCCGAATACGCCAAATCTTCATACTCCATTGGTACAAAAATGTCTCTGGGTATTTCGGTCAATAAAGCCAATATCTCGCTCGATTCCACTCCATTGGTGCGGATCTGCTGAGTGATCATATTGACTTTAGCCTGATTTTTGCGTATATTTTGGGCTAATTTGCTCATTTAGAATCCTTTTAACGTATAGGCTTATACTTCGTGCAAACATATTGTGCGGTTTTTAGCGCTCAGATGGGGGCCATCTTGCGTCTTTAAAAATATGAGAATAGCGAGTCCTATTTGAATATTTTTAAGGACGCAAGATGGCCTGCAGCTGGGCTGATAAAAACCGCACAATATGTTTGCACGAAGTATATAGAGTAAGGGGTTTGGGCATTAAGTGCAAGGGGGTTGTCTTCTAAGATGCTCAATACCGACTTTTTTAACCGCGATGCCCTGCTGGTGGCCAAAGAACTACTTGGGAAAGTTCTCTACAAACGCTATGCAGATCAGTGGCTCGCCGCGATGATTGTTGAAACTGAAGCGTATTATTTAGCAGACAAAGGCAGTCATGCTTCACTCGGTTGGACGGCAAAACGTCAAGCCTTATTCATGCCACCTGGTACGCTTTACCTATATTATGCACGCGGTGGCGATTCTTTGAATGTCAGTTGTCAGGGTGAAGGCAACGCCGTTTTAATTAAAGCGGGTATTCCTTATGGTGAAGATCCGATGATGTTAGCCACCATGCATCGCTTAAATCCAGTGCAATATTCTTTGCGCCAACGCGACACGCATCGATTGTGTGCGGGACAAACGCTCTTGTGTAAAGCTTTAAATATCAAAGTGCCGGAATGGGATCAACGTACCTTTGATAAAAATTATTTTTACATGGGGGATGTAGGTTACACTCCGCAAAATATTTTGCAAACCACGCGTTTAGGGATCCCCAAAGGCAGAGACGAACATCTGCCCTATCGCTTTGTCGATATCGATTATGTTAGAGCGACAACGAGAGGAACTCAAAAAATTTAAGATAAACTTTTTGAGTGTTGATGCGTTTCTTTTGTCTCTTCTTTCTCACCACCCCCTTGTGAAAAAAATCTAAACAGAGTAGCGCCAACCCCAGCACCGATAGCCCCAGCAGCGCCAAGCGATATAGCCATGGCACAATCTTTCAAAATAGGTGCAGCAGCACTGAAGGCCTTACCCATAGCCATAGCACCTGGAATAGCGGCTGCTCCGTGGGTTAATCCGGTGACACCAACGTAAATACATCCCAGTGCAATTAAGCCAATGACCACGACACCCGCTGTGATGATGGGGTGTTTTTTGCTTTGTTCAGGCAAACAACGAAATGCTTCAAAAAAAACATCTGCACAAAATGGTTCTTCGTCGTCTAAGCTGTATAGAGAACTACTGCCCGAATGATTGATATCGTCGCTCATTTTTTTATGAGATTTCTCTTCCTCTTGAGGGCCATTTTCATGGTTCGAATTTAGCGCACTCATAGCGACATCAACGACATCCACATCAGCGCTATTCTCATCCGCAGATGCGTCAGTATCTAGTCCTACGGAATATGGCTTCATTACCATTTCTTCGTCGCTATTTTGATCAACGGAACTGTTTTCGATAGATGATTTATCTTCTTCTCTATCTTTTTGACCTTCTACTTTACCTGCTTGACTTTCTACATTCTGCAATTCAGATAGCGATTGACACAGTTGATCACTGCTATAGTAAATAGCACTACGAAACCTCGTGATAGATTGATATTTTTCGGATGACAGCTGATCAAATTCGTCCCATTCTTTAGAAAAATCATCAGCCGCTTTGTTAAAATCAGTCATTTCTTCAGAAGATAGTCTTGAAATGGCAGCATCAAAGTTATTTAAAGCTATCCAAAATTTTTCTAAGGTTTCAATATTTTTAATTTCGTTTTCACGTTCTATGGCTTGCCAAAAGAGCACATTCGCTTTTAAAGCAAGTAGTTCCATTCTTAAAATAAGCGTATTTGCAACAAACAATTGCTCCTCTTTAGTGCAATGCGCGCTTATCCAGTCGCGAAAATCGGAACAAAACGTATTAAATACTGAAATGGCTTTTTCTAAGGAATCAATCGATTCCGTAGAAGATACGTTTAACTTTAGAATTGCCTTATCCAGAATATTTAAATTGTCAATCAAATGGTCTTTTAATTTCGGCTCTGATCTTGCTTGACTTAAGATGGATACATCTGGTTCTAAATCGGCAATATTTTTAGAAAGCAACGGCTTTTTTTCTTCAATACTCTTATCAGCCTCTACTCTTCTTGCGCTTCTTACTCTTGCTTTTTTTAGATTTGTCTCTTCCGGAACGGCTGCCATAACTTACCTCGCTTTACTTTATAATTGTCTCTTTTAAAAATAACTCAAAATCAATGTGGAATAGTCTTTATTTTGAATACTATACCATGGAAACATTAAGAAATCATTAAAGAAATTATTTTGGTTTCGCTTTGTTTTTACTGGAGAAAAAAACAAAACCAGTTCATATAATACACAAACTCTGGCCTGTTTCCGGTCTGTCATCCCTGCGAAAGCAGGGATCCAGTTTCAAATAGGGTTTCCTTACGGGATCCCTGCTTTCGCAGGGATGACATCGTAGTTTTTTGTCCAGTACAGAATTCACTTTGGCACATTTTTAACCCTTTAAAATTGAAGGCTGCATCTTCAATTTTAAAGGGTTAATCCTAAGCGCCTGATTTTTCACACTATTTCGCATTGTCTTATTGATTTTTAAGACTTTAAATACCTCACCCATTTGCTTTTATTAAACCAGATATTGAATAATTGGCTACTGATTGTGTTTATCCATAGGAAAATACCCATGTCACCTGAACTCAACTTTCACCGTCAAGATATTCAAATCGAAGAAGAACGAACCGTTTATCAGGGTTTTTTTAAGATCAAACGCTATCGCTTGCGCCACCGTTTATTTGGAGGCGGTTGGACTGATACTGTAACCCGCGAAGTATTTTATCGTGGCGATGCAGTAGGTGTTTTGTTGTACGATCCCAAACAAAAAGCTGTGGTATTGGTTGAGCAATTTCGCACAGGTGCCTTGCAAGATCCCAACACCCCCTGGCTCATCGAAGCCGTTGCAGGCAGTATTCCTCCCGGTGAATCGCCCGAACAGGTCGCTAAAAAAGAAATCTTAGAAGAAACAGGTCTAAAAGTGGAAACGGTCCATCCCATGATGTCTTATTATGTCAGTCCTGGCGGCAATTCTGAAAAATTCTATTTATTTTATGCTATAGTAGATGCCAGCTTAGCCCAGGGCATTCATGGTTTGAAAGACGAACACGAAGACATTCGTGTGCGCGTTTTTAGTTTGGAAGAATGTTGGCAAGCTTTAGAAACCGGAGCGCTGAACAATGCGATGACTGTCATTGCCTTGCAATGGTTAAAATTACATCATCATGAATTATAATTATTCACCCATCTGGAAATACCACAAAGCCCAGATTGGGATGCAGGTTGCATGCAATTTTGAGCTGAAAAAACGGAGTTTATTGGACATAAATGAGTATTTTTCAGAGAGAAATTGCATGCAAGATGCGCTCAATATGGGCTTTTGGTGAAAAAGGAGCGAATAGTTACTATGGCAGATAAAATTTACAATGCAGCATCCATCGACGTATTAACCGGATTAGAGCCGGTTCGTTTGCGTCCCGGAATGTACACGGATACGCGCAATCCCAACCATTTAGCACATGAAGTCATCGACAATGCCGTCGACGAAGCGATGGCGCATCACGCAACGCGTATCGATGTAATTTTATTTAAAGATGGCTCACTGCAAGTCAGTGACGATGGTCGCGGTATGCCGGTGGATATTCACCCTGAAGAAAAAATTACGGGCGTGGAATTGATCATGACGCGCTTACACGCGGGCGGCAAATTTTCCGATAAAAATTATCAATTTGCCGGTGGTTTACATGGTGTTGGTGTTTCAGTGGTGAATGCTTTGTCGGAACGTGTGGATGTGACTATTAAACGTGATGGTGAAATTTATTTTATACAATTTGCCGAAGGCGACCGCATCAAATCTTTAAAACGGATTGGTACCACGAACACTAAAAAAGAAACGGGAACCACGCTGCGTTTTTGGCCACAAAAATCTTATTTTGATTCGCCTAAATTCGTGGTCTCCAAATTGAAACACGTCTTAAAAGCTAAAGCCGTATTGTGCTCTGGTTTGTATTTGAGTTTCAAGGATGAAAACACGGGAGAATTTTTGGAATGGTGTTATGAAGATGGCTTGAAATCTTATTTACAAGATTACTTCCAAGACGATGCCTTATTGCCCAAAGGCGGATTTATCGGCCAATTCAATGCCAAGATAGAAGAATGTGAATGGGCTTTAGCCTGGGTGGTAGAAACCGATCGCGAATCTTTGCAAGAAAGTTATGTCAATTTAATTCCAACTATTCAAGGCGGAACACATGTGAATGGTCTGCGCACGGGTTTGTTGGAAGCCGTGCGTGAGTTTTGCGAATTTAGAAATTTATTGGCGCGCGGCATTAAACTCAGTGCAGAAGATGTATGGGAAAATTGTCATTATATTTTATCAGTGAAAATGCAAGATCCCCAATTTGCTGGGCAAACCAAAGAACGCTTGTCTTCTCGACAATCCGCTGCTTTTGTCAGCGGTGTCGTCAAAGATGCTTTGGGTCTGTGGATGAACCAACACACCGAAGAAGCGATGCAAATTGCGGAGTTGGCCATTGATGCTGCGCAAAAGCGTTTGCGTAAAGCCCAAAAAGTGGAACGCAAAAAAATCACGAGTGGTCCTGCTCTCCCCGGAAAATTAGCCGACTGCACTTCTCAAGACATTCAAAAAACCGAATTGTTTTTGGTGGAAGGCGATTCTGCTGGCGGTTCTGCCAAACAAGCGCGTGATAAAAATTTTCAAGCGATCATGCCTTTGCGTGGAAAAATTCTCAACACGTGGGAAGTGGATTCGAGTCAAGTCTTGGCGTCTCAAGAAGTGCACGATATTGCCGTTGCCATTGGCATCGATCCCGGCAACGCAGATTTATCCGGTTTGCGTTATGGCAAAATTTGTATTTTAGCCGATGCAGATTCTGACGGCTTACACATCGCCACTTTATTGTGCGCGCTTTTCCTAAAACATTTTCCTTCCTTGGTCAAAGCTGGGCACATTTTCGTGGCGATGCCGCCTTTGTATCGTATCGACATTGGCAAAACGGTGTATTACGCTTTAGACGACGGGGAAAAACAAGGTATTTTAGATCGCATCAACGCCGAAAATATGAAAGGTAAAATCAATGTGCAGCGCTTTAAAGGATTGGGTGAAATGAATCCCATTCAATTGCGAGAAACCACCATGGCAACCGAAACACGTCGCTTAGTACAATTAACGATTGAAGAAAATGACGACACGCAACACATCATGGACATGCTTTTAGGGAAAAAACGCGCTGCCGATCGTAAACAGTGGTTAGAAAGCAAAGGTAATTTGGCAGGAGATGTAGTGTAAATGTCAAACACAGTCGATTATGAAGGCATAGAACAAAAACCTTTAAAAGTTTTTACAGAACAAGCCTATTTAGATTATTCCATGTATGTGATTATGGACCGCGCATTGCCACATGTCAGTGATGGTTTAAAGCCTGTGCAAAGACGCATTGTGTATGCCATGTCGGAATTAGGGCTCAAAAACACGGCGAAATATAAAAAATCGGCACGCACCGTCGGTGATGTCTTGGGTAAATTTCACCCTCACGGAGACAGCGCTTGTTATGAAGCCATGGTATTGATGGCGCAACCTTTCTCATACCGTTATCCTTTGGTGGATGGCCAGGGGAATTGGGGCTCTCCCGACGATCCCAAATCCTTTGCCGCCATGCGTTACACCGAATCGCGCTTATCGCCTTATGCAAATGCTTTATTAGAAGAATTAAGTGAAGCCACCGTCGATTGGGTTCCGAATTTTGACGGCACTTTGGAAGAACCGCGTTTTTTACCCGCACGTCTGCCGAATATTTTATTAAATGGCGGAATGGGGATCGCGGTCGGAATGGCAACCGACATTGCCTCACACAATTTAAATGAAGTCGTAGATGCTTGCGTGTACTTGTTGGATAATCCTAAAGCTACCGTCAAGGATTTGTGCCAATTTGTCCGAGCACCGGATTACCCCACTGAAGCTGAAATTATCACCCCCGCCCAAGATATTTTAGAATTATACCAAAGTGGTAATGGTTCTATTAAAATGCGCGCTGTTTACACCGTAGAACGCGACGACATTGTCATCACAGCCTTGCCGCACCAAGTTTCTGGCGCTAAGGTACTAGAGCAAATCGCCGATCAAATGCGTCAAAAAAAATTACCGATGATAGCCGATTTGCGCGATGAATCCGATCACGAAAACCCGATCCGTTTGGTGATCGAACCTCGCTCTAACCGCATCGAAATAGAACCTTTGATGGATCACTTGTTTAGCACCACGGAATTGCAAAAAAATTATCGCGTTAACTTTAACATGATCGGTATCGATGGCAAACCACAAGTTAAAAACTTATTGAAAATATTAAGCGAATGGCTAAGTTTCAGACGCAACACCGTCATACGGCGCTTAGAAGATGCTTTGGCTAACATCATCGCACGATTGCACATTTTAGATGGCTTATTGATTGCCTACTTAAACATCGATGAAGTCATTGCCATTATTCGACAAGAAGACGATCCTAAAAGCAAATTGATGCAACGTTTTGGTTTAACGGACATTCAAGCCAATGCCATTCTGGATTTAAAATTAAGACATTTAGCCAAGTTAGAAGAAATTAAAATCAAAGGCGAACAAGAGGAATTGGCCGCCGAGAAAAAACGCATCGAAGCGATTTTAGCGTCTCCTAAAAAATTAGACAATTTGATTAAAGAAGAATTGTTGTCCGATAAAGAAAAATACGGCGACAAACGTCGCTCTCCTTTAGTCGTTCGCCAAGAAGCCGTGGCTTTAAAACAAGAAGAGTTGATTGCCAGCGAACCCGTGACGATTATTTTGTCGGAAAAAGGTTGGATCCGACAAGCCAAAGGACACGAATTTGATGTGAGTGGATTAAGTTATAAGGCTGGCGATAATTTTAAAGCCTGTTGTTTAGGGCGCAGCACGGAAAGCGTCTTATTTTTAGATTCCACAGGACGCTCGTACGCTTTAGCAGCACACACACTGCCTTCTGCACGCGGCCAGGGTGAACCTTTAACTGGAAAATTAAATCCGCCGAGTGGCGCTCATTTCGTAGGCTTATTGATGGCACCCAGTGAAGCAACTTGTTTGCTTGCTTCCAGTGCGGGTTATGGTTTTGTCACCACTCTATCGGAACTATACACCAAAAACCGCGCTGGTAAGGCTTTGTTAAAAGTACCCGAACACGGCGAAGCCTTAGCGCCTAGGCTCATCCAAGACATCAAAAAAGATCAGATTGTCATTGTGACTTTAGAAGGTTACCTCTTGATGTTTCCCGTCAATACTTTGCCGCAATTGCCTAAAGGCAAGGGCAACAAGATGATCAACATTCCTAAGAGTCGCTTCGTCAAAGGGGAAGAAAAAGTCATCGACACCTTTATTTTAAGCCCGAAAGGCAGTTTAAAAATTTATTCCGGCAAACGCCATCTCATTTTGAAACCCGAGGATTTGAAACATTATTCAAGCGAACGTGCGAAGCGTGGTAGTAAATTACCGAGAGGATTTCAGAAGGTGGAGAAAATAGAGATAGTAATGGAATGATTAGATACGGCCGTCCTATTTTTCATCTCGAATATACAAATCATTCAACAAATGAACACTCTCCACCACAATCTCTGCATTGAAAATAAGCGCATCTAAATACAGATTTTGTTGTGTGGAAAGGCTTTCTCTGTCTGTTTTGGGTATATTTTGTAATGCAATTAAAGACGGTAAAATCATTTCTTTCTGCGGTTTGAGGCTGATGTTTTTAGACAGGACTTCCAAGGCAGCCAAAGTTTCTTTGTGAAAAGTGTTCAGCATTAAAATAATGGCTTCCGGAAGAATGCTGTCTTTCAATTTGTCTTGAGCGAGATGCATAAAATTAATCGCGCGCAGTATTTGCCGTTCACAAAACAAAGAACGCTCGAAATGAGTGAGATCAAAACCATTTCCAAAATATTCACGTTGGGAATCTTTAGCCAGTTGGCGTTGTTTTAGCAAGGATTTAACAATGGTTTCGTCTAAATCATGATTTTCTGCCGTTTGTATTTGACTCATATTTTTGCCCATCAAAGCCGTCTGGTAAAACCCTTTTAATTGCCACAAAGTTTGTGCTTGTGTTCTTTGTAAATGTGTTTTGGCGTGAATGGGAAATACGAACTGAGAGACGACCGTCGCAATGAAAATACCCAAGCTAATTTCTAAAAAACGCGAGGTCGCAAAATCAAAAGAAGGGTTTGGTTGCCCCAGCAAAATCAGCGCTAAAGTAACGCCACCCATGGTGCTAAAATAGCTTAAAGTTTCTTTGCCGCCGGTGGCAATGTAGCTAAAGCCAAAACCCGCTAGGATTAAGGCCCCTAAAATACTCCACCAAGATGCCTGAAAAATCTCAATGATCATCACAGCCAGAATACAGCCACATAAAGTTCCGGCAAAACGAAGATAGGCTTTTTGAAACACGCTGCCCACATAAATCTGCGCGCACATCACGACTAAAATGGTGATAATAATCCATTGCGCATGCGGGGAGCGGGTCAATTGCATGGCAAAAAAACCGATGACAACGGCGATGGCCGTTTTAAGACTGTGGATAAGACGTTCGCTGTTCAACGCATCCCCTTAAAAATGAAAATAGAGGCGCTCGTGTCGAGCGCCTCTATTTATTTTGAACGATTAGCCCTTAGGACGTAATACAATTTCTACCCGACGATTTGCACTGCGGCCGCTGGCGGTTGCATTGCTAGCAATAGGATTGCGTTGACCAAAACCTTGGCTAAACAAACGATTGCCCGACACACCTTGTCCTGCTAAATAATTAGACACGCTGCGCGCACGACGTTCAGATAAATCTTGGTTGTAAGCAGGCGTACCGGTATTATCCGTGTAACCACTCACAATCACATTCGTCTTATTGTATTCTTTCAACACCTTAGCCACCGAGTTCAAGGTGGGATAGAACCCAGAATTGATGTCCGCACTGTTGGTTGCAAAAGTCACATCAGAAGACATAATCAAGCTGACACTGCCATCTGCATTTTTTTGCACTTGGACACCGGTACCGACCAGCTCTTGGCGCAACTTGGCGTTTTCTTGATCCATGTAATAACCAACACCACCTCCGATTAAAGCACCAGAACCCGCGCCAATTAAAGCACCAATTCCTGCATGGCCACTGGCAGCACCTATTAAGGCTCCCGCACCCGCACCGCCCAAAGCACCGACACCCGCTCCTTTAGCGGTATCGCTGGCCTGTCTTTCACCTGTATACGGATTGGTTGCACAGCCGGTTAAACCTAAAATCACTGCCAAAGCAGCGGTTATTATTTTGATTGATTTCATATTGTTCTCCACTCATTTTCTTAAAAAGATTAGGTCCTGTTGACATTTGGTTTGTCGAAGCGAAAAATGAGGGAATCGGGGCAAAATGATAGCGAATTTGAGGAGAATATCGGGTTATATTTGACGAAAATTTGCTATTATTTTGACCGGTTCTACTCATTTTGCCGCCGATAAACCAAATGTCAACAGGACCTAATAATGCGCCTAAATCGGACAAATTACAAGGGGGTCTGATTTTACTTGCCAATACAAAACTCAGAAAAAATCTTGCCTAATAAATCGTCCGCACTGAATTCGCCGGTGATTTCATTTAAACTGTGTTGCACGGCTTTTAAATCTTCGGCTAGCAATTCACCAGCTTGTTTTTGTTGCAGCGCTTCTTTTGCTTTGGACAAGTAAATCTTAGCGGTTTTAAGCGCTTCTAAATGTCGTCTTCGTGCGATGAAATTCGCTTCACACTCCCCCACATTTAAAAGCGATCTCAAATGTTGATGTAATAAAGGCAGACCTTGTCCGGTTTTAATCGAGACATACAAAATGGTATAACCTTCTTGTCTATCGATTTTTTCGGATTGCCCCGACACATCAATTTTATTGTAAAGCAAAGTCACTCGATCGTGGTATCGTTCTTCTAAAGGAACGCTTTTCAAATAAGCACGCACATCGTTTAGAGATTCTTTCTCACCATCTATCAACCACAAAATATGCTGTGCTTTGTCCAAAGCCAATAAGGCGCGTCGGATCCCTTCTTGTTCGACAATATCATCACTTTCACGAAGGCCAGCGGTATCCACAACATGCAAAGGTACGCCGTCTATTTGAATGTATTCTTGCAAAATATCGCGCGTAGTCCCAGGTATCGGCGTGACAATCGCGCTGTCTTTTCCGCTTAAATAATTCAGCAAACTGGATTTACCCGCATTGGGTTTACCCGCTAATGCGAGAGTAAATCCTTCTTGTAACAGCACACCTTTTTTAGCTTCTTCGAAAATGGCATTGAGATCGCTTGTAATGTGATTTAATTTTTCGGAGACTTGCCTGTCTTTCATAAAATCGATTTCTTCATCGGGAAAATCGATCGCTGCTTCCACATACATCCGCAAATAAATCACTTTTTCCACCAAAGCATGGATCCGTTTTGAAAATTCTCCTTCGAGCGATTTTAAAGCGCTGCGCGCTGCGGCAACTGAACCCGCTGCAATGAGATCGGCAATGGCTTCGGCTTGGGCCAAATCTATTTTTTGATGGTGAAACGCGCGTTCACTGAATTCGCCCGGACGTGCTAAACGCGCGCCTTGCGCTAATACTGCTTGCACCATTAAATCTAACAACACCGGACTGCCATGCAAATGAAATTCCAAAACATCTTCGCCGGTAAAAGAATGTGGCTTTTCGAAATATAACAATAAGCCTTTGTCGATTAATTGATTTTCTTTGTCGCGAAAAGAACGATACACGGCTTTTCGATGAGGCGGCAGATCGCCTGCGATGGCTGTTGCAATGGCTTGGCACAAAGGCCCTGAAACACGCACAACGCCGATGCCCGCTCTGCCCTGCGCCGTTGCCGGCGCCACAATTGTGTCTTCAGTGTAGGTACTCATATTTTTTCCAGAAAAGCCCATATTGGACTCAGCACTCACTTCTTTCGTGCTTCGCCCTGTGGGCGCACTGCGTGCAGCCAAATCCGGGCTTTTTCGTACTTCAAAATCAGAAGTGAATAATCATTCATCGTTTTTTGTTGTGTACTGACTTTTCGTAAGTGCGCGTAATGTACCATTGCTGCAGAATAGATACCGCATTATTCACCACCCAATACAAGACCAAACCGGCCGGGAACATCATGAATAAAACACCGAACACCAAAGGCAAAGCCATCATCATTTTGGCTTGCATGGGATCAGGCGGTGGCGGGCTTAATTTCTGCTGTATAAACATAGTAATGATCATTAAGATTGGCAGAATATAATAGGGATCGCGTATCGACAAATCATGGATCCACAAAATAAAGGGGGCTTGTCTTAAAGCCACACTTTCAGCCAACAACCAATACAAAGCAATAAAAAATGGGATCTGTACGACAATCGGCAAACACCCACCCATCGGATTCACTTTTTCGACTTTATACAATTCCATCATCGCCTGACTCATCTTTTGTCGGTCTTCTCCGAAGCGTTCTTTTAAAGCCTGCATTTTAGGTTGCAACTCACGCATTTTGGCCATCGATTTGTAACTCATCGAAGACAATTTATAGAAAGCGAGTTTAATCAACACCGTTAAAATCACAATCGACCATCCCCAGTTATTAACCAGTGAATGTATACGCGTCATCAACCACAAAAAGGCAATAGAAATCGGCCATAAGAACCCATAATCGATGGTCAAATTCAATTTAGGCGAAACCGGTTGTAACTGTTCATTGATTTCAGGCCCTACATACAATTTCATTTGAGTGCTGTAATCTTGTTGCGGCGCCACTTGAATTTGTGGCCCCATCATGCCTATTGCATACAAGCCATTGGAATAAACCTGAGAATAAAAATGTTGATTGGTATTCGCAGGCGGTACCCACGCCGATAAAAAATAATGTTGTTGCATTGCCACCCAACCACCCTGAACAATAGGATTAGACAACAAGCTCTCACCATTTTTTTTCAACTTATCCATATCTTTGAAACTGATTTTTTTATAAGATGAATCCGGCGTAGATAAAGAAGCACCAAAATACGCGTGTGTGAATCCATTTTTTTCTTCGGGTGGATTGTTCACACGTAAAATTTGTGAATACAAATTCCCTTCCCAATCGCTGCTCGCAGTATTGTGTATTTTGTAATTAACATCGATGGCGTATTTTCCACGATGAAAGACATATTCTTTTTCTACCCTTAAACCATTTCCTTGCCAATGTAAAGTTACACTTAAAGTGTCTTGGCCGGATTGCAATTCATAAAAAGTATTGTCAGGGGTAAACACCGCTTCTTGTGTGAGCGATGAAGGAAAGCCTTGTGTGCCTACTAAAATGCTATTTGGAAAATACCGTGTTGCCTCTTGGTTGTTGAACAACACAACGGGATCTTGGGGCGTATTCCAATATTTAGGATATTGCGGTAATTGCGCTTGGGTAATATCCCCGCCCTTGCTATCGATGGTAAGATCCAAGACATCCGTCTTCACACGAATACTTTGACCACTTTGATGGGTATTCGGTATAGATTGAATGGGGTTTGCCGATTCACTGTTCGTGCTTGAAGTGGTCGGTGAAGACAAAGCCGGTAAAGCCGAAACATCGTTACTTTCGCTAGGCGCTAAACTCGCTGAAGCCGTTACGCTGGTTGCCGAATGCTCTTCGTTCCAACTATTCCACAACAAATAGCCAATTAAACACAAAGTCACAAACAATATAAATCTTAGTTGTTCCATATTCTATACCTTAAATGGGATCAAAACCGCCCTTATTCCATGGATGACATTTCAAAATCCGTTTTAATATCAACCCACTGCCGCGTATAACCCCTTTTTGCTCCAATGCTTCTATCGCATACACAGAACAAGAAGGATAAAAACGGCAACGAGCCCCTAATAAAGGACTTAACAACAAACGGTAAGCTTGAATGACACCAATTAGGATGAAGCGCCATACACGGCTAATTTGTTCCATACCTTGTCTAACCTTTGTGTTAATTGATCGTGGCTCAATTCAGCGATACCCTTTTTAGCCAAAATAACGATGTCAAAATGGCCTTTCTGGGGGTGACAACGAAAATACTCACGACATTGGCGTTTCACCCAATTACGCCGCGTGGCTCTTTTCACATTTTTCTTAGCAATAATCAGACCCAATCGCCCATGGCCCAAAGTATTTGCACAAGCTAACAATAAAAAAACTTCCGTAGCCAAGCGATGTTGGGGTGCTTGCATGACCTTTTGAAAATCCATGCGATCTGCTAAGCGATGCTGCCTGGTAAAGGGAAAAATAGAGGTTTCCCTAGAAGGCACCTTCAATCTCCTTTAATATCAACGAATTAGGCGCTTAACACCTTACGGCCTTTTGCTCTACGACGGCTCAAAACCTTACGGCCATTTTTAGTGCTCATGCGAGCTCTAAAGCCATGATCGTTTTTACGTTTGCGAATACTGGGTTGAAAAGTGCGCTTCATAAATCATTCCACCTTAAAAATGTTCTTTTTTCGATCAAAAATAAGCCAAGTAGGCTAAAAATAGCTGTCTATGATATTTTTATTCGTGGTATTTGTCAATGGCCTTGATTATTTAATATAATTGTACTAAAATGGGGCAATATAATAAAAGCCACTATTCATCCGCGTAACTTACATCTAAAAGCGATTAAATAGTCAAGAAAAAGATAATTTGCGGGGGAAAGGCATGTCAAACTCTACAGAAGCCATCAATAAGCGCATTTGCGAGAATCAAAAAAAAATTAGAACTTTGTATTATGGGCTCAAAGAAACCTTCCCTGAGATATTTTATGGCGAAACCCCTTGGATAGAGACATTATTTTTATCTTATTCAAACATAGTGGATATGCAATTTGATGGGAGCGAGCTATCTCCAATATCCTTAACAGACCCCTTGACAGGCGCTAATACCATACTTGCCTCAGATGGGCAGGTGTACACAGAAGAGGATATAAGGGGTTTATTGGCAAGCGCGCAGCACGATAGAAAGCCGAAGTCTCCTTTAAACCCTAATGTCTATATTGAAGAATTTTCTTTTAACAATGAGAATAAGCGCCTATACATTCCGATACGTGAATGGCAAGAAGCCGTTATCGCGCACTTAGAAGCAGTCTTTCCACTGAAATTAAGAATAGAAAAAACTCGCAATATTCTTGATGCCTTATATAGAGAGATTAAAAAATTAGAGCCGGGCTATGCAATTCAAACCGATATACCCGATAATTTGACAGAAGAAGGTCAATTGGAGTGGCAAAAGGAAATCATTGTCATTTTGCGAAGGAAATTGCAGTCATTTCTGGAAGATCCTATTCTAAAAGCAAAATACATTGCCGATTTAAGAAGCCATATTTGTCATTTAGACGAACCTTATTATAATTCAGATATTCGAAATCAATCTAAACTATTATATGAACAAGCGCTGAGCGCTGTATTATCACATAAAAAACCGATAGAAAATTTAGGCCATCAAAAATATTCCATTTCAGAAATTGAACGCTATTTAACAGAGGGGAATGAAAATTCTTTTTCCAAATTATTTTCAAATTACGGTGTACAATTTATTAACTTACATTCTCAGTGCAGCGCTCTCGTCATAGAATTATTAGAATCCACACGAATAGAACTACAGCAAAAAGAATTTGCAGCGAATAAAAAAGAAATAGACAATTTGATCACACAATTTAAACATATACCCATGGGATATGCTGAATTCATTCCTGGTGATGAAATCAGTGCTGAAGACATTCAACGACAACAGGCTTTTTTATTCGAATTGAATGAGGACGTCCATAAAAGAATTCAGAAAAGTGAAGCGCTCATTAACTATTATAGGGTTAGTATTAAAAAATTAAGTTCAGATGATGATACTTCAATGTCACAACGATCACTTCAGGCTAATGCCACGGTAGAAGAGAAAAAGAGTTTTTTAGACTGGCAAGAAGAAGTTTTGCATACACTCGAAGAAGCGTATCCTGCATTACTCCTTGAAAAGGCCGAGGGAAATAACGTAGAAATCCATACGCTCGTTTCAGATATAAAGTCTTTAGTTCCCAATTATATTCCATCCGATCCAATAAACATAAACATACCTGCTGATATAGATATTTCTTTTATTGAAGTCCAAGAAAAGAAAATCATGCTTCTCAAAGCAGAAAAAGAAAGCTTCATAGACCAACAAAAAATTGAAGAAAATAATAAACAGATCTCCGAACTACAAAAAGACATAGGTTTAGCAGGAATCGATTATACCCATTTTAGCCCAGCAGCCGATTTATCTTTAAAAGCATTGATTTCGGAACAAGAAAAACACATAGCTAACTTGATAGAGAAATGTAAACATCACCTTCAAAAAGAATACGATGCACAAGTAAAGGCCGCTTCAGATTTACATCATAAAATTTGGTGCTTTCAGCCCGGTGTACAACTTGAAAGAATGCCCCATGTTTACCCTTCGCAAACTATCACTCTAACATCTATCAATACCCTAAAAGAACATGTTTTTTATCTACAAACAAAATACCTTGAATGTCTTCAAATCAAAAATAAGCAGTTAGCAACCCAAATAACTATTTTAGAAAATCGATTGACAACATTGAAATTAGAAGCAGCGCTTCGCTCAAAGTCTAAAGAAAAGGAAAAAGAAGCGGCATCCTCTTCAGCAGAAGAAATCCTACATGCTATAGCTGAAAAAGAAAAATATATTAACACACTCAACTCTCAATTGTCTGATTTTGCAAGCAAACATCCAGCAGAATTTACAGAATACTATTTATGGAAAGCACACACCCATAGATTGAGAAATGAATTTGAACATTTTAACCAGTATAAGCGTGAAACGCCCGATTTTAATAGGCGCTGTGCATTGTACACAAGAATGCTCGTTCTTCAACAAGAACAGTATGATTTTTTTAGGCAAGAACATGCTGAAATTATCGCCGCATTAGATGAACAACGGCCAAATTTGGATCCTGCGCTGCTCAAACAAATCCAAGAAGATTTAGACAAAATTACCACTCCGGATACCTTAAAATACAAAAAATTATTCGATGAAAAGAATACCCTAGAAGGACAAAAAGCCACGTGTACAGACAAACAGGGTAAAGTACTACAAGGACGTTCTCAAGAACTTGATCGTATTGAAGCAGCACTGTGTGAAAATCAAAAACGTAGATTTGCATTAGACAGAAAATATCCCTATTTCTCAATTCGACATTATGCGGAAATGTTAAGCATGATAGATAGCTCTGTCGAAACCCTCTCAAAAATCAGCGAGAGCGCTCCAGCTAAAATGCACAATAAAGACAAAGCCTCTCGATCGAGTTCTAGTGATGAAGAGGAATTTAGCCGCTGTTTAGAGCAAAAATGCAATGGCAGATCAGTATTGGTTCCAGAAAGAATCATACAACAAGAGGCCATAAAAAAAAGTCAGCTTAAAATAGCATCTGTCCTGGAAGAAATGATCGAGCTAAATTCCCACGCAGAATACGACGGCTCCTTCAACATCAAACTGCACGGGGATTCTGGCGTTGGAAAATCTTCCTTGATATTAAGAATAGCCGATGATATATTTACAGACCGCTTTATTTCCCCCCTAAGGGCTGATTTTAAATCAGTGTGTCGCCAATACCGCGGCAAAAAGATTCGCTTGCAGTTATGGGAACAGTCACGAGAGTTTAATATTTACGGCCCTACTTGTCTTAGTCCTGCTATCGTTTTACTGTGTTTTGATTTAACCGACCGCATAAGTTTTGAAAATGTAAATAAACATTTCAAAGATTTCGAACGCTGCTTTCCACAAGCCGCTGTTATCCTGGTCGGTACCAAAAGTGATTTAGCCCACGAACGTAATGTTTCTGGGGAAGAAGCGCGCGCATTGGCCGAAGCACAGGGATGGGCTTATTTTGAAACTTCCGCTAAAGAAAGTATTCATTGCGAAGAGTTATTAGCTTATAGTGTGTTAACTTGTCTTAACCCAGTTAGAAAAATACAGGAACAATTGGCATCTGCGCCCCCCCAAAACAGCGGGGGCTTCTTTGCGGCGAATGCTTCTGTGCCGCGGGCTTCGCGTTCAACATCAAGTAATAGCAGTTCCTCAAGTCGCAGCAGTTCGTCGAGCGATACTTCTATTTTTAGCAGGTTTTCAAATATGTTTAAATAAAAATTTGAACCTTAGCACAACTCTTCAAATTGTTTTCGAAATGCCCGTGGCGCTTTGATGTAAGAGAAGTTCTCCATGCTGCCCGCCGTTCCGTTACTTATCGCCTTAGGCCATTGCTTTAATAAGGAACTCTAACCGCCGGATTCTGGACAGAAAAATCTTTGGTGTTACGAGTAATCAACAAAGCTTCTAAAGATTGCGCTGTTGCTAAAATAATGGCATCTGGGATTTTTAATTTGTAGGTTTTACGTGCCGCTATTGTCAGATCGGCTATGTTGGTATTCACTGTGATGATGTTAAAAGAATGTAGAAACGCTTTGACTTGGCTAAATATGGCGTCATCCATTTCAACCCCGACCAAAACTTCAATGTAACTGATGATGCTGATATTTTTGCTTTCGAAACGATTGATTTCTACGGCAGCGGTTTTGATACCCTTTAAATAATCAATGAGAATGTTACTGTCAAAAACGCCCTTCATTTCCATTCATCCCGCATTTTTCGTTGCCATTCTACACTATCGCCTACAGAAATATTTTTAAGTATGCCAAAAGCACTGGCGGGCACACTTTGGACTTGCTGATCCAACCAGGCACTAATAGCCGAACGGATTAAATAGGCTCTGGATAAATGCTTCGATTTTCCAATGCTGTCTAACTGTTCTATAAGTTCCTGGGGGATGTCTACTAAGGTTTTTGCCATGATTTTCTCGATATAACTAATATATATGATATATTAAATATATATACAATTAGAGCTAAAGTCAAGTTTAGCCTAATATTGCAAGTTGAACTTACAATATTACAGAGGTTTGGGTTAATCTTAGAGACATAATGTCCAGATTTTCAAATATGTTTAACTGGGGCTTGCTTACATTGGACTTTAGCACAACTCTTCAAACTGCTTTCGAAATTCCGCAGGAGCTTTGATGTAAGAGAAGTTCTCTGTGCTGCCGCCCGTTCCGTGAATGATCACTCTACCATAGTCCAAAATTCGGCCTAAAATATTTTGCTCCACATTGACGCTTTCAATTTTGCTTAAGTTCATTTCCATTGTCCGCCGCACTATCATTCCGGTTTTCATCACAATGCGCCGGTTTGTAATACAAAACTCCGACGTATTTATCGCTATCAGTGGCGAAATAAACAAGGTAAAAATCGCTTTCAAACTGATAAAAATAATCCAATGATATCCCGTTTCAAAAACAAGGTGTTCGTCTTTAATCAAATGTGTCCTAACATAATGTCCCATAGCATTCTTCCTGTATGACTGAGCTTGCATTATAACATTCTAAACTTAAAATACCATCTCTCAATTTTAGAGAATCTGTATGATAAGTAAATAGGTCAAAAGCTATTCAACCTGGAAGCACCCGTTACTTGTTCATTTATAAGTCAAAAGCATAGCCACTGACTTTAGCAGCGATAAGGCTTATCCAAGCTGGGAAAGTAATGCAACTATTTAGGAAAAGCTTGGGCTCGCTAATTGCTTGGCAACCACGCGATCTTCTTCTGCTTTAATTTCCTGTTTTATTGTTCTTACAAAGCTTACAGCCCCTTTATAATTTGAATCAATGTCTTTTGCTTTATTCGCTGAGATAAGCGCGTCACTTTTGCGTCCTAATAGACGAAGAGCCTTGGCTTTATTAAGCCAAGCTTCTTTAAAATTTGGATTTAATTCTATAGCGGACTCATAATAAACTATGGATTCTTGATATTTTTTTGCATCAAATAATTCATTGCCGTGCTTTTTATATGCTTCAGCTAAAGTTACCTTCTTAATTGAGGTTTCGTCATATACATAAGAAACAACATTACTCAACTTTAGGTTTTGCAAAACACTTCCGGGAGCGCATAATAAAATATTTTTATAAAAATCAGAAGTCCTTATACTCAGCGCATCCAGGCCTAAAATTGTAGATATTTTAACATGCTCAGAGCCCCCCATAATAATAAATTTTTGTTGTGGGTTCATCTTTGATAAATCTGATTTTATTTTTGCAGCCATTTTTTCGTCTTTACTTGCTCTCTCAGCCATAGCCCAGCGTAAATTTTCCGGTGTAGCACCCTTGCCCCTGAATAAGATGTCATTAACCTTTTCGTTTTGTTTTTTTTCTGCGTCTGATCCTGGAACGGGCTCATAGGGGAAAATTTTTATGTCAGCGCAATACAATGTTAATAAAAGAGCTATAAATTCAATGCTAACATATTCTTCACATTCAACTCTTTTAGCCATATCTGTAACGTACTCGAGGAGTATATCAAAATTTAATTGCTTTTTAGCTGAATTAACTGCCTTAACATAAGCTTGAAATGGTTTTTCATCAATTTCCGCAAAAACAACTATCTTATTTTCCTGTAAGAATTTCAGAAATGCACCTGTCAAATACTCATTAAAATTTCCATCTCTATGGCAGAACCCTAAAAATAATCCACGCTTTTCATTTATCTTTTTTATGATTTCCTTTTCTATTTCTACAAAATGCTTTGCAACAACCTTATCTTCTCCCGCTGCCATTCTGGACTCCTTTTGTTTTTATACACCCATTTAATTAAAATTACGGCCGGCCGTATTCTTTAGAATATATTTTAACGATAAGTTAATCCGGCCCTCTGCTTTTTTTATACTAATACTATGTGAACAAATACGCAAGATTTTTTCAACCGAATTTTAGCTCTCCTTATTTTGTTTCTATGATTTTAATATGGATCTCCGAAGCCAATTGTTTCGGCAAAATCTTTATACCCATTTTTCTTGCGTTTTCTTGAAGCAAGCGATCGGCATAATGACTTGTGACCAGAATAGAACGGCTTCCTTGGCTTTTGTCGATAATTTGTAGCCCATTTAACTCTTGCTCCAAGAGTTCATAGTCACTGAATAGGAAAATCCGATTTTTCTCTTCCACCGATAAAGCGTCAATGAATTCCAAAGCTTTTTCACCCTCTTCAAAATGTTTAAGCTGCATCTCTGGATATTGACTTAAAATGGGCTCGAAACGAATATCCCAAGCACTGTGAATAGACGCATCATCGTCCAAAATAACCACCGTATCATCTGCATTTAAAAGTATTTCCTCAATCATCCAATGCGGGAGCTGAGTTCTCGGAAACCTCAAAAGCATGGCAGTACCCCACCCCAGTCGAGAATCGATGCGCATTTCCCCCTGATAATCTTCCAAAGTTTTCCACACTTGCGTTAAGCCAATGCCATGTCCTGAAGCTTTCCCCGAGGTAAAGGCTGTTTTATTCATGATTCTTCTAACCAATTCTTTTGGCATTCCACTCCCCGTGTCTTTTATAGAGATATTGACCCACTCATGATCTGCTTCTAATTGTAAACTGACTTCACCCGGCTTTCCCTCACAAGCATCCACCGCATTGTTCATTAAATTAGAGAGCATGCGTTTAAAAGCGCTTGCAGATATGTGAATACAAGCAAATACCGTGTTTATTTTAAATTGATAATCGAATTTAGTTGGCGTGCTTTTGTATTGATATTTTTTTGCCGTCAACAATTCAATTAAAGCCGTATAAACCAAAATATCTTGACTGTCTTCGATATCTTTCACGTTTATTTCTTGTTTCTGATATTGGTGCAATAAATGGTTTGCAATATCACCAATATGGGTAGCCGCTTCTCTCAAAGCAATGCGATTACTTTCAGGGATTTGATTACAATCCCGCACAATCATCAATAAAGTGGTTAAAGGAGAACGAATGTCGTGTGCTACTTTATGCGCCAATTTCCTGAATTTTTCTTCTTCTCTTAATAGAATTTTTTGTTTTTCGTTTTCTATTCTCAAGTATTCCGCTTCTCTTTCGGTAGTCACTTCTATGGAACAGCCCACCACGCCTATCACTCTCCCCTCTTCATCGTACAAGGGTGCTTTTGTACTGCTAAATATTTTCGTCTTTCCCGTTGAAATATCCTCTATTTTTTCATCTTGAGATAATATTTCTCCTGTTTTTATCACGCTTTCATTGTGTCTCACTATATGCGCAGCAACCTCTCTTGGATAAAAATCATAGGGTGTCTTGCCAATGACATCGCTTGCTTTTGCCAACCCCATTCCTTCTAAACACAATCCATTGACACCTAGCACAACATTTTTCGTATCGTGCCAATACACTAAAGCGGGCAATATAGGCGCTACAATTTCAAGCGCATCTAATATTTTGGCATTGTGCTGTGCATTTAAATTAAGCAGCATGTTTTCAACCTCTGATTTTTCATAATCTGCAAAATAAAAATTAACGGCCAAGGGATCCTTTCTTTCGTATTTAAAGGCGTATTCAATTTTTAATGGAAATCTAATTTTTTTAAATAAGGCGATGATGTAGCCATGACGCGATGCGCCAAAAACCGAATACTGATTCTCTTTGCAATACTGAAAGGCGATATAAAATAACTGCTTCATAATACCCAATCCACTATGCGTACTGGTAACAGCGGCTCTGTTGATTTCAACGCAGTGTTTTTTATCCTTTGGTAAGTATTGTTGGATAACCTCACTCTCTTTGTATCTTTCCATTTCAAATTGGTTGTTTTCATCTACGAATAGCAATCGCACACAGCCGACCATTTTTTCTTCTTCAAATGCGCCAAACCAAACTGCTTTATCCGTAAATCTATCGACTAATATTTTTTTGTTATGTCTTATCTCTACTCTAATCTTGGAAGGATTATCCGGTTCAAATTTCCAATTGGATTCTTCTATGTGTGTTTTGTACAACAGTGCGCAGGCCTCTTCAATCAACTCTCTAGTTTCTAAAGGTTTAATACAGATATTTTCCGCTGACATCTTTTTTGCTCCTTTTAAAAAATATGTAAATGAGCAAAAAAGAACGGCGCAATATCCCAACGGATGAGAGGTCGAACTTAGATTATAAAAACGCAGCGCTAAACGCCTTGCTTTCACCTTGATTAGTCTTTGATAAATACGATGACACTCAGTCTTGGAGAGCACTAAGGGCTAAGTGTGCGTATGAATCGCAGACTAAAGCCACTTAGTTAAAATTCTCGCAAACACAAAGCACAAAAGTGTGTTCCATGAAAGAACCGGGCTTAAGATGCATTGTTTTTGGATAATTCGCGCATGATTTCAATATGCGCACAAAGTGTTGGATGTAGAAAAATCCACACCCGTCTTGTGAAGGCACCGTTTGGTGCGTTAATATAGCCATTGCTCGGCAATCTCCTTGTTAAGATTGTTGGGAAGTGGCCTGCCAGGTGTTTGCGCACTTGACAGGCTGCGCTTACTTTGTTCAAGTAAGCACGCCCATTGTTCGTGATGCGTTGTTTCCATTCAGAGCCGCTACGCATCACTCGTCGTTCCTAATTGCTCGATTGTGATTATCATAGTTTTTTAATGCTTTGTCAAGCTTTTAAAGTTAAAAACTATGGTATAATAGCGATCTTTAAAACTAGAAAAATATCCCATGAAAAACGCGATCGTATTATTGTCGGGTGGATTAGATTCCGCGACGTGTCTGGCCATCGCTCAAAGCCAAGGCTTCGATTGTTATGCTTTAAGTTTCGATTATGGCCAAAAACATGCCGCTGAATTGAATGCCGCCAAAAGAGTTGCGGCTGCTTTCAAAATCACACACCATTTCATTATGCCCTTGGATCTTGGGAGTATGGGCGGTTCGGCGTTAACGGATGATGCCATGACGGTTCCAGACCATCAAAACGATGACAAAATACCCATCACCTATGTTCCTGCTAGAAACACGGTTTTTTTAAGCATTGCTTTAGCTTGGGCAGAAGTCATCGCCGCCGATGCGATTTTTATCGGCGTCAGTGCGATTGACTATTCCCATTATCCCGATTGTCGACCTGAATACATTGCTGCCTTTCAACATGTGGCTAACCTGGCTACTAAAGCAAGTGTGGAGGAAAAAGTCATCAAAATAGAAGCCCCCCTAATTCATTTGAGTAAAGCAGCAACCATTCAGCAAGGACATGCTTTGGGTGTAGATTATGCGCTGACGATTTCTTGCTACAGAGCCAATGCAGCGGGTTTGGCTTGTGGTTCTTGTAGCAGTTGTATTTTGCGCCAAAAAGGATTCACAGAAGCGGGCATTGCGGATCCCACGCCTTATCTGTGATGGTAAATAGATCTCCGTATTACATAACCGATAAGTCGAAAATTTCAGTATTCTTTCAAAATTCCCATCTGAATGGTTGTATTCGAAATATTTTCAATCGTTGGGTATTATTTTTTGCTCAAAAGTACTTTACATTTACTAAAATAACGTTTACACTGGACCTTGTTCCTTTGGGAACCAAATTATTTATTAATGCATTCCACTTTAATTTTTTGGAGGTTAAGATATGTCTACCACGGAACTGCAAAAGGAAGAGGTAAAGCAAGAGGCAAGCACTTTAAGTAATGATGTCCAGCGTCTAAAAGAAGAGATCAGCAGCACCCCAAGTTGGTTGGTGAATAACATTAGACGACTCATGGCTGCAAAAGGATTGAATGAAGCGACATTGGCTAAAAGAACTTCTATCCCCCAACCGACTTTGCATAAAATTCTCTCGGGAAAAACGGCTGATCCCCGCGTATCCACTTTGAAACTGATCTCAGAATTTTTCAATATTTCTTTAGATGCGATCATTTACACACCGCCACATGAACAATTTGACTTGGCCATCAATGGCGCGAGAAGACAAACCAAACACATTCCGATTATTTCTTGGCAACAATGTGTGGAAGCCAATGATTTCTTATCCACATTAACGCCAAACAATTGGGAACAATGGCAAACTGCTACAGTGAAATCCGATCAAGTGGTTGCGCTGAGTACCAAAGCTAGTATGGAACCCAAATTCCCTAAAGGCACTTTGTTGTTGGTCGACTTGAATGCCAAAGCCGTAGATGGCGATTTGGTTGTGGTCCATTACCCTAATACTGATGAAACCACCATCAGAAAATTATCTTTAGATGGTCCTATTAAACGTTTAAATGCTTTGAACAATGAGCACGACAGCGATATCTTAAATGATAAAATACGCGTTGTCGGGGTTGCCATACAAGCTATGGTGGTTTTTCACGACAATTAAACGAACTTTCTTTTCATTGCTCCAAAACCCTGTGCTGTTTAACCCTAGGCACAGGGTTTTTAGTTGTTATTATTTCACTTTATTCGCCAATTCTGTACAATACTTTACAGCTTGAAATTCTGTTATTTTATATTCTGCCAAATGGTGTTGGTAAAAAGGATCGGCTGTTATCCATTGACGAGCGGTTTCTTTGTCCATTAAAGCAATAATAATTCCGCCCTCTCTGGGTTGTTTGGGACCAGAAGCCAGCAATAAACCTTGTTGATAAGCTTCTTCTAACCAGGCTCGATGTTCCTCTAAGTATTTGTCTACCTCTATCAGGGATTTCTGATAAATTAACTCTATCACTAACATTTTAAAATCTCCTTTGAAGAATAAATTTTAATAAAAATCGGTCTAATTTAGTACATTTAAGGGGGATTTTATGGTATAATCTATCAAAAATCCCGGAAAAATTCATGAAGATACATTGTATTATACATACAAGACGCAATATACCCTGCTATTATGAAAAATGGGCCGAAGACAATGGCTTAGAGTATGGAGTCACGCACGTCGTTCAAAATGAACCGCTGCCACAAGTCCATGATTTTGATATTTTAGTTTCAATGGGCGGGCCGCAATGTGCTTTGAATCTCCATCACTATCCCTACTTACAAGATGAAATTGCGCTTATCAAACAAGCCATTGAACAAGATAAAAAAGTATTGGGTATTTGTTTGGGCGCACAATTGGTGGCTGAAAGTTATGGCGCTAATGCGGAGCGTAGTCCTCACAAAGAAATCGGTGTATTTCCTTTATCTTTAACTCCGGAAGCCCAAGAAGACCCTATTTTTAAAGACTTTCCTTCGCAATTTCCTTCCGGCCATTGGCACCACGATATGCTAGGCCTTCCGGAAGGCGCAACTGTTTTAGCACAGAGCGCTGGTTGCCCCAGACAAATTGTGCGTTTTTCGCCTAAAGTGTATGGTTTTCAATGTCATTTGGAGTTGAATCAAAAAAAAATGCAGTGGCTATTGGAAAATTGCCAGGAAGATTTGACACCGACATCACCCTATGTACAACATCCCGAAACTATTTTGTCACATAATTATGAGGTGATTAATCAGCATCTGGATATTTTTTTGCAGAAATTTATTTTGGAGTAATAACGCATCAACCCAAAGGGAGTATTAAAATATGGCTACTATGCCCGTTTTAAAAATGGGAACGCTCAGTTTGTCTGAACGCTCTCAAGAAGTCACTGAATTTGCTTGTTCAGCTTTATACGATCTGATCTTAAATTTAAAAGAAACCCTTAAAAAAGAAGGGGGAGTAGGAATTGCCGCCCCGCAAATTGGCGTTAATCAGCGTATCATCATTTTTGGTTTTGATAGCAGCCCTCGTTATCCCAACGAAAAACCCGTTCCTTTTACGGTTTTAATTAATCCAGTCATAACAGCCTTAACGGAAGAAAAAACTGAACTTTGGGAAGGTTGTTTGAGTGTTCCTGGACTGCGCGGAAAAGTACCTCGTTATCAGAAAATCCATTACAGTGGATTGAATGAAGAAGGTGAAAAAATAGAACGTACTGCTGACAATTTTCATGCACGTATGGTACAGCACGAATGCGATCATTTGGATGGCATCTTGTATCCAGAAAGAATCGTCCATATGCGTGATTTTGGTTTTGAATCGGTTATATGGGAAAGAGTGTACGGAACGCCGTATAAAGGATAAGCGTTAGCGACAAATTTTGGGCAATCCCCTTTTCTTTGCTTAACTGATTATTCGCGCCCCCGCTAAATTCGTTTAAAAGTATCGTGTGTGATAATTTGCGCACTATTTCCTTTTTTGTAAATTTGATCGGTTTGCTGAGCAAGCAGCGCTGTGGTTTCAATGGTTCCATTTTGCTCATCAATATTGCCGATAAGGGTTAAGACAGAACCACACTCCGGATAACTCACACTGATAGTGATGGCATTTTTTACAACAAATCCCGTAATAGGTCGTTTCATGCCAACTGCTTTAGGACATTGTGGTGTTGCAACTGCAGTGAGGAAACTCCCTGTTATCGTTTCATTGTTAAGCGATTCTAAATTCAGAATAGAACCGCGTGAGTTTTTATAGGTAATCGATTTATTTTCTATCGATTGCGCATTTGCAATTAAAAATATACTTCCGATAAGCACACAGACAATGGCTTTGAATTTCATAGAGACGATCCTTGTTAAATAATTTTATCTTATCACAAAGAAATAGATTCTTCCAATCGTACCAGGTGGGAAAGAGTAATATAATATTATATATTTAAGATATTATATTATTGTTATTATTAAGGAAGCATTTTCTGTGCGTAACTCGTTTTTTTCCTTGTAATGCAAAGACATTGTTCCTACTCTACTCCTCTATTATCTTGTGTATAAGTGTTTATAAGAAAAAGTTATTTTAGTTGTCTTGTATCTTTATGAATCATGTACAGAGTTATGCACCATTTTTCTCTGTACTTATTCTCAGTTTGTCCACAAAAAAATTTCTTTTTTTGCGTGTTGTCTAGCCAAAATCAGTGGATAAGTTTCTAAAAGCTGTATAGACTAGACATCTTCAGTCAAAAAGATGCGTCCCGAGGACTTCATGTCAGAACAACTTATTCAAAATTCAACTATGCTTCATTTTTGGCAGGCTTGTTTGTCTGTTTTGAAAAATGATTTGTCTGATCACCACTACAATACGTGGATTTCGCCTTTACAAGCGGCAAGTTACAAAGATGGTGAATTGTTTTTGTATGCGCCAAATCAGTTTGTAGCCACTTGGGTTGAAAAACATTTTAAAGCAAAAATCGAAAATATATTTTCTGAAATGAATCAAGAATCGCATTTTTGCGATGCTAATGAATTTGCGGTTGTTTTGAGTGTGGGGCAAAAAGATAAATCGCCACAAATGACAGCTGTTTCCAGTCGTTATCCCCTACAGGAATCAAATGAGTTTACACCCATTGGCATTTCAAAAGACATTGAACCTTTTCAAACGAATTTAAATCCGCGTTTTACTTTTGAAACTTTTGTCGAGGGACGTTCAAACCAAATCGCTTTAGCGGCTTCAAAACAAGTGAGCCAAGATCCGGGTGGTTCTAATAACCCTTTATTGATTTACGGCGGCGTGGGCTTGGGAAAAACGCATTTGATGCATGCGGTTGGCAATTGGTTGCTGTGTCAAAATCCAGACGCCAAAGTATTGTATTTGCATTCCGAGCGTTTTGTTGCTGAAATGGTGAAAGCGCTGCAATCGAACAAGATGGAAGATTTTAAATATCGTTATCGGCAATTAAATGCATTGTTAATCGACGACATTCAATTTTTTGCTGGCAAAGGACGTTCTCAAGAAGAATTTTTTCATACCTTTAATGCTTTGTTGGAAAGTCAGCAGCAAATTATTTTAACTTGCGATCGCTATCCTAAGGAAATTGAAGGTTTGGAAGAACGCTTAAAATCTCGTTTTGGTTGGGGATTAACGGTTGCAGTTGAACCGCCAGAGCTAGAAACTCGAGTCGCTATTTTGATGAATAAAGCGGAGGTTTCCAATATTGTTTTAGAATATGATGTTGCCTTTTTTATCGCTAAAAAAATACGCTCGAACGTTCGGGAGCTTGAGGGGGCATTGAAGCGTGTGATTGCCAGTGCTAATTTTACAGGAAAACCCATTTCTATCGAGCTGGTCAAGGAATCTTTACGCGATTTATTGTCTTTACAAGACAAATTAGTCACTATAGAAAATATTATTAAAACTGTTTCCGAATATTATAAAATCAAAGTCTCCGATCTTTTGTCTAAAAGACGCACACGCTCAGTCGCAAGACCTCGACAATTGGGTATGTGTTTGGCTAAAGAACTGACCAATCATAGTTTGCCAGAAATCGGCGAGGCTTTTGGTGGGCGGGATCACACGACGGTCTTACATGCCTATAGAACCATTAAAAGTATGTTGGAAACCAATATGGATGTCGGAGAAGATTATAAAAATTTGATTCGTGTCTTGTCGACTTAAAAAAAGAGGTGAAGTGTGTCTCAGTTGCAGATTTTAAGAGAAGAATTGTTAAAACCCTTACAGCAATGTTTGAATATCGCGTATAAAAAAAATACCTTGCCTATTTTGGGTTATGTTTTATTAGATTTTTCTGAAAATAATTTGGAAATTACGGCGACCGATACAGAAGTTCAATTAAAAATAAGCATTGCGGTACAACATCAAAATCCAGCAATGCGTATCACTTTGCCAGGACATAAATTGCTGGAGATTTGTAAGGGTTTATCGGAAGGAACTGTCTTGTCTATTTCTATAGAAGCCGAAAAAGCCATCATTTTAGCGGGCAAAAATAGATTTACTTTATTGTCTTTGGATCCTAAAGAATATCCCGTATTTCCAGAACCCGCTGCTACCTTAGAATGCAGAGTCAAAACAACCGATCTGCATTATGTATTGTCCAAAACTGTGTTTGCGATGGCAGGTTTGGATGTGCGTCAATATTTAAATGGGATTTTATTTAATATTGAAGAGGATAGCCTGGAAGTGGTGGCCACAGATAGCCATCGTTTAGCCTTGGCACAAAGAAAATTATCTGCGCCCATAGGACAAACTAAACGGGCTTTGGTTCCTAAAAATGCCATTAGTGAATTATTGCGCTTGATTAACCATTCCGAAGAAGACTGTGCATTGAGTTTGAGTGAACAGCAAATCACTTTTGCTTCCCAAGATTTCACTTTGGTGTCTAAACTCATTCACGAGCAATTTGTGGATTTTAAAAAATTGATCCCCAAAGGGGGGGATAAGACTTTAACAGTTTCTGCCCAGGATTTAAAACAAGCATTGAGTTTGGCTGCCATATTGACGAATGAAAAATCTCGCGGTGTACGCTTAGAGTTATCGCGGGATCGTCTTAAAATAACAGCGAATAATCCTGAATATGAAGCAGCTGAAACTGAAATTTCCGTGACTTTTCCTTTTGATACCTTCATTGTTTCCTTCAATGTCGCGTATTTATTGGATATTCTTGCAGTCAGCGAGCAACGCAACCTTATTTTTTCCTTCTCGGATGCCAATGCAGTGGTTTTGGTTCAACCGGAAGGGGGTGAAGATTGCTTATTTGTCGTCATGCCTTTGTTGATTTAGGAATTGTTCCACGTGGAACGTTGCGAGTATACCATACGCACAGTGACGCGAAGATGCTTGGGACATGCGGTGAATGGTTAAAGCGGATGAGCAACTTAAAATAAGCTTTAGTGCGCCGGGTCCTGTCGCGGTGACACCCCCAATAACGATCGTATTTCGAGTAATAATGAAGAACCCTGAAGGCCGTCATTGCAAGGAGACCGTCCTGCACCGAACTAGTGCGAAAACACGAAACTTGGCACGGTCGATGTGGCAACCTAGGAAAGCTCTTTATTACGGACCTGTTAATAGTTTGCTTCGGCCTAGCAATGACGGAAGATGGCATATAGATTTTTATCCAGTACAGAGGCGTGCATGTCCATAAAAACACTGTCCATTTATACCTTTAGAAACTTAGGTGAAGTTCATTTAAGCTTGTCGCCTTTTTTTAATTTGATTGTGGGTGAAAATGGGGCCGGAAAGTCTTCTATTTTAGAGGCCGTTTATTTTTTATCGCATGGTCGTTCTTTTAGAGGTAATATTTTAGACCCTTTAATCCAATTTCAGCAAGAAAAAATGGTTTTACAAGCATTGATTGATATTGAGAAAGAAAATGAGGTATCTATCGGCGTGCTGAAATCCTTGTCTGAAGAAGGACAAATTAAAATCGGAGGTAATTCCTGTCGTAGTGCCGCCGAATTGGCTGCTTTATTGCCTGTACAATTATTAAATGCCGACAGTTTTGATTTATTGAATGGGGGCCCGAGTTTTAGGCGTCAATGGATGGATTGGGGATTGTTCCACGTGGAGCAATCCTACGGGGAATTGTGGCGACAATACCATCGGATATTAAAACAACGTAATGCTGCTTTGAAGAAACAAGATGACGCCAGCGTACATTGCTGGGATGAAGCGCTAGCGCAAATGGGCGAACAAATGGCTTCGAGAAGAGTCGATTATATAGACGCTATTATGCCACTTTGTAACACCTTATTTAGCCGTTTTTGTGATTTTTCCTTTTATTTTCAATATGATAGGGGATGGGGTGCTGGCTTAAGCTTAATGGAAGCCTTAAAAAGTAATTTTAATCGGGATCGCTATTTAGGGTATACTAGTCTCGGTCCCCACAGAGCAGATTTGTGTTTAAGCATTGAAAACAAAGCGGTACAGGCCATTTTATCACGTGGACAACAAAAGTGGTTGATTTATAGCTTAAAACTAGCCCAAGGCCTATGGTTACAAGCTCAAACAGGCAAAAACTCTGTTTACCTTTTGGATGATGTTCCCGCCGAATGGGATGAACAACGACAAGAAGTGCTCATTTCTATCTTAAGAGGGATGGAGGCACAAGTCTTGATAACCGGCATCGATCTGTCTTATTTATTGGAACTTATCATCGACTTACCTGTAAAAATGTTCCACGTGGAACGAGGTGTAGTAAAAGAACAAACTCTAGAGAATCAATTATCTTTGATTGGACATTCCGGAGGGTAACTTAGATGCACATTAAGGAAAAAGAAACATTCAAATAGTATTCGAGATTGGGAAGCGCTTGAGCCGAGGTAAGGCACTTAGAGCCGTGAGCTGCATGGATGCGGCGTGCGAGCGTACAGAGATGTATTCACAGCGTGTCCCAAGGACCTTACCTTTGGCTCCAGCGCTTCGCCTCCTCAGTACTTGAGATTTGTTTTTAGGAGAAACACATGCATTTTGAAAATAAAACTGTTTTTATTACGGGTGCCTCTAGCGGTATCGGTTTGGCTTGCGCAGAACGTTTCGCTGAAGCGGGTGCCAGATTGATATTGGTAGCGCGGCGTGCCGATAAATTAGAACACTTAGCTGCGGAATTAAAGGCAAAATACAAGGCACAATCCAAGGTATTTCCAGCCGATGTTTGTGATCGCATTGCCATTGACAAAATTTTTAAATCTTTAACGGGTCCTTTGTCTGAAATCGACGTCTTGATCAACAATGCAGGTTTGGCTTTGGGTAAAGATAGGATCCAAGAAGCATTATTGTCAGACTGGGAACAAATGATCGACACCAATATCAAAAGTTTGTTTTACATTACGCACGCTTTGTTGCCATCCATGTTAAAACGGGATCGCGGTCACATCATTAATATTGGCTCGATTGCGGGAAGACAAGTTTATTCGGGCGGCGCGGTATATTGTGCGACAAAGCAAGCCGTGAAAGCATTTAGTGAGGCTTTGCGTTTAGATGTGAATGGCAGTGCTTTACGCGTGACCTGTATAGAGCCAGGCATGGTCGAAACTGAATTCAGCGAAGTCCGATTTAAAGGAAATGCCGCTTTGGGGAAACAAACGTATGAAGGCATAGAAGCTTTACGCGCTGAAGACATTGCCGATACTATTTTTTATTGTGCTACTCGACCAGCCCATGTTAACATTCAAGACATGTTGATTACGCCTACAGCTCAAGCTTCTGCGAGTGTAGTGTATAGAAAAACTAAGGAATAAACACGTATGATTAGAAAAATCGCTTTGCTTTTCATATTGTTTCTCTCAGCCTGTACACCCCAGTCTGAAATGCCCTCCTCTGCAGAAAAATCGCTGACCCTAAGTACTTCTGAGAGTTCTTTTTATCCTGCAGAGTTTGATCGCATGGTGGTTTACGGTCCCTTACAGGTGATTGTGAGTAACGACAACACGGTTAAAATGTATCGAGTGCAAAGCACACAATCGCTGCCTTTGTCTAGCATTGCAACATTTCGAGTGAAAGATCGCGTATTGTATATCCATGCGGTTAATCCACCTACGGATTTTAGTCCGAATACGCAAGTGAATTGTTTGCAAGTGGCTGTACCGCAACTCAATGCTTTGGCTGTTCACAATGGCGGAAAAACTTTTGTGGATAATTTGGATACGCCGCATTTTATTCTCAAAGCCAATGGCCACGGTTTTGTTGAATTGAATGGAAAAGCCACGCGCTTAGATGCCACTTTATTGGGTAAAACCCGTTTGGATGCACGCCGTTTACAAGTTCGTACTTTATTTATTAATACGACCGGCGTAGCCCAAGCTGACGTACAAAATACAGAGGGATTAAGTGTGTTAACAACGGGTAAAAGCGATGTGTATTTTTACACCGATCCCGCACTGAACGCCGATTATGAACGCCAAAATGCCTCGACCATTAGGATGAAGGGGATTGTTCCAGAACAAAAACCCGACCGGATGGTAAAATAGGCGATGTCAACAGCTTTACTGGATGTTTTAAACAGCGAACAAACCGCTGCGGTTAGCGCTGAACCGGGAAATGTATTGGTCTTAGCCGGTGCCGGCAGTGGCAAAACGCGCGTTTTAACCCATCGCATTGCCTGGTTATTGTCTATGGGCTATGCCGAAGCTTATGGCGTTCTCGCAGTGACCTTTACCAATAAAGCCGCTCAAGAAATGCGTCATCGCTTGCAAGACATTCTTCCTTTGGATGTGCGCCATCTGTGGATTGGAACTTTCCACAGTCTTGCACATCGGTTGTTGCGTCTTCATTGGCGCGAAGCAGGATTGTCTGAAACTTTTCAAATCATTGATAGCGAAGATCAATACCGCTTGGTTCGCCGTGTTTTGGCACAATTAAATTTGGATGAAAAGCATTGGCCGCCGCGACAAGCGCAATGGTTTATCAATACTCAAAAAGAACTGGGGTTACGCGCAGAAAGTGTAGACGATCAACACGATGTATTTAGACGCACACAAATACGCATTTACGCGGCATATGAAGCTTTGTGCGCTGCCACACAGTCTGTGGATTTTTCGGAATTGTTATTGCGTGTGCATGAATTGTGGCGCAATGCGCCGGATATTTTAGCGCATTATCAAGCGCGTTTTACGCAGATTTTAGTGGATGAGTTTCAAGATACCAATGCGATGCAATATGCGTGGATCCGCCAACTCGCCGGACCGAATACACACGTTATGGTGGTAGGCGATGACGATCAATCTATTTATGGTTGGCGCGGTGCGTGTGCAGAAAATTTAGCGCAATTTATTCAAGATTATCGAGAGGTTAAAACCATTCGCTTGGAACAAAATTATCGTTCCACGCAAACCATTTTAAATGCGGCAAATGCGGTGATTTCCAAAAACAGTGCGCGTTTAGGTAAAGCTTTGTGGACTGAAAAAGAAGAGGGTGAACCGATCAGCGTGTATGAAGCCTTTGACGAATACGATGAAGCGCGCTTTATACGACATTGTATTCAGGGTGCTTACGAGCAAGGTGTTTCTTACAGCGCGATGGCGATTTTGTACCGATCCAATGCGCAATCACGTTTATTAGAAGAGCTGTTATTAGAACAGTGCATTGCTTATCGGATCTATGGCGGTTTGCGTTTTTTTGACAGAGCTGAAATTCGCGACGCTTTAGCCTATTTGCGCTTGATCTACAATGTAGAAGACGACACGGCTTTTGAACGCATTGTCAATCAACCGCCTCGTGGCATTGGCGATAAAACGCTACAGCAATTGCGCGATACCGCGCGAGAGAACGCTTTGTCTTTGTGGCAAGCGACGTATAAATTATTGGATGAACGTCTTTTAAGCGCACGTGCGGCTACCTCGATGAAAGAATTTGTCGATTTAATTGAAAAATTAAGACCTGTCACACAGCAAGCCGAATTAGAAATCATGTTAGAAAAAATTTTCGAGCACAGTGGGTTATACGCTTTTTATAAAAAGGATCGCTCGGAAAAAGGGTTGGCTAAAGTTGAAAATCTAGATGAATTAATCACGGTTGCCAAGGAGTTTAGCCCCGACGTAGACAATGATTTGCCCGCCTTAGCCGCTTTTTTAGCACAAGCCGTATTAGACAGTGGTGAAAAAGAAGCGCTGATCGGCGAAGACGCTGTGCAATTGATGACACTGCACGCAGCCAAAGGGCTAGAGTTTCCCGTGGTATTTATGTGTGGATTGGAAGAAGGCTTGTTTCCGCATTATTTATCGGTGAATGAAAATGAAGAAATGGGTTTGGCAGAAGAGCGTCGTTTGTGTTATGTGGGTATGACGCGCGCGATGAAAAAACTGTATTTGAGTTATGCGCAGAGCCGACAATTGCATGGCAGAAGTGAACGCAAACGTCGCTCGCGGTTTTTAGCGGAAATCCCCAAACAATACCTTCGTGCAGAGCGTTTGAATCAATCTTTTTCTATGCCTACTCGGACACAAACTTTTTCCGATTATGGCTTTGGTTTGGGAGAGCGCGTACGACACCCTTCCTTTGGTGAAGGTACTATTTTGGCCTTTGAAGGAAAGGGTGAACATGCACGCGTACAAGTGCAATTCGCATCGCCACAGGGGACTAAATGGTTGGTGCTAAGTTTTGCGAAATTGCAATCAGTCTGACTAAGTTTAATGCATCACAGGATTCTTTATTTGCCAAATGTATTGTAAGATTGATGACCATTTTTTCTTAGTGAGATAGCTTCAGCAGGTTTCTTTAGGTCTGATTGCGCCGATGGTAATGCTTCATAGGCTGTTACATCCGGCGATTTCATTTTCAAAGGTGTATTTTGGGCGGCTGGTGCAAAAAAGTCTGTGGCAGCGGTAGTTGCAGCGGCAACGGATGTTTTTACCGTGTCTAGTATTGAACTCATGATATATTTGTCCTCGCTATGTGAATAATTATTTTTACAAAGTATACATTAAATCTAGATCAAAAAACAAGCCTCAAATAAGTCCCTCATAAAAACCTCCATCCGCTTGCATCATGAGTCCCGTGATATTACTGGCGGCAGGCGATACCAAAAAGGTTGCAGATTTGGCAAATTCATTAGGAGCGGATAAACGTTTTAAGGGAATTTGCCGACTCACTTTTTCGGCTTCGGCTTCAAAACTAGAATGGTTTTTTTGGGCTTGATAATGCAATGCTTCTGTAAATCGTGGTGTGGCCGTGTATCCAGGTAAAATGGAATTCACACGTATATTGTATTGACCCAATTCTTTAGACAAGGTTTTAGTTAGGCCTATTACCGCGGGTCTAAATACATTCGACAATAAAAAGCCGGGTAAAGGTTGTTTGGCGGTGATGCTGGTGACGGTTAAAATGCTGGGTGCCGTACTCTTTCGTAAATACGGTAGCGCACAGCGAATCACGCGAATACAACTCATTAATAAAGATGAAAAAGCCTCTTCCCATACAGCATCGGTGGCTTCTTCAAAGCGCATCAAAGCGGGGCCGCCGCTGTTGAATACCACAATGTCTAAAGCTTTGAAATGCGCGATGGTTTTTTCAAGGAGTTCTGAAGCTGCAGACGCAATATCCAGATCCGCTTCTACTAACAATAATCGATCGGAATATTTTTTCGCAACTTCGGCATAAGCGCTTTCTAAACGCGCTTTAGAACGGCCACAGGCCACAACCTTCGCCCCTTCTTGCAGTAATTCTACGGCAGTAGCATAACCCAATCCCGAACTGGCACCGGTGACCAAAGCAACTTTCCCTGATAATTGTAAGTCCATGACAGCTCCTAAAAACGGTTTTGACATAAAGCATCATATCATTTTTATATAACGAATGGCGTATTCAAAACCAATTGATTTTATTGGTTTTTTAAGAAAACATTTAAGGGTTTTTGACTCAATAGCACATTGTTGACATAATTTTTGTACAGCAATATCATTAATAGACTTTTTATTTGGCTAATTTTTAGTGCAAAAAACACTGTCTAAAATATATAAATTTTGTGGAAAGGTATTATGTCCGCATCACCATCATTTATAAAACAACCATTTGCATATTCCGAAGATAAGCATTTTGCTCCGCGCCAAGCGGCGGCGCGCGGTGATATCGCTAAAATTAAAGCACTTTTAAAAGCTAAAGAAATTCTTGATATTAACAGTCCTGCATAGAGTCTGGAAAAACAGCTCTGCATCAAGCAGCCTGTAATGGAAGAATTGAAGACGTAAAACTGTTAGCGAGTTTTGGTGCTGATCCGAAACTTTGCGATAAATCAGCGCAATCGGCAAAGGAATTGGCTTTGCGAAAAGGGCATGAAAACATCGGCCTCTTATTACAAGAAGTTGAATCTGCGTATGCGGGTATTAAAGCGGCTAGATCGGCATTTTGCGTTCCCATCAATTCTTCTGGCAATTTCTCGAATGCTTTATGTCAAGCGCTTCAAACATTTTTAATGTGAACCGAGAAAAGATGGAAGAAAAATTTAACCGTCTAACCGGAATAATCAAAAAATTAGTCATGGCGCTCATTGAGATAAACGTATATTTTGAAGCGGCAAAAGATAAAAATTATCGTGTAGGCAGATGTGGTGAATTGTCTAGAGCGTGTTTAGCTTATCTATTGGTAACAGCGCCAAATTTATCTGTTGCAAAGTTTCATTATTATCATAGCGATCAGTCAAGAAAAAATCATGCTTTTATCATCATGAGCTTAAATGCCCCTTCTGGTGATATCAATGATTTGAATTCATGGGATCACACTACTTTAGTGTGTGATCCTTATGCTCGAGAAGGTGAGCAGCTGTATTTTCTAAATTATGCGCCGGAAATCAGCGCGATCAAAGAAATGAAAAAGGTGAATAGGGTTGTGTTGCAATTTTTCAGTAGTAAAATCATTATGGACCAGCTAAGTATCGATAATCCATCTCTTTATAAAGAAATAAACACGCTTATTCAAAGCAATTATGATTTACTGTGTTCGTTGAACGCCAAAGAGTTGAGGTTTTCTCCGAGGGGCGTTAATTAGAATGCGTGAATAGGAACCTAAAATTAAGTTCGTTCTAGCTCATTCTGGCAAGCTCAACAAAGATCTAGCGCCTTTTTGAATTAAATCTTGCGCGGCCAATACCCCGATGGATTCTGCTTGTTCAAGAGCGCCAATTTGTTGAGTGTCTAGCCGTTTTGTACCTTCAAGATCCCAGACGGTGGCAGTTAAATGAAGCCTATCCGAAATGATGTTGGCAAAACACCCTACAGGAGAAGTACAGGATGCATTTAAAGCATGCATCAAAGCGCGTTCCGCACGCATTTGTATCATGGTCGGTTCATCGTTGATAAGTTGTAATAGTTCGATGAGATCGCGTCGTTCTGTCAAACATTCTATGGCAATGATGCCCTGGCCCACAGAGGGTGGAAACATTTCTATCGACAATATTGCTTGAATGTGTTGTGTTAAACCCAATCTTTGTAAACCCGCTTCGGCGAGAATTAAAGCATCGAATTCACGATCGTGCAATTTGCGCAGACGCGTGTCGACATTGCCACGAATCATCTGAATGTTTAAATCTTTTTTATAATGCAATAAAGCGGCTTTTCGACGCACACTGCTGGTGCCCACGATAGCACTCGATGGCAATTCACCTAGATTTTTGTATTGCGCACTCACAAAAACATCATTCGGTGCGTGTCTTTTCAATACAGCCGCGATGCAAAAAGAGGATGCAAGTTCTGGCGGTACATCTTTTAAAGAATGCATGGCAATGTCCGCTTCGCGGGTTAATAATTTTTCTTCGAGTCCTTTGACAAATAGGCCTTTGCCACCCAATTCAGCTAAAGATTTATCGTGAATTTGATCGCCTGTCGTTAACACTGGAATGATTTCTATGTTCAGATCGGTGCGCTTTGCTTGCAATGCCGTGGCGATCATGTGTGTTTGAACCAAAGCCAGTTTGCTGGTGCGTGTTGCGATTTTTAGGTACATGGGCTGAGTTCCTAATTTTCGAAATAATCTTTTTCTATTTATTTTACCTTAGCCGGGGGGGGTGGACACATAATGTTTAGCACGCCCTATTATTTGGTGGGTAATCATGAGCAAAAAAATGGTGGTTGCAAGAGGCGCTATCAAAGTTATACGGTGATGATGATTCATGAGTTGAATCAAATCGTCCCCGAAAAGAATTCCCATATAAATCATCATTAAAATAATGGATTTAATTTTATTTGCTTCAGAAAAAATACTGTGTGCAATAACATATCCCAATGCAGGCGCTAAGATAATGTAACTATTGTATTCCGTCCGTGGATTGAATAGAGCGAGATAACCCGTCGCAAGAATAAAAATCCATACACTGGCTGTCGCGGGATCAAAGCGTTTTTTCGCGATAAAACCTAAATAACAAGTTGCTAGAGCGAATAAAGCTCTGATGATATTTTGTACCATAGGATCTAACTGGATGTTGAATTGAAGCAACATATTAAAAAAATGGGGATAGGAAGTATGCGTTGATCCGACATTAGAGGCATAAACAAACATTTGCATGCAATCTTTATATTGCTGAAGGACATAATCAGGTTTTTGGGTTAAGAAAGGGAAAAGCAGCATAATGATCAAACAGACAAATAAAGGTTTTCTAACCGGTTTATAGAGTGCCCCTACCAAAAGCAGATAGACAATAGCAATGGGTTTCAAAACTAAGCTTAAAGTAAGATAAAAACCCGTATGCCACCACTTTTCTGCAACCAGGCTAGTGGCAGCAAACATAAAAAAAGCGGTCATGATGATATTCATTTGCCCGTTTCTTGCACTTGAAACTGCGAGTGGGATACTGAGAATAGTCATCAGAGAAAAATAGTTTTTTTCGGGATGTCCTAAGCGTGCGAGCTGGGCTAGTCCGATGGCAAATAACCCCAAGGAGAAAATCCGCCATAATATCTCTCCTATGCTGACAGGCAATTTTGCAAATGGAGTGAAGAGTAGTGCTGCTTGAGGTAAATAAAGAAATCCTCTCCCTTTGACGCCGTGTTCATTATTATCTGTTACGTATAGAGCCTGCCCTTTTTCCCAGCTAATGCTTGCGTCACGATAATGGTGTGTGACAGAGCGCGTATTATGTAATAAGGTCACATACACGCTGATTATAACAATAAAAATAAACCATAGGCTCCAGGATTGCTTATTTAAAACGAATGCAGCTAAATTAACTTTCATATAATTTTCCTTAAAACAGCGATAACAAGATAACCTTATTTAAAATTGAAGCACATAGCATTTATTTAAGTCAACAACCTTACCAAAGTACAAAAATTTTCAAACAGAGGATATCCTTGTTCGCTCAAAATCGATTCTGGGTGAAATTGTACGCCCATAATGGGTTTGTAGCGGTGTTGTATAGCCATGATCGTGTCGACTGCGCCTTGTGTGCTTTCAGTCCAAGCCAATAATTCTAAATCTTTGGGCAAGGAAGTCGGTTCTATTACTAAGGAATGATAGCGCGTGGCGGCAAAAGGACTAGGAAGTTGATTGAAGATCCCTTTTTGTCGATGGTGGATGGCTGAAATTTTGCCGTGAATTGCCGTCGGTGCACGTATAATTTGAGCACCGAACGCCAAGCCGATCACTTGCATGCCTAAGCAAACGCCTAGAATAGGGCAGTGTATGTTTTGCACAATATCTAAAGCTAATTTCGCCTCTTGGGGGTGTCCGGGTCCGGGCGAGAGCACAATGGCGGTAGGATTTAGCGCTTTAAGTGCATCTAAATCGATTTCATGGGGCAAAAAGACTTTCATTGGATAGCCTAATTTGCTAAAATATTGCACTATGTTGTAGGTGAATGAGTCATTATTATCAATCATTATCCAAGACATTTTAAGTATAAACCCTTCTTAAAAAGGATATAGTAACATTTTCAGGCACGATCAGTCATATAAAAAATAAGGTTATCATCATGGCAACGCAATTTGTTTTTACTTCCGAATCGGTATCAGAAGGACATCCTGATAAAATTGCCGATCAAATTTCGGATGTGATCTTAGATCACATCTTAATGCAAGATCCTGCTGCGAGAGTGGCTTGCGAATCTTTGGTTAAAACAGGGATGGTTTTAGTTGCGGGTGAAATCACCACTTCTGCCTGGGTTGATATCGAAGATTTAGTACGAAAAAAGATCATCGAGATCGGTTACGATCATTCTGATTTGGGTTTTGATGGCCATTCTTGTTCTGTGTTAACGGCTATCGGCAAACAATCGGGTGACATTGCGATGGGCGTGGACAAAGCTAATGAAGCCGAACAAGGTGCCGGCGATCAGGGTTTGATGTTTGGTTATGCGTGCAATGAAACCGATGTCTTGATGCCAGCGCCGATTACCTATGCGCATCGCTTAGTGCAACGTCAAGCGCAATTGCGTAAAGACAAAATATTACCGTGGTTGAGACCGGATGCCAAAAGTCAGGTGACTTTTAAATACGAAAACGATATGCCGGTGAGTGTGGATACAGTGGTATTGTCTACACAACACCACCCAGACATCACTCCAGAACACATTCGCGAAGCGGTGATCGAAGAAATCATTAAACCGATATTTCCGAGTAAATATCTCAGCAAAGACACGCGATTTTTAGTGAATCCCACAGGACGATTTGTGATCGGCGGACCTTTAGGCGATTGCGGTTTAACGGGTAGGAAAATCATCGTCGATACCTATGGTGGATTTGCGCGTCATGGCGGTGGTTGCTTCTCGGGGAAAGACCCGAGCAAAGTAGATCGTTCTGCAGCGTATGCTTGTCGTTATGTGGCAAAAAATTTGGTGGCGGCAGGGATTACTTCGCGTATAGAAATTCAAGTGTCCTATGCGATAGGCGTGGCCAAACCAACCTCTATTTCTGTCAATACCTTTGGGACGTCTAAAATCAGCGATGCGGCTATTATTGCTTTGATTGAGCGACATTTTGATCTCACCCCCGCGGGCATTTCGCGCATGCTGGATTTAAACAAACCGATTTATACGAAAACAGCGACCTATGGCCATTTTGGTCGTCATGAGCATGAATTTAGTTGGGAAAGAACCGATAAAGCTGCGCAATTAAAAGAATCATTGTAAGAGGGCATTCATATGAAACAACAGGATTATAAAGTCGCTGATATATCTTTGGCCGATTGGGGGCGTAAAGAAATTCAAATTGCTGAAACTGAAATGCCAGGATTGATGGCTTTGCGCGCACAATATAAAGGAAAAGCACCTTTGGCCGGTGCTCGTATCGTCGGGTGTTTGCACATGACGATTCAAACAGCGGTATTGATTGAAACTTTGGTAGAATTGGGTGCGACGGTGCGTTGGTCTTCTTGTAATATTTTTTCAACCCAAGACCAGGCGGCTGCTGCGATAGCCGCGCGCGGTATTCCAGTCTTTGCTTGGAAAGGTGAAACTGAAGAAGAATATAATTGGTGCATCGAGCAAACGGTGTTGGGCGATCCCGATTGGAAACCGAATATGATTTTAGACGACGGCGGTGATTTAACTTTGTATATACACCAATCGCATCCAGAATTATTGAGTGGTATTTTTGGGCTGACCGAAGAAACCACCACGGGTGTGCACCGTTTGTATGAAATGGAAAAAAAGGGTACATTGAAAGTACCCGCATTCAATGTGAATGATTCTGTCACTAAATCCAAATTTGATAATTTATACGGTTGCCGAGAATCTTTGATCGATGGTATTAAACGCGCTACCGACGTGATGATTGCCGGTAAAATTGCCGTGGTTTTAGGGTATGGTGATGTAGGTAAAGGCTGTGCGCAAGCGCTGAGAAATTACGGTGCGCGTGTTTGGGTAACAGAAATCGATCCCATTTGTGCTTTGCAAGCGGCCATGGCTGGCTTGGAAGTGGTCACGATGGAAGAAGCGGCAGACAAAGGCGATATTTTTGTGACGTGTACGGGTAATTATCAAGTCATTCGTCACGAACATTTACGTCAAATGAAAAACGAAGCGATTGTGTGTAACATTGGGCATTTTGATTCGGAAATTGACATCGCTTCTTTGAGGCAATACGAATGGGAAAATATCAAGCCACAAGTCGATCATGTGGTATTCCCCGATGGCAAACGAATCACCGTGTTGGCTGAAGGGCGGTTGGTGAATTTGGGTTGCGCGACAGGGCATCCCAGTTTTGTGATGTCGACTTCTTTTACCAATCAAGTCATCGCGCAAATTGAATTGTTCCAACATTCTAAGAACTATGAAAACAAAGTGTATGTTTTGCCAAAATTATTGGATGAAGAAGTCGCACGTTTGCATTTGCCTAAATTAGGTGTTCATTTAACGGAGCTAACGGACGAACAAGCCAGTTATTTAGGGCTCAATAAAAAAGGTCCGTATAAACCCGAGTTTTACCGATATTGAGGTGCGTATGCAAAATCGCCCTGTCTTGATACACAGTACAAATCATCTTTTAAGTGATTTGGAATTGCGATTAAGCGATGAAAGCATCAAGATAGAAACCTGGTTTAGAAAACAATGGCACGAGTATCAAGTGCCTTTTACCACTTCCGTGGACATACGCAATGCGGGTTATAAGATGGCAGTCATCGACACTAATCTTTTTCCCGCAGGCTTTAATAACATTCATCCCGCGCAAATTCCTTTGGCACACTTGGCCGTGCAGCATTATTGGGAACAGTATATGCCGCAGTGCGAGAAAATCATTCTCATTCCAGAAAGCCATTCACGTAATTTGCATTATTTTCACAGCCTGTGGGTTTTGTTTTCCATTTTAATCAAAGCCGGTTTTGAAGTGAGAATTGCGTCGATCGATCCGACAGTTACTGAAGCAAAAACCATCGCGATAGAAAATATAGGTGAATTGCGGATTTATCCACTAGAGCGTACGGGAAAGAGTGTGCACATAAGCGATTTTAAACCCTGCGCGATCATCTTAAACAATGATTTATCTGAGGGGATCCCGGAAATTTTAAAAGACGTGTCACAAGCCATTTACCCGCCTTTAGCGCTGGGATGGGCTACGCGCTTGAAGTCTGAGCATTTTATGCATTATCAAACGGTGTGCCATGCTTTTGCAAATTTATTATTGATGGATCCTTGGTTCTTTAACCCTTTGTTTCGAAGTTGTGGCGAAATCAATTTTATGGAGCGCGAAGGTGAGGATTGTTTGGTGCAACATGTCGATTTTTTATTGGCGGCGATTCAGCAGAAATACGATGAATACCAGATTAAAGACGCACCTTTTGTCATTGTGAAAGCCGATGCCGGCACTTATGGTATGGGTATTATGACGGTGAGAAATATCGATGAAGTTCGTACCATGAATCGTAAAGCGCGAACACGCATGGCCGTCGGTAAAGGTCGTAAGCCGATCACTTCCGTATTGGTGCAAGAAGGCGTGTACAGTCATGAAATCATGGCGCACAATAAAGCGATTGCAGAACCCGTGGTCTATATGTTGGGACAATGTGTGGTGGGAGGCTTTTATCGATTGCACGCAGGGCGCGCGAACGATGAAAACTTAAATAGTCCCGGCATGTATTTTGAACCGATCCCTTTTTCTGGGCCTTGTAATAACCCCATTTTAAATGATACCAGTTCAGACAGTCGTCGTTTGTACGCATACAGTGTCCTAGCGCGCGTTGCTTTATTGGCCAGCGCTTATGAATGGAAGCAGGCAACACGATGAATCGAAAACTGGCAGTGGTGATGGATCCCATCGAACAAATACACTATAAAAAAGATTCGACCCTGGCTTTATTGTGGGAAGCTTCTCGTCGACAGTATGATTTGTTTTACATTACACCCGATAAATTATACAGTGTCGATGGTGTAGCTTATGCGCGCGCTGCGCCTTTGCAAGTATTTGAAGATGAACAATCTTGGTATCGATTAGCGCCTTTACAAGACATCGATTTGTCGACAATAGATGTGATTTTGATGCGCCAAGATCCGCCCTTTAATATGCGTTATATTTTTGTGACTTATATGTTGGAATTAGCTGAAAAAAAAGGAACTTTGGTTGTCAACAAATCTCAAGCTTTGCGCGATGCCAATGAAAAATTCGCCATTAATGAATTTCCACAATTTTCACCGCCGACTTTAGTGAGCGCCGATCCCGATCAATTAAAAGCTTTTTTAAATCAGCATCAAGACATCATTTTAAAACCCTTGGATGGCATGGGCGGCACTTCTATTTTTCGTTTAAGACCCGAAGATCCTAATTTGAATGTGGTGCTCGAAATCATGACCGAATATGGTTCGCGTTTGGTGATGGCGCAACGCTATTTAAGCGCCATTCGCGAAGGTGATAAACGCATTCTGATCATCGATGGCAAACCGATTCCTTATGTTTTGGCGCGCATGGCCAAACCCGGTGAAACGCGCGCAAATTTGGCCAGTGGTGGACAAGGTGTAGCACAAGTTTTGTCGGATGAGAATCGCCGATTGGCTGAATCGATTGGCGCTGTGTTAAAACAGCGCGGTATTCTGTTGGCGGGATTAGACGTCATAGGTGACTATGTGACGGAAATTAATATCACCAGTCCCACTTGTCTGCGGGAACTGGATGCCGCTTTTTCTTTGAATATTAGTGCTATACTATTTGATGCGATTGAGTCTAATCTGTCATCTCTTGCGAGAGCAAGAATTCAGTAAAAAGAACTTAATCTAAAATTAGAACGCTGTTTTCGCAGAGATAACAGCGCACAAAGGATATAAAAACATGAACTACTTAATAGCCCCTTCAATTCTTTCCGCTAATTTTGCGCGCCTAGGCGAAGAAGTGCAGAATGTTCTGAAGGCCGGCGCGGATTGCATTCATTTTGATGTGATGGACAATCATTATGTCCCTAATTTAACGGTTGGCCCGGTTGTGTGTGAATCCTTGCGCGAAGAGGGTATTAAAGCGCCGATCGACGTGCATTTGATGGTAGAAAATGTCGACAGTTTAACACTCGCTTTTGCTAAAGCCGGCGCGAGCAGCATTACGTTTCATCCTGAAGCGAGTAAACACATCGATCGAAGTTTGACTTTGATTCGCGATCAAGGTTTATTGGCCGGTTTGGCGTTTAATCCGGCAACGCCATTGCATTATTTAGATTACGTTGCCGATAAAATCGACATCATTTTGATTATGTCAGTGAATCCCGGTTTTGGCGGCCAAAGTTTTATTCCAAATAGTTTGCAAAAAATCAAAGAAGCCAGACACTGGTTAGACACACATCATTTAAATAAAGTACGGTTGGCCGTCGATGGTGGTGTGCAATTGTCGAATATTGCAACCATTGCAGCTGCGGGCGCCAATGAGTTTATTGCCGGTTCCAGTATTTTCCAAGCCAAAACGGATTATCAACAAACCATCGCTGCTTTTCGAGCTGCTTTAAATCAATTGAGATAGCCACTGTCTCGAATACTTTGCTGACTGATCGCTGCTATTTTTTCTATTAATTTTGACAAGGCGCTGGATTTACGCCATAACATGCCGATCTGTCTAGAAGGCTGCGGTTCTACAAAATGTTTTATAACAAGCGCATTTTGATTGGGTAGTTGTACATTCGCCGCCAATTCGGGCAGTAAAGTTATTCCTACGCCGGATGTAACCATATGACGCAAAGTTTCTAAACTCGTGGCACTGAAATCATAATTTTTCGGCGCTCTAATGTTGCTGCAAACTTCTAAGGCTTGTTGTCGTAGACAATGCCCTTCTTCTAGCAACAATACTTTCTCATCTTTGAGATCGGAAATTTTTAAGACTTTTTGTTTGCAGAATCGATGGTTCTTAGGTAGTGCCACGAAAAATTTTTCATTGAATAAAGTTTTTTCCGTTAAGCCTTCATTGTCCACGGGCAAGGCCAGTATCACTACATCTAGATCGCCTTCTTTTAGTTTCTGCAAAATGCTTTGCGTTTTTTCTTCATAGAGCAGTAATTCTAACTTTGGGAAATGTTGGTTTAGAGAAGGAATAATGTGTGGCAGTAAATAAGGCGCTAGCGTTGGAATTAAACCCATTTTCAAAGTCCCAGCTTCAGGATCGTTTGTAAAGCGCGCAATGTTTTTTATGTCTTCTACGTTTTGTAAAATTATTTTCGCTTTTTCAACGATGGTTTCACCGATTGGCGTCATCGTGATTTTTTTAGGTGTTCGTTCAATGAGTTGTACATTCAAGTAATTTTCCAATTTTTTGATTTGTGCACTCAAAGTGGGCTGGCTGACAAAACTGGCTTCTGCGGCTTGACCAAAATGCCGTAGGTTAGCAATCTCGACTAAATACTGTAAATCTCGTAAGTTCATAAGCCACCTTAACAATAGACATTACCTATCGATATTATAAAAACAATCGATTTCACTTATCAAGAATTTGGGGATACACTGGCCATGTAAGTTACAATTTTAATCATTAGGAGGCATTTATGTTAGCAATTGGTCAAAAATTTCCCAGTTTTAATTTGGTTGGGGTGGTTTCCAGCGAGGTCAAAACGGCTTTTAGCCAAATCTCAAATCCCAATAGTGAAGGGAAATGGATGGTGGCGTTCTTTTGGCCCAAAGATTTTACCTTTGTGTGTCCTACAGAAATCGCGGCTTTTGGTGAATTAAACAGCGAGTTTAGGGACCGAGATGCTCAGGTTTTAGGCTTTAGTACGGACAGCGAATTTGTACATTTGGCATGGAGACAACATAAGGATGAACTCAAAGACTTGCCATTTCCGATGGTGTCTGATCTGAAACGTGAATTGTCTGCAGCATTGGGAATATTGGATCCCCAAGAAGGGGTTGCACAAAGGGCCACCTACATTGTGGATCCGGAAGGGATCATCCGTTTTGTCATGGTCACCGATCTCAATGTGGGGCGAAATCCCAATGAAGTATTACGAGTCTTGGATGCTTTGCAAACCGATGAATTGTGCCCCTGTAATTGGCAAAAAGGCGATGAGGTGATTCAAGTCGCTTAATTTTTAGGGCCTGGTGACATGTTGCAGTCGATAAACCACATGTCACCAGGCCCTACTATAATGAGGAAATTTAAAATGAGTATTGAAACGATTAAAAATCTATTACCAGATTATGCAAAAGATGTGAAATTAAACATTGCTTCGGTGTTAACTGAGGCGGGCTCTGTAGGGCTAACGCAATCACAAATCACAAGTATTGCTTTGGCTTGTAGCTATGCCACACACCATTCCTTTTTAATCAAAAGCATGACGTCTTATGCTGAAAACGATTTGACTCAGGAAGAAATTGCTGCCACAAAAGCAGCCGCTGTGATAATGGCAATGAATAATGTGTATTACCGCTTTACACATTTAGTCAGCGATAAAGACTATAGTGCAATGCCCGTCAAATTGCGTATGAATATCATGCGCGGTCCAGGTGTGGAAGCACGAGAATTTGAATTGTATTCTCTGGCTATTTCTGCGATGAATGGCTGTGGTTTGTGCATGGATTCGCATGTGAAGCAACTCAGCAAGATGGGCGTCAATAAAGAAGCGATACAATCTAGTGTTCGTATAGCGGCTGTTATTCACTCTTTGGCGCAGGCTATGGCGATTGAAGCTTTGTAACAAGATGTTCCCCCGAAAAATCACGGGGGAACCAAAATTAACTTTAGAGAGGTAAAATATCATGGCAGCTAGTAATGACGAACTGATGAAAATGTATGTTAGTAAAAATAACGTAGATGGAGTTAAGAAGCTATTGGAAGAAAATAAGAATCTTCTTAACGAGATTACAATTGAGCATCGGGATGAGTGGAGTGATTGCTGGGGCAGTCAGAATTGGGATTATGGCCGCTTTACCCCTCTCAGCATCGCTGTTGGATATAAGCACATAGAAATGATTAAATTTTTGCTTGGTCAAGGCGCAGATGTGAATCAAGAGGATTGCTTTGGCCGCTCTCCTTTGTTTTATGCCTTTAGACCAGAAGAATTGTTGTTTTTGCTCACTGGGCGTGATGAACGAAGATGCAAAAAAGACAATGCAGAAATGATACCTATAGTTAATATTTTGTTTGCACATGGTGCGAAAATGAAGTTGAACAATGAGATGGGAGAAGAAATGGGGGCATTGTTAAACATCGGTAGTAAGTCTGCACTCTTCAAACACGTAGTCTTAAAGTACATAAAAAATGATCGTGTGCTTGAATATGACTTAATAAGGCGCTACGGCAAGCACAGGAAAGAGGAGATAGATAGACTTCTAAATAAAGAACCATATGAGGAGTTAAAACAAGAAAAAGGTTTGTTGAACACAGCTATAAGCTTTTTAGGTATTAAAAAACTGCTTACACAAGACGAAGTCGATTTAAAATGTTCCAATATACAAGACGACACTGGTAATTTTTATATAACCAATGGCACTTTATGATGTATCATCTTTTCTCTAGATCTTGAATTGGGAGGCACTACTTACTTTTTTAAAGATTATAGTGTTTAGAACGGTTTTGCGGAAAAGGTAAATCCTAAAATAGTCGGACAAAATTTGTTAAAATAGTATGATTAAAGTATGACTAATTAAAAAGAAGGTGCAATCATGGCAGTCCATATGGCAAAAATTGCAATTAGCATCGATGCAAGTTTATTGCAGCGTTTAGGCAGTTTGATAAAAAAGAAATACTACAAAAAATCGTAGTCAAGCGATACAAGCGATCGTGCAAGCACAAGTAGAGAGATTTGAACATCATCGTTTAGCGGCCGAATGCGATAAATTAGATGTCATTCGCGAACAAGCTTTGGCTGAAGAAGGATTAACACAGGATTTCAGAGAACAGAAGTAGATGAGATTGTTTCAGGGTTTAATGCAATTGTAAGTAAGCTTTTGATTTTATGTGGTTTTTTACTTTCTTATCTGGGGTTGAATATTTCTGCTACTTATGGTAGCATTATAAGTATGAAAAAGCGGTATTACTTTTATTAGGTGAATAATATGGCCATGCACGCACAAAAATTTTCGATATCTTTGCCACAACAACAATGTGACTTTATTGCGAATTATCAAATGGAGCATCACTACAAAAATCGTTCTGAAGTCATCAGAAGAGCAATTTATTTGTTGCAACAAATGGAACTTGAATCCTATTACTTGGAAGCAAATCAAGAAATCGACGATGCTTTTGATATCACTGCATCTGAGGGGATTGAAGACGATGAAACGTGGTGAAATTTATTATGCTGATTTAGATCCAATTATTGGTTCAGAGATAAAAAAATGTCGGCCGGTACTGATAGTCAGTAATAATGCAAATAATAAAGTAGCCTCCACTTTGACGGTTATTCCGATTACTTCAAATACAAAAAAAGTTTATCCATTTGAAGTTTTATTGGAGCTAAAAGATACCGGCTTACCGAAGCAATCAAAAGTACAGTGCCACCAAATAAGAACTATCTCAAAAATGAGAATTCGAAATACAGCCTCAATAGGAAAAGTAGTTGGATCTGTCATGCAACGTATTCAAGCGGCTTTAGAACTTCACTTAGATTTTAAATAGCGTATTAAACCAGAAAACAAATTATCAGTGGCGCGCTTTAGCCAACACGGCTTGAATGAAATCGGTTTTTCTTGCGTGTACTGTTCGCGATCGTGACGGTATTTTGCTTCCAGCTGTTGTTTGAGCTCTGCATAAGCTTGACAGGTTTCTGAATGCTGTAATAGGCCACAAGGGATCATAAGGCACTAACTCAATAATATCGTCTGGATGCATTTGACTCATCCCACCGGCTTGATGATAAGCCGCCATTATAACTTAAATTTCCTACTATTTTGGTCTCTATTTCAGGCAAGTTGCACGTTGCCAACAATATACAAAAATCACATCTTGCAGCTTTTCCACAATCGGCGTATGATACGCCACACTGAGTACAATAAGGTGTTTAATTTATGAGCGATTTGATATCTCATGTCACGGATGCTGACTTTGAACAAGAAGTTTTGCAAGCAAACACGCCAGTATTGGTCGATTTCTGGGCAGAATGGTGTGGGCCTTGCCGCATGTTAGCCCCCGTTTTAGAACAGGTAGCACCGCAATTTGTAGATAAGCTAAAATTTGTAAAAATGGATGTGGATGCGAATTCCGAAACCCCCGCGAAATACGCTATTCGTCAAATTCCCACTTTACTGTTGATTAAAGAGGGTGCGGTAGCTGCAACGAAGACCGGCGTATTGAGTCAGACAGATTTGAAAACCTGGCTAGCAGAACATATTTAAGAATCTTTCTTGCATTGTTACTTAGAATATGCTACAGTACTGGTACGACGATTGTTCTTCAATGAGATCATTAAGTGTTCTGGAATTGTAGTGAAAGAGTTTCTGGCGCACGAATCCCCCGTTACAAACAAAGCTAACATTGTATCAATGTCTTGTCTGTGTTTGTGAGTTTAATAAATTACCTAAAATGTGAGTACCTATGGACCTAACAGAATTAAGACGCAAACAACCTGCTGAGTTGATGACTTTGGCTGAAGATCTGAAATTGGATAATTTGGCGAGAGCGCGCAAACAAGATATTATTTTTAAAATCTTAACTGCAAAAGCTAAAAATAACGAAGATATTTTTAGTCACGGTGTTTTAGAAATTTTGCCAGATGGCTTTGGTTTTTTACGCTCCGACGATTGTTCTTATTTAAACGGTCCGGACGATGTTTATGTTTCTCCAAGTCAAATTCGTCGTTTTTCTTTACGTACGGGCGACACCATTTCCGGTAAAATTCGTCCGCCCAAAGGCGATGAGCGGTATTTTGCCATGCTTCAAGTGGATGAAATTAATTTTGAACCGCCTGAAATGGCACGCAATAAAATTCCTTTTGAGAATCTTACACCCTTATTTGCCAACAAACGTTTACGTATGGAACGTGGCAATGGCAGCAGCGAGGATTTAACCTCACGCACCATTGATTTGATTGCACCGATTGGTAAAGGACAGCGGGCTTTGATTGTGGCACCACCCAAAGCAGGTAAAACCATGTTGCTTCAGAGTTTGGCACAATCCATTACCGCCAATTATCCAGAATGTTATTTGATTGTTTTGTTGATCGATGAGCGTCCTGAAGAAGTGACGGAAATGGAACGTTCAGTTCGAGGCGAAGTGATTGCCAGTACTTTTGATGAACCAGCAACCCGACACGTTCAAGTGGCTGAAATGGTATTGGAAAAAGCAAAACGTTTGGTAGAGCACAAACGCGATGTGGTGATTTTATTAGATTCCATCACGCGATTGGCGCGTGCCTACAATACGGTGGTTCCTGCTTCCGGAAAAGTGTTAACCGGGGGTGTGGATGCGAATGCCTTACAAAGGCCCAAACGGTTCTTTGGTGCTGCGCGGAATATTGAAGAAGGAGGCAGTTTAACGATCATCGCTTCCGCCATGATAGACACTGGCTCGAAAATGGATGAAGTCATTTACGAAGAATTTAAGGGAACGGGTAATATGGAGTTGCATCTGGATCGCCGTATTGCCGAGAAACGGGTGTTTCCTGCTATTAATATCAATCGTTCTGGTACGCGTCGAGAAGAATTGTTAATGACGCCGGACGAATTGCAAAAAGCTTGGATTTTACGCAAGATCTTGCATCCGATGGATGAATTGGCCGCCATTGAATTTTTGATGGATCGCTTAAAATCGACGAAGACCAATGAAGAATTTTTTGAAGCAATGAAGGGTTAATTCTTTGGTGCCTTATATCGTTCATATTAAACCGAATGATTTAATATTGCATGTGAATCCGGGTGAAACCGTGCTGCAAGCCGCTTTACGTCAAGGATTTAGTTTTCCTTTTAATTGTCAAAATGCGGTGTGTGGCACTTGCATGGGTCGCGTTTTGCGCGGAAAAATAGAATACCTTAACGACGCCGAAGACGAATTATGCGAAGAAGAAAAAGAAGAAGGCTATACTTTTTTTTGTAGTGCAATCCCCAAAAGCGATTTGGTCATTGAAATGTTTAACGTGGAAGCGCCCGCAGAAGAGCCCGTTAAAACTGTATCGTATGTGGCAGCTACTTCGCACGCGCTTTCTCCCAACACTTTATTGCTCGAATTGTATCCGCAAAATAAAGAAGAAGCTTTAATTTTTAGAGCGGGTCAATACGTTTATATTCGACAAAATGAAGAAGCACAAGCTTATTCTATTGCCAATGCACCGGATGACAGTGGACGAATAGAATTGCACTTAAGACACACGGAAGACAATATTTTCGCGCAAAAAGTCATTGATTTGGCAAAAGTCCAGCAACCCATCGCTTTATCAGGGGCTTATGGCCATTGTGTTTTACACGCTCACCCCGCGATGCCGACCATTTTGTTAGCTGCTGGAACGGGCTTTTCACAAATGAAAGCGTTGATCGAAGAAGCTTTGAATCGTTCACTTCAAAATCCAATTTATTTGTATTGGGGGGCACGAAAACGCGAAGATTTGTACGCGCATGCCTTGGCTTTGGAATGGGCCGAGCATTATCCTTTCATTCATTATCACGCGATGTTGTCGGCACCGGAGCCAGGTACTTGGGATGGTGATACAGGGTATATTGACGAATACGTCGTGAAACAACATGTGGATTTAAGTGGGTTTCAAGTGTATGCCAGTGGCCCACCGGATATGGTTTTTTCGGCCTTTGATTTATTAACGAAACATGGTTTAAACGCTGATTTTATGTATGCCGATATTTTATTATTGGGAAAATAACAATGATGTTGAATCTAAGCCGTTTGGTTTTAGCCAGTGGAAATCAGGGGAAAATAGAAGAATTTCAACCTTTGTTGGCACCTTTGGGCATAGAGTTGATTTCGCAAGCTGATTTGGGAATAGAATCAGCAGAAGAAACGGGTTTAAGTTTCGTGGAAAATGCTTTGATTAAAGCGCGACATGCGTGTGTGCTGTCTGGATTGCCAGCTTTGGCTGACGATTCCGGTTTGTCGGTAGAAGCTTTGCAAGGTGCTCCGGGGATTTATTCAGCGCGTATTGCCGGTCCTGGCGTCAGTGATGCGGAAAAAGTGCGCGCCTTGTTGCAGCAAATGCAAAACGTTCCAGCAGATTCTCGGCAAGGCTGTTACCATTGCGCTATTGTGTTGATGCGCCATCCTTTGGATCCCATTCCCATTATTGCAGAAGGGCATTTAAATGGCATTGTCTTAGAAAAAGAAAATGGTGTGGCGGGCTTTGGTTTTGATCCGGTATTTTATTTGCCGGAACATCGCTGTACGGTGGCACAATTGTCGATGCTACAAAAAAATAAAATTAGCCACAGAGCCCAAGCCGTTTCAAAATTGCTAGCGCAGTTGTAAACGATGAGTTTGGAATTAAAACAAGCTTTCTCCTTGCATCAAGCAGGCGATCTGACTGCAGCCAAAGAAAAATATAAAGCGGTTTTAAAAAACAACCCCCAAGAATTTGAAGCGTTGGTTTTATTGGCGATGTTGCTGATTCAAGAAAAAAACCATTCAGAAGCTTTAGACTATTTTTTGCAAGCAGAAATGTGTTCTCCGCAGCATCCACAAGTTCAGGTGCATTTAGCCAATACATATCAATTATTGGAAAAACCAGAATTGGCTTTGCAGTATTATCAGAATGCCTTGGCTTTAAACCAAAATTATGCAGAAGCGCACCATAATCTCGCCAATCTGTATGCGAAGCTCAGCGATTATCCGAAAGCCATACACCATTACGAAAAAGCCATTGCTTTACAGCCGAATTATATGACCGCATATCATCATTTGGCTTTGTTGTATTTGAAGCAAGGCAATGAATCGCTTGCTAAAAAATATTTCGAAGCAGTGCTTGAGCTTTCGCCGCATAATACTTTAGCTTCTTATCATTTGGGTAATTTCGCTTTGACAGACAATGCTTTGGAGCAAGCGATCGCGTATTATGAAAACGGCTTAAATGAAGACGTCGATTACATTCCCATTTTAAGCAATTTGGCGGCAACGCATTTGAAATTGGGCCATAAAGACAAAGCGATGGTGTTGTATCGCCACATATTGCAATTAGACAAAGACGATGCCATGACGCACATGAACTTGGCAGCGATTTATCTTTTAGATAAAAATTATCGTTTGGCGATCAAACATTATAGTTTGGTTTTGGAACAAGATGAAGCCAATTTTAACGCGCATTTTAATTTAGGCACGATCTTTATGGATAAAGAAAGTTATGACATGGCCAGCGCGCATTTTCAAACGGCAGTCGCCTTATTGCCCGAAAACGCCGAAGCCCATTACAATTATGCCACCTGTTTGTTGAAAAAAAATTTATTTCAAACGGCTTTGCATCATTTAAGACAAGCAGTAAAATGTGCACCGAAAAATGATGTTTTTAAATTTAGATTGGCCGCAGTGTCGGGAGAAAGCAATCCAGCAAAACCGCCGCCTGAATACATCGAAACTTTATTCGATCGCTACGCAGAACGTTTCGATCAAGATTTATTACAACGTTTACAATACAAAGCGCCGGAATTATTGTCGGCTTTGTTAAAAGAACCTTTAAGTACAATACACAATGCCAAAGTGGTTGACATTGGTTGCGGAACCGGTTTGTGCGGAGAATATTTAAAACATTTTGTGTCCGAATTGATTGGAATCGATTTATCTTCTGCGATGCTAGAAAAGGCCAAAGCCAAACATAGTTATCAAGAATTGATCCAAGGCGATATTCCAACTGTGTTAACTGAACATCATTTCAATGCCGATGCATTGATAGCAGCCGATGTATGGATTTATTTTGGCGATTTAGAGCTTTTGTTCAAACAAGCCAGGTTACAAGTGAAAAATCAAGGTTGGCTTGCATTCAGTTGTGAAGAAGGTGAACACGATGATGATGCTTTTCATTTAGCGCCTACAGGGCGTTATCAGCATTCAAAGACTTACATCGATTCTTTACTAGCGAAAACAGGCTGGCAGTTAGTGCGGGATGTTCAAGTCAGTCTGCGTGAACAGCAGGGAAAACCGGTTGCTGGACGTCTGTATTTGTGCCGAAAAATAGTGTAAAATAAGACCTATTTTAAACGATAGGTATCTTACAATGGCGCATTCTCACGCACACAGTTCGGGCCATAGCCACGATCACAGTCAATCGGTTTACGGTAAGATTAACTTATCCTTTGGCATTGCCGTTTTTGCGAATTTATTATTCACCTTGCTCGAAGGGGTTTATGCCATTTTTGCCGATTCCATGGGGTTATTGGCCGATGCTGGTCATAATTTGGGCGATGTGCTGGGCTTATTGCTGGCTTGGGGGGCCAATTGGTTGATGTCCAAACCTGCTAAGGACCGCTACAGTTATGGCTATAAGCGCAGCAGTGTGTTGGCCTCTTTATTCAATGCTTTTTTGTTGGTGGCGACTTCGGCCATTATTGCGTATGAATCCGTCCTCAAATTAATTTATCCCAGTCCGGTCAACGAATTGATCGTGGTCGTGGTTGCGGCTATTGGTATTGTTGTGAATGCCAGTACGGCGATGTTGTTTTATAAGCAAAATAAACACGATCTCAATATCAAAGGCGCGTTTTTACATTTGGCAGCAGATGCGCTCTTGTCTTTGGGTGTGGTGGTCACAGGTATCGTGGTTTATTACACGGGTTGGGTGCGATTGGATGCCATCATCGGATTAGCGATTGTGATTGTGATTGTGGTGGGCACTTGGGATTTGTTGCGTCAATCTTTGCGGTTAATTTTGGATGCAGCGCCCAAACACATAGAGCCGCAAAATGTTTCGGCTTTTTTAAATGCTTTACCCGGTGTTAAAGCAGTGCACGATTTGCATATTTGGGGGTTGAGTACTCGCGAAGTGGCTTTAACCGCGCATTTGGTGATGCCGAACGAAGTGTTGAGCGATGAAGATTATCATCGCATCAGTCACGATCTTTTAGACAAATTTAATATTCATCACGTGACACTACAAGTCGAAAAAGGTGATGCTGCACCTGGATGCGCCTTAGATGGGACATGTTAGCGGAGAATAAATTCCGATTATGTGCATTTGCCAGGTTGATTACCTGCTGAAGGAATGTTTACTCCTTCTACTTTTCTTTTTTTAGATTGTGGAAAATAACTGGAACTACAAGGAGAAGAAGGAGAATGAATATCCAGACAATGAAGAGACAATGGGTCTTGAGAATCACTCATTCCTCTTTTCAAAATGACTGGGCATCGGCCAGAATGCGGCTTAGTTGCTTGATGCACATTTCCTCTTATTTTCGCGTCCAACTCTACAAAAGATGCTGTCAAATCTTCTGGGACGAATCTTAGTCCCTTATCATAAACTGCCCAGATTATGTCATCGCTTGGAAGAGGGTTTGTATTGAAAATACCTTCTATAGTATGGCCGCGTAATTCTAAGAAAATATTAGGATACTGTAATGAGAATTTAATCAATTTTTCTTTTGGTTTTGAGATTATGTTAATTTCTGTCCATTTATAACCTGTATTTTGAGAGTTAAGATATTCATTAAACCAAGCGGGATCGCCAAACGTTGCCAAGAATCTTTTCCCTAAACTTTTGGAATCTTTTTGCAGACTTTCCCATGATATATCACCGGACACTAATCGGGATGTCTGACAAATCGAGAAACATCTTTTCTTATCTTCCTCTTTAGATTTGCTATCAAACCAAATCTTCATAGCAACAATAGGCAATAAGACAAAAAAATAAGCGGTGATCTGCACTTGTAAATTGCGGATTACATTTTCATCTGTTAAATCTTGTTCTAACAATCCTTTAATGTTTTGGAAAATCGACTTGAATGTTGTTTTAACATGCTCATATGATCTTTTGATTAAGTTAATTGTTTCGATATACTCATCTATATTTTCCAATGTAGAACAAAAAACAATAGGATCTAAACAAAAATTTTCCAAGCTATGGCGCTTCAGTATCACAACGCTATCCAGAATCTGTTTGCTTTCTAATCTTTTAACGGTTCCATCATAATCATAATCTCTGTCTAAAATTCCAAAAGATTTTAGTAACCCTGGTTCATTGATAAGCTTGAATAAAGTATATCGGTTAGACAGCGACTCTTTTTTTTCGGATATATTGGCATGATAATTGTCTTTTTGCACGCTATCAATTACTTTTTGGGAACCCCCTTCCCCTTTTGCACTGCTTTTAGCATCACGTGGCTTACTGACAGCATGAAAAGACAACTGATGTCGTCTGGAAGGATACCATCCTTCTTCATTATTTTTTTCAAACCACCGTGCTAAGGTTAAATAAACGCCTTGGTAAAATTGCGCATCACTGGTGCTTTCTGTGTATACTCTACGTTCATAAGCGGTTAATTCACGAATATTACTGGTCATTCTAAAAATGGCTTCCATCCGAGAAGATGAGACAATCTGTCTACGGTCTCTCACTTTTTGCACGATAAAAATCGAGTTTCTTTCCGCATAAACAATACTGTCAAAGCGATGTGTTGACATGATCACTTGAATTTTATGTTTTTTTACAAACTCTTCTTGAAGGATGCTGAAAAATAATTTACACAGCTTGGGATCTAAATGTCTATCAGGCTCATCGAGTAACAAAATTTTTATTTTTTCTTCTGTTTCGCCTGCCGCTAAACGTTTTTGCGTATCTTCTTTAAAATAAAGCCAAGACATCATGGTTAATATCATTCTTTCGCCAGAAGAAAGCTCCGCTGTTGTAATATCGTATTCCAATGAATCGTCTATGGCTTTTAGTTTTAATTCATTTTTCCTGCTATCTTGACTGTCTTGATGGCTTACTAGTTGATACTTAAATTGATATTTTCTTAAAACTTCGTTTACCACCTCTAAAGCCGAAAACCCGCTGTAGTGCTTGGCCGCATCATCTAATAGCTTGCTATAAAATTTTTCATTTTGTTCTTCTAATTGAGTAACGAATGAATCTAATGAAATAGAATCATTTATAGTGTCACGATAATATTGATGCAGAAATCGAATGTTTTTTACATTTCTAAGACGGTCTTTCCATCCTCTGATTCTTTCACAATGCATCAGCATTGCTTCAGTTAAATACTGGAAGGGATCTTTCATGCTGGCGGGATTAGTCGGAATTATCTCTCTGGCAATAAGTTTTAACAGTTCTCGCCTCGATGACATGGGTTTTTCTTCTTTCGTTTTATTATATCGGCCACAAATATTCTCGATGAGTTTTTTGTTTTGATCGGCTGTGCCATCCTGTAGTTGCTCCGTATCTAAATAATTTTCACAAGCAGCAATTAAAAAATCAAATCGATTATCGTCAGTTAGATAGTCATAATGCTGTTGATTGGAATAATAGTGATTGGAAAAAGGTATTGCATCCGCGCTTAAATATAAAACCTTGTTGGTATTGTCTATACTTTGATTGCCACTACAACCGGTTATTTCACTAAGATACTTTAATATCGTTGATTTCCCAGAGCCATTGATGCCGGTAAGTACCGCCAGTGCAGGAATATGACACCAATCCTCTAGTGGAAAATGCTCAGATAGACGCGTTTTATTTCCCTCCAATGTATTGGCGGATGTCTTTGATAGAAATTTCACATGCTGAATATGCGCGTTATCATTAAAATAAATAGGTGCATGATCCGACAACATATCGGAGGGTGTTCCTAATTGCAGGGAAGACTCACTTTCTTCTTCAGACAAATCTAAATCAAACTCTGATTTGCTTTCTTCTTTTTTATCTTTAGTATCGTCGCATAGCATTTCTTCTGTACTGGATGACAAAGATAGAGGCTTGATGTGACCGTTCGCACTTCTCTTTCTATCCATTTTTTCTAAGTCACTAGCCGTCTTTTCGCGCATTTATTTTCTCCTTGTGGAAAGTCTGAGTACTACTCCTTTCATCAATGAATTGTATCATGGTCACAAAATTAATCAACTTTGATACAGAAAACTGGTTGTAAAATTCATTGACATGCTTGACAAAAAACTAAAAAATATCAATAATCGTGCCTGAGTTTTGAGAAACGGTGAGTGATGCTCGGCTGCTTAAACGAAAAAGCACATTACCTAAAATAACGATGCTATGACTGAATTTCTTGTGCGACCTCTAAAAATTATAATTCTTTGTTTTGTATGCACTTTTTGCTCTAATCCCCCACAAATTTCGGTTGGTTTATTCGGCCAGCACTTGATTTATCTCTTTTTGAGATATATAATATAATCAAATATTAAGTGGGGGATTATGCATATTATTACTCAGCAACAAATTTGGAAAGCAAAAGAAAAATATCCTGCAGTTGCCTCCGCATTAGATGGTTGGTATCGAGTTATTAAGAAAAATAAATTTCATAATTTTGCGGAATTAAAAAAGAGTTTTAACAGTATTGATAGGGTCGGTGCGCTTTATGTTTTTGATATCGGTGGTAATAAATTAAGGTTAATTGCGAACATACATTTTGAAAAACAAAAAATATACATCAGATGTATATTAACACATAAAAAGTATGATAAAAATAAATGGAAGTAGAAATAGAGAGGGGGCTAGTATTATGAAACAAAAATTAGCACAAGCAGTAAAATACTGGGATTATGTCGCGCCTGTGGTGAAATATCCTGCCAATCAAAAAGAGTATAATGCTCTAGTAGACGAGCTGAATGAGTTATTGGATATGGTTGGAGACAATGAAAATCATCGTCTGATAGGGTTAGTAGATGTCATTAGCAATATTGTTCTTTCTTATGAAGAAAATGTTTATCCGACAGAATCTAATAAAGGTATTGATGCCTTAAAATTTTTAATGGAAGCACACCACTTAAGTCAATCTGATTTAACAGAAATTGGCAGCCAAGGCGTAGTATCTGAAATATTAAATGGGAAACGCATTCTCAATGTACGGCAAATTAAAGCACTAGGGAAGCGATTTCATGTCGATCCTGCTACATTTATTGATGAAAACTAACGAAGTCATTTAAAATAACAAAACTATTCTCACTTCAGAGGAAACTCTTAAGTCTACACACTAATATGCCGCACCCTGTTTTCATCGAGCGGTTTACCTAGAAAAATATTCGCCGTGGTGATAAAACGCTGTGGCGAATCAGTGACTAAAAACAATGTTTCTTGTTTAGGTGCGCTGGATAATAAATCGTGTTCTTGTAATAAACTTAAGGTTTGCGCAGCCGCTGTGGTTGCCGAATCGATGACTTGCACATTTTTACCTACATAACTTTCAATGCACCGTTTTAGCAAAGGGAAATGCGTGCAGCCTAAAACTAAAGTGTCGGGTGTAGTAACGTCTTGCGTTTTGAATAAAGGTTGCAAATACTGTTCCACAATGCGTTGGGTGATTTCGCCCTCCAACCAACCTTCTTCGACCAAAGGCACGAGTAAAGAACAGGCTTGTGTCGTCACACGAATAGCTTGATTGAAGTGTTGAATGGCTTCTTCATAAGCGTGTGAGCGCGCCGTTCCTTCAGTAGCAATAACAGCGATGTGTTGATTACACGTTGCCTTCACAGCAGCAGCCGCGCCCGGAATAATCACACCGAGTATCGGAATGTCTTTGAACTCGTTTTTTAAGGTCGACAAAGCGTGAGCTGAGGCGGTATTGCAAGCAACTACCAAAGCTTTGATGTGATGTTGACGAATGAATTGTCCACACACTTGTTTGGCATATTGGCAAACCGTTTCAGGACTTTTTGTGCCATAAGGAATGCGCGCCGTATCGGCCAAATATACGAAAGATTCTTGTGGTAGTGTTTGCCACAGTGCATTTAAAACGGTTAATCCGCCTATCCCAGAATCGAAAACCCCTATAGGTGCATTGTTTAAGGTTGACATGATAAATCCATCGAGTTGTGTTACTATACCGCCAAGTTTAGCATAGCTCTGTATGAGTATCAGCATGACTGAATGTAAACACGTCTCATTCTCAGAAGAAGAAGGCATCCATGGCTTTTGGGGGATTATCACGCTCAATCGGCCCGAAGCATACAATGCCTTAAATCATGACATGATTGTTCATATCCAAACACAACTGGCACAATGGTCTCAGAATCTGCGTCTTTTGGGCGTATTTCTTCACAGTCTTTTTGATAAAGCTTTTTGTGCAGGGGGTGATATTCGCACCTTATACGAGCAAGGTAAAAAAGGCGATACAGAGGCTTTGAAGATTTTTTTCAGAGATGAGTATCGCTTAATTCACACGATCCACCATTATCCCAAACCCTGGGTTTCTTGTGTTCACGGGATTACCATGGGCGGTGGTGTGGGTATTTCCATTCACGGCCGTCATCGCGTGGCCACTGAAACCTTGCGTTTTGCGATGCCAGAGTGTGCGATTGGTTTTTTTCCAGATGTCGGCGGTTCTTATTTTTTATCGCGCATGCCGGGAGAATTGGGGGTTTATTTGGGATTGTCAGGCGTCACGATTTCGGCGGGCGATGCTTTGTATGGTGGATTGGTCGATCATTGCATTGCTGCAGGAACGACAGATGCTTTGAAAGCACAATTGTTGCAGATCGATTTCTATAAAGTATCCGATCCCAATGAAGCGATTGCAGCGGTATTAAAACAACAGTCTATAATGTATGCGCCTTCACAATTGCTAGAACATCGTGAACTTATCGATGCCTATTTTCGAGGTCATTCTGTGGAAAACATCGTGCGTCGATTGCAAGAAAACAATTCTCCGTGGTGTCAGACATTGGCGCACACTTTATTGCAAAAATCACCGTTGAGTCTCAAGGTTACTTTAGAACAATTGCGGCGAGGTCGAAAGTTGAATTTAGATACTTGCTTGGAAATGGAATATGGATTAGCACAACATTTTGCAAGGGATTGTGATTTTTATGAGGGTGTGAGAGCACAAATTGTCGATAAAGATAAGCAGCCAAAATGGCAGCCGGAAACTTTAGAGGCAGTGCATTCAGACAAAGTGGCAGCGTATTTTAATACGTTGTATATCGATAAATTATACTCATAGCAGTTGGTTTTTAGAGAAGGCGCGGCAACACCCGCTAAAAATCAAATGCGAAGAGTATGGAGGTGATGATGCAACAAAATGATTTCAAAAAAGTAAAAGATTACTTTTTGTGGCTCCAATCCGATATTTGCACACGCATGGAAGCTTTGGATAAAAGCACGACATTTAAGAAAGACGCTTGGACACGTGCGGAAGGCGGTGGAGGACTCAGTTGTGTGTTAGAAGGCGGTAAGCTATTAGAAAAGGGCGGCGTTAATTTTTCTCATGTGAGTGGCATGCATTTACCCGCTTCTGCTTTAGCGCATCGTCAAGATTTAGCAGGTGCCGCTTTTGAAGCAACGGGCATTTCTTTGGTGTTTCATCCTAGAAATCCTTATGTGCCGACCACGCATTTCAATGTGCGTTTGTTTGTGGCAACTCCCAAACAAGGCCAGCCGCAATGGTGGTTTGGCGGTGGATTTGATTTAACGCCCTATTATCCTTTTTTAGAGGATTGTGTCCAGTGGCATACGGTGGCACGTCAAGCCTGCGCGCCTTTTGGAGAATCGATTTATCCTCGATTTAAAAAATGGTGTGACGAGTATTTTTATTTACCCCATCGCCAAGAAACCCGCGGTATTGGCGGGTTGTTTTTTGACGACTTCAAGGAATTCGATTTTGACACCACCTTTTCTTTGGTTCAAAGTGTGGGGAATCATTTTTTGTTGGCTTATGAACCGATTGTTCATAAACGTCAATCACAGGAATACAATGCAGCGCAAAGAAACTTCCAAGCCTATAGACGAGGGCGTTACGTGGAATTTAATTTGGTGTACGATCGAGGCACTTTGTTTGGTTTACAAAGTGGCGGCCGCACTGAATCTATTTTAATGTCTTTACCACCAGAGGCCGTTTGGTATTACGATTGGATGCCTGCAGAAGGTTCTGTTGAAGCCGAATTGTACCGCGATTATTTGCGACCCCGTAATTGGCTAGAAAACTAGGCCCTTTGCAATTGATCAAAAAATGTGCTATTCTAGGGGTGAGTGTTACGTCCTGCCCGATTCCCCAAATCGGGATGAATTCAAGGGCCTGTTGACATTGGGTTGGCCAGCTGCAAAACGAGTAGAACCGGTCAAAATGATAGCAAATTTTCGTCAAATATAACCCGATATTCTCCTCAAATTTGCTATCATTTTGCCTCGGCTCCCTCATTTTTCGCTTCGACAAACTCAATGTCAACAGGCCCTGGCCCTAAGCGCTTGTCGTTTAGGGCTTTTTTTTGCATACCCATTGAAATATTGGTATAGTGATAATCTCTATAAAAGGGTAAGCGCTTCCATGATTAAACCTATCTGTCTATTCCTACTGATTTTACTCACTTTAGTTGCTTGTACACAAAATACCAGTAAAGTAGCGGGTTCGTATCCACCCAAAAGTACGCCACATTCGCAGATTGGAGCGGGTGTGCTGGGCGGCGCTGCGATAGGCGGTATTACAGGCGCGGGAATTGGGGTGGCAACGGGATCCAACGCCTTAGTGGGTGGCGCCATTGGTGCAGGCGTAGGTGCCTGGATAAGTTATCAGAAACAACAAGCAGAATATGAACGTCTGATGGACGAAGGCTTGCGTGTGATTCGCCTCGGTGATATGGTTGAAATCACCATTCCTTCTGATAAATTATTTTATCCCAATGAAGCCAATTTAACTTATGCCTCGCTGCCTATTTTGGCAGATGTATTGGCTTATATAAACACGTATGGTCCCGTGGACATCAATGTATCGGCGCACACCGATACCACCAGTACGTTGATGCATGCTTTGGAGTTGAGTCAATTGCAAGCACAGGCCGTGATGACCTATTTCTGGGCGCATGGCAAGCCTTTGGAGCAAATGAATTTTTATGGCATGGATCATCAAGAACCGATTGCCGATCAACACACCATCAAAGGCGAGTATTTCAATCGACGTGTTGAAATCATGTTTTGGAAAAATCAATTGAAACAAAGTGTAAACTAGAATGCAACTTCAATTTCTAGGGGCGACAGGCACAGTCACCGGATCAAAATATTTATTAACTTTTAAAAATAAACATATTTTAGTAGATTGCGGTTTGTTTCAGGGGTACAAAGAATTGCGATTGCGCAATTGGGCGAGATTGCCTTTTGCGCCTGCAGAAATAGACGCAGTGGTTTTAACGCATGCGCACATCGATCATTCAGGTTATATCCCTCTATTGGTCAAACAAGGCTTCAAAGGATCGATTTATGCGACCAAAGCGACCTGCGATTTGTGTAGTATATTGTTACTCGACAGTGGGTATTTGCAAGAAGAAGATGCGCGCTTGGCGAATCGACACGGTTATAGCAAACACCATCCGGCCTTACCTCTGTATACAGTAGCCGATGTCAAAGAATCTTTAAAACAATTTAAGGCGGTTGATTTTTCGAAACGATATACGATTGTTCCTGAGGTTGAAATCACTTGGCGCAGAGCCGGGCATATATTAGGCGCTTCTTTCGTGCAAGTCGAATCAGCCGGAAAGCGATTGTTGTTTAGTGGCGACATTGGCCGTTTTAACGATCCCGTCATGAAAGCGCCTGAAATACTGTTACAAACGGATTATTTGGTGTTGGAATCTACCTATGGTAATCATTTACACGATAAAACCGATCCCAAAGACAGTATTGCTGCCGTGGTGATGGAAACAATTCAGCGCGGTGGGATCGTGTTGATCCCCGCTTTTGCTGTGGGCCGTGCGCAAAGTATTTTGTATTATTTAGCGCAATTAAAAGAGGAAAAACGCATACCCGACATTCCCATTTATTTAGACAGCCCCATGGCAGTGGATGTCACACAATTGTTGCGTCAATATGCAACTACTGAAACCCATTTAAGCCAAGATCAGTGTGCTATAGCTTGTAAAGTGGCTTCCTATGTGAACAGTGTGGAAGAATCTAAAGCTTTGGATGAACCCGGCCCGTCTAAAATTATCGTCTCTGCCAGTGGAATGATGACGGGTGGCCGTATCTTGCACCACTTAAAAGCGCTGGCACCGGATGCGCGTAATACCATTTTAATGACTGGGTATCAGGCAGGTGGTACGCGTGGCGCGAGTTTGTTGGAAGGCCAACGCCAATTGAAAATCCACGGAGAAACATTTACCATTAAAGCACAGGTGAAGTGTTTAAACAGTGCTTCTGCCCACGCGGATTATGCCGACATTTTACAGTGGCTCAAACACTTCGAACGAGCACCTTCTAAAATGTTTTTGGTTCACGGCGAGCCGCAAGCCGCCGCATTTTTAAAAGCGAAAATTGAAAAAGAATTGGGTTGGCATTGCGAAATACCGACCTATTTGCAAAAAGTGAATTTAGACTAGGGGCTAAGGTATGAATTATAAATACGGTTTGTGGGTCTGCGCGATTGCGGGCTTATTTTTGGTTTTTGAATTTACCTTGCAAGTTTCCCCCAGCGTGATGACGCAATTTTTTATGAAAGAATTCGAAGTCGATGCGCTGGTGATTGGTACGGCTTTGTCTGCCTATTATTACTCTTATTCGTCCATGCAATTGATCGGTGGCTATTGTTTTGATCATTTTGGGTCTAAACGTACTTTGGCAGTGGCGATATTTGTGTGTGCTTTAGGAACTACGTTTATTGCCACGGCGCACAGTGTGTGGTTATTGAGTGTAGGGCGATTTCTAACGGGTTTGGGTTCAGCCTGCGCTTATGTCGGTTTGTTGTTTTTAGGCAGACAATGGTTTGCAGCTAAATATTTTTTCATTGTTGTTGGCGTGACGCAATTTTTAGGCTGTGCAGGTGCCGTATTAGGCCAAGGCCCTGCCGCTTTGTTGGTGAATGCCTTTGGATGGCGCGGTACTTTGGTAGGGTTGTCGATTGTGGGCTATTTACTGACTTTATTAGCGTATTTTTTTGTGCGAGATTACACGGGTGCTGATACCAAAAAAACAGTCAAAGAAAAAATTCCAACCAGTGTGCGTTTAAAATTTATATTTTCTGAAGCGCAAATTTGGATCGTAGGGGCGTATGCTTTCTTTATCTTTTTACCCATTGTGTGTTTTGCCGCTTTATGGGGTGTTCCTTTTTTACAAAAGTTTTATCAAATGAGTACAGCCATGGCTGCTTTGGCGTGTTCGATGGTGTGGATAGGCATGGGCTTGGGGAGTCCTTTGGCGGGCTGGATTTCTGAGCGCATTGCCAGCCGCAATATTCCTTTGTGGGGAGGTGCCGTCTTAGGTGTTGTCACCACTTTGTTGATATTGTTTGTGCCGATGTCTTTATTCTGGTTATTGGTTATGTTATTTTTATTTGGCGCGGCGACGGCAGGGCAATCGCTCAGTTTCAATGTCATCAACGATATTACACCACATCGTTTTTTAGGTGCGACCATGGGCTTGAACAATTTGTTGATTGTGATCAGCGGCGCTATTGCACAACCTTTGGTGGGCATATTTTTGCGTTATGGTTGGGATCACAGTATCTTAGAGGGTGTTCCACAATATTCGATACAAAACTACCAACATGCTTTGCTGATTTTACCGATCAGTTGTGCCATCGCAGCACTCATCGGAAAATTTGCCATTGTGGAAACACGTTGTTTGTCTAGGGCCTGTTGACATTTAATTTGTCGAAGCGAAAAATGAGGGAATCGAGGCAAAATAGCAGGAAATTTGAGGAGAATATCGGGCTATATTTGACGAAAATTGGCTGCTATTTTGACCGATTGCAGGCGATAAATCAAGTGTCAACAGGTCCTCTTGAGAAGGATAACAAAAGGAGAGATAATGGAATGAGTGCTGACATCACACAAAAACTGTATTATTGTAGCGATCATGTGTTATTAGAAAAAACAGAAACGGGATACAGTATCCCGCCGCTTAAAAGTGTTCCTGATTGGTTGAATACCAATCAAAGTGTGTATCCCTTAGGGCAATATCAGAATACCGCCTTTGAAGTCATCGAAGTGAGTGGGCCGAAGGAATTGCCTTTGCCCTATCACTGGGTAGCTTTAAGACTAGCCTTAGAAGCCGTGTTTCCCGAAGGGTTTGGCTTATTGGTACGCGCACATCAAGTATTACATTGGGATAAAAACCATCGTTATTGTGGTCATTGTGGAACGCCTACACAAAAAAATACGACGGGTTTTGAAAAACAATGTCCTTCTTGTCATTTACTTTTTTATCCGCGGATTTCGCCTTCGATTATTGTGTTGATTCGCAAAGACAATGAAGTTTTATTGGCGCGCAAAGCAGATTTTCTACCCAATGTCTATGGTTTAATTGCGGGTTTTGTAGAGGTGGGTGAAAGCTTAGAACAAACCGTGGAAAGAGAAGTCTCTGAAGAAGTCGGCTTAGAAGTAAAAAATATCCAGTATTTTGACTCTCAACCCTGGCCTTTTCCCGATTCCCTCATGATTGCCTTTACCGCCGATTATGCCAGCGGTGAAATCAATTTACGCGATGGTGAATTAGAATCTGCAGGATGGTATCGAGCGGACAATTTGCCGGGGTTGCCGCGTTCCAGCATCAGTATTTCCAGAAAGTTGATAGAATCTTTTATAGAGAAACAAACCGACTAGCCAATTGTCTTTGTAACCACGCGGAAATATCTTCAATCTCATGCTGACAAACTTCGTGTGCCATGGTGTATTCTTTCCAAGTGATGTTAAAGCCCTGTTGTTGAAACAATTGAAAAGTTTGTTCCCCTAGCGGCATGAGGACCACATCGTCTAATATTCCGTGTGCCATAAAAATCGGAAATCGATTGGGACAGGGATTCGGAAATCGTGTTGCTGGCATAAAAGTAGAAAGTGCGATGACACCGCCTAAAGTGTTTGAATAGCTGAGCGCTGCCGATAAAGCCACCGCACCGCCTTGAGAAAAACCCGCTAAAATAAGGTGTTCGGGGGAAATGCCCTTTTCGATTTCAGCCTGAATTAAATCGTGCGTTGCCTGTATCGCGGCATTTAAGCCTTTTTCATCGATGGCCAGTGGGGCTAGGCTTGTGATGTCAAACCAAGCGGGCATGGAATAACCGCCATTGATACTCACTGGCATAACAGGTGCGTGGGGAAATATAAAGCGTATTGGCAAAGTAGACGGCAGTGCCAATCGTGGCACAATCGGGACAAAATCATGGCCGTCGGCGCCGAGACCGTGAAACCATATAATGCTGGCTAGAGCAGCGGATTCAGGTTCTAAAACGATGTGTTTTAATAAGGTAGCCATGTGTTTGTCCTTCGTGACTTTATGTTCAGAGGACAGTATAATACATTCTTTACAAAGAGTCATAAAAAATGAAAATCGCCTGCTTGTTTTTATTGAGTGTTTTATTGTCCGCTTGTGGTCAAACGGGGCCACTCTATATGCCGGGAAAAGCAACGGGCGTTCATAAAAAAGATGAATTTATATTGGGCGATTCTCAAAAACCCAATACTACTTCTGCGGGTGTGGCAGACACCGCCGACGATAGCACAGCGCCGGATGAAAATAGCGCGCCTCTAGGAGGAGATGATAAGGATCCTCCCGGAACAGTACAATAAGAAATAGGGCCTGTTTACAATTCGCTACGCATAGTAGAATTGTAAGCAGGTCCTACAGAGCTTCGCTACCGGTTTCGCCAGTTCTAACTCGAATCACTTGTTCTAAGGAAGTCACAAATATTTTTCCATCGCCAATTTTGCCGGTATGCGCGGCTTTCATAATGGCTTCTATGGCGGTTTCTACAATGTCATCGGCAATCGCCAGTTCTATTTTAATTTTGGGGAGAAAATCAACGACGTATTCTGCGCCTCGGTACAATTCATTGTGCCCTTTTTGACGCCCAAAACCTTTGACTTCAGTGACGGTCATTCCGGGGAGATCCAATGCATCCAGCGCTTCTCGGACTTCGTCTAGTTTAAAGGGTTTAATAATAGCAGTAATGAGTTTCATGGTGTTTCCTATTAATACAAGGTGTTTGTGCTATAATAACCTAAGTACAAGTTAAACGCACTGGGATAACCGAGCCGCGACCGTGAGGGAGCGGTGCGGTTATAATTATAGGCTCAGTGACGAAACTTGAAGTTCCAAGATAAATATCGTATAGTTCAAACGCAGGAGCCATTATGTTTGATTCACAATTTCTTGATGACATTGCTAAAAAATTAAGCGATGTTTTGCCAGACAGTGTGCATGGCCTAAAAAAGGATTTGCAAAAGAACTTTAACAGCATTTTGCAAGGTGCTTTTGCTAAATTAGATTTAGTCACTCGAGAAGAATTCGATGTGCAGGTAAAAGTATTAAACAGAACGCGCTTAAAATTAGAAGATTTGATTGAACAAGTTGAACAATTAGAAGAAAAGAAATCGAAGAAATAATGAAGAAGATAAATACCGCCACGAGGCCTTATTCCCCCACAAACATACATTTAAGGGGGATATGGTTATGGGATTGGCTATTTTATTTTCGCGGGCACAAATAGGCGTACAAGCGCCACCTGTCACGGTAGAAACACACATCACAGGCGGCGTGCCGCGATTTCACATCGTTGGATTGCCGGAAGCAGCCGTACGAGAAAGTCGCGAACGGGTGCGCAGCGCGATTCTCAACAGTAAATTTGAATTTCCTGCACGGCGCATTACGGTGAATTTAGCCCCTGCGGATATGCCCAAAGAAGGTGGTCGATACGATTTGGCCATTGCTTTGAGTATCTTGATTGCGTCTGAACAATTAAAAAAACACGATTACACGCCCTATGAATTTGCTGGTGAATTGGCTTTGTCGGGCGAACTTCGTTCAACGGTGGGTCTTATTCCCTTTGCCATACAAAGTCAAAAAGCCGATAAAATCCTCATTTTACCGAGTGATAATGCCTTAGAAGTCAGTTGTGTGGCTAATTTAGAGGCCTATTCTGCCAAGCACTTATTGGACGTGTGCGCGCATTTTTGTGAACATCTGAGCCCTTTAAACAAAGTGATCATCACACCGGTTAAACGCATTCAAGAAAGAGAAAAAGATTTGAGTGATGTCAAGGGACAAGATCAAGCGCGGCGTGCTTTAGAAATTGCCGCAGCAGGAGAACACAGTGTATTGATGGTCGGACCACCCGGAACAGGTAAAACGATGTTGGCGCATCGATTGGCCGGTATTTTACCACCGATGACGCAAGAAGAAACCTTAGAAGTAGCGGCAATATACAGTTTGCAAGGACACACTGCAATACGCCAGCAATGGTTTTGTAGACCTTTCAGAGCGCCGCATCACACAGCATCGAGTGTGGCTTTGGTAGGTGGTGGATCTCCACCCAAACCGGGAGAAATTTCTTTGGCACATCAAGGTGTTTTGTTTTTAGATGAATTGCCTGAATTTCAACGCCGTGTTTTAGAATCTTTGCGCGAACCTTTGGAGTCGGGCGAAGTGATCATTTCCAGAGCCGCGCAACAAGCAAAATTCCCCGCCCAATTTCAATTGATTGCCGCGATGAATCCTTGTCCTTGTGGGCATTATGGCAATCCCCTGGGAAATTGTCATTGCAGCTCTGAGCAAATTCAGCGGTATCATCAACGCTTATCTGGACCTTTTTTAGATAGAATAGACATGCGTATTATCGTCGCGCAATTGCCGCCCCACATTTTATTAAATCACCGAGAACCTGTTGAAAGCAGTCAAGTCGTACAAGCACGCGTAGTCGCAGCGCGTGCACAGCAATATCAACGACAACAACAAGTCAATGCCCATTTAAGCCATCAAGATTTGGTGCAGTATTGTCAATTGACAGATGCTTTGCAGAACTACGCTATAAAAATGGTCGAAGCACGGCGTTTGTCGGCGCGCAGTTACCATCGGATTTTAAAATTAGCGCGCACTATCGCCGATTTGGCGGATTCTGAGCAGATAGAAGAAGCACATTTGGCGGAGGCTTTTGTCTATCAAACGGTGCAGATGGCAGGAGAGTCTTAGGTATTTTTGGCGGGAATGGACTTAATGTACAAATTGAAGTTGTTATGGATTTAAAAAGAACCGCCTAATGTCTTCGGATTATTCAATGACTTTTAATCTCCGCACGTCAAGATACATCATGAGATGTGATTTTGGATTGGCAGAAGGGCAGAATGTTTCTGCTTTTTTGAAACCGGCTTTTTCGTAAACACGAATGGCTTTAGTATTAGCAAGTTCCGGATCGATAATAAAAAAATCGGCGTCAGAATATTGACTGAGTATAAATTGCTGTATCATTAAATGTGCGAGGCCTTTTCCTAAAAAAGCTTTGTTGCCGATTAAAAGGTCTAAGGTAACGGTTTTTTTACCTTCTCGATACCATTTATCATAATCGTCTTCGGAATCGTAAGGCCCTTTCAAAGGCGAGGTCATGATAAAAGCAAAAGGAATGTCGTCGTAGAAAGCTATCCAGTGGTAAAAAGTGTAGCGACCATTGTTATCAATGCCTTCACAAAAGAGATCGAGGTTATTCAAAGTGCTTTTTAATCCATCCGCATAAAAAAATGCTTTGACGTGTTCTTCTTGGAACCATTTTAAAATGATTTCTTTGTGTTCTTCGGTAACTTTTTGAAATGTCATCATCGGGGAAGTCTCTCTGTATATAGCCATGCGGGTAATTCACTTTCTATATTCCTTAAGGCCGAATTGTGCTGTGCACAATTCGGATCGCATTGACTTAATAAACGCCAAAAAGACCGGCTGTGATTTAAATGCTTGGTATGGCTTAGTTCGTGTAATAAAACATGTTCAGCTAAATTTCGGGGTAAAAAGAGAAGTTTATAATTCAATTGTATGTTGTGTGCGGAAGAACAACTGCCCCATAAGGTTTTTTGATGGCGAATTTGAACTTTATTAAAGGGAAGATTGTGTTTCAAACTCAATTGACTTAACCAAGGAGCCAAATGCGTTTCGGCTTGCCTTTTAAGCCAAGTGTGTAACAACCGAAGGCTGCATGTTAAATTGGGGGCTTTGTCCAGCACAACCAATCTAAACCCTGGAGCCGCAAATAAACTGGGCTTAGTGCAATTAAATTTGTACTCTATTTGCCAGGTTTCATCGATGGCTTTTAAATCCAAAGCAGCAGGCAAAGCGATTTGTTCTCGAAGCGATGGGGGTGGCAGTGAGGCTAAATGTTTTAAAATCCAGGATTTTTTTTTAATGAGCAGCGATTCTATATCGACAGAATATTTCGATCTATGTGGCAAATGAATGGTTAGACCCGTGTGGGGGTGTATACTCAAACGAACTTGTTTGGAGCGAGTGCTTTTTTTCACCGTGTACATCGGTGGCCAGAGCGGCATTGGTGTGACTTGAGTGGATTCCATCATGCGTATTATAATAAACCGTTTGTTGTGTAAAGTATAGAGGGTCTTATGTCTATTTCCAGATTTTATCAAAATCAGCTGTTGTCTTTAGGCGATTGTATTTTAGACGAAGACGCTTCGCACCATCTGGCGCATGTATTGCGTGTCAAATTAGAAGCGAAAGTGATTGTTTTTAATGGCAATGGGCTTGAATATGAAGGAGCCGTCAAGCAAATTTCTAAAAAAAATGTGACTATAGAATTACAACAATCTTATCATGTCAACTGCGAATCTCCTGTGGCTTTGCATTTGGTACAAGCGATTTCCAGAAAAGATCGCATGGATTTCAGTTTGCAAAAAGCAGTTGAACTGGGTGTCACAGAAATAACGCCGATAATAACCGATTTTTCCAATATCAAACACCGTGAAGAACAGTTTCACAAAAAAGAAGAACATTGGAAAAAAATTATCATCAGCGCCACGCAACAGTCGGGCCGTGCGGTTTTAACTCGCTTAAATCCTATTCTTTCTTTTAGGCAAGCGATACAAAGCGTCCAAGCAGAACAGCGTTTGTTTTTATCGCCTCAAGCCAAAACCTCCTATAAAACCCTATTGTCTGAAAAGCCAAAATCGGTGGCTTTGTTTATAGGGTGTGAAGGAGGATTTAGCGCACAAGAAGAACGAGAAGCGCTAGCGGCTGGATTAAACGCCATTGTTTTAGGGCCTCGTATTTTACGTACTGAAACTGCGACGATTACGACCTTGTCTGTTTTGCAGTATTGCTTAGGAGACCTTTAGGCCCTATTATTTGCGCAAACAATTTTTCAATGCTTCATATAATAGTGGTATTCCTGCACCACTGTAGCTAGAGATTTGTACTTTAATCGGCATTCCATCTATATCGTATTGAATGCTCGGTTCTAATTCAGGTAATAAATCTAATTTATTATTTACTTGTAAGATCGGAATGTTGTCTGCGCCGAGTTCTTGCAGGATGGCCAATACCGCTTCTTTGTGTTCATGGCGTTTCGAATCGTGTCTGTCTATGACGTGCAAGAGTAAATCGGCTTGCAAGGTTTCTTCCAAAGTGGCTTTAAAGGCTTTGACCAAATCCGGCGGCAAATGCCGAATAAACCCGACGGTGTCTATCATGATCACATTGCCTAATTCGGGAATGTAGCAACGACGTGAAGTGGGATCTAAGGTCGCAAACAATTGATCGGCCACATAAGCATCGCTTTTTGTTAAACGATTAAACAGTGTTGATTTTCCTGCATTGGTGTAGCCTATCAACGCAATACAGGGCATACCGTGGTGCTGCCGTGCTTGTCTATTTTGATTGCGTTGTTCGACTACTTTTTCCAAACGTTTGTTGATGGTGGCAATGCGATTTCGTATCAATCGCCTGTCTGTTTCTAACTGCGATTCGCCCGGGCCTCTTAAACCGATACCGCCTTTTTGTCGTTCTAAATGGGTCCAGCCGCGGACTAGGCGCGTTGACAAATGCTTTAATTGCGCTAATTCTACTTGTAACATCCCTTCAAAAGTGCGAGCGCGTTGTGCAAAGATGTCTAAGATCAATTCGGTGCGATCGATCACGCGACATTGTAGGGCTTGTTCCAAATTTCTACTTTGTGCGGGCGATAAATTGTGATTCACCAAAACTACAGAAACAGGCTCCTGATTTAGTAGGTTTTGTATTTCCAATAATTTCCCCGTGCCTATAAAATATTTGGCGGTGGGTTTGGTGCGAGACGTTTGCACAATGTGGCGAGGCGTTAAACCGCTGGATAGAGTGAGTAATTTAAATTCTTCTAAATCTTCACTTTTTTCTGCGTCGTGAAAATTAACGTGAATGAGGAGTGCGAATGGGTTTGTTGTCAAGAATGATACCTTCTATAATTGCAAACTAAGGTGAGCGTGGCCCACCCTAGTTGATGAAAAGGGAAGACTATTCGTATCCCCCTTCTTCTTGCGTGGTTTCGGTCGTAGAAGCGGTGGCTGTTTGGCTACCGTTTAAATTCACCGGACGTGCTGGCACGACAGTTGAAATAGCATGCTTATAGACCAATTGACTGATAGAGTTTTTTAACAATATCACAAATTGATCAAAGGCCTCAACTTGTCCTTGTAGTTTGATCCCATTGACTAAATAGATAGAAACAGGCACTCTATCTTTACGTAATGCATTTAAGAAAGGGTCTTGTAATGATTGCCCTTTTGACATGACATTCTCCTTGTGTTTTTGTGTTTCTCTGTAACAGCTCAGCCTTTCTCTAGAAAAGTCCCTATTTGGCGCGTCTTGTGCCCAATTTAGACGTGAAAAATACTCATTTATGTCTCTATAAACTCCGCTTTTTCCACTCAAAATTGCACGCAATCCGCATCCAAATCTGGTTTTTTTCGTACGTCCAGATCGAGGGTGGGCAGTTACGTTTCTCTAGAATAACATTTAGTGTACAGAAAAGGCAGGACTATTCGCCCAATCCATGGCCACTAAGTAAATTAACCCCTATCCAAACAGTCAGTAATTAGCTAACAGAAAGGATGGAACAGTCTAGCATGCAAAAAAGAGAAATGCCATAGAAACCTTATCTAAAAACATAAAAAAACCATTTTTTTGCAAGGCATTGGTTTGTATCATGTCCTAAAGGTATGTCATAATGATTCCACAATCAGCTTGTCGAATCGGGAGCAGCCATTGTGTTTAAGAAATTATCGATTTTTGTTCTTTTTTTGGTATTATGTGCTTGTACGGTATTTGCACCCAAAGCAGAACCCGGAGTGCCTTCTTATTACACTCACTCAATCAATGATTATTTGGCTAAAGCTAATTCGGCCCAAGATGCCAATACAAAGGCCTATGATTATATTCAAGCGGCAGGTCGCGCACTGGTAGAAGGTAAAACGGCAGAAGCCAAAACTTATTTGGCTTTTTCAGACGGCGTTACTTTATCACCTAGACAACAAGAAGAAAAAGTTATTTTAGAAGCCAAAGTCGCGGCCAATGAAGGCAATTATCAAGCGGTCTTAAATCATTTAGCAACCATTCATCGTGCACCAAATTTGCCTCCTGAATTGGCGCGCGCCTATTATCAATTGGCTAGTCTCGCCAATCAGAATTTGGGCAGAACAGTGCAGTATTGTTACGATTTGATCCATCTGGGAGACTTGTTGCCCAGTCAGCAATCGGCACAAGTACGACAATCTACTTTATCGTGTTTGGTGAGTTTGCCGAGTGGCAATTTAATTCTGATGGCTGATCATGCGCAAAACAGCGAAATGGCGGGTTGGGTTGCCATTGCAGAATTGGTGAAAAATCCCGATCTCCAAACACCCAATTTCCCGGACAGTTATCAACGTTGGGCGCAAAAATACCCCAATCATCCAGCGAGTATTTTATTCACCAACCTCAGTCGAGTCGAAGGAGCTGCGCCGGCCATGACGACGGCAGTGGGTAATGTCGATGCCTCGCATATTGCTTTATTATTGCCGACAACCGGCGCTTCAGCGAGCAGTGGTTTAGCCGTGCGAGATGGATTTATGGCAGCCTATTACCGTCATCCTACAGGGCACACGGTTAAACTGTACAATACAGCTGGTGGAGATGTAAGTGCAGTCTACAATGAAGCAGTCGATGAAGGCGCTACCTTAGTGGTTGGACCGCTGACCAAACCAGAAGTGAATCGTTTGTCTGATACTTCCATTCGCGTTCCGACTTTGGCGCTGAATAATATTCCGACCAAAGGCTCAAAACGCAATTTTTATCAATTTGCTTTATCACCCAATGATGACGCAGAACAAGCAGCGCGCCGTGCTTATGCTAAAGGGTACACGAGTGCTTTGGTGATAGCCCCAGGTGATGCTTGGGGACAGGGTATTGCCAATACGTTTGCCAGGCAATTTGCAAACTTAGGTGGGCATGTGCAAGATTCGGTGTCTTATACGAACAGCACTTCACTGGATCCTTTTATAAAAAATACCTTACGCGCTAAATCACCCAATGCTAAGAACAACGATCCCACCTTGCCCAATCGCAGACAAGATATCCAAGTGATTTTTCTGGTAGCGACACCCGATAAGGCCAGAACGATTAAACCACTTTTAAATTTCTATTATGCGGATAATCTGCCTGTATATGCGACTTCGGTGGTTTACAATGGAACGCTGGATTCTTTTAAAAACCAAGATTTAAATGGCATTCAATTTTGTACGTTGCCTTGGTATGTCAGCGATACGGCATCGGTGACTTCAGCTAAATCTAATACTGTATCGGCTAATACAACGGGCTTGTATGCCTTTGGATACGATGCCTACGATATAGCCATCAATTTTAATCAACTTGCTAATGGACTTTCTGGTGTCACTGGTGAATTGTATTTGCGGCCGAATCAACAAGTGTACAGACAATGTGTGTGGGCGCAATTTAAAGATGGTCAAGCAGTACAGGAATAATATGAGTAAAACACCCGTTCAAGAAATTGGCGAGCAAGCAGAAACCTGGGCTTTAGAATATTTAAAGAAACAAGGTTTAAGTTTAGTGGCACGCAATTTTCATTGTCATCGCGGTGAGATCGATCTTATTTTAAAAGACAAAGAAGATTTGGTTTTTGTGGAAGTGCGCTATCGACAACAAAAGGGATTTGGTACAGGGGTTGAAACGGTCAATAGCGCCAAACAACGAAAAATTATTCAAAGTGCTGAATATTATTTATATAGCCAAAAAATATGGGAGCACCCTTGCCGTTTTGATGTGATTGGCATTAGTCTTGATACCAAACAACGCGTTGAAATTGTTTGGGAAAGAAATGCTTTTTGGGGTAATTGTTATATATAATAAAGAAAATGGCGTAGTTGTTTACTCAGATCCAAATATACGAAAAAGCCCAGATTTGGATGCAGGTGGTGCGGAATTTTGAGGGGAAAAAGCGGAGTTTATATAGGCATAAATGAGCATTTTTCCCCTCAAAATTCCGCACGAGATGCGCCAAAAAATGTGAGCGAAAAGCGCGTCAGCGCGGTGAACATTTTTGACGCACGCAGTGCGCCCGCAGGGCGAAGCACGAGCGAAGTGAGTGCTGAGTCCAATATGGACTTTTCTAGAAAAAAGAAGTGAGTAGTGACATGACAGCTTTAGAAAGAGTACAAAATCATTTTGCCCAGAGTATCCAAACTAAAATTGCCACGGCCGATATGTTGTCTGAAGACATCGTGCGCGCCAGCGAGCAATTGGTGTGCGCTTTGTTAGCGGGTAAAAAAATATTGGCTTGTGGCAATGGGGGCTCTGCTGCAGACGCACAACATTTTGCCGCAGAATTAGTAAATCGTTTTGAAGTGGAAAGACCGGGTTTGCCAGCCATTGCTTTGACAACCGATGTTTCTTGTATCACCTCCATTGCCAATGATTATGCCTACACAGAAATTTTTTCCAAACAAGTGGAAGCTTTGGGTCAGGCTGGCGATGTCTTGTTGGCCTTGTCTACCAGCGGAAAATCCGCTAATGTGAATTTAGCCATAGAAGCAGCACACATGAAAAAAATGACGGTTCTTGCTTTAACGGGGCGCGATGGAGGCACTTTGGCGCCTTTATTGGCAGCCAGCGATCTAGAAATTAGAATTCCAGCCAATGTGACAGCTAGAATTCAAGAAACCCACATTCTGGTCTTACATTGTTTGTGCGATTTAATAGACTTTAGTTTATTTCCACAAGGAGAATAAAACATGAAATTGGCAAAATATCTCGGTATTTTAGGGTTAATCGGCAGTTTGTTAACCGGTTGTGTGGTGGCTGCCATCACCGCGGGTGTGACCATCGGCGGTATTGTGATTTATGAAGGGCGAAGTCCGTCGACTTTACATTCAGACAATAAAATTTCTTACGATGCAGAACACAAAATTTTTGCTGACAAAGAATTGGATAAGAAGACGCGTATTGTGGTTTCTTCTTTCAATGGGGTTGTGCTATTGGCAGGCGAAGCGCCGACGGAAGAAATGCGCGCGCGCGCAGGTCAATTGGTGCAAACAGTGCCGGGGATTAAACGTTTGTACAATGAAGTGACCCTTGGTACACCTATTTCTGCTTTAACACAATCCAGTGACAGTCTCATCACCAGCAAAATCAAAACACAATTGTTGGCAACCAAAAGTCTTAACGCTTCGCAAATGAAAATTGTCACTGAAAACGGAACCGTCTTTATGCTGGGTTCAGTGACCCGCAGCCAAGGAAAAACAGCCGCTGACATTGCCAGCCGTTCTTCTGGCGTACAAAAAGTCGTGACTTTATTTGAATATGTTGAATAAAGGGGAACAGTAAAATGATTCCAGAACATATATTAGGTGCATTCGAGAAAAAAAATTTTGACATGATAGTTGACTATATTCGGACTATTCAGGAATTAAAGTCTGTTACAGATGAAGAAGGAAATACGTTAATACATTTAGCCGCTTTATGGAATTTTCCTGAAGTCATTTCTCAGTGTGTAGAAGAGAGGCCAACCGATATTTCAGCGGTTGTTAATATTGAGAACAAAGAAGGTCATACACCGATACATCTTGCAGTGATGTATAATCGCCTTAAGAAAAATCATAATGACATTGATTACCAAGATAGCTGTTATGTTTTGCGTGAACAATATCTAAAAACCAACAGCATCGGTTTTAGCTATCCGATTGGGTCTTTCCCGTATGATGTATTTGTTTTATTGTGGGTATTAGGCGCCGATATCAATGCGGCAGACCGCCAGGGAAATACCCCCCTACAGATTGCCGTTGAACTTTATAAAGGTACAGGAACGTACTCCTATGATTGTAAAAATCATGGCGAAATCGGAGCTTTATCTCGCATCGTCATTGCATTGGTGAATATTTTCGATGCAGACCAGACTATAAAGAATAAGCAAGGATTGTCTTGTAACGATTTAATCGCTAATGCGCCTAAAGGAAATGTAGAACTGGTGGCCTTGTCCAAGTTGTTGGCTGAGGCGAAAATGACTAAGCTGATGAGAGACTTTGATGCGGGCAAATTAAGTTTAGAAGAGATTATTGGTGCCGCGCAAAAATTAGGATGTTTAATGTCCCTTGCTGAGCGTCTATATCATTTAAAAAAATACTCTAATGCGTATTGCGCCTACCAATTCATTGAAAGTAAGGATATCTATTACGTAGAAGCGAATGAAAAAATGGTTAGAATTTTAAAGAAGGTAAAGGCTGAAGGTTACGCACAACTCCCTTTGCAAGAAAAACCGAATTATGAGGAGGCGTTATTTAGAGCCAGTTTGCGAGGGGGAATAACAGAGCTTGTTATGGAATTACATCAAGCAGAACACCAACGAATCCTATCGCTTGAAGAAGAGAATGCGCGCCTAAAACAAGAATTAGATGCATTACGGCCGCCGCAGGAAATTCACAGCCCTAGTAGTAGCAGCTTTTGGCGTAACTTTGAAGAGTCAGAGGATGAAGTGGCGAATACGCCACCAACGGTATCAAGATCCTTAGGCTCTACGCAGAATCCGAGATAGTGATTAAGGTGATCTAAATGTCTTGGCTATGGACAAAATTTTACGATAAGATCATGCGAGATGCGGAGCAAAAATGTCTCGGTGAATGGCGAGCCGCATTGTTGGGTAATGTATCAAATGTGGTTTTAGAAATTGGTTGTGGGACAGGGACCAATTTGGACTATTATCCTGATTCAGTCAATCAACTCATTTTGGTTGAACCCGACAAACACATGCGTCGAAAGTTACAAGAAAAAATTGCTGTAAAGCCCGAACGGGCTATAAAAGTGCTTGACTGTAGTGCTGACTCTATTCCACTCGCAGATGCTTCTTGCGATGTGATTGTCAGTACCTTGGTGTTGTGCTCCGTTCCTGATCAAGCTAAAGTTTTGGCAGAAATGTATCGTCTTTTACGACCTGAAGGTAAATTTATTTTCATAGAACACATGGCTGCGAATACAAATCCTCAGCGATTAAAATGGCAGCGTCGTTTAGAACCCTTTTGGAAGCGTATGACTTGTGGTTGTTGCTTAATGCGTCAAACAGAAGAAGCAATTTTAAAAGCTGGATTTGTATTTGAAGACATTACTCGACAAAGCATGCGAGGAGTCCCTGCCATTGCTCGACCGAGCATCAAAGGGGTAGCATTTAAAGCGGCATTAGCTAGTTGATCCTAAAAGGAGAAAGTATGTTTTCAACAGAAGTTACTATTAGCAATTTATATTTAAACTATGGTGGCCACGTCGGGGATATTGGGTATGTTGCCTTGGCACAGGAAGCGAGAATGCGGTGGCTGAAGTCTCGAGGGGTGACAGAAATCGATTTGGGCGATGGTGTGGGTTATGTGATTGCAAGTGGTAGAATGGAGTATAAAGGCGAATCTGTACACGGCGATGTCTTAGCCATTGAAATCGCATGTGCCAATTTAAAAAGCAGGGGCTTTGATTTTTTGTATAAAATGGTTAACGTGAAAACAGGCAGAGTTGCCGCAGCAGGAGATACTTCGCAAGTTTTCTACGATTATCGCATAAAAAAAGTGAGTCAAGTGCCACCAAAATTTAAAGAATGGTTTTTTTAAGCATTTTCTTCTTGGTTTAAAAATATCAAACTTGCCAAAATAATGATAGACAAATAACTTGCTGTTTGCTCGGCATTCCATTGCGTAGATTGCCACATGACAAACCATTCGCCGGCGATGACTAAAAAGCCAAGCAGGTATAAAAGAAGTCCTAATCCCAAACCCATATTCGCAATTTGTTTTTTCTGAGCAAATTGCACCGGGTTGCGCCTGTGCCAAAATAACAGAATAGCGCCTAGCCAAGAAAATAAAGCAGCCAATGTTTCCGTGGCGATGATAAATCCATAAGCCATTTTTTGAGTAGAGATATCCGAGATGCTTCTGTTCATCAGAGTAGAAGATTTAGAAATGGTATCCATCGACAAGACATGTTGTACAGCATTAAGGTTAAAGGAGTGATCGACAATATTGTCGTAAGCGGTGAGTGAAAAAAATAGCCCCATACTGGTGACCATCATGATCTTAAGCCATCGTAATAGCATCTTTCTGTTCCCCCTTTATCTCCTATTCCAAAGCCATTTCTTCTCGGGTCTTCAACAGATTTTTTTCCAACACATCGAAAGGTAAACTGTTTCGGGTAAAGATAGTACAGAAAACAAGGCCAATACAGGCGATAATCGCATTGTCTGTTGGAAAAGGGATCCATTGTTTATGCCGTAAGAAAGAAATCAATGTTAAACCAAAAAGATACACTAACAAATACCAATTTTTATTGAGCGTTGTTTTAAGATTTTCAGCTTTGGCATTAAAGGCATAATAACCCAGAACGATGAGCGTTAAAGTTACACACAAATACAAGAGATTGTTAAAGCCAGACCAATAGATAAGCCAAGTACAGCAAATGAACCCCAAATAGCCTATCACATTGGGGTAAGGTAATTTAAATTTGTAGAGTAATTGCGGTTGTTTTTTCATTAACACCAAAACGCTGACAGGGCCTGCCAAATAAGCAAATACCACAATAGAAGACAAAAAATTCACGAGTTGTTTCCAAGTGGGAAAAGGAAATAAGAAAATAACGCCAATCATGGCATTGATCCACAAAGCGACTATAGGAGCGCCATGTGGATTGACTTTGGTTAATGCACTGTTGGGTGCTAATTCTTTACCGACGCTGTAAAGAATGCGCGAAGTCACGGCGATGTACACATTCGTGGTGCCAAGCGGTGCGAGTATGGCGTCAATAAACAAAATGGTGAATAACCAATTCAAGCCAAATAAAGCTACCAAGGCCAACAAAGGCGCTGCAGTACCTGTGAGAGACAGAGGATGTTGTGGATCCAAACACGATAGGTAACTTAAAGACAATAAAGCATACAATACCAATCCCACTAAAATCGGTGCGAACAAAGAATAAGGCAATGCTTTACTCGGCTCTTTCACTTGATTCGCTAAGATCAACCCATTCTGGAAACCAGAAAAAGCAAAAGCCAAACCACTGCTGGTGACGGCTAAGAGCACGTTTTCAAAAGAAAAATTCACTTTGTTTTGTGGAGAAGCCAAAGTACTAAAATGACCAAAACTCAAAATGATGATGAGTGCCACCAGAATGGGGATCGCAATTTTCCAAAAACTCACTACATTATTTAATCGCGCTACTCGAGTGATTAATAAAGTGTTGAATCCCGTGATGCCGAAAATGATCAACATCGCCAAAGCAATGCCACGCCAGGATAATTCCACTTGATGCGATACCTTGACTAAGAGAGAAGGCACCCAGAATCCCAAGTATTGCACGACAGCTTGTGCTTCTAAAGGCAAATAAACCACATAACTTAACCAGCCTAAAATTAAAAAAGTGCTGGCCATGCTTTTGGGATGGGTTAAACTCATAAAACGGTAAATGCCGCCCACGATGGGAAAGGTTGCGCAAATCTGAGCAAAAGAAAGGCCTATCATTAAAGTTATGAGCGCCGTGATTCCCCAAGAGTAAAGAACGCCGATCCCCGCAGTTTGATAGCCATAAAAAGGAGAGAACAACCAACCCGATCCGATCATTCCGCCCGTCGACATTAAAATCAATTGCATTTTTGACATTTTTTTGTTCATGGGCAGTCCTTTTTATAGCACTTTCTTGAATTTTACAGGAGGGAGGAGGGAAAGTATATATCGTTTGCACTTAACGATACTGTCATTCCTGCTTTCGCAGGAATGACAGGCTCTTTGTAGAATATGCTTCTTAAAAAGGCTGAATAATCTCTATCTGCGGAAACGCCTGCACTACCTCAGCCTCCGTATTTTCCAAAAACAATAGCTTCAAATTGGGCCCAGCATCTTGCGTAAAGTAAATTGATAAACCTTCTTGCCGTAATTGCCAAATTTGCTGCACATATTCGTGGGTTTGTGGTGTGCTGTAATCAATGGATGGTGTGGCTGCCATCATGGTTTTATGCATGATCAGGGCATTGCGCTCGCTCGCTTCACCTAAATCCCTAAAATCTTGGTTGGCTAAAGCTATTTTTATTGCATCTAAATCCTGTGTCACTTGTTTCGGCCATGCTCGATACAAAGGAGAATTTTCCTGAGTGAGCGCCATGGCTTTGCGCGAAGAAATATTTTTTTTCTCGCAAGACACCAACAATAATCCAATGCGCAATGCCGGCCAAGTGAGATCTAAGGGAACACCGAAACTGTCCATGCCATCCTCACGAATGCCTTTTTGCCATTCTACGAATCCGGGCCATATAGAACGACACGCACTGCCACTGCCTAAGCGCGCCAAAATGGACAATTCCCATGGTTCCAAGTGCCATCCGTATAAAGCATCTAAGCCTTTGACCACAGAAGCGAAGCCGCTGGCTGAGGAAGCCAATCCAGCGGCAATAGGAATGGTGCTATGAATGCGAATGTGTAAACGAGGAGAATGAGATTTTCTGAACAAACCGATGAAAGAAAATAAATTTTGATAAAAAGGATCTTCTGCAGAAATTATTTTTTCATTTAGATGCAAAACATCTTCTGTATCGACCACTTCGAAAGCAAAGTGAGACCCTTTTTCTTGCAAACTGATAGACAAGCTGGAAGTCATCGGTAGATTTAGGATTTCATTTCTTTTCCCCCAATATTTACACAAAGCAATATTGGCTGGCGCGTAAACACTGCCTTTTTCCGAATGAGGGGTGCGCGATTTCTCAGACAATATTTTTGAGATGATGTCACTTTTATTCAACAAGGCTTGCTCCTGTCGGATTGGTTATTAATGGGAAATACCTTGCACTAGGGTGTAAGGCGCGGATCTCTGTTTCTGCCACCCGAGACCAATCACCCCCTAAAGCCAACAGACAATCGCCTAAGCCTGAACCGGAAATTTTTACGGCCGCTACTCTCACACTTTCTTCTAACCACTGACACAGTTTTTCAGAGTGTGCATCGCTGACGTGCAAATTTTTTTGCAACTCTTGATGCTTGCACATACACTGTGCCAATAAGGAGGTATCATTTTGTTCCCAAGCAGTTTTGGCTTTTTGAACGATTTTGCCAATGCGCTGATAAATATTTTTCAGTAAAGCAGGTGTGTTTGCAAAGGTAGTCCGCACTTGCTGCAATACCGTGCCCGTGGGTGTTTTATAACCGCAATACAATAAATGCAAATCGGTGCGCGGCGTTAAACTGAAAGATTCCTGCGTTTTAGGATCGTAATAAAGGGTTCCGCCGTGCAAACTGGCTAAGGCATCCATACCAGAACCATACCCTTGAATTTGCTGGATGACTGTGCAAGATTCTTGCCAAATGTCGATGTCTAAATCAAACAGCGATTGCAGTGCTTTGAGCATTGCTACGGTGATTGCCGCAGAACTTCCAAATCCTACAGTGGGATCGATCTCAGAATCGATGTGAATGTTTAATCCTTGCGTTAAATTTGGGGGGTGCTGTTTCAAACAGGCTAAAATAAAAGTATAGGGTTTAAGAACCCTTAAATCTTTTACAGTTGTTTGATAAGGCTCGAAAGTATTCGATTGAATATCAATCACTGCATCTTCACGTTTTGAAAGAGTAATTTGTAGAGTTTGTGCAATGGCAGTGACCATCGCAGGTTTTTGAGCCAAAACAGCGTGTTCACCAAACAACATCACGCTGCCTGGTGCACGGACTTTAACCCAGTCGCAACCCATGGCTGTCTCCCGTTATTTTTTCAGCAGCGAATCCAAAAGATTGACACCAGAGTTGAGGATCTGTTTCGCTCGCGATAAGTACCACACCGGCTTTGTTGCCGCGAATGCTGCCTGCCCCACAAATTTTTGCTGCGGCACCTTGTTGCTCTATATGACGAATAAAATCTTGTATGGTCGTTGGAACAACGCCCAGTGTGGTTAATAGATGATGGTTGTGCCGGATTGCTTGTTGGAAATCATAAAAACGATCTTGCATGATGACGATTTTAAGTGCTTTGGTCACAGCACCGATTTCTTCTGCCAAAGCACTTTTTTCAAAAAGCGATTGCGTGTGCAGAACGCATTCACCCGTGGTGCTTTCTGGACTGCCGGTGTTCACGATATATAAAGGCCATTGTGGAATGATAAGTGGCTCAAAGAGGCCATTACAGTATTCCAGAGCGCCACCTTGTAAAGAAACACGCAGATCCAATCCGCTGGAATAGCCATGTTGCAAATTCTCTGTTTCCAAAGCCAATTGAAACAAATGTTCTTTGTCGATGTTTTCTTTGAAATGATGTGCTAAAGCGAATTTCACCGCTAAAATCATTGCAGCAGATGAACCCATGCCACATCCCATCGGAATGGTCGATTCGGTTTTTAAGTGAATGCCGCCATCTGAAAAATGATTGAATCTTTCTAAGAAATTACTGAGCGCAAAGTGCGATAATTCATGTGGCAGTTTTAATACGTCTTTGATACCAAGTTCACCTTGTAAAAAAGCATGGTAATTGAGTGATAAGCGAGATTTAAAACGTTTTAAAGCTTTAACGGTCGTGTCTTTATGGTGTTTTAAATTCAAGAGATCGAATACAATGGTCGCCGGTGAAGGATGGGGGATAACAGAAGCGGTGGCATAACGATCCACGGCAAAGGCCAAAGCAGGTTGTCCACATACCACCGCGTGTTCACCAGATAGAATGATTTTACCTGGAGCAATCGCTTTCATCATGGTATTGTGAGTGATTCTGAAGTGGGCTGATTGGCGTGTCGTTCAAAAGTCGTGTGTGCACGCATCAATTCTCCAGGGTTGGTTTGCGCGGCTAATAATGAAATTTCACCACATAACACCGTGGCGCCGATGATGGCTGCCAAACGACGGGCATTTTCACCCACAGGCCGTTCTTCGTTACAACCCAGCAACTCTAAATTTTTTTGTACAAAAGGATAGTCTTTTCCATTGCCTACTGTGCCTACAATGATATTAGGTAGCGTTGCAGAGAAATAAAGATCTTCTCCACGCACTTCGGCAAAGACCATACCTTGAGAACCTTCGACAATATTAGCAACATCCTGACCCAATGCCAAATAAAAAGCAAAGAGTAAATTCGCAAAATGAGCATTTGCAGAGCGAATACCGCCAGCGAGCATTGTTCCCAATAAATTTTTCTTTATATTTAATTCCGTTATTTTTTCAGGGGTGGTTTTTAAAGTACTGATACAAATCGAACGTGGCACAAGCAATTCTGCAACAACATAACGACCTCGACCTAAAATGCCATTCACTGCCGTTGCTTTTTTGTCGGTACAATAATTACCAGAAATAGAAACGTATTTTAAAAAAGTGTATTGTGCCAATAACCACGCCATGACTTCATCGGCGGCTTGTGTCACCATATTGTGACCTGCTGCATCACCCGTAGAAAATTCCAAACGCAAAAATAATAAATTGCCCACAATTTGTGTGTGCGTGTTGATGAGTTTTGCAAAACGACTGCTGCGTGCGATTTGTACTTGCAATTCAGGTTGACGCATTTTAACAGCGACACTCACTTCTTGACACCGCAGGGCATTGGGTGCTTCCAATAAAATAGAACGCGTCATGCGTTCATCGATGATCGTACTTAAAATACCGCCGCATTGACGCGACAATTTGGCGCCACGGTTGGTTGATGGCCATAGAGGCAATTCGTAAGTCGCCAAGGGGACTAAGACTTCATCGTCAACGACATTGCCGATGAGTTTAACGGGGCCTATGGTGCGCATAGGGACTTGTGCGAAAGATTGTTCCATGGTGCTCTCTTTAAAAGTCGAATTTTACCACTTTTTTGGGGAAAATACACGCTTTGTCAAAAAATGAACTATACAGAGAGAAAGCAGATTAAACACCGAAGGGACAGTGATGGGAGCGCCAGAATTACCGTTTCACCACCGTATCTTATTGATAGAAGACGATAATGTTTCTTGGTTTGTAGCTTCCGAGATATTATCGAGGCTCAATATTACACAAAATCAAAGAGGGCGTAGAGTACAGTAGTGTTACTCCGTTACCACACTGTGTCAAAGTGTTGTATACTAGCCGCAGAAACAGTCAGGATTTATTGGTGCATCGTAGAGGGTAAAAAATTTGATATCTCATACCGACGTTATTCTAGTCGATCAAAACGATAACGTGATTGGCCAAGCGGAGAAAATGTCTGCGCATCGTCAAGGTCTTTGTCATCGCGCTTTTTCTGTCTTTGTGCTGAAGGCAACATCCCAAGGTTGGGAGGTTTTGTTGCAACAGCGCGCTTTCGAAAAGTACCATTCTCCCGGGTTATGGACCAATACGTGTTGCAGTCATCCCAGTCCCGGAGAAGGCATTGTTGCAGCGGCACAGCGTCGTTTGCAAGAAGAATTTGGCTTTAGTTTGCCTTTAGAAAAAGTCGGGGTATTTCACTATCGCGCGCCTTTGGAAAACGGGCTTATCGAAGACGAAATCGATCACGTGTTGATAGGCTATGGTCAACCAGAACAGATGGTTCCCAATGCAGAAGAAATTGCCGATTATCGTTGGTGGCCCTTAGATGAATTACAAAGTGCTTTATCTCAAAAACCAGAAATGTTTACGGTGTGGCTAAAGCCGGCATTGACGATTATTCACGACTATGTTGTTATCCCTGCGAAAACAGGGATCCAGCGAAAAAAACCTGGATCCCTGCCTTCGCAGGGATGACAGGATAAGATATGGTAAATCCGCTATTTACCTGTTAGTATTATTATTCATCTATCCATGAACTTTTTGACTAGGATACACTGTGCTTAAATTAACTTTACAAGCCTCAGCGGTCAATTTTCAAGCTTTTTTGGCGCGTAAAAAACACCCCGTTTTTCAAAAATTGGCGGCAGAAGTATGGGCGCAGGATCACTATACTTGTCAATACTGTGGTTTTCAGTCGACAAAACACATGGAAATTGTCAATAAGGATTATAATTACGACCATAATAAACGGTCGAACTTTGTTACGGCCTGTATTTTTTGTGCACAATGCCAATTTTTAAACGGTTTGGCAGCAGATTATTATGGGGGTGGGGTCTTAATTTTTTTACCGGAATTGTCTCAAAATAAATTGTGTGGTTTAAGTCATGTCTTATTGCAAGCGATGGAAGAAAGTGGCGACTACAAAGACACCGCACAAAATATTTATCAAGCTTTGCGGAACCGTGCTACTTTAGTAGAAACGCAATTGGGTGAGGGAATGAGCCAACCCGATCATTTTGGTAAAGTATTGATAGATTATCAGCGTAATCATAAAAAAACGCCCGCAGAGTTATTGAATAAATTGCGTTTGTTGCCTTTGCGTTCTTGTTTCAAACAAGAAATAGACGATTGGTTAGCGGAAAAGGACAGTATTGCACAGCGCTTAAAAACCGTGGCGGAATAGGGAGTATGTATTTGTGAATCCAATGAATTATCTGCTGGATATGTTTGATACGCTCTTGTCGTGGGTGAGTCTGGGTGTGCGTCAAACAACCCATTCTTATTGCGTGTTGGAAACGGCGGAAGATCAGCACACTTTGGTGGCTAAGGATGGCTCCTTATTGACGATTGTGCGCATGCAGGGTGTCAATGGATTGGTAGGCGATTCGGAATTTGAACTCTTGCACCGTGGTATTTGGCAATCGTTAATGACCAGTTTTTCTCGTTTGGGGCACAGTGTTCAATGTGTTTTTAGTTATGATAAAGACGCTGTACGAGAAGAAATTAGAAATATTTTATTGCCCGCAAGGCAAACCGCACAGCATTTGGACTTAGCTTTAACCGATTTGCTGGATGAACGTGAAAACAATTTATCGAATTATTGTGCGCATGAAACGGTTTTTTTTGTATTGTGGACTCGTCCCTATTTGTTAAGTAACGATCAGGTCAAAAGCATATTGCGGGATAAGCGAAAGCAAATGAAAGCCAATCAAATTCCGGCTTTTAATGATACGCAAAATCTGATTGCAGCTATCCCCGAGCTTAAAAATGCCCACGATTCCTTTGTACGTTCATTTTTAAATGATTTATCGAGTTTGGGTTTACAATTAAATATATTGCCAGTGCATGAAGCTTTGCGGCAAGTGCGCATGAGTATCGATGCATTGTTTACCGATAAGCATTGGTCACCTTGTTTGCCGGGAGATAAAATTCCAGAACGCGCTTCCGATCGCTTTCCGTATGACATATCGAATGTCATGTATCCGACTTTAGCCGATCAATTGTTTGTGCGAGATGGTGAACGCATGGATTTGCGAACCGTTCGTATCGGCGATTTGATTTACAGCAGTGTGTTTATTTATTTGTTTCCAAAAGAAGTACAGTCTTTCACGGCTTTGTTGCGTCGCACTTTGCCCACACACATTCCTTGGCGCATTTCCTTTTTAATTGAAAGTAAAGGATTGACCAGTGCAACCAATTTTAAAAAATTAGTCACGGCGATTTTGGCTTTTTCTTCGAATCAAAATCGTCTGTTGCACGACAGTATTGTTCAATTGCAAGAAATGGAATTAAACAGTGAAGATGCAGTGGTTCGTTTGCGCGTCGCTGCAAGTACTTGGGCGCCGGCGGATGAGCCGCGTGTATTGCGTACGCGTATCGCACAATTGGCCAAAGCCATTCAGGGTTGGGGAACTTGTGATGTGACGGAATTATCGGGTGATCCTTTTAGTGGCGCTGTGTCCAGTATGTTGGCTGTGTATGGCAACAGCGATGCGCCGCCCAGTTTAGCGCCTTTATCGGATGTGGTAACGATGTTGCCTTTTACCCGGCCTGCTTCTCAGTGGCGTGTGGGCGCTATTTTATTTCGTTCGCCCGATGGCAAACCTTGGCCTTATCATCCCGGGTCGACGCAACAAACGACGTGGATTGATTTGATCTATGCAAGGCCTGGTTCGGGTAAATCGGTTTTATCGAATGCCATCAATTTGGCTTTGTGTTTATCCAGCGGTTTAAAACGCTTACCGCGTATTGCCATTGTTGACATAGGACCTTCTAGCAGTGGTTTGATTTCTTTAGTCCGCGAAGCTTTGCCTAAAGAAAATCAACATTGGGTGCAATACCATCGTTTGCGTATGACACCCGAATACGCCATTAATCCTTTTGATACGCAATTGGGGTGTCGCTATCCCATGCCACTTGAGCGCAGCTTTTTAGTGAATTTTCTCACGCTTTTGGTGACGCCTTTGGGTGCAGAAAATCCTTATGACGCCATGGCTGATATGGCGGGCATGATTGTGGATGAATTGTATAAATCCTTGGCCGAAGGAGGAAATCCTTATACTTATACACCGGGCTTGGAATTCATTGTCGATAGTATCTTAGAAGAAATGGATTTTGTGCGCGATGCACACACCACCTGGTGGGAAGTGACCGACGCCTTATTTTTAGCGGGATTTGCACATGAAGCCATGTTGGCCCAACGTCACGCAATGCCTTTATTAGCCGATGCCGCCTCCATTTGCCGATCGCATGCTGTGGTGGATTTATTTGGTGAAATTAAAGCGCCTACTGGCGAGAGTTTGATCGATTCTTTCTCGCGTATGGTGTCTGGTGCTGTGCGGGAATACCCGATTTTATCGCGGATCACGCAATTTGATTTAGGCGATGCGCGCATTGTGTCTTTGGATTTGGATGAAGTGGCGCGTATTGGCGGTGGGGCTGCCGATAGACAAACCGGTGTGATGTATATGTTGGCCCGACACGTCACAGCGCGAAATTTTTATTTAACGGAAGCTTCTGTGACCGAAATGCCGGAAGCCTACAAGCAATACCATCAACAACGCATCAGTGAAATTCGCGAAGATCCTAAGCGCTTGGTGTACGATGAATTTCACCGTACCGCCAAAACGCGCGCTATTCGTGAACAAGTATTGGTGGATATGCGAGAAGGTCGAAAATGGAAAGTTCAAGTGGCATTGATTTCACAATCCGTCGACGATTTTGATCCCGTGATGGTCGAATTTGCCACTTCCGTTTTTATCATGGATGCAGGACCGCAGCAATCGGTCAAAAGAACGGCTGAAATTTTTGGCTTATCGGAAACGGCGCAATTTGCGTTGTCACGTCGCGTGCACGGCCCCAGAGAAGGTGGCGCTACTTTCTTGGCGCAATTTGCCACCAAATCCGGCATGAATACGCAATTGTTAACCGCAACCTTAGGACCGGTGGAATTGTGGGCTTTTAGTACCACGGCCGAGGATGCCAAATTAAGACAAATTTTGTACCATCGTTTGGGGCCTGCTAAGGCTCGGCAGGTTTTGGCTCAAATATTCCCTTCAGGGACAGCTACCCAGTGGCTGGAAGCGCGCATGGAAAAATTGCGGGTAGAAACAGGCAATGTCACTTCTGCTGAAACGGAAGGCATTATCGAAGAGCTAGCTACCCTTATTTTGACAGAATATGGGAAGAACCCCCAGCTGCGTTTGCTGCCGGTTTGACCCTCCCGCTCTAGTCCTAAAAGAATTTTTTATAAAAATACCAAAAAATCGGCAATGCTACTTGATTTTTTATCTTGATTTGTGCATAATATGCTCTGGATACTCAGGAATAGAGCGAGATTTTGTCGTTCATTCGATAAAATTGTTCAATTTTTGTTCGTATGTTATTGATTTATAAGAGGATTATTAAGATGCCAGAATTTGTTGATGCTATAGCGGCAGGTGCTATTTCTTTGCGCGAGAGCGTAGCCCGTGCCTTGGAAAATTATTTCGGTCAATTGGGTAATCAAAAACCCAGCGAAGTGTATGACATGGTGATGCGTGAAGTAGAAGAACCTTTATTGCGTAAAATGATGGTTTACACCAACAACAATCAATCACTGACTGCTAAGTTATTAGGCTTAAGCCGCGGGACTTTGCGTAAGAAGTTAAAATTATACGATATGCTCTAAGCGCCTGTCTTTTACGCCACGGATTTAACTTTTTTCCGTGGCGTTTTATAAAAATTAGTATCTTTCACAGAGATAACCCCATGTTTTTTAAATCTTTGTCAGAACAGCCCAAAATAAATTTTCAAGAATTAGAAAGTTCAACTACAGAAACTATATCAAACTATACGATCGACGATGCTTGTGACTCAGTTGTCTACGGAGTTCAAACTTCTAAGGTGAAAGATGATATTTTACGCTCTGGCGCTATAAATGGTTGTCATCTTGTTATTGGATTAATAAACGATGATGAAAGTTTTATGGCGCATAATGAGGGTTCTGCAGTAGCTGAAAACCCACAAACTATAGATAAAATTAAGGACAATCCTTCAAGCAGTTATTATTTTTTCTTTACAAAGCGATCCTTTACTCTGATGTATGAATCGCCTGAAGACTATGTCGAAGCAATGGAAAAAAGTTATGGTGTTCAGTTCAAAAAAGTATTTTATTACAATGAAGAAAAACCTCCTATTAAGAGTTGGGTGGAAGCGTCTTACAATCATAAAACCCATTCTTTGGATGTCGCTGGATTTGAAATGAAATGGACAGGTGGCGTTATTCAACATATTAAACACTCCTGTCCATCGATAACTGTAGATGCCGCGGCCTACGCCAACTCGGGTGCTTCATCATTAAGCATTTCTTGCGGTAAGGTAAAGCCTGCTTTTTGATCCAAAATCATTTGATGTAACCGCATGATTTTTTCTTCGTACTGACATAAATTCAGAAGATAGCCATCGACTAACATCAGTGCTTCATCCAATTGGAAAGCCTGAGTATTGTATTTCTGCGTGGGCAAATGCGAGCGACTGTGTCTTGCTTGGTGTTGCCAAGAACCTATTTTTTCGTGCAAGGTGTAAATCGTTGCTTCGAGTCGCTGACAATGCGATTGGTATAATTTTAAATCCGAATTGTCTTGCGACAGTGAAATAAAACTTTCCAAAGCATAGAGATCAGCCCCAATTTCTTCTAATTGAGCAGCCGTTTGGGTAACATGATCGTAGAAGGTATCAAAAACGTGGGGATGCAGTGACATTTTCATTTCCTCCTTGTTAAGGTGTTGAGTGAGCCGAAAAATAGAGCTCACTCAATCACAGAGATGGCTTTTCATTATCAATAAAACGGTGCGCGTAGCGGCATGGTATTTAGAGAACATGAACGAGTCCTTCAAACAGCATGGTAACTCTAAGCATAGGCGATCTTTTTTATTTTCACAAATCGTAATCGACCACGACGGGCGCATGATCGGAAAATCTTTCAGCTTTATAAATACTTGCGTGTAAAATTTTTTTTTCGAGGTCGGGTGTGACGATTTGGTAGTCTATACGCCACCCAATGTTTTTTTCCCAAGCACTGCGATTGCGCATGGACCACCACGTATATTCTTCTGTTTGAGGGTGTAATTTTCTGAAGGTATCGATAAAGCCTAATTGATCAATGACTTGAGTTAGCCAGGCACGTTCTTCGGGTAAAAATCCCGAATTTTTTTGATTGCTACGCCAGTTTCGTAAGTCTATGTTTTGATGCGCGATATTCCAATCCCCGCAAAGAATGGCGCTTTTTTTAGAGGACAATAATTTCTTTAAATGTTCAAAATAATAATCTAAGAAAGCATATTTTACATCTTGTCGGCCTTCACCACTGGTTCCAGAAGGGAAATACAAAGAAGCGACTTGAAAATGATTGAATTCCACGCAAAGACTTCTGCCTTCCGCATCAAAGAGTTCGTGTCCCAAACCCAATTCTACTTTTAGCGGAATTTCTTTGCTGTAAAGTGCCACACCACTGTAACCCTTTTTTTGCGCCGCAAAATAATGACAATGGTAACCTTCGGGCCAGAATACACTGTCTGTCAATTGAGTGGCTTCTGCGCGCACTTCTTGTAAGCAAATGACGTCAGCGTCTTGCTTCGCGAGCCAAGCGTAGAAGCCTTTTTTAGCGGCACTGCGGATGCCATTTACATTTAGTGTTATAATGCGTTTCATTTGGAGTGAATATGAGCCTTTCTCTACAGCAAGAATTCATTGCTTATGCGCTGAAGCATCAAGCTTTGCGCTGGGGTGAATTTACTCTGAAATCCGGACGCATCAGTCCGTATTTCTTTAATGCGGGTCATTTTAATACGGGAAAGTGTTTAGCACAACTAGGCCGTTTCTATGCGAAGACCATTGAGCAGTCCGGGATGGATTTTGATATGTTGGTAGGGCCGGCGTATAAAGGCATTCCGCTGGTGTGTGCTACCGTCATAGCATTGTCAGAGGAATATCAAAAAGAAGTGCCTTATGCTTTTAATCGTAAAGAAATGAAAGATCACGGTGAAAAATCTTTGTGGGTCGGTGCGCCCCTTGCTGGGCGTGTGTTGATTATTGACGATGTGATTACTGCAGGCACTGCGATACGAGAAACCATGGGTTTGATTCAAAGCGCGGGCGCTACCGTCGGCGGGGTGGTGGTGATGTTGGACAGACAAGAAAAAGGAAGAGGAGAGTTATCGGCTATACAAGAGATAGAAAATACCTATAAAATACCCGTTTTAAAGATAGCCGCATTGGAAGATTTATTGGTCTATGTGGCACGCGATCAACACTTGGCTACTGTGCTCGCTTCTATCCAAAATTATAGAATGCAGTATGGGGTCAACTTAAACCATCAAGGAGATTCTGTATGAAATCAAAAAGCGTATTGATATCGGCTATAGCCTTATTGAGTTTCAGTCAATTGGGTTTTGCTGCTTTAACCGCAGATGCAAGACCCATGTTTGCGGATGCGGGGACTTCAGCAGCAGGAGGGTTAGTCAATGACGATGCCGTAGATCAAACCGATTCTCCTGCGCAAATCAACGATGAAGCAGCCAGCACGGACAATTATTCTGCTTTTGGTGCGCAGCAAGAGCAACAAGATAATAATGCGAATGCCAACGACAGCAATATGATGGACGATGATGATTCTGAGGATGGTACTTCCAGTGACAGCGATGATAACAGCAGCAACGAATAAATCGCAATTTTAGCGCGCGAACTTAGTCGCGCGCTGATTTTTTGCGTGGTTTCTATTTCTTATTTTTTAAGCAAAATGATAGCTCATACCCAGTCCGATAAAAGCATCTGCAAAATCCCGCTGACCGAATAGTGTTCCCACAGACAGATCGGTAGAAACGTGTTTCGTCAAATCCAGATTCATACCGACAGACGCATTTGCCAACAATGCCATGCCTTTGCTATCCGCTTCTACGTATCCAACGGAAGGACCTGCTTTGGCATACAAATTAAAACGACTGCCAAGGGGCAACATCAGCTTTACATCGCCATCCACCGTATAGGCTTTCCCTGCCTCTCCGTGTATCCAACCGCCGCCGCTATTGGTATGGGGTAATAGGGTGGCACCTGTTTCAAATGCAAAAAAGCGATTCACTTGTTCGCCTAATAACAGACGGCCGTAGACGCCACCACCCGCAAGTATCGCGCCTGCCCCACCCAATTGCACGCCTGTATAAAGACCATCAGAGGCTGCTTGGCAAGTCGTTGCGATAAAAGCACTCAGTAAGAATGTGATTTTAAATAATTTAGACATAATTATTCTCTCCTTCGTTATTCATTGTAATTCACCTAGCGCCCATCGCTAAGAGCTGGGATATTAAGTAAAAAACTTTTTCTTGTCAATGTCTTGATTTTGACCGGCCTTACTCATTTTTCGCTTCGACCAACCAAATGTAAACAAGCCCTAGAGTCGTACATTATTTTATAAATATGTTACAATTCCCCACCCTACACCCTAACTTAAAGCCATTTAAATATTATTTATCAACCACTTGCGAGGTTTGTCATGCGTAACATCCACCATTTTCAGAAAGCCAAATTAGAGCAGACTAAAATCACTTTGGTGACTTGCTACGATTATACGTCTGCTCAAATCATTGCAAACAGCGAAATAGACGCTGTTTTAGTCGGCGATAGTGCTGCGATGGTGATGCATGGTTATCCAGACACCACCTATGCAACGATGGACATGATGGTGCTGCATACGTGTGCAGTGGCCAGAGGCTTAAACCAAAAAAAATTCTTAATCGTTGACATGCCTTTTCTCAGTTACAGAAAATCACTCGATCAAAGTTTAAATGCGGTAGAAGCTTTAATTCAAGCCGGCGCACAAGCCGTCAAGATAGAAGGTGTACGGGGTAATGAAATGCTGATTCGTCATTTAGTGGAATCAGGCATTCCCGTGATGGGACATCTGGGATTAACGCTTCAGCACGTACATGGTTTAGGAGGCTTTAAAATACAAGGACGCGAAAAAAATTCACAAAATCGATTGTTGGAAGACGCCAAAAGTTTAGAGGCCCTTGGCGCTTTTTCAGTTGTTTTAGAATGCATGCCTGTGGCCCTCGCACAAACCGTTACGAACACTTTGTCTATTCCTACCATCGGCATTGGTGCTGGTCTACACACCGACGGTCAAATTTTGGTATTACACGATTTATTGGGATTAAGTACGTTCAACGCCAAATTTGTCAAAAAATTTATGTCAGGTCAACATCTTTGTTTAGAAGCACTGAATCAGTATGTCAAAGAAGTCAAAGAAAAAGCCTATCCGACTGAGGAATTTTCTCATGAATAGTTACACTCATTACGCCAATTGGATCAAAGTAAGGCAAGCTTTACCATCACGTATTCGAATTGGTTTTGTTCCCACTATGGGCGCTTTGCACGCAGGGCATGTAAGTTTATTGAAAAGAGCACGCGCGGAAAACGATTTTCTGGTTTTAAGTATTTTTGTGAATCCCACACAATTTAACAAAGCAGAAGATTATCAGCATTATCCTAGAACATTGGAAAGGGACATCGACATTGCCAGAACCTACGAAGTGGATGCAGTGATCGTCCCTGAGGAAAAAGATTTGTATCCAGAAGGCAATCAAATGCCGATTGTTCCACACCATCCTTTAAGCCAAATTCTAGAGGGTAAAGTACGGCCAGGCCATTTCAGTGGGGTATTAACGGTGGTGATGAAATTATTGCAATGGGTTAAACCACATCGGGTGTATTTTGGCGAAAAAGATTTTCAACAATGTGAGTTAATCCAAGCATTAGTACGAAATTATTTTTTAGACGTTGAGGTTATTCCATGTGAAACCATACGTGAAGCTTCAGGTCTACCCTTGAGTTCTCGCAATCAACGATTCACTGCTGAGCAATTACCACTCGCGCATCGTTTCGCTGAATTGCTGCGCAGTGGATCTTTTGATGATCTTGGCGCAATTCAGCGTCGTTTAGAAGAAGCTGGATTGCACGTAGAATACTTAGAAACACATTTCAACCGCTTATTTGTTGCGGTGGAATGCCATGGCATACGGTTAATTGACAATTTCGTGATATTGTAATTATTTCAATTTATTTGTATAATAATACAACTATCTCTATTGTTTTACATTTAGGTCGATCATGCAAAAAAGCGCAATTCAGCCCACACGGCAAGAAAATTATCCAGAATGGTATCAGCAAGTTATTCGAGAAGCAGATCTGGCCGAAGTATCGCCGGTACGAGGGTGCATGGTGATTAAACCCTGGGGTTATGCGATTTGGGAACGCATGCAAAAGATTTTGGACGAACGTATCAAGGAAACCGGACACGTTAATGCCTATTTCCCGTTGTTGATTCCCTTAAGTCAATTGGAGAAAGAAGCCAAACATATAGAGGGATTCGCTAAAGAATGTGCGGTGGTGACACACCATCGTTTGATAGACGATGGTCAGGGCGGTTTAAAACCCGATGGTGAATTGGAAGAACCTTATGTGATTCGTCCGACCAGTGAAACCATTATCGGAACGATGTACAGCAAATGGATACAATCCTATCGAGATTTGCCTTTGTTATTGAATCAATGGGCCAATGTGATGCGTTGGGAAATGCGCACGCGGTTATTTTTACGCACTTCTGAATTCTTATGGCAAGAAGGACACACAGCACATGCCACAGCAGCAGAAGCTGTGGAAGAAACTTTAAAGATGTTAGAAGTGTATCGCCAATTTGTGGAAGGTGCTTTGGCCATGCCCGTTATTGTCGGTGAAAAAACAGAGTCTGAGCGTTTTCCCGGTGCCGTGAACACCTATTGCATGGAAGCGATGATGCAAGATGGCAAAGCCTTGCAAGCAGGTACTTCGCATTTCTTGGGACAAAATTTTTCGAAGGGATATGACATTCAATTCACGGATCAACAAGGACAAATACAACATGTGTGGACTACGTCTTGGGGAACATCGACGCGTTTAATTGGTGGCTTAATCATGACGCACAGCGATGACAATGGTTTGGTGTTGCCACCGCAATTGGCTCCCCATCAGATTGTGATATTGCCTATTTACAAAAAAGAAGAAGACAAAGAAGCTGTTTTATCTTTTTGCGCGAGCTTAGAACAACAATTAAAGAAACTCCGGTGGCGTGATGAATTTTTACGAGTACACATTGACAATCGCGATATTGCAGGAGGTGAGAAGAATTGGCAGTGGATTAAAAAAGGCGTGCCGATTCGATTAGAGATTGGTCCTAGAGATATTGCCGAAAATGCAGTCTCTTTGTATCGACGCGATCAAGATGTTAAAGCGAGATTCAGCCAAAAAATTTCCGTGTTAACCGATACGATATCAGAAACATTAGAAGAAATGCAGTGTGCTTTGTTTGTTCGTGCGGAAGCTTATAGACGTGATCGCAGTGTGTCTGTTTCGAGTTTGGCTGAATTCCAAGCTTATTTCGCAGAAGAAAAAGAAGGCATAACGGGCTTTGCGTCTTGCTATGCCGTAGATACGCCGGAAATAGAATCTTATTTAAAACCGCTTAAAGTGAGTGCGCGGTGTATTCCATTAGAACAAGGTGATCAAGAAGGCGTGTGTATTTTCACAGGCGCTAAAACACAACGAAAGGTGGTTTTTGCTAGAGCGTATTAGAGGTGTTGCATGGATCATTTCGTCTATAAGGATAATACACTGTATGCCGAAGAAGTTTCGGTGAGTGAGATCGTTCAGCAATATGGTACACCTTGTTACGTTTATTCCCAACAAACTTTAGAACGACACTGGCGTGTCATAGAAGAGGCTTTCAAAAAACATCCACATCGCATTTGTTATGCGGTGAAAGCCAATGGCAATTTGAGTCTTTTAAAAATATTGGCGAATTTGGGCGCTGGTTTTGATATTGTGTCTGGAGGTGAATTGGCACGAGTTTTGGAAGCGGGTGCCGATCCACAAAAAATCGTATTTTCAGGTGTGGGAAAAACCGAAAGCGAAATTCGACAAGCACTCATCGCAAACATTGCCGTGTTTAATGTGGAATCACTTCCTGAAGTAGAACGCATCAACGAAATTGCGCAATCGATCGGACAAATCGCTTCAGTGGCAGTGCGTGTCAATCCTGACATTAAAGCCGATACGCATCCTTATATTTCTACGGGGTTGGCCAGCAATAAATTTGGTATTAATAAAAATGAAGTGCTTGCCGTTTATAAAACCATCCAACAATTACCGGCATTAAAAGCCGTCGGTATCGCTTGTCACATCGGTTCGCAAATTTTGGAATTAACACCTTTCGAAGAAGCTTTGACTTGTGTCTTGCAATTGATACAGTCTTTAAAAAAAGAAGGGATTTTTTTGGAACACCTTGATATCGGCGGCGGTTTAGGGGTGTGTTACGATACAGAAAATCCACCGACGCTAACAGCCTATGCTGATGCGATTTTAACGCGCTTAAAACAAGAAGCGCCTTATCCTTTGACCTTATGGTTGGAGCCGGGTCGCGTGATCGTGGCCAATACCGGTATTTTAGTGGCAAAAGTAGAATATTTGAAGGAAACGGAAAGCAAAACCTTTGCGATTTTAGATGCAGGCATGACAGATTTAATGCGTCCGGCGTTATACGATGCGCATCATAAAATCATTCCGGTGAAAAAAACGCAGCAAAAAGAAATTTTGGTAGATTTGGTGGGACCCGTGTGTGAAAGCAGCGATTTTCTGGGGAAATCGAGATTGCTTGCGATTCAGCCCGGAGATTTCATTGCCATACGCACTGTAGGTGCATATGGTTTTAGCATGAGTTCTCAGTACAATGCGCGGGGACGTGCCGCAGAAATCTTGGTTTATAAGAATAAAGCTACCTTGATTCGTCGACGTGAAACAGTCCAGGATTTATTGCTTCCAGAAAAACCCCACGCTTTTGTTAAAATGCAAGCTTTGGGCAATGATTTTGTTTTGTTGGATCTCGATGAAAATCCCTCTCTGTGGCGTGAAGAAAAAATCAAAAAATTATCGAATCGCTATACAGGTATTGGGTTTGATCAACTGTTGGCGATTCGAAAACACGATGCGAATCAATTTGAATATCGCATTTACAATGCCGATGGTACTGAGGCAGAACAATGTGGAAATGGTGCACGTGCAGTGGCCCTATATCTTTGTATGAACAGTAAAGTGGATCCGATGCAAGCCATCTATTTGAAAACGGGCAATCGGGTTAGCACTGTCAAAAGGCTTTCAGAATATCGCTTTACTGTGGATATGGGTTGTCCCAATTTTCTTCCAGAAGCGGTGCCTTTAAACAGAGCAGCACAAACACATTACGATATTGTCTTAAAGGGCGAAATGCATCGATTTTCAGCTTTATCCATGGGAAATCCGCATGCCATATTGAAAGTGCAAGATCTGGAAAATGCGTCGGTGGCTACCGTCGGACAAGCCCTTTGCCTGCATGCAGATTTTCCAAGACAAACTAATGTTGGGTTCATGCAAATTTTAAATATGCATCAATTGGCTTTGCGTGTTTACGAACGCGGGGTGGGTGAAACTTTGGCTTGTGGCAGTGGTGCTTGTGCCGCAGCAGCGATTGCCATTCGCGATGGCGATTGTCACAGTCCTGTCAAGGTGCAATTACCTGGCGGTGAATTGGTGATTCATTGGTCCGATCCTAAGGCTTCAGTTTGGATGGAAGGTGAGGCGCATTGCGTTTACCAAGGATGGGTAGATGGTTGATACTAAAGAGAGTTATTTTTTATGGGTGGTAGCCTCTATTGCAGCTCTAGGTGGGTTTTTGTTTGGTTATGATACCGGCGTTATTTCGGGAGCGATTATTTTCATACAAGATACCTTCGCATTGAATACGCTCTATTCAGAATGGGTGGTTTCGAGTGTGGTGTTAGGTGCTTTGTTAGGTGCTTTATGCAGTGGCCTCTTAGCCGATCGTTTTGGACGCCGTTTCATGTTGTTATTGTCCGCTTTATTTTTCATCGTCGGTACGATATTGGCCATGATGGCTTGGCAAGTGTGGATCTTGATGCTAGGGCGCTTAATCATTGGATTGGCCATTGGAATTTCTTCTTATACTACGCCTTTATTTATTTCTGAAATGGCACCCGCGAATAAACGGGGCGCATTGGTTTTATTGAGTGTGGTTATGATCACCAGTGGAGAAGCGATTTCTTTTTTGGTGGATTATGGTTTAGCGCAAACCCAATCTTGGCGTCTTATGTTGGGTTCGGGCTTGATTCCAGCCGTACTGTTGCTCTTAGGACTTTTATTGCTACCCACTTCACCGCGTTGGTTGGTATTGAAAGGTCAAGTTCAAAAAGCTAAAAAAACCTTAAGTCGATTGCGAGGCCATACCGATATAGACAGTGAATTTGAAGAAATAGCGGATACCTTAAATAGAACAGAATTTAAATGGCGTGATTTATTCTATCAACCTTGGCGTAAAGTTTTGATGATCGGTGTGGTATTGGGTGTTTTGCAACAATTTGTAGGGATTAATACCGTGATGTATTATGGCCCTATTTTATTTAATCAATTGGGTTTTGAAAGTACGACAGCGTCTATTTTTGCGACGCTCATTATGGGAGTGGTCAATACTTTGATGAGTATTATCGCTTTATTGTGTGTCGATAAACTGGGGCGCCGTCGCTTATTGCTTTATGGATTTGCGATTGCAGGTGTCAGTTTATTATTGCTGAGTTGTGGTTTAGCCAATGTAGTGCATCGAGAAGAAGCAAAAATAGGATTGCTATTTTTGATGATCACGTACATTGCAGGCTATTCCCTGGGAATAGGGGGGTTGTTTTGGGTTATCATTGCAGAGATTTACCCTTTGCAATGCAGAGGATTTGCAATGAGTATTGTCACTGCGATCCAATGGGCCGCTAATCTTATAGTTGCCGCAAGTTTTTTATCTATTTTATCGTATTTCGGTGTGGTGTGGACTTTCTCATTGTATGCGAGTGTTTGTATTTTAGGATTTGTATTTTGTTATTTCTTTCTACCTGAAACCAAAGCGCGTTCCTTGGAGTGGATTCAAAAAGCCTGGAGATTATCGAAATGATGAATGCCACTATTAATTTCATTGGCGCGGGGCATTTAGGAAAAACCATCGGAAAATTATTGGTTCAAAATAATATTGGGAAGATCCTGGGTGTTGTGAATCGTTCTTATGACAGCGCAAAAGAGGCCGTTCTTTTCATGGGGCAAGGCACTCCGTTTTCTAGTTTAGAAGAATTGCCCGAAGCGGATATCACGTTTATCACCACACCAGATGATTTAATTGAATCTCTCTGTTCTAAGCTGGTTTCTATCGGCCATCTTAAAGAAAAGAGTATTGTATTGCATTGCAGTGGCGCGCTTTCTTCGACGATTTTAAATGTGGTCAAATCGAAACATTGTTTTATCGCCAGTGTTCATCCCGCGCGAAATTTTGCCGACCCACAATTCGGTGTGCAACACTATCATGGTACTTTTTGTTCAATAGAAGGGGATCCAGAAGTCACAGAAAAATTAAAATATCTATTTGATGCGATAGGGTCAATCACTTATTTTATCGATGGTCACAAAAAAGCTATTTATCATGCCGCAGGCGTTTTTGCCTCGAATTATCTGATTACGCTCAGCAAAGCGAACTTGGATTGTTTAAAAGAAGCCGGTGTTTCAGACGAAATAGCCTTTGAAATAATGATTAGTTTGATGTCTGATACTTTGAACAATTTAAAAAAAATAAAATCTCCTGAAAAAACACTAACAGGCCCATTAAAACGGGGCGATCTCAAAACGATAGAAAAACACATTGCGGCACTTGAAGATACGAATAAAATGATGAGCCATTTATATAAAACTTTAGCCTTGTCGACTTTGCCCTTGACTTCATTGTCGAAAGAAAAAAGCGAGGCGATCAATTCTATATTGTCTTCTTGATATTAGGCACGAGAAAATAGAAAATCATCGATAACAGGAATATATCTTTACAAAGGTTTTATAATGAAGACAAGAATAGCATTGAATAGTGATTTGGAATTTTTGAATGGTATAATGAAAGCCTCCAAAGCCTATTGGGGATATGATATAGATTTTATGAAAAAATTCATGGAAAATTTTGGCTTAACACCTGACTATATTAGTCGGCAAAGCACTTACGTTGCTTCATTAGAAGAAAATGCTGTTGGAATGTATAGTTTTTCACGAAATAAAGACGATCAATTGGAGCTAGATAATTTTTTTATGCATTCAGATTATATCGGTCAAGGAATTGGAAAAATAATGTGGGAACATTGTGTTGAGACCGCAAAAAGTTATAAGGATCAATTTTTTCTTTTATGGAGCGATCCCTATGCAGAAGGGTTCTATCTCAAAATGGGCTGTAAAAAAATTGGAGAACGTAAATCTCCCATGATGCCGAATAGATATCCTGCAATATTTAGATGTAATCTGAAATGAAAATTTACTTAGCGTCTAAAAGTCCAAGGCGAAAAAAATTATTGCAGCAAATGGGCATTGAATTTGAAATTCTGTCCATCGACATACCTGAAGAAAAAAAACCGGAGGAAACACCAGAAACCTATTCGCGGCGCATCACCGCAGAAAAGTTAATTGCCGCCGGGGATGCTATGTTAAGTCGAGGATTAAAGATCTTACCTATATTGTGTGCCGATACAGAAGTGGTCTTAGAAAAAACCATATTGGGTAAACCGCGAGATTATCAACACGCTTTTTCCATGTTAAAAAGTTACTCCGGTCGTAGCCATCAAGTTATTACCAGTCTTGGTTTAAAGCATTTGACTTATGAAAAAATTGTCACCCACACAACTACTGTCTATTTTGCACACATGTCCGATGCAGATATACACCATTACTTGGCCAGTGGCGATTATCAAGACAAAGCCGGTGCCTATGGTATTCAAAGTTGGATTGGACAATTTATCTGTAAAATAGAAGGGTGTTTTTATTCAGTGATGGGGCTGCCTTTAAACTCTGTTAGAGAACTTCTAGCAGAAGTAGAAAAAAACTTTAAATAAAGTCATTGCTGAACTTTCAATCCGTTCTCCAGCTGCGTTTTCAATACCTGTGTATTCACCGCTCCTACGATCGGCGGGATCAACTGTTTTGCATCTTGATTAACGACGAACAGCATGGGTGGTGCGATGACATGCCAAGTTTGTTGTAAGGCTTTAGTATCCCTATTGGATTCTGTGATATCGACTCGCACCAAATTAAATTGTTTTAACAAGGAAGCGATTTCAGCTTTTTCGAAAGACCGCTTTAGTTTTTGACAAGACGCACACCAGTCAGCATAAAAATCAATGAGTATTGGTTTGTCGCTTGAATTTTGAATCGCAGCATTTAAGGTATTCGGCGTGGTAACGGTCATGAAAGAAAGAGAATTTTTGTAGACCATATGATTTTTCAGGGGTAACCAAGGATTGGTATGCCCCAAACTCGCGCCGACGATCATCAATAGACCATAAATACTGCACAGCGCCGCAAAAGTTTTTCTGAGACGAAAAAATCTTTTTTTAGCTTTAGTGTAAACATTTAAATTATAAGCTGCAAATAATAAAAAAGTGCCCCATAATAATAAGGGAAGCGTAGGCGGCAATAGCCGAGAAACTAAATAAATGGCTAAGCCTAAAAAAATAAAAGCAAAACATTTTTTGAGCCCCAACATCCAGGCTCCTGTTTTAGGAATGTAATGTGCGCCAAAGGTATTGAACGCGATCAACGGTAAACCCATTCCCAGACTTAAACAAAATAAAGCAGCACCCCCTAACCACAGATTTTGACTTTGGCTGATGTAGGTCAAGGCGCCGACTAAAGGTGCGCTGACACAAGGCGAAACAATGAGGGAAGACAGTGCGCCCATCACCGCAATACTTAAAAAATCGCCGCGGCTTTGATGTTCACTGAGCGAAGCTATTTTGTGTGTCCACTTTTGAGGTAAACGCAGATCGTGACCGAGGTATAAACAAATCGCTAAAGCCAGAAATACCGCACTTAAAAAACCGATCATCCACGGCGTTTGAAAAGCAGCTTGCAAACTTAAACCCAATAAAGAAAATAATACACCCGCAAGCGTGTAAATTACCGACATACCGATCACATAAGCAAGGGATAAGTAGAAAGCGCGCGCGGTTTTAAGGGTAGTTGCTTGTCCTAAAATAATACCCGACAAAATCGGCAACAAAGGCAATACACAAGGCGTAAAAGCCAGGAGCAATCCTAAACCAAAATAACTCAGTAATACAGTGATGAAATGCGGGTTGTCAGAAAGAGATTCTTCTTGTTTTGATTCGACTAAAGTAGGCACGGTTTCTTGTACTTCACCCGTCGCAAAATTTAAATTGAAAGTGCGTGTTTGTGGGGGATAACAAAAATGCGCTTTACTGCAGCCTTGATATTGAATTTCAAATGTACTGTGCAGGCTGTTTTTAGGCAGTGGCAGCGTTAAAATGAGAGTGCTCGAATAAGCATCGTAATCACCCAATATCTCATCATAACGTTTTTCTGCTTTAGGCCAATTCAGTGGCGTGATGTTGAAGGGAGAGGTTCCAAGGAGGGTAAAATGAAAGCGGTCACGGTACAGATAATAGCCTTTTTCTACCACAAAAGTAGTGCGTACAGTTTGATCGGAATTGAGGCTCAAAGAGAGTTTGAAGGCTTTGTCGACGGTGATAGGACTGTTGTTTAAAAAATCAGCAGCAGCTAAGGGTTTTAGCGGTAATAAGAAGAGTAAAAAAAACCATCCTATCCGAGATATCGTTCTGAATTTGAGCATCAAAAGGCCTATTTTGCTTTAAGATGGTTCATACTAACACAATTTTTCAAAAAATGGAGGTCAACATCTTGAATTTTCAAGAGATGCCCACACTTATACAGAAGTCGCTGCTAGAACTCAGTCGGGCGATGGAATGGAGGATACATGAACCTCCCAACAGTGATTATTTTATTTAAGAAGAGGTTAAATACAAATGAGTGCAAAAACAAATATTCGTCCCTTACGTGACCGTGTGGTGGTCCGCCGTTTAGAAGAAGAACGTAAAACAGCTGGAGGCATTGTGATTCCAGATACGGCAAAAGAAAAACCCATGATGGGAATCGTGATTGCCTTAGGTTCAGGTCGTGTACTAGACAATGGCAGTGTCCAAGAACCCGTTGTTCAAGTGAACGATAAAGTCTTATTCGGTAAATACGCGGGGACTGAAGTGGAATTGAATGGTGAAACCTTGGTGGTGATGCGCGAAGACGACATCTTGGCGGTAATCGAAGGTTAAGTATTAATTTTTTAACAGATAATAGAGGAAAAGTAAAATGACTGCAAAAGAAATTCAGTTTGGTGATGTAGCCCGTGCAGCGCTTGCACGTGGTGTGAACATTTTAGCCGATGCGGTTAAAGTAACGCTGGGCCCTGCGGGTTGTGTGGTTGCTTTAGATAAAAAATTTGGCGCGCCTACTGTCACCAAAGATGGTGTGTCCGTGGCGAAAGAAATCGAATTAAAAGATTCGTTCGAAAACATGGGTGCGCAAATGGTTAAAGAAGTGGCTTCGCAAACCTCCGACATCGCTGGCGATGGAACTACCACGGCAACTGTGTTGGCTGCCAATATGATCAACGAAGGTTTGAAAGGCGTGCACGCAGGCCGCAATGCGATGGAAATCAAACGCGGTATTGATTTGTGTGTGAATAAAGCGGTGGAAGAATTAAAAAAATTGTCCCAAGCTTGCACTTCCAAAGAACAAATCAAAAATGTGGGAACGGTGTCTGCGAATGGCGATCCTGAAATCGGTGAAGCGATTGCAGATGCGATGGAAAAAGTGGGTAAAGAAGGTGTTATCACCGTCGAAGAAGGTCAATCCTTCCAAATCGAATTGTCCGTGGTCGAAGGGATGCAATTTGATCGTGGTTACATTTCACCTTACTTTGTCACCAACCAACAAAACATGAGTGTGGAATTAGAAAATCCTTATATTCTGATGACCGATAAAAAAATCAGTAATATTCGTGATATGTTGCCAACGTTGGAAGCGGTGGCTAAAGCAGGTCGTGCCTTGTTGTTGATTGCAGAAGATGTAGAAGGCGAAGCTTTGGCGACTTTAGTGGTGAATAATATTCGAGGTATTTTGAAAGTGGCTGCGGTGAAGGCGCCTGGTTTTGGCGATCGTCGTAAAGCCATGTTGCAAGATATTGCGATTTTGACTGCAGGTACGGTGATTTCTGAAGAAACAGGCCGTACTTTAGAATCCGTGAGCTTAACGGATTTGGGTACCGCGAAGAAAGTGCTGATCACCAAAGATGAAACCACGATTGTTTCGGGTTCGGGCAATCCAGTCGATATTAAAGCAAGGGTCGATCAAATTCGCGCGCAAATAGAGGATACTTCTTCTGATTACGATCGTGAAAAATTGCAAGAACGCGTCGCTAAATTGTCTGGTGGTGTGGCCGTGATCAAAGTGGGCGCTGCAACGGAAGTTGAAATGAAAGAAAAGAAAGCGCGTGTGGAAGATGCTTTGCATGCAACCCGTGCGGCCGTGGAAGAAGGCATTGTTCCTGGCGGCGGTGTTGCTTTGATTCGTGCCATGCAAGCTTTGTCCAATTTAAAAGGCGCCGATGACGATCAAAACATTGGTATTCACATTGCCAAATGTGCCATGACTTCACCTATGCGCCAAATCGTGGCGAATGCGGGTTATGAGCCAGCCATTATTTTGGATAAAATCATGAATGCCAAAGGCAATACTGGTTTTAATGCTGCCACAGGTGTGCATTGCGACATGGTAGAAGCAGGTATTATCGATCCTACCAAAGTGACGCGCAGTGCTTTGCAAAATGCAGCTTCTGTTGCGGGCATGGTTTTAACCACCGAATGCATCGTCACTGAGTTGAAAGAAAAAGAACCTGCTGGTGCTGGCGACATGGGCGGCATGGGTGGCATGGGTGGCATGGGCGGTATGGGCGGCATGATGTAAGTCAGCGTTCCTACCTGTTTTTGTGCCCCAAAGCCCCACGTCAATGTGGGGCTTTTTTTTGCGCTGTATTGGAAAAAACTACGATGTCATCCCTGCGAAAGTAGGGATGACAGGCCGGAATTTGTATATTATATGGGCTATTCTTGTTTTTTTTTCCAGTACAGAGGTTTTTTTGTATTTATCTTTTTTCTCTAATAATTCCTTAAGCTTTGTTTGCTAAGCTTAGAACTAGCTAAAGGGATTAGCGGAGGTAATAAATAGAACCGACCGCCTATGTAGTGGTTAGTTCGCTTTAAAGCCTGTTTATATTTCAACCTAGTGAACTGTAAACAGGCTTACTTTTCTTAAAATCCCCACTCTTAAGCTTCCCCTAAATAAACTGCCTATAAAATGGCTAATCTTTGCTAGACTTTAAGTAGAAGTGTGAATTAGGTATAAAACCGATCCACGACTGTCAGGGAACTGTTGGTCATTTTTTTAACGATCGCAGCTCAGTTGAAAACCTTAGGCCTCTGAGAAATCGAGGGGAAATAAAATGAAAAAAGTAATGGTGACACTGGTAGTGGGCTTAATGACACTCGGCTTAATAGGCTGTGATGGCAACATTACCAAGCAAGACGTAGGAACCGTCGGCGGCGCTGTCGCTGGGGGCGTAATTGGTAGCCAATTTGGCGGTGGCGCTGGCAATACGGCGGCAACCATTGGCGGTACCATAGTCGGTGGTTATATTGGTAATCAATTGACCAAAGATTAAAATTCAAAGCGCTGTTTTACTTAAAATGACCCAGTTCCCGCACTAGGTCTATGTTTTAGGTGAAAATAACATTATAATCTATATCAATAATGTAGGGCTCAATGTGCTATGATGAGGTTTCTATTTGACCATTTTGGCGTGCATTCTTAGATTTTGAAGGAATAGTCGATTGAAGAAATTATGGCTCTTGGCGGGATTCAGTCTGTTGCTTGTATTTCAGGGGGTATACGCTGAAGAGAGTAGCGCCGATCTATTGGGGTTGAATACGGTTTCTAATTTTGTCTCAGAAGCAAAACAAGCCTTGCCTAGTAGCGCTACACCTTCACCACAGCAACAAAGTACGGCAACCGCTACGCAAAATCCTTTGGCCGGTAAAAATGCACCGCCAACGGCCAATACAAACACCACAGCAACAGGCAATAACAATACTGATGATACTGATAATGCTGATCAATCTGCTGCGGGGCAGCCATCCAGTACAGCGGCTACTAACTCTAGTGCGCCTCTTACCATGCCGCCAGTGAATCCTTGGGTTGCTGCTGATCAAAATGAATCCTTAGCGACAGCGGGTGCTTTTCGTTCGGTATCACAAGATGCCTTTCCTTTAAGTCCCGATCAAATTAACGCTTTGCGCAATATGTTGGATCAAACTCAGCGCGCTCAGGCTGCAGCGCCTTATAAAACACCTCCTGCACCCACGTCCACTTCTTTGTTGATCGATTTGGCGCCAGGCGCGGTGCCGCCGGTGATTCGTTTGTCTAAGGGTTTTGTTTCTTCATTGGTATTTATCGACAGTACCGGCGCTGCTTGGCCAATAGAAGCCTATGATTTAGGCGATCCCAATGCGTTTAATATCAATTGGGATAAAAAAGGCAATACTTTAATGGTGCAAGCACGTCAAGATTATAGTTATGGTAATTTGGCAGTTAATCTTAAAGGTTTAAATACGCCCGTGATGTTAACTTTAGTACCGGGACAACGTGTGGTGGATTATCGTGTCGATATGCGTGTCCCAGGTCAAGGGCCGCAAGCGATTGTCACCATAGGCGATAATTTGCCTGCGCCGGCCGACAATCAATTACTCAATGTGCTGAATGGTATTCCACCCATGAATGGGCAGCGCTTAAAAACAGAAAATGATTTTGCTGAAGTGTGGAAAGTAGGTGATATTGTTTATTTACGGAGTCGTTATACCTTATTATCTCCTGCTTGGGTTGCTAAAATGTCTAGCGCAGATGGGATGAATGCTTATAAACTATCACCAGCGCCCTTGGTGTTACTGATGCGGCATGGGCAGGTGGTATCGGTTAAAGTAGAGGGATTGTCATAATGGCTAGCCGCTTAGAAAATATTTCGCAATTGTTTTCTAATTTTAGAACGCGCAGTATTATCATTGTGACACTGGCGATCTTAGGTTTGGCTATTTTAGTGGGGATTATTCGATTGGTGAATGCCCCCAAACAATCGAAGGCAGCGAATACGAATTTGGCGAATGCGCCTTCTCAACAAACTGTTCCGGGTTTAAATAAAACCTCTCCCGAGTATGAAAACCTACAAAAAGAATTGAATCAACAGCGCATTCAACAAGCAGAACAAAGTGGCGGTAGCGCGATTCCAACGCTCACTTACCAAAATGATGTTCCTACGCAACAACCTACACCAGACGCCACAGCACCCAGTACAGAAAATGCCACGAATACAGCCTCAGATGCACAAGTTGCCGCACTGCAAGCACAAGTCGCGCAACAAGCACAGCAAATACAACAAGCCAATGCGGCGCAAATCCAGCAGACAACAGACGATAGATCAGGCGCTATGCGGGCTCAAGCACAACAGTTGATGCAAGCTTGGACGCAATCACCCAATCAAATCTATATAGGGGGCAGTGAGGAACAAAATGCGGCTGCGGCTGCTGCCGCAGCTGCGACGGCAACCAGTGCCACAGCGCCTGGCTTACCGCCTTTGATTAAAGCAGGCGATCTACAGTTTGCAGTGTTAAATACGGAAGTCAATTCAGATGAGCCAGGCCCTGTGATGGCGACCATTGTGTTAGGGCCTTACAAAGGGGCTAAGTTGTTAGGGAGTTTGCAAACAACGAAATCTTTGCCCGGCACCAATGGGGCTGAGGCGGTAATGATCCAATTTAATGTGATGAGTCTTGCGGATGTTAATCACACTATCGGTGTTTCTGCGGTCGCCATCGATCCCAATACGGCGCGCACGGCATTGGCTAGCGATGTGGATCACCATTATTTATTGCGTTATGGTTCTTTATTTGCTTCTTCGTTTTTAGAAGGGTATGGTAACGCTGCTTTACAAGCGGGTTCTAGTGTCACGCAAAATCAGGATGGGGGTACCTTTACTACTTATCCGGATGCCAGTCCCAAACGAGAAACGGCATCGGCTTTTGGCCAAGTAGGTCAAAACTGGGGGCAACAATTGGGCGAGACTTTCAATCGGCCGAATACCATTACGGTTCATGCTGGAACGGGATTAGGGGTTTTATATTTATCGGATGTGGCTTCTCCGAATGCACCCCCTGCAAGCCTCTCACAAGCTATTTCGACTAAAATAGCCCAAGATCAAACGGCCGCGAATAATGTATCGACGTCTAATGTGTTGCCCGTAGACCAGGCCCAAAATCAATTAATTCAACCTGTCGCTAACATTATACAGAGCGGACAATAAGAGTAGGATGAGGATATGAGCGATCTAAACCATCACGATGAAGAAGAATATCATTTTGATGACAGCGAAAATTTTGATTTTGGCGAACATGAAGAAGTAGCCGAAGAAGAATTTGTGGGAGAAGAAGAAACTGTCATCGAGGATACAGCGGATAAAGAGTGGGAAAACGAACGTCCTGCAATTGCCTCTAAAAAAGACGTATCCGCTATGAAGAAAAAAATCATCATGATAATGGGCGTGGTTGTTCTGCTGGGTGTTGGGTATTATTTGATGGTTCCGCATGGCAATAATGCCAATGCTGATGAGACGACGATCCCGCCCGCTACACCCAGATCTCAGCCAGTTGTGGCTAAACAACCTCCAGCTGTTGCTGTGAGTAATACGCCTGCGGTAATCAATCCAAGCACATCGACGAATACAACCGAAAATGCATCTAGTCCTATGCTGGATAACACGGCCAATAGTGTGTTGGGAATAGAGAATAATATGAATGCTGCGCCGCCATCTAATAATATGGCTACCAGCACGGAAACCATGCCTGAAAATGCTGCGAATAGCACAGCTTCGACAACAACGCCGTCTACCAACATGACAGACAATAATGCTTCAACTGCAACGACAACGGGCTCAATGAATACCAGCACGAGCAATACCCCTGGAATAAGTCCTGAATCGACCTCATCAAACACAGCGAGCACTGGCAATGACAACAGCATGCAAATGCAAATGCAGATACAAACTTTGAATGCTCAAAATCAAACTTTGACGCTTAAGTTGCAACAAGTCACTGCACAAAGTGAAGCAGCGGCTGCACGTGCTACCAGTTTGGCGAAAACAGTTGCCGAACTACAAGCGCAAATGGCTAAATTGGATCGACAATTGAAATCAGATACCAAGGTCTCTTCACCGCCGTCTTTAAAGCGGCCATCTGAGCGAACAGAAGCGATGGCTTCCGGCGCAATCAGCCAAGCCGCCACCCAATCTTCAGTGGCTTATTATGTTCAAGCCATTATTCCGGGCCGTGCTTGGATTGCAGACAGCAATGGTCGTATTGTCACAGTGACTTTGGGCGATCGCTTTGAAGCCTTGAACACGACTGTGAAAGACATTGATCCTATTAATGGATTGGTGACTTTAAGCAATGGTCGTCAAATCGAATATGGCATGGTGGCACAATAGGGTCGATAATTTCCCTGTTTAAACAACGTTTTATAACAATATTTAAAAAAATTTTTAAAATTTTTATTCTTTTAAGATTCTCTTAAGATCCATCCTTTATACTAGCGCTAATATGGGAAGTGCGGCGCGATTCAACTTTCCTCCCAATCAGGAGCTAGTAAAATTAGTAATAAGGAGAACATCATGGTTAATACCGTCCAAGAAAATCCCGCTACTGTTAGTGGGTTAGATATATCTGTTCAATTATCTGAACATAGTGAAGTTGTTCCTAGTGAAGCCCCACCTATGACTCTGCCAGAAGAAGATGAAGTTGTACAACGAAAAAGGGAAGAGCAGGCAGCGTGTAAAAGAAAAAGAACTGCTGCATTTAAAGAGTGGTTGACTGTTGTATCGGATAGTGTGAAAAATGGTTCTGAACTCATTAAAAATATAAACTACCTAAAAGACAATATGTCCTTAACATTAGCAGAGAAAATGATTTTTGAAATGATGTTGGTAGCTTTAGATGCTTTACAAAAAACTAAAACCGAATTTCAATTGAAAGCAGGCATATCAGTAGAAACATTTTTAGCGAAATCCGAGGAAGAACAATTTCAAATTATTTCACAGTTATACGATGAAGAGCACCTAAATGCTTTTAGGGAACAGACAGCATTGGCTTACTGTTGGACTTATTTTTTCGATGAAATTTTAAAAAAATACCGAAATGAGCTTGAGAAAAGAAAAGATAAAAGTCAATTTGAATATCTACGTGTAAACCGCAATTATCAATTGCTAGCTAGTTTTGCGCAGAGCTCAACCAGAATGATCATGCCTCTTGGTGAAGTTATCAAATACTCAGAACCTTCTTTGCAAGATAAGTTTCAAAAAATTCATAACGAATTGGCTAAAATCCCTGGCTGTATCAATGAATTGGATCGAGTGGATCCATTCTGCCGAAGAGAGCATTTGAATTTTCCGGGTGTGGATCGCAGTGATTTCCTCAGTAGTGAAAAAGCCGATCGGTTTTTAAAATTTTTAAAAAAGAAAAAGCCGTCGAAAATTTTTTATTTTGAAATGTTACAGAAATTTGAACGAGAAAAATTGGCTGTTCTTAAAAGCCATGACTTTCTAAAAATATTGAAAAAAGAGTTTACTTTTATTTCTTTCGATGGATTGTTTAGAATCCCCGAAGGGGAAAGTGATTTTTATTTTATACCGCTTAGGGCAGGAAAAGATTTAAGCGAAGAAGATAGAAAAAGAGCTCTAGAAAATAAAACACCCATTTTAGCCAAGAGAGGTGAAGAGTATATTATTTATGGACGTAAGAATGGTGAATGGAAAGAAACTGTTTTAAAAGTAGACAAATTAACTGAAAAAGAAGAAAATGAATTGGAAGCGTTGCGGTTCGCTAAGCCAACCTTGCTAAAAAGTATGGAAATTTCAAAACATATAATACATGTTTTGAAAGAATATCACACATCTGAAAAGCAAGAAAAAATAGAGAAAAAGCAAAAAGAAGAACAAGAGCAACAGCGAAATAGAGATTTAATTTTTAATATGTTACACGCATTTCTTGTGGATGTTTTAGAGCCTGAATTCAGTACATTTACAAAAAATACAAAAAGTATACCCGATATTGTTGTAAGGCCACTTTCAAAAATTCCAAGAATAGAAGTGCCTTTTACCTGTGTGGCACGCAATGCAGTGAATTACGTTCGGGCATTGCAGTGTTTAGCCGAAAAATATCCAGGAAATGATAGATATACAGATTGGCAATTGGTTTATCAACGTGCCGATAAAAGAACAGTTTACATAGATGATATCCCAGATGAATTTGAAGCAGGCGATTTTTTTCAAATTAGGCATCATGGCAAGGAAATTCAAACGGTTTTTCCATATACGGTGGCGCCAGAATCTACGAATGAAGCCGAAGGTGTGGGAATGGAATTTCATAGCCATGAACCCGACGAAATTGATTGGGCTGTACGATTGATCATGACTTCTTTGATTGGGACTGAAACCAAAGAAATTTGCATTACCACAGATTTGAATTCCTTAGAAGGTCAAAAGATCGCTCTGAATTATGTAAAAGCTATTTTAAATCAAGGGGCTATTCCTGTATTAATGGAGAATGAAAAGCAATTAAATCAAAGTGAAACTTTGAAAAAATTAAAAACCATGCTGGAGGCCACTCAAAGTGAATATAACTATTTGATTGAACAGTATGAATCCCAAGTGCTTAAACTAAAGTCAGAACAAGCAGAAGATGAGAAATTTATCGCAGAATTCAAGCGATTTCTGTTAACGAAATCGACCGAAATGCCCGATCCACGTAATCCCAATAAATCTTTGACCAAGGAGAAAATTTTATTTCGTTTGGCGGAAATCGCTGTCATGCATCGTAACTTAGAATCAGAGCATTTCATTGAGTATGTCATGCGCCATATGGAGCATATTTTATCAAAGCTATTTGGAGCGACAAAAGAGAATCGAGATGAGATACGAAAAGAATTAACTTGCTTTTTTATTTCTTCTATTACGGAGAAGCCAGAGTTATCGTTGGATGAGCATGTTTTGGGTCTTTTTACAGAAGCTTTGAAGAAATTGAAATTAGAAAAAAGTAAGGTTTTTCATTTTGATGAAGACAGCGCATTCTTGAATAATCCTAAAGTGCCTCAAGAAAAAATCGTGAAGGCACCTGTTGTGCGTCAACCTAAAGATCAACCGAAAACTTCAACAATCAATCAGGCTCTTGTTTTGCAAGTGGTGCGAAAACAGCGGTTAAGTCCGCACGATGCGCTTCCATTTGCGCCGGTCGTTCAGAAAACCATGGCGTTCATTAAAGAGGAGCGACTTCATGGGATAGGAGCTGCCGGTTTTGGTTTTTTCGCACAAAAAGTAAACCCAAGAGAAAGTGGCCATCAAAGTGTGCCTGATGTGCGGGTTTCTAAAAAAACAGACACTTCCACTAATAGTGTGAAAAAAACATTGTCAAAGGTCTGGAAAGAGTTCAGAGGAGTAATAATGAGTGCGGGCAAGGAACTAGAATCAGCGCCCAACAATGAATACCATGTTCGCATACGCGGCCATTTTTAGCTTGATTTGTTTTATTTGACCGTTTTTTCACGAATTTTATGTAAAATTTCATCGAGATGTACAAAAAAACCATGTAAAATGTCAGAATCTCTGACATTTTACATAAACTCATCTTTTGGCCGACATAAATAAAAGCGGAAAACTTGACGTTCTGGAAAACTTTTGTTTATGTAGATCTTGAATGCACACCCTCTTGCGCATTCCCTTTAAAATTCAGTATACTTTGCCGTCCCTTGTTGACGAGGGGCAAAATAGACCATAAAGAGAGCAGCATGCAGCGGCAAAAAAAGAGCAAATGTGTCCTATGGATCCTCTTAGGAGCGCAGGCTGCGATTGTTATCGGGTTTTATGCTTGGGGTGGCGCTTTAGCTGCCTGGTCGGCTTTAGTGGGGGGGGGAAGCAACACCCTGGGGCAAGTGTATTTTTTGCTCAAGACGCTTCGTTCCAATGTGGCTTTAACCCCTAAAGCAGCATTGTATTATTTTTACCGTACTGAACTATTCAAAATGGCCTTGATTTTCAGCGTGTTGATGCTGTTATTAGTGCTGTTTAAGCTCAATGTGTGGATAGTTTTTGTGACTTTTGTGGTGGCACAGTGCATAGGCAGTTTTGCGCCTTTATGTGCCTTTAAACAGCGTAGGATTTGAGACTAATCGTTATGAGCAGTGGAGCAGCAGAAAGTACCCAACAATATGTGGCCCATCATTTAAAGAACATGCCATGGACACATGCCTTCTTGCAAGACAAGTTAGGCGACTTTGGAATTGTGAATATCGATACGCTGATTGTCTCTTTTCTATTGGGTAGTTTCATATTAGGTCTCTTTTATATTTTGGCGCGACGTGCTACTTCTGGGATACCTTCCAAGCTGCAAAATTTTGTAGAAATTTTATTTGAGTTCGTCCAAAAGCAAGTGAAAGAAACCTTTCAAGGCAATAATCCCTTAATTGCGCCTTTGGCTTTAACCATCTTTGTTTGGATCTTGTTGATGAATTTAATGGATTTGATCCCCATCGATTTGGTGCCTAGTTTATTGGGTAAAGCAGGGGTTCCTTATTGGCGTATGGTGCCTACCACCGATTTGAATTTAACTTTTTCCATGTCTTTGTCGGTGTTCGCGCTGATTATTTTTTACAGCATCAAAGAAAAAGGATGGGGTGGTTTTGCCAAGGAATTGTTATTGCATCCTTTTCCTTACGTGTGGTTTGCCCCTATCAATCTGCCTTTGAGTATTATTCACGAATTGGCAAAACCCGTTTCTTTGGCATTGCGGCTATTTGGAAATTTGTTTTCGGGCGAAGTGATTTTCATTTTGATTGCGCTTTTCCCGATTTGGTGGTTACAGTGGGTCCTCGGATTTCCTTGGGCTATTTTTCACATATTAATTATTTTCATACAAGCGTTCATCTTTATGATATTGACGATTGTATATTTGAGTTTGGCGCATGAATCACATTAGTGGTGAATGCAGATTGTAGTGTTAATGTAGTATTGAGGAGATAAATGTGGACGCAATCAGTTTAATTGCTAGTGTACAAGGTATGACGGCCATTGCTGTGGCTATCTTGATTGGCTTAGGCGCTGTAGGTGCTGGTATCGGCATGGGCCTTTTGGGCGGAAAATTTCTAGAAGGGGGCGCTAGACAACCTGAATTATTGCCCACGCTCTTAAAAAATATGTTTTTAGTCGCAGGTCTGGTGGATATGGTCGCGATTATCGGTGTGGGTTTGGGTATTATCTTTATTTTCGCAAATCCCTTTGCAGCCAGTGTCACCAAATTATTGGTGCAACAAGGCTTATTGGGCGGTTAAGGTTTTTATTATACGGGGTGCTCGCAAGTGGATCTAAATCTTACTTTATTCGGACAAATGATTACGTTTGCCCTTTTCGTTTGGTTTACCAAGCGTTTTGTGTGGCCACTGATCATCAAAGCCATCAACGATCGTGAGGCAAAAATTGCAGATGGTCTGGCGGCGGCAGAACGTGGTCGTCATGAATTGGACTTATCGCAAGAACGCTCCAAAGAATTGTTGCGTGAAGCTAAAACCAAAGCGGTAGATATTGTAGAGCAAGCACATAAGCAAGCAACCCACATTTTAGAAGAAGCCAGAGTTGAGGCACGTGCTTTGACAGAGCGTATGGTCACGGTGGCTGAAGAGGAAATTCTGCAAGCCAAACATGCGGCGCGAATGGCTTTGCAAAAAGACTTGGGCTTAATGGTCGTCAAAGGTGCAGAACGCATTTTGAAACGCACTATCGACAAAGAAGTAAACGATCGCATGATCTCCGATTTAATCGCAGAGGTAAATGTCAGTGAGTAGTGTTTTAAGCCAAGCAAGACCTTATGCCAAAGCCTTATTTCATCAAGCTGTGAAAGAACAGCGGGTGAAAGAAGTGCTGTCGTGGCTAGAAATTTTGTCTATGGTGATCAGTACCTCGGAAGTGACACGCTATTTAGGGGACCCGCGCGTCAATCAGGCTACCATAGTCGACAGCTGTTTGGATATTTTAGGAAATCGTTTAAATCAAAGCGATAGGAATTTTTTGCAACTATTGGCAGAAAATAAACGAGTTTCCTTAATCCCTGACATTTTGACCGTGTACAGCGAATTACAATTGGCCAGTTTGAATAAAGTGGCTGTGTCGGTTACGACGAGCCAAGCTTTAACGGCGGCACAAGGTCTGATGCTTCAAAATAGTTTGGAACAAAAGTACGGTGGTGCAGTGGATCTTAATTATCAAATCGATGCAAGCTTATTGGGTGGCATGGTGTTACGCATCGGCGATAATGTGATCGACGGCTCTGTCAAAGGGCAATTAGAACAACTGAATCAATCAATTAACGAATACGCTTAGAGGAACGATTATGGCAATAGAAGCAAAAGAAATCAGCTCCCTTATTTTAAAACGCATAGAATCCTTTATGCCAACGGCGCAGAGTCGTTCTGAAGGAACTATCATCAGTTTGCAGGATGGTATTTTGCGTATTCATGGCTTAGAAGAAGCGCAATTCCAAGAAGTGTTGGAACTGCCCGGCAATGTTTACGGATTGGTGTTGAATTTGGAACGCGATTCTGTTGGGGCCGTGGTGCTGGGCGATTACACGCACTTGAAAGAAGGGTTAACGGTAAAATGTACAGGCCGTATTTTAGAAGTGCCTGTGGGTGAAGTGTTATTAGGTCGAGTGGTCAATGCTTTGGGCCAAGCTATTGATGGTAAGGGACCGATTGAAACCCATCAGATGTCTATTATTGAAAAAGTGGCGCCGGGGGTGATTTACAGAGAACCCGTCTCACAACCTATGCAAACCGGTTTAAAATCTATCGATGCTTTAGTGCCTATCGGGCGTGGCCAGCGCGAATTGATCATTGGTGATCGACAAACGGGTAAAACAGCGATTGCCATCGATACTATCATCAACCAACGCGATACGGGCGTAAAATGTATTTACGTGGCTATCGGTCAGAAGGCTTCCTCTATCGCTAACATTGTGCGTAAATTAGAAGAACACGGTGCGATGAAAAATACCATTGTGGTGGCCGCTTCGGCTGCTGAAGCCGCCGCATTGCAATTCATAGCACCCTATTCGGGTTGTGCAATGGGCGAATATTTCAGAGACAAAGGTCAAGATGCTTTGATCATTTACGACGATTTGACCAAACATGCTTGGGCTTATCGACAAGTGTCTTTGTTGTTACGCAGACCGCCTGGACGCGAAGCTTACCCCGGCGATGTTTTTTATTTACACTCACGTTTGCTAGAACGTGCTGCTAGAGTGAATACACTGTATGTGGAAGAAATGACCGAAGGGGCCGTTAAAAATCAAACGGGTTCCTTGACGGCTTTACCGATTATCGAAACCCAAGCGGGAGACGTTTCGGCTTTCGTTCCAACCAATGTGATTTCTATCACCGATGGTCAAATTTATTTGGAAACGAGTTTGTTCAATGCAGGTATTCGTCCTGCCATGAATGCAGGCTTGTCGGTTTCTCGAGTAGGCGGGGCCGCACAAACGAAACTCATTAAAAAAATTGCAGGTGGAATTCGTTTGGCACAAGCACAATACCGTGATTTGGAAGCTTTCGCGCAATTTGCTTCCGATCTCGACGAAGCAACCCGCAAACAATTGGAGCGCGGTCAACGCGTGACTGAAATGTTGAAGCAAAAGCAATATTCGCCTTTATCCGTTTCAGAGATGGCTCTGTGTTTATTTGCCGTAGATAAAGGGCATTTGGATGATGTGCCGGTGTCGCAAGTGACTTCTTTTGCTGTGGAATTGGTGGATTATGTCCGTAATTATCAAGCGGAATTTATGAAGCATTTAACCGCAGATCCGACTTTCGATGATAAAATCAGCGCTACTTTTGTAGACATTATCACTAAATTTAAAGACACGCAAACTTGGTAGATTTAAGATGAGTTTGAAGGAAACCCGAGTAAAAATAGACAGTGTTAAGAAAACACAAAAGATCACCAAGGCGATGGAATTGGTGGCTGCAAGTAAAATGCGTAAAGCACAAGAGCGCATGAATTTGTCTAAACCTTATGCCACTAAAATTTTAGAAGTGATAGGACATTTAGCGAATGCGCATCCGGAATATCGGCATGTTTATTTTAAGGAGCGTACACTGAAACGCATGGGCTTTATTGTCGTCAGCAGTGACAGAGGTTTGTGCGGTGGTTTGAATAATAATTTATTCAAACTCGTGGTGCAGAAAATGCGTGCAGCCCATGCCGAGGGCATAGAAGTAGATTTGTGTTTGATTGGCAATAAAGCCAGCGCGTACTTCAGACGCTTAGGGGGCAATGTGGTCGCCAAGGCCAATCATTTGGGTGATGCCCCAGAAGTACAGCAATTGATTGGTGTGATGGAAGTGATGCTGTCTGCTTATAGAAATGGAACTCTGGACAAACTCGTGATATTTCGAAATGAATTTGTCAATACCATGACGCAAAAACCCCTTGCGCAACAAATATTGCCTTTGGTACACAGCGAGGATAAAAGTAAAGCGACGCATTGGGATTATATTTATGAACCCGAACCGCGCGAATTGATTGATGCTTTATTGCAGCGTTACATTGAATCACAAGCCTATGAAGCGGTGATTGAAAATTTAGCCTGTGAACAAGCTTCGCGTATGGTGGCGATGAAAAGCGCTACTGACAATGCAGGTAATCTGATCGACGGTTTAAAATTGGTCTACAACAAGGCCAGACAAGCGGCGATTACCCAAGAAATTTCCGAGATAGTCTCGGGTGCTGCGGCGGTATAAAGATTCTGTTATTCCTGCGAAGGCTTACCCAGGAATGACAAAAAGGTGCTTTCGCAGGAATGACGTATAGGTTAATTTGATAGAGGTGTAATAAATGTCAGATACAAGACAAACAAAGGGGAAAGTAGTACAAGTCATCGGCGCTGTTATTGATGTGGAATTTCCAGAAAACTCTGTTCCTAAAACTTACGATGCCTTGGTGATTCCTAAAACAGGATTAACCCTGGAAGTGCAACAACAATTGGGCGATGGTACTGTCCGCGCGATTGCGATGGGTCCTTCGGATGGATTGTGTCGCGGTTTAGATGTGGAAAATACCGGCGATTGTATTCGCGTTCCCGTGGGCAGTGAAACTTTGGGTCGTATTATGGATGTGTTGGGAAATCCTATTGATGGTAAGGGTGCTGTGGGTGAAAAACACCGTATGCCTATTCATCGTAAAGCCCCTACTTTTGCTGAACAAGCGGTGAATGAAGAATTATTAGAAACTGGAATTAAAGTGATCGACTTGATTTGTCCTTTTGCAAAGGGTGGTAAGGTCGGTTTGTTTGGGGGTGCCGGTGTGGGTAAAACCGTCAACATGATGGAATTGATCCGCAATATTGCCACAGAACACAGCGGCTATTCTGTCTTTGCCGGCGTGGGAGAACGTACACGTGAAGGCAACGATTTTTACTTGGAAATGAAAGAATCTCAAGTCTTGGATAAAGTGGCTCTCGTGTATGGGCAAATGAATGAACCGCCCGGAAACCGTTTGCGGGTGGCTTTAACGGGGCTAACCATTGCGGAACAATTCCGTGACGAAGGCAGCGACGTATTGTTATTTATCGACAATATTTACCGTTACACCTTGGCCGGTACTGAAGTGTCTGCTTTGTTGGGACGTATGCCTTCTGCTGTGGGTTATCAACCCACGCTGGCAGAAGAAATGGGGGTCTTGCAAGAACGGATTACTTCCACTAAAACCGGATCCATTACTTCTATTCAAGCCGTTTATGTGCCGGCAGACGATTTAACCGATCCTTCTCCCGCCACGACTTTTGCGCACTTGGATGCAACAGTGGTTTTGTCTCGACAAATTGCAGAAATGGGGATTTATCCCGCTATCGATCCTTTGGATTCTACTAGTCGACAATTGGATCCGCTGATTGTTGGTCAAGAACATTATGATGTGACGCGTTCAGTGCAAAGCGTCTTGCAACGCTTCAAAGAATTAAAAGATATTATCGCTATTTTGGGGATGGATGAATTGTCAGAAGAAGACAAATTGGTCGTGATGCGTGCGCGTAAAATTCAGCGCTTTTTGTCACAACCTTTCTTTGTGGCTGAAGTGTTTACGGGTTCACCTGGTGTGTATGTGCCTTTAAAGGAAACCATTCGAGGATTCAAAGCGATCATCAATGGCGATGTGGATCATCTTCCTGAACAAGCATTTTATATGGTGGGAACCATTGACGAGGCGATTGCGAAAGCAAAAACCATGGCTTAATTTCAAAGGTGAGATGCAAAGATGCCCTTTACTATTGATCTAGACATTGTTAGCCAAGAGGCTAAACTATTCTCGGGCAAGGGAGAATTGATTGCGATTCCCGGCGACTTGGGCGAATTGGGGATCACCTTTGGTCATGCACCTTTGTTAACGGCCCTAAAGCCAGGACCGGTGCGCATTGTCAATGGCGATGAACAAGAAATTTATTATGTGAGTGGTGGCTTTGCAGAAATTCAACCTTTTAAAGTAACCGTCTTGGCTGATGTGGTGCAAAGGGCTGCCGATCTGGATGAAACCCTGGCCTTAGAAGCCAAGCAACGTGCAGAGCAGTTGTTGAAAGATAAAAAAGCGGATGTAGGATATGCTGAAGTCTTGGCTCAATTGGCCGAGGCTGCAGCGCGTTTGGAAGTGATACGACGACTGAAAAGACAGAAGTGATGAACACACCTCTAAATATTGTCATTTTGGCAGCAGGGTTGGGTAAGCGGATGAAATCCGCTATTCCCAAAGTCTTGCATACCATCGGAAATGTTTCTTTATTAGAACGCATCGTCAATACTGCGGTCAGTTTAAACCCCCAAAGAATCATTGTGGTTTGTGGCCATGAACGAGAACTCGTGCAAGCCACTTTATCGCATTTGCCTGTGCAATGGGTCATCCAAGAATCGCAATTGGGGACAGGCCATGCGGCTTTACAGGCTGTTCCTTATTTAGAAGCAGAAAACAATAGCCTAAGCCTGATTTTATTTGCAGATGGCCCTTTGATTTCTGCTGAAACTTTGCGCGCCGTGATTCGAGGCACCCCAGAAAATGGCATTGCTTTATTAACCACTGAAATGAGCGATCCCACTGGCTTAGGCCGCGTGTTGCGCGATGAGCAAGGTTTGTTTTTCGAGATTGTTGAAGAAAAAGATGCAATGCCGGAACAATTGGCTATTCGAGAAATTTTTACTGGGATTCTCTGCGCACCCACAAAACACATGAACCATTGGTTGCAGCATTTAAGCAATGACAATGTCCAAGGCGAATATTATTTAACAGAATTGCCTTTGTTGGCTCTGACAGAAAAAAAAGCAGTGAATCTCATTTGTCTTGCCAATTCGCGAGAAGCACAAGGGATTAACGATAAAAAACAATTGGCACAACAAGAACGGTATTTTCAATGGTGTCAGGCAAGTCGTTTGATGTTGGATGGATTGATTTTACGCGATCCTCATCGGTTTGATTTGCGCGGAGAACTTCATTTCGGTATGGACGTCGTGATAGAGCCCAATGTTATTCTTGAAGGTCAAATTAGTTTAGGCGATAGAGTCAAGATTGGTGCCAATACGGTGATCCGAAATTGTGTTTTAGGCAATGATGTGGTGATTAAGGAAAACTGTGTTTTAGAAGACAGTGTTCTTGGAAATCATTGTACTGTCGGCCCTTTTGCCAGAGTGCGACCTGGAACGGTCTTAGAAGAACAAGTTGGTATTGGCAATTTTGTTGAAATCAAAAAATCGACGGTAGGTGTAGGCACTAAAATCAATCATTTAAGTTATGTCGGAGATGCGACGATTGGAATAGACGTCAATGTGGGCGCGGGGACTATTACGTGCAATTACGATGGCGTGAATAAACACCAAACGATCATCGGCGATCGTGCTTTTATTGGTTCAGACACGCAACTGGTTGCCCCCGTAACCGTCGGTGAAGGTGCGACGATTGCGGCCGGTTCTACGATTACTAAAGATGTGCCTGCGCACCAATTAACTTTGTGTCGGAAACAGCAAATCGTGATTGAAAACTGGGAAAGACCCAGTAAAGAAGAGTGATAAAATATAGAAAACGCATTTAATCAGTAACCGAGCCGCGACCGCTAGGGAGCGGACATCTTGAAATGCGATGAACTGTCTCAAAAGGAGATCATCAAATGTGTGGTATAGTCGGTGGTGTTTCTCAGCGCAATATAACACCTATTTTATTAGAAGGACTAAGACGCTTAGAATATCGAGGTTATGATTCGGCAGGTCTCGCCGTTGTAGAAAATGGCCATTTGCATCGTATTCGCACCGAAGGTAAAGTTTCTCAATTGGCGTCTTTATTGTTACATGAGCCCCTGATCGGAAACACAGGCATTGCGCACACGCGCTGGGCGACACATGGAAAACCCTCTGAATCGAATGCACATCCGCATGTGTCAGAAGATGTGGCTTTGGTACACAATGGAATTATTGAAAATTTTCTGCCTTTGCGTGCAAAAATTATTACCTTAGGTTATCAACCTCAATCAGACACCGATTCTGAAACAGCCGTACATTTGATACATCAACAATTGTCTCAGGGTACGGATTTATTGAAGGCTGTGACCCAAGTGGTTTCAGAATTAAATGGCGCTTATGCTTTAGCCATTGTTACTGCACGTGAACCGCACCGTTTGATTGGTGTGCGTTGTGGTTGCCCTTTGGTGGTGGGATTAGGAGAAGGCGAATATTTTGTTGCTTCCGATGTCATGGCTTTGAATGGCGTGGTGAATCAATTTATTTTTTTAGAAGATGGTGACATCGCCGACATTGGTTTAGACGGTGTCACCATTTATGCAGTCGATGGAACGAAAGTCGAGCGACCTATTCGCATGGTGGAATTGGCTACGGAAGCCATATCGCGTGGTCATTACCGACATTTTATGTTAAAAGAAATTTACGAACAACCTCAAGCCATCAATGCGACCTTAGAAGGTAGATTGTCCAGCCAAAGCATTTATGCCGAAGCTTTTGGCGAAAAAGCACCATCTATTTTCGAACGTGTACAAAACATTCAAATTGTCGCTTGCGGAACCAGTTATCATGCTGGCTTAGTGGCGCGCTATTGGTTGGAAGAATGGGCGCAGATTCCATGTCAGGTAGAAGTGGCGAGTGAATTTCGCTATCGAAAAAAAGCGCTGAATTCCAACACTTTATTTATTGTGATTTCGCAATCAGGTGAAACAGCGGATACTTTAGCGGCTTTGAACCAAGCGAAAGAGCTTGGGTATCTGGCCACTTTAGCCATTTGTAATGTGGCTGAAAGCACGATGGTGCGCATGGCCGATCTGGTGTTTATGACGCGTGCAGGCATCGAAGTCGGTGTGGCTTCTACCAAAGCCTTTACAACGCAATTGTTGGGGTTATTGTTGTTGACGCTGGTATTAGCGCGTCAACGAGGATTGAGTGCCGATCAAGATCAAGCCTTTATTCAAGCGATCTTGCAACTGCCTAAAATGTTGTTGGAAACTTTAAAAATAGAACCCGCGATCAAAGCCTTTGCACCACAACTCGCTGATAAAGAACACGCTTTGTTTTTAGGGCGTGGTGCCTCTTATCCCATTGCGATGGAAGGCGCTTTGAAACTAAAAGAAATTTCTTACATCCACGCAGAATCGTATGCCGCGGGTGAATTGAAACACGGACCTTTGGCTTTGGTCGATAAAGAAATGCCTGTTTTTGCGATTGCGCCGAGCGATCAATTGTTTGAAAAATTGGCCTCTAATTTGCATGAAGTGCGCGCGCGCGGTGGTCAATTGTATGTCTTTGCGGAAATGGAAAACCATCTTGAAGCAGGAGAGGGTATCCTGGTATTTCATTTACCCAAAGTGCATCCTATTATTGCGCCGATTGTGTATACGATACCCATGCAATTGTTGGCGTATCATGTGGCGGTGATTAAAGGCACTGATGTCGATCAACCCCGTAATTTGGCGAAGTCAGTCACGGTAGAGTAAATCTATGATAGGAAAAGTATTTAAAAGAGTAGGGGGCTTGATGACAATACTTTTACTCGCGGGCTGTGCTGCGCGCGTGCCTTCACACCCGGACAATATGTGTAATATTTTTGAAGAATTTCCAGAGTGGTATACCGCCACTAAAGCAACGCAGGAAAAGTGGGGGGTGCCAGTGAGCGTGCAAATGGCGATTATGTACCACGAATCGGCTTTTAAGAAAGAAGCCAGACCGCCGCGCCGCACTGTCTTAGGTATTTTTCCAGGCAGTCGCCCTACGACGGCTTATAGTTATGCACAAGTGGTCGATCGTTCTTGGGATGATTACCGGAAAAGCACGGGGCGTTGGAGTGCGAAACGCAATGATTTTAGCGATGCTTCTGATTTTGTGGGTTGGTATTGTTATCAATCGCGCCGCAAATTGGGCATTTCTTATGACGATGCGTATGGGCAATATTTAGCGTACCATGAAGGGTGGGGCGGCTATGCTCGAGGCACCTATAACACCCAAGCTTGGCTCATCCGATATTCGCAGCGTGTCCAATCGCGCGCTACCCTTTATGATTTTCAGTTAGGGCAGTGCCAAGCTCAGTTGGATGAGAAGGGTAAGTCGTCGTGGTTTGGTTAAAATTAATTTATTTTATGTGAAGTCGTTATACGCCCAAAAAAAGATCCTCTTTTGGTTTTTTATGGATAATTATTGAATATAAAAGGAAGACAGTGATGACAATTCCCGCCAAAACTTTAAAAGCATTACAAACCGGTCAATTCCAGCAAACCTGTTTAAACTTGCATGATTGCAATTTGAGTATTTCAGATATTAGAAAATTGTTACCGTTATTAGATAAGAATCCCCATATTCAAGAATTGAATGTCACCAAAAACCCACAGCTAAATGATGCATGCGCTAAATTATTAGCAAAAAATACCACATTGCGGGTTTTACGGATTAAAGATGGTAATCCTAATATTACTCTAGACGGACTCGGTGCTTTTTTAGAAAATACAACATTAATTAAATTACCTATAACAGGTGGAAGTGGCAAAAAGTTAGATGAAATTCGTAGTCATATAAGGGATAACGTGAGAAATAAAAAAGAAGAAACTGTTTCTGATGACACACAGGAAAGTGATGAAATAGTCTTGGCAGAAGATTGTGAAGAGGAAGATGACGACGAATTACTTTCTGTCATAGCATCTGATATAGACACTTATCTAAAAGCTCCTGTAACCAGCAAGAAAAAGACAGGAGAAGATAATTTTTTACAATTAATCAGTTATCTATTTTTAGATTTGGAAGACGGTGATGTAAAGCGAAAGCATATTGTTTTATATTTAGCGATAGTCTTGAATCATTATATGCACAATTCATCGTATTGCCCTGAGCCAGGATTTGGTAAAGTTCAAGCTAGAGAAGCTGAGCATGCTTTGTATTATTATCGCTCGCAACTGTCTCATCCACATCGTCAATTATACGATCAATTGTCAAAAGAGGCAGAGGATACGCGTAAAACAGGGGTGCTTCCGCGTAATAGGGTATTTACGAAACTATTAGCACATTCGGCGATTATAGACAATGATTATGCTGCACAGTTATCGAAAATAAAGTCAAATGGGTTTCCTAAGAAAGGTCAAACATTACCTAGTTTTTTTGGCGCTTATTTTGCATTAAGTGGCGCTAGAGCAAATAATTTAGCCGTTTATGAAAGCGGATTATCTGCTTTTCGTGATAGATTTGACAACAATCATGAGTTTATCACTGAACTTAGAAAAAAATTAAAACTGACCTCTAGGGGGAATAAGATAAAATCGATTTCTAAGAAAATAGAAAGATTAGATAAAAAGGTAGCTGATGCCAGAATCAAAGGTATTGCTGTGCATTTTAAAAACCTTAATGCTAAGGCTGAAAAAGTGTCTGTAGGTAAAGAGAAGCAAACAACTTATGCTGATGTTTATAAGCAACGCCAACAAATGGCCGACTCGGTGTGTGTCATTAATTCGGAACTTCAGCAGTTAAAGCTAATGCATCCGCTGGGAAGTTCTTGCCTATGTATTGATATTTATCCAGGATTTACGGATGAGAAATTAAAAAGAACCATGAATTATGAAAGTGGTTTAACCAATGTTATTATTAGTTTTTTTGGCGGGTTATTGAATTATCATGCTGCTAAAAGAGGGCTGTCTATTCGTACACAGCGTCGGCAAAGTTTTGGATTTTTACGGGCTACTTTATCCGATATTGGTTCGATGCGTATGCGCTTGTCATTAGGATTGGAGCCAGAAATTTATAAAGAAGTGATTGTGGAGAGCTTGAGAGATTTAGATAAATTGTTAGTAAAATTTAACTTTATTGATAGAAAAAATTCTATCGTAAAAAAAGCATTTCAGCCTTGTGAAAATGCGAAAGGAAAAAATGAAACAGAAAAAACGGGGAACTACTTAACAACTTCTATGCGGGCAACGGAGCATCGCTGGCAGGCATTCTTGGCTGCAGAATACTATCTTTTTGAGGCAGAAAAAGAGGGGGATAGCTCAGATAAGAACAAAGAAAATGCATTTTCCAAATTTTTAAGTGAATTTATTGTAGAATGTAAAGGGGATAAGGATTTTTCACGAAAAGATATTCAGAACGTTCAACAGCGAAAAGGCATATCGCAAGAAATACTATCAGAACAGCCAATTGAAAAAAATGTATTATTTCAAATTTTAAAAAACCTGGTCAGCTATGCGACGCATATTGTCATGACCCAGCCGGAGTACGAGGGAGAATTTTCACATTGTTATTGGCATAGCTTGTTGAAGCTCTACAAAAATTGTAATAAAGCCATTTCTATTTTGGAAAATCAAGACCAATATCCGGAATCGCATTTGTATGCCAAGGCAGCTTTATTGATTGAAAACATGTTGGAATATTTGATTTCACTGGATTCTCTGAGGAAGATGGCTTCTCATTCTGACAATGCAGCAGATTCAGACTCAGTGAAAGCATTGGTTTCGTATGAAAAGCAATGTTTGATGCAAGAGTTCGGTCTAAGTTCGGATGCCATTAACATTTTCTTTGCAGACAGCGGTCAACAAGCCATTAACCTTGGTTTTACTACCTTGCATTGGCAGTTAAGTTTGTCAGGGAGATTGGATTCTGTAGAAGATGCTTCCAGTAAGTCTAATCGCCGTATTAAGCCTAAGCCACGGAGCGATGGTACAGTTCCTTATGATACTGAAAAACCGCATATCTTTTTATTTGAAAATAGTTATTTTGAAGTGGGTAATTTTTTAGAAGAAGCGATACAGTATCGGACGCGTGAAAAAGAAAAAGCTAAAATTGCGTTTGTGGATATCACTGAATTGACTTCATTTAAATTAGAAGAATTTCCTAATATGACGGGGATGCTGATTGATATTACCCACAATCCTAATTACCATAGCCAGCAATTGCAGGATTTGATAAAGAAGCTACACGAAAGAAATATTTGGGTTACGTTGGTAATGAGTTCATTGAAACACGAACAATTAGGATTGGATAAATACCAAACTGGTAAAGTCATCCATTTACCGCCTCAAGATGAAACTTTATTCGAGAGCGTAGAAAACGAATTAAAAGGAGTTTCGGATGCTGCGATGCATCCCATGATTGCTTCATACTTAAATATGGTTAATTCTGTTTGTGAACGACATGGCTCTATTGCAAAGCCTGACCCTGTTCCTCCCAAAACTGAAATCAGCATTAGTGTCCCCCAAAAGAGTGCTAATCGGGTTCCTTCTAGTCAAAATAACAGTGCTTTTTTCAAAACGGCCCAAAAGGCAAAACAAAAAGAGGTGCCGATGGTTCCTGCGCCTATGCCCGTACCTATACCTACGCAAACAGGCATTAGAAAACGAGGGCATTAAGTTTTGATTTAGGCTAGTCCTGTGAGCAGTGAATTTACGCCATGGTTTAGATAACGGCGAAAAATTATGATTAACCGATGAAAAGGCAAAGGGCTTATCATTTTGGAGAGGTCCCGCGCAAACCGCGTAGGTAAAGAGCGATCTGGTTATTTGCTGTGGGTATAAAATTTAAAATCATTTTTTCTTTTTAAAAAGAGGGAAATTTATGTATTCAAAAAAAACGAGTCAAAAGAGTCAGTCTATGTCTAGTTCAGGTGATTTTAATGAAATAGGCATTGCCACGATTACTGCCATGAGAACATTTTATAATTTAAGATGGGATGATTTGCATGGTTGTTCAGTTGATGAAGCAAAATCACGTGTAAAAAAAGCCATTATGGAAAGCGTTAAAGATGGTTGCCGAACTTGTCGCATTATTACAGGACGAGGCAATCATATTAATGCAAAAGGACAGCGAGGCGTGATTTTTGCTGCTTGTGAAACCTGGCTGGAGTCCGTAGAGCTAAAACCTTATATTGAAAGTTATGAAAAAAGAGATGGGCACTATGTTGTCAAGATCAAAAGATTGGCAAAATTTAATTTCCTTGAAAAATTTAACGATCAGAATATAGAGTTATTTTATAAAAATAATCTGTGTTCTATTGAAAAATCAGCGGATATTGGAGAAGCTAAAGCGCAATTTTTATTGGGTTGTGCTTATACTTTTGGTGTAAAAATGCTAAGTTACAATTATAAAAAAGCATTTGAACTACTGTCAAAATCGGCTGCTCAAGAATATGGTCCTGCACAAGAATTTCTAGGTATGTTTTACTATGTAGGCGAAGGGATTAGGCAAAATGATAAAAAAGCGATGGAATGGTTAGAAAAAGCCGTTAATAATGGTCAAGGAATGGCTGCTTATATCTTATCTTCTGCTTATTTCTATGGTTTTGGCTGTGAAATCAACACCAAGCTATCGGCCGTGTGGGCTATGCGGGGGGCAACATTAGGCGATATTACTTCAATGCGGCGAGTTGGCAATTTATATTTACACGGTTATCCAGAAGAATCTATCCCCAAAGACATTAATAAAGCTGTACATTGGTATATGAAAGCAGCGCAACAAGGGGACCCATACAGCCAATATCAAATAGGTTATTTTTGTCAACATGGGGAAGTTATCCCCCTTAATCTAGAAGAAGCATTTAAATGGTATTTATTATCCGCAAAAGGCGGCGATACGGACGCTATGATAAGTGTTGCTACGTGCTACCTAAGAGGTATTGGATGCGATAAAAATAGGGAAGAAGCAAAAGAATGGTTAGAAAAAGCAGATGAGTTGGGTCATCCAGATGCAAAATTAATGTTGTCTGCATACCATCGAGCAATTGGTAATATACAACGAGCCTTTGAATTAAGGCAGGCGAGTGCGGATTCCGGCTCGGTTAGAGCGCAGATGCAATTGTTCGTAAATCCAACAGATGGTTATTCAAGACAGAAGTCTATATTCCAGTTATTAGAGCAACCCATCCATGAACTTAGCAAACATACTCCACTTTATATGCAATTTATGTTGGGAATGCTTTTATTGATGAAAGCGGAATCCAGTGAGAAAACAAAAAAAAATAATCAGCGCGGTATCCTGTTATTAGAAGAATTAGCTGAAAAGGGATATACTGAAGCCATGCTGCTTCTTGGTTGGTATTTTTCTCAAAAGAATTCTAACAAGGCCGTTGAATGGTGGGAAAAAGGCTCTTTATTGGGAAATATTGATTGTATGTTTTTAGTGGGAATATTTTGCCTTAATCGGGAAAAAATAAAGGATGCCGAAATTAAAAGCAAGCGTTATCTTGATATGGCAGTGCAAGCAAGACATCCAGCTGCGCTATTGTATTCGGCGCTTAAAATAATAAAACCAACCCCTCCCGAAAATGATGAGGAATTAGAGAAGGCGCTTGCGCAGTTGCTCAGTGCAATTGAACAAGCCCAAAAAATTGACAGGACAAATTACGCTGAGCTATCTTTGGGCGTAGAGCTGGTTCCAGCTAAGGCTTTACTCGCGCTTATCACGATATTGCTGTGGCAACCATACAGGCTGGATTTAAATAACAGCGTAGTAGAGGCAAGTTTGGCGCAGTTGCGCCAAGCTGCAAAGGAGAATAATAGGCAGATACAATATTATTTGGGCATTTTCCTGGTATTAGTTGCATCTCCTTTGGTGCATCATAGAGAGGCTACAGATTGGATTGAAAATTTATCTAAAGAGGATGCAAGTATTAAAAGACAGCCGTGGCTTAACGCATATTTACTCTTTTCTAAACATTGTAAACCCGTTTTTGTAGAAGGCTTGGAATTACTGGTGAAAGCAGCAGACGAAGGTAATAGTATATCTAAAGAAATAATTGCCACCATATTCCAAAATCCATTTTATACCGTTGAAAATTTGTGTAGCATTTCAGGGTTTGAATTTGTTGGAATGGATGAACTTAATTTTGGAAAAATTAGCTTGTATCAATTGATTAAAGAAAAGATGGAAGCATATAAATTGCATCTATTAAAATCTTGGCAAGAAGAATCGAAACGAGAATGCAATGTCCCATGTTATCCACAATCATCTGAGAGGCCCGCAGATAAAGTTGAGGGTAAATCTAAAATGCAATCGGGGACATCGGATGCTTTAGTTGACGCAAGTGTAACAATGGCAATGATAGAGAGTCTCTCTCAATTATTTAAGCTGAATTCTGTAGCCTCGAGTGCAGATAGCATGGTAGAAGAGAGTCAGAGTCAGGTGGAAAATAAACAATCAATAAAACCACAGAGTATTCCTTCGTTAAGCAATTAAAAGAAAGGCAGATCAATTTTAAGAAATAAGAGGTTCTTATGTATTCAGGTTCTATATTATCTTTAAAAGAAGAATCACCCGCGCAGCTAAAAGAGGCTTTATTTGAAGCTGTGAAAAGAGGTGATAACCTTGAAATTGGTAAATTGGTTGCGGCTGGGGTAAATATTAATGAAACAGACTCAAACCGGCAAAATGTTTTACACTTAGCCGCTGTTCAGGGCCACACTAAAACCCTTGATTATTTGATAGATGAACATAATATGGATATTCATGCGGTTGTAGAGTATGCGCAATATTATATTGTTGACGATGGTTATGGTTCTCCTTTCTATGAAGACTATACCCCAGATGAGAAACCTGGTGAAGGCCGGAATGTTTTGCATTATGCCGCAATCGGAGGGCATATTAGAACAATTGATCACTTAATCTTACGCTATAAAATGGACATACATTTAGAAGATGCTGAGGGAGAAACAGCATACACATTAGCTGTTCTAAATCAAAAAGAAGAAATGGCCAAGCATTTTCTAAAAAAATACGATATTAAGCCAAGATCTAGTCCAAAGCTAGAAGCGCTTCTACGAGAGGCAGCCAAACAGGGAGATCATACTAAAATTGACTATTTAATTCAACATGGTACAAATATTAATGCAAAAGAAAGCCGCCATGATGGAAAAACAGCGTATATCATAGCAATTTTAGCTGGCAAACGAAAAACGGCCCGTTATTTGAAAGTAAAATATAATGCGATATTGGAATCGCATCCAGAATTAGAAGAAAAATTGTTAAAAGCAATCAATCCTCTAGATAAAGACACAATTGATTATTTAATTTCGTGTCATGTCAATGCTTGTAAAGCCCTGCACTATGCTGCACAAACTTACAATATAGAAGCAATTGATTATTTTGTAGAACAACATGATATTGATATTAACATGAAAGACGAGAAAGGAGAAACGGCTTATACTTTGGCCGCTGCACGTTATTATAAAGAAATGGTCGATTATCTCTTAAAAAAAGGTGCAGTAAAACCAAAGTTTAGTGTTAAGCTACAAGAAGCCTTATGTGAAGCAGCGATGCATAGTAGCAATAGCGTGATTGATTATCTAATTGCATGCGGTGCTGATGTTAATATCGAAATAAAAGTGGATTTAGGAAAAGATAAGTGGCTCTTATATAAGGCTGTTGAGAACGGCGAAAAGGCTGATGTTAATGCTGAAAGTCTTCCATGTAATCATGAAATAAAAAGGAATGCTTTGTATTATGCCGTTATTAATGATCGTATAGACACTATTGAGCATTTAGTAAAGCATTGCAAAATTGATGTTAAAATCAAAGATAATCAGGGGGAAACAGTTTTACACTGGGTTGCCACCAAAGGTCAATTCAAGACTTTTCATTATCTGCTCAGCACGTATACTATAGATATTTCTGTGGAAAATAGTAAAGGATGGACAGCTTATACTTTAGCTGTTCTAAACAACAAAAAAGAAATTGCGGATTATCTCCTAGAAAAGTGTGATGTTAAAAAAGAATCTAGTCTAGAACTGGAATTTGCTTTACTGAAAGCAGCTGAACGTGGCGATAATGCCAGAATTGACTATTTGGTTATATATGGTGCTAACGTTCATGCCATCGGAAAACACCGGCAAACTCAATGGCCATATTGTAATCTACGCGACCCTAGTCAAAATGCTTTACATCGGGCTGCCGCGAATGGCCATATGGCGACTGTAAAGCATCTCCTTGAGCATTATCATATGGATGTGAATGTGGAAGATGACAAAGGAGAAACGGCTTATACGCTAGCTATCGCAAACAAAAAGAATGAAATAGCCGATTATTTGAAAAGAGAGCATGATATTAAACTAAAATCAAGTTCAAAATTAGAAATAACCCTTCGAGAAGCATCCAAGCGTGGCGATAATACGAAAATTGATTATTGTGTTGAAAATGGTGTAAACCTTAATGCAGAAGACGATGAAGGCGAAACAGCTTATACATTGGCTGTTGTCAATAATAAAACAGAAACGGCTGAGTATTTGCAAATAAAGTATAGTGTTAAATTAAAATCCAGCCCTCGTTTAGAGCAAGCTTTACTTACAGCAGCCAGTCAAGGTGATAATGCAAGAATTGATTACTTAGTAACATGCGGTGTAAATATTCACGCTAAAGTTAATAAGGGAGAGAATGCTCTATATCGTGTTAACTCGTGGCTGATATTATCTAGTCCCGGACAAAATGCATTACACCGCGCCGCGATTAATGGGCATAGAGAAACTCTTGATTATTTGATAGAGCATTATGGTATGGATGTCCACGAACAAAATGCCGAAGGTGAAACGGTGTACACCTTGGCGGTGGCGAGTAGAAAAAAAGAATTTGCTGAATACGTGAAAACAAAATACGCAATTAAATTGAAATCTAGTCCGCAGTTAGAAGAAGCTTTGTTTCAAGCTATACGTGATGGAAATAATGCCGAAATTGATTATTTTGTTTCATGTGGTGCAAATATTAATACTACAAGGGAAAACGTTTTACACATTGCAGCTTATAATGGTCATATTGAAACTCTTGATTATTTGATAAAACATTATCACCTGAATATTAATCAAGAAAATGAGAAAGGCGAAACGGCTTATACTTTAGCTGTTTCACATAACGAAAAAGAAATGGCTAAACATCTGCGAGAAAAGTATCGTCGTAAATTAAGCTTAAAATCCAGCCCGCGTTTAGAGCAAGCTTTGTTTACAGCCGCGCGTGCTGGAGATAATGCACAAATTGATTGCTTGGTTGAATGTGGTGCAAATATTCATACTACAGCAGATCTTGAAGGCTATGAGCCTGAGGAAGATTACGAAGGTATTGAGGGGGGTGGAGATGGGCGCAATGTTTTACATTGGGCTGCTGTTGAAGGTCATACGCATACTGTTAAGCATATGATTTCTCATCATCATATGATGGTTAATGCTGAAGACGATAGAGGTGAAACAGCGTATACCTTAGCCCTTGCGAATGATAAGAAAAAGACGGCGCTCTATTTACGAGAACAATACGCGGTTAGGTTAAAAACCAGTGAAAAATTAGAAGGTCTTTTATGGAATGCGGCTGAACGCTGTGATCACGATGAAATCGACTATTTAATTGCGTGTGGCGCAAACGTTAATGCGAAAAATTATTGGGGGGACACTGTTTTACATAGATTAGCTTCCAATGGCCAGGCTAAAACTATAGGTTATTTGGTTTCGACTTATAAAATGTATGTTAATCTAAAAAACAATGAAGGTAAAACGCCTTTAATGCTAGCGATCTTTCATCATCAAAAAGATACCATTTCTTATTTAAAGAAAAAAGAAACTGAACAAGATGCTAGTGTTTTTCATTATGCTGTTAAAGAAAAAAATCGCACACTATTAATTAGTGCATGTTCTTCAAGTTTTGAAAGCATAAATATAACCAATTCTAAAGGAGATACGGCCCTACATCTTGCGGTTAGGTGCGGAAATGTTGAGTTTTCCAAAATATTGATTTTACATGGTGCCGATGTTTGTATGAAAAACAAAGAAAAGAAAAGTCCGCAGGGTATGTTAATTGACAAAAGAGAAAGTTATTTCTCGACAGAGTCAAAAAAATGGTTGCTTGCCTTAATGTTAATGATAGAACCATTTGATTTGTCTAATCATGGTTTTACAGCAGACTTCTCGCGGGATATGACTCAGAAAAGAGATATCTTGCTTTTGAAATTTAAATTTTCTCGCAAAGAGATAGCTTCCATTATAAGTAAAAAAATTATATCTTCAAACCCGGCCGTTAAATTAGATAAAGCAATGCACAAAAAATCTTTTAAAGAAATGAACGAAATTTCTTATTTAAGCCCTTTATTGGGTATCACTGCATTTGCCGTGGAAGGGATGCATGAGTTGGCTTTTAAGCTTAAAAGTGAAAACAAAAAATTACGAATAATTATTGATCCTGAACAAAGTTGTACAGCAACTGTTACTTTAGGTGATTCTTCTAATGCCTGTGGTGTATATTATCATGACAACAGCATTTATCTTGGGGGGAAAAGGCATGCAGATGAAGAGATGAATAGAGATTTGGTGCGTGGCACCTTAATTCATGAAATAACACACTTTGTTGCAGATGAGGTTTTTAAAAATAATTCTATTCCTTATGCTAAGGACGATTTAGAATCTAAAAAATGGTTTAATTGTATTGTTGAGCGTATTTATCATGAATTTAAACGAGAGCCTAAGAGTATGCCAGAAATAATAGCGTGTGTTTTTTCTGGATCCTACACCAAAGAAGTATGGGAAAAAGAATTAATTGTTAGAATTCCTCAATTAATTGCAATGGGTGAGCTAAGGGTAGTAAGAAAATTTTGCCCGGATTTATTGCAGTACTATAATGAAAAATTTTTGATAGACTGCAAAAGTCATTTGTTAAATCTTCACTATAAAAATCGTGTTTTTTTATCTTATGCTGCGGTTTTAATAGAAAAAAAGTCTGCTAAAACTTCTTCTAGCCGGGCGCTATTTGAATTTTATGAACCCAAAACCGATTCAGAATCAGATGATGAAAAATACAGTATACAGCAAGAAAGCAGTCAGTATGTTGAAAAGGAACCATTGTTTGAACTAAGCTTGGTCAGTGATTATGAAGATAATCTATCGGGTGATCGACTGCAAGAAGTAACTTCTCCCTGTGTTAGCGCTATTACAACCGTATCATTTTGGAGGAGTGCGCAATCGAACAGCGCTTCTTCATCTTCGGCTGTTCAACCTATATTATCTATGAAGAATAGCTATAAGTAGTTGTTAAACTCAGATAAAACGATCTTGGGCTCTGAATACAGAATTGTTTAACGCTGTACTCAGTTGGAATGATTCATGCTTTTTGGTTGTTTATCAAGTATGTAGACGCCCCCCACCCATATCAACCAGTCTAGCTATTTTCCTCCATTTCTGATACAATTGCGCCATCTTTGAACAATCTTCTAAGAGCCCCACTATGCAAACTGTAAATCACATCCCCGCAAAAAAAGACTCTTTCCTAGCCTGGTTGGTCGTTTTATCGGCAGCCTTATTCTTCTTCTACGAATTCATCCAAATGAATATGTTTGATGCCATCAACGCCAATTTGATGCGTGATTTCAACCTAAATGCCACACAAATCAGTAACTTATCTTCTTCCTTCTTTTGGGCTGACATGTTATTTGTGTTTCCAGCCGGCTTGTTGTTAGACCGTTTTTCGACTCGACGAATCCTCCTCATCACGATGGGTGCTTGTGTGGTCGGCACCTTCTTATTTGCTTCGGCGAAGAGCTTTGGCTTTGCTTTCGCCACCCATTTTTTGGTGGGTATCAGCGATGCCTTTAGTTTCCTCTGCGCTTTAATATTAGCTTCCCGATGGTTTCACGCAGACCGCCAAGCCTTAATTACGGGTATGGTTGTGACTTTTGCCATGCTGGGCGGCGTCATTGCCCATAGCCCCGTGGCTTATTTGGTCGAGCGTATGGGCTGGCATCAGGCCATGGTCGTGAATGGCTTTTTAGGCATTGCTTTATGGGCCTTGATGTGGTTTACGGTCCAAGACAAACCCAAACACGCAGTGTTAAGCCACGCAGAAATGGTGAAAAATCACCCCTTCTGGCCGGGACTATGGCATGCTTTGCGTAATTTCCAAAATTGGGGAGCGGGCCTTTTCACAGGTTTAACCAATCTTCCTTTGATGGTTCTCGGCGGGTTATGGGGCAATACCTTCTTAAAGCAAGTTCACCATTTTGGTTCCGCTGAAGCCACCACGATTTCATCCATGTTGTTTATGGGCACTATTTTTGGTTCACCCTTCTTTGGTCAATTGTCCGACAAAATTAAAAATCGCCGCAGTCCTATGTTCGTGGGCGCTGTTGTATCTTTAGCGTTGTCGCTTTTCATGATTTATGGTCACTACGATTCTTTTTGGTTCGGTGCCACTTTATTTTTTGCACTGGGCTTTGCAACCAGTTGTCAAATACTGAGTTACCCTATTATCACGGCCAGCAATCCGGCGCACATTACGGGAACGGCTTTGGGATTGTCAGCCAGCATCATTATGGCAAGTGCTGCGCTGTGTCAACAATTCTTTGGCGTTTGGTTGGATAAATTATCTCAAGGTCAAATGTTGAATGGCGTGGCTTTTTATTCCGATAAAACGTTTGAAAGTGCGATGCTGATATTTCCTCTGACTTTGGTTGCAAGTTTGATCTTGGTTCTCCTATTAAAAGAGCCCAAGCACGATAAGAAAAATGATGTCGTAATTAACAACTCTGTCATCCCTGCGAAAGCAGGGATCGAGTTAAAAAATCCTATTAAAACTGGATCTCTGCTTTCGCAGGAATGACAGATTCTTTGCTTTGTTTGGAGAATAATTTCATGTCGCAACGCCCTAAACAACCGCACGAACTTCGTTCATGGCTCGTTTGTATGACGGCCGCTTCTTTTTTCCTCTATGAATTCATTCAAATGTTGTGTTTAAATTCGATGAATAGCGATTTAATGGCGGCTTTTCAAATCAATGCGACGCAATTGGGATGGTTGTCTTCTGTTTACTTCATTTCGAATGTATTGTTTTTATTTCCTGCGGGGCAACTCATCGATCGCTCTCCCGTCAAACGATTGATTATCATTGCCATGAGTTTGTGTATTTTGGGGACGCTCGCTTTTTCGTACAGCCCATTCTTTAGCTTAGCGCTCATTTTTCGTTTTATCACCGGTATTGGCAGCGCTTTTTGTTTTTTATGCAGTATGCGCTTGGCTTCTCGGTGGTTTTTACCCCATCGAATGGCTTTGGTGAGTGGTTGTATTGTGACGATGGCGATGCTCGGCGGATGGCTGGCACAAGCGCCTTTTTCAGCCTTGGTTTCTTTAGTCGGCTGGCGACATGCTTTGTTATTTGATGCCGGATTTGGCGTCGTATTATTGAGTTTGATTCTGTTGATAGTGCGTGAATATCCCTCTGAAGGGAGTATGATGTACGCAGCTGACCACCAACAATTACATCGTTTGGGATGGGTTGCCAGTATGAAAAAAGCTTATGGTCGCAAGCAAAATTGGTTGTGTGGCATTTACACTGATTTTATGAATTTGCCGATTTTCTTATTGGGTGGTTTATGGGGCGGTTTGTATTTAATGCAAATTCAACACTTACCTAAAATGGCTGCTACACACGTTGCCGGGATGTTATTTTTTGGCACCATCATCGGTGCACCTTTGGCTGGTTTTATTTCGGATAAATTATCGCGACGTAAATTACCTATGTTGATTGGTGCAATGGTTTCTTTATTGTTGATATCCATACTGATTTACATGCAATTGAGTATCACCGCTTTAACAATCATTTTCTTTTTGTTAGGCTTAAGCACCAGTACACAAGTATTGAGTTACCCTACGGTCACTGAAAGTAATCCGCACGCTTTAACGGCGATGTCCGTAAGCGTAGTCTCTTTCTCCGTCATCAGCGGCGGTGCACTCTTTGAACCTTTGTTTGGTTGGTTGATGGATTTAAAATGGGATCACACCGTTATCAATGGCCTTAATATTTATAGCAATGCCGATTTATACCGCGGATTGTGGATTATGCCCATCGCTTTTATCTTGGCAGGATTCATTGTCACCGCGATTCGGGAAACCTTTTGCGAACCTTTGAATGAAAAAGCATCTGCTAAACCTGATATCGATTCTGGATTGAGCGATTACGGTGCGATGAGTCCTGCGGAGTAGAATGCAATAAAGGGCTGAATCAAGTTTTATAAATTGATTCAGCCCTAATTTTTAGTACTATTTTTTCATTGTTGGAGCAGAGGCGGGCTTTAATATATCCTCTAACTCCGGGTATAGTATTTTTGCTCTGCTTGCTAATTTCTCCGAGCGACTCATGATACCTGACTGAATGGCAGTCTTCTCTGCTTCGCTAAACGGCCTATAAAAATGAGATTTTTCTAAATACCTTAATAAATTTTTTACCGCCTCCAATTTAAGGCCTTTGTCGGTATTGACATCACTTCCGCTTTTAGCAGAATCCCTATATTCAGCCTTGATTTGAGCGTGGTAGTTCGTTAAATCAGAAAAAAAGATAGCCTCATCACTGATACGGCGGGTTAAATATTCACGCAATTCCTCTTTGTCGTTTTTATTGCCTGCATAAGGAAATTGACGGGTACCATAATTAAACTCTCTCTCAATTAGGGTTAACATTCCGAATGTAATGGCCCAATATTTACAATAAATTTTACCCTCAATTTCCAAATACAACACTTCTCCCGCATTGGGTTGAGTAGTCATATAGTCATAGCCTGGAGGTTCTACCGCGCGCGCGCTTAGGTTTTGTGTATATTTTTTTATAATTTCTTGAGATATAGATTCGCGTAATTTTGAATCGTCCACAAAGAAAGCGAACCGTTTCTTTAACGCACTCAACGCAATGGTTTCATCTATTGTATTCCCTACAATATCTTGGTATTTATAATGCACTTCGTCTCCATCAATCCAGTATAGTATTTCATTTTTTTGAGGTAATGAACCTGAATAGTCTTCTTTAGCGAGTGATTTAAACAAATTTGGGAACTCTTTTTTTGAACTTGTAGCAGATGAAGAAGGTTGCGCTGGTGACAGGAAGGAGCCGCGCCTCGAGGAGAGTGGGTTTGCCGGAAGATCATCATCAAGACAATACGTTTTCGATTCAAACAGGGCAGAAGAAGATACTGAATCAGTAAAATACGTTTTCGATTCAAACAAATTTGGGCTCTCTTTTTCGAGACTTGTAGCAGGATAGCTAGGATAAATAGGTTTCGAGTCCAGATTTGGCGCAGGATAGCTAGGATAAATAGGTTTCGAGTCCAGGCTTGGCCCAGGATAAATAGGTTCCGGAGGGCTCACGGGCGCCTTTTGTTGCGAAAGATACCCTTCTTCATTAGAAGAAGAAAGTGCTACGCATGGAGAATCAGGAAGAGCCTGCGCGTCATTTGAGGGGTGTGGAGACTCTGAGCCGCCATTGGGCTTTCCACCTGAATCATTTGTTTGTCTGAGATTCGATTCAGAAAAAGGTCGCAGTATGAAAAGCTGAACTACCACGCGGTTATCACTTATGTCAACCGATATATCTTCTACCGTCCAAGATGCGTTCAATTCATATTGCAAGAAATTGACTAATTTACCAAACTGCGCTGGTGTTGACCTAAAGTTTGTACTTTCTCTTATTGTTATTTTTCGATTGTGTATCTCTAGACGAAAGCACTGAGACAATTCTGGATTCTTCACTAGGAAGCTTTTAATAGCTGTGAATCCTTTCTGATCCGCTGGTGTTAATTGTTTTAATTCAAAATTTTGAATCGCATCCGTATATCCATGTATTTTGCTTGCAAGTTCTGCTAATTTACTGTCTTCTAAAGGTTTTTTATCTTCTAAGTCTAATTTTAAATCCCCTATAGAGCGATTTGTTTCTAAGTGCGCTAATATTTTATTAATGGTTGCTAGTATCTGGCTTTTAGGTATGTCCCGGGTTAAAAAGCTAAATCCACGCTTAAAAAAGTTAAACCCACTGTCCGCATCTACCTCCCTTTCTAGCTCTTTTGCATACTCCCTTAATCTTTCAATATCCGCTTTGATGTATCGTTGTTTCCGCGTATTAGCATCTTTTAGTTCTATGAGTTCTAATTTCATTCGTAAACGTTCTTTTTTTAAATCTTCTCTCGACGATACAACATCATCTTTTAAATCTTCTCTCGGTGATACAACATCAGAAACGGGGGTAGCCAGGTTGGCTTGATTAGCATGCATCGCGATGGAACCACTTGGTCCGGAAGAGTTAGGTGCGGGTTGAGGAAGAGGAGAGTCTATAGGGGTAAATGGCGCCTGTGGGGCAGGAATTCTCTGCTGGGTAGGTGTCTTTCTCCGCTGGGTGGGCTGCTGGCCAATAGGAGCATTAGCCCTTTGCATGAGTTTATCCATAATTTTTTTATCTTCATAAGATATATCCTTTTTCTCTACCACTTCCAGGCCATTTGCACCTACTGTTTTTTTCCCTCGATTTGCTTTTTCCCGTTTCCCAAGCAATAGCGCTAAATGATCCTGCTCTTGCGGAGCTAATTGGTGGTAGAACCCTTCTATGTTTATCTTTTGCCATGTGCCACCAATATTAAACGTGTTAGTGGCGATAATAGATAAGCCCCTTCTATAATTCTCTAACTCTTCTCCAGTGAAATGAGTGTGATTATCCCATAGTCGGTTTTTCAATAGCAGTTCATTAGCTTGTTTACCCCACACTTTTTCAATGTAATAACACAGCCTCTGATTTTCCTCTGATGTTAAATAACTTTTTTGTAAAATCTCTGATGAAGGTTCTGCCACCAATAACGGCGCTATTTTGCCTAATAGCACGAGAAAATCTTCTTTTTGCCCAATATCGATTGCAGAGGACCAAAAAAAGTCTGGATCTGGGAATTTTTTTAAATTGTCTATGCCAAACGATAGCACCATTGTATTTTGCGTGAATTCCGTCAAAGTTAAGAGATCGAATCTTGCTATATTCTTTGCTAGCCAATCGGCTATATTGGCGATTGAGGTGTTGTCCTTTGAGCGAGGCATACCTGAAATAGCAAAGTGGTAAGCAAAAAGCATCCCAGGCTTCTCTAATATTTCTTTCGGTGGCACATCAGTAGATTCTATTGTTAGGTATGGTGATGCTAGAGTATGCAGCCACTCCCGTTCTTCAGGTGAAAATTCGTTTGCCGGGGTTCCATTAGCACGACATTGCATTTCTAGGGAGGCGATTTTATCAGAGTGAGCTGCCATTCTATATACCCTCATATAATAATTTATGTGTAAGATAATAACAGAGAAATCTTAAGGAAATATTAAGTCAATTGTTCTCATGAAGCTTGCGGTCCTCTGATAAGTTGAATATAACTCTAATGTCTTATCTTTTCTCAAAAATACGCTTTTATAAGACATTCTTTGAGATCGCATTTAAATGGTGCCGAGAAGAGGACTCGAACCTCCACAGGGTTTCCCCCACAAGTACCTGAAACTTGCGTGTCTACCAATTTCACCATCTCGGCTTGGAAAAAGGATCCTAGCCTGCCGAGAGGGGCTTGTCAATTGGGCAAAAATTAATCACCACATTGAAATTGAAGTGTATTAAGTTTAAACTACTAGTCTAATGTTTTGAACTATCCTCAAGGGGAAGATTTGTAATGCCTACCCGCTGGATTATTGCTGGCCCCAATGGCGCAGGCAAAACGACTTTTGCGTTGAATTATTTACCTAAAGTTGCGGGTCATTTGCATTTTATTAATGCCGATTTGATTGCTGCTGGTTTATCTCCTTTAGCGCCAGAACGAGAAATCATCGCTGCAGGCCGTATTTTATTGCGTGAAATTGACGATCACATTGCTCGTCGTGAAGATTTTGCTTTCGAAACCACTTTATCGGGATTAGGTTATTTGCATCTTATTCAAAACATGCAGCAGGAAGGTTGGCGTGTTGAGCTCATTTATTTGGCTTTACCCAATGTATTCATTTCAAAATTGCGTGTTGCTGAAAGAGTGATGCATGGTGGACATGCGGTATCAGATGAAGATCTAGAACGGCGATTTCCACGAGGTTTAAAAAATTTAGTGACAACATTTAGTTATGCGGTAGATCATTGCGTTTGCTTTATGAATGATTCAGCAGAAGCTGTTTTGGTATTTGAGCAAGCAAGAAATAATCGCACTATTATTCACAATGCGTATTATTCGCAGTTATCTGAAGGAATCGATTTATGAACATTTTCCATAAGGGGCCTCCCTCAAAAAAAGCACAAATACAATTAGAAGCATTAAGAGAAGCCGTTGCCAAAGAATTAGAGAAAAAAAGGCGTTTAGGGCATTATTATGTGGTCTATCAGGAAGGTAAAATAGTTTGTATTGGCGAGGATGCACCCAAGGAATGGAAAGAGTGAAGGACTTCATTTTCGCTATTTGTTCAAAGATCTATAACATCAATGCCGCCATTTCAATGGCGCCATCCGCGCAATAAACCCCTTTATGGCCTTTACTGCCGCCGATGCGCGCTAAGGCTTGCTCGTCGTTGTCGGCGGTTAAGACGCCAAAAAGAACAGGAATGTGTTCGTCCAAAGACACACGTGTACAGCCTTGCGTCACTGCATCACAGACATGATCGTAATGGCTGGTTTCGCCGCGGATGACAGCCCCCAAAGCAATGATGGCTGAAAATTTTCCTGAACGTGCGTGTTTTTGCACGAGCACGGGAATTTCTATAGCGCCAGGTACCCTCGTCACCACAATGTGTTCTGGCGCCAATTCCAAAGACAACAATCTGTCTACGGCGCCTTGCAACAAAGGTTCAGTGACGTGTGGGTTGAACTGACCGCACACAATGGCAATTTGTATCTTTGCTTTGTGTTGTTCTAAAAAATGCTGCGCGCGTTCTGATAAATCATTTTGAAATAATATTGCCATATAGCCTCCTATAAAAGATGTCCCATCTTAAATTTTTTCGTCTTCAAATAACCGTGATTGTTGTCATTGGGTTTTATATTCAGTGACACGCGTTCTATCGCATGATTCGGCCAATGCGCTTCTAATGCCGCCAGTTTGCGTGGATTGTTTGTCAGGACCCGCAAGGAACACACACCCAATTGTTTTAACACAGAAATGGCGATGTCATAAGAACGCAAATCATCGGCAAAACCCAAAGCATGATTAGCTGACACGGTATCCAATCCTTGTTCTTGCAGGTGATAACTTAAAATTTTATTCACCAATCCAATGCCGCGACCTTCTTGATACAAATAAATGAGGATTCCCCCATTGCTCGAAGCCAATTGCGCTAAAGCTGCATCCAATTGTTCTCCACAATCGCAACGCTTTGAGCCAAAGATGTCGCCCGTCGCACATTCTGAATGAATTCGAACCAAAGGATGCCTCAAATCGGTTCCTTTTGTTAGGACTAAAGCTTCTTGCGCATTGTCCTTATAAATTTTGAGATCGAACACGCCATAACGCGTCGGCAATTGACATTCTGCTTGTAGGGTTAAAGTTGAAAATTGCAATTCTTTTCTATAAGCGACCAACTCTTCAATAGACACCAAAGGCAATTCCCACTTTTCCGCGAACTCTTTTAAACGGGGCAACCGCATCATCGTGCCATCACTGTCCATAATTTCACAGATTACACCCGCGGGAATGAGCCCTGCCAAACGCGTTAAATCCACAGCGGCTTCTGTGTGTCCCCGACGCCCCAACACGCCTTTTTCGTGTGCACGCAATGGAAATATGTGACCGGGTTTATTCAATTCTTCTGGATGAGTAGTAGGACAGCAAGCGGTTAAAATGGTTTTGGCTCTGTCTGCAGCGGAAATTCCCGTGCTAATGCCGGAAGCTGCATCGATGCTGAGCGTAAAAGCCGTTTTTTGTTGTTCGCGGTTATTTTCTGCTGTGACCATGAGCGGCAATTGCAAGCGATCCAATTGCTCGCCGGTTAAAGCCAAGCAAATTAAACCGCATCCTTGCTGTGCCATAAAGCGAATGGTTTCGGGGGTGATCAAAGAGCCCGCTGCGATCAGATCGCCTTCATTTTCACGATGGTGATCGTCGATGACGACGATCATTTTGCCTGCACGTAATTGCGTGAGCGCTTTGTCAATGTTATTCATGGTGAAGTTCTCTATAAGATTGTAAAGCGGTTTGTTTCAAAACATATTTGGCTAAAATGTCGAATTCCACGTTGACGCAATCGCCGTTTTGATAATGCCCTGCAATGGTTGCTTGCTGTGTGTGTGGAATAAAAGTAATAACAAAAGCCTGTGTATCGACAGAAACAATCGTTAAGCTCATGCCATCTATGGCAATTTGTCCTTTAGGGACCACGTAAGGTTGGTGGGATTGAGGCAGTGCAAACCTTATTGTGCGTGCATTGCCATCTGGGATCGTATCTAAAATGGAAGTGGTTGTGTCGACATGGCCTAAAACCACATGGCCGCCCATGCGGCCATTGGCCAGCAATGCGCGTTCTAGATTCACTTTTTGTCCTAATGCAAGTGCATTCAAAGTCGTGATGCGCAAAGTCTCAGGCACTGCCTGCACATAAGCGATATCCTGAACGATTTTAGTGAGGGTTAAACAAACGCCATTCACCGCCAAACTCTCGCCAATAACCATATCGGGGATGATGCTACTTTGTAATCCGAAGGTGGTACCTTTGTCATTTTTATCGATGGCAACGATCACACCGATTGTTTCAATCAAGCCTGTAAACATGAAGATTTTTCCTCATTATTAAATTGTATACAGGGCGTGAAAGATGAAAAACTGTAGGAGCACCTCGCGAGGCGCCTTTGTTCCGAGGCTGTCGTTCTGGGTAGCTCGCGAGCTGCCCCTACATGTGCATTGGTATAGTTTCCTTTTCCTTCTTTCATCCGGACTATACCGTCGGCTTTGGAATCACACCAAATCTGCTGACCTTTTTAAAGATTAAAAAGCGCTCGCGGGCTTCTTTAGAGGGCTTGTTTACATTGAGTTTGTCGGCTGCAAAATGAATAGAACCGGTCAAAATCATAGCAAATTTTCGTCAAATATAACCCGATATTCTCCTCAAATTTCCTATGATTTTGCCTCGGTTCCCCCATTTTTCGCTTCGACAAACCCAATGTAAACAAGCCCTAGCAAGTTACCGCCGGTGGGGAATTACACCCCGCCCTGAAGGTTGATGCCATTATTACTATAAAATGAGCAGGCTGTCAAGTTTGGTTTTTTTCATGTTATAATATCCTTGCTAAAAATACGGTACAATTTTTAGTCTTATTTTTTAACATTCAAGGAGTTTATGATGAATAAAGCCAGTCTAATCGCGCTCAGTATGGGACTTTGTTTAAGCGCTTCCGTATGGGCAGCAGATAGTAATACCAGCAGTAGCAACAGCGGAACGCCGGTCGTTGTACCTTCGACCAATGCCGATACCAGCAATCAGCATGACAAAGCCGATCAAAAAGTCTGCGACAAAAAGAAAAATATGAAAGACTGTGAGAAAAGTAAAAAAGCGGAAGGGAAGTGTGGCGCAGGTAAATGCTCATCAGGTAATTGCAGTGGTGCGTCTAAGTAATACTGCATTCTCGTCTTATGTAGGGCTTGGTTTGCGCCAAGTCCTACTGGCCTCTGTCGAAGACAGTATTCTGCATGATACAAAGCCTTGCACCATTTTAGAAATAGCGCCAGAAAATTGGCATGGTATGGGCGGAGTGAAAAAAGAGTATTTAGAAATCCTGATGCCGCATTTTAAGTGGTATTGCCACGGTTTGTCTTTGTCCTTAGGGGGACAAGCACCTTTGGATGGTGATTTTTTAAAAACTTTAAAAGATTTTTTCAAACAATATCCCATCGAGTGTTACAGTGAACATTTGAGTTTCAGTGATGATGCACAAGGTCGATTATACGATTTGTTGCCGGTTCCATTTAACGAAGAAACGGTGAAACATTTTGTAAAGCGCATTCAAACCGTGCAAGATTATTTAGAACGTCGTATTGCTGTAGAAAATATCAGTTATTATATGCATTTAGACCATGCGCTCACAGAATTGGAATTTATCAACGCAATTGTTGAGGAAGCAGATTGTGATCTATTGTTAGACGTGAACAATGTGTATGTGAATAGCCTGAATCATCACACAGATGCCAGAGCTTTGATCGCGGGGTTGCCTTCTGCGCGCATTGCCTATTTGCATGTGGCAGGTCATCAAGCACAATCCTATCGTGATTTTGGATTCAATCGAGATGAAGAAATAGTGATAGACACACACCATTATCCTGTTCCTGCGCCAGTGTGGGATTTGTTGCGTTACACTTATGAATGTCATGGCCTTAAGCCTACTGTCTTAGAATGTGACAATGGTATTCCAGAATTAGCAGCTTTGCGCGAAGAATTAAATACGATCAAAACTATTTTAGAGAAGCATGATGCCTATTCAACAAGCCAAGTTTAGCCAGTATTTGCGAAAAAATGAGGCGCCCTTGTCTTCCTTGCAAACCGAAAAAATTTATTATCATTTGCTGCGTGCCAATTTACAAGAATTGTTTTTCAATATTTATCCTCGTTTAAAAGGGCATTTGGGAGAGGAATCCTGGCAATTTTTGTTAGACCAATTTCTGATCCATCACAAAGCCCGAACCCCGTATTTTTATCAAGTGCCTGATGAATTTTTAAGCTTTTTGTGGCATAATAAGGCCCAATACAGCCAATGGCCCTGGTTGTGGTCTTTGGCGCATTTTGAATGGATGGAATTGGTGGCAAGCGTTGCCGATGAGGCGTGGCCGGAATCGGATCCCACTCGTCCGCGTTGTTCACCTTTGGCCTATTATTGCCAATACGAGTATGCCGTGTATCCTGAGGATGGAGACTATACGCCCTTGAGTTTGCGTGAACGGCCTTGGCAAGGTATTGTGTATAGAAATAAAGCACATGAAGTGCAGTGGTTCGCTTGCGAACCTTGGTCTGCTTTGATTTTTACTGCTTTGCAGCAAGCAGAAAATAAAAATAGTGGCGATGTGGTTTCTTATTTGCAAAAACAAGTAAGCCATGAGTCGACAGATACCATCCGCCAATCTTTGATGGCTTGGTGTGATGAATGGCGAAAGTTAGATATTTTAGTGTGATGAGGAAATAATGAATCAACTTTATGTAGTGTTCTTTGAGAAATTAGGTCGCGACGATGTGCCTTTTGTCGGTGGTAAAAATGCTTCTCTCGGTGAAATGATCCAAAACTTAAGTCAATCGGGTGTGAAAGTTCCGCCTGGATTTGCGACCACAGCCGAAGCTTATCGAGATTTTATGCGCGAAAATGGTTTAGACACGCGGCTTCAAACCTTATTGCAAGATTTGGATGTTGAAAATTTATCGGAGCTCGCTCAAAAAGGTGCAATGGCACGACAAGCGATTCTCGCAGCGCCTTTTTCTGAAAAAATGGTTGTGGCATTGCGAGAAGCTTATGACATTTTAGCTTCGCGCTTGCAGGGGGATTTTACAGTGGCGGTGCGTTCTTCTGCCACTGCCGAAGATTTACCTGAAGCTTCTTTTGCAGGTCAACAAGAAACTTTTTTAAACGTGCATGGCTTTGAAGCCGTGTTGGAAAAAATCAAACACGTCTTTGCCTCGCTTTACACCGATAGAGCGATTGCTTACCGAACGCACCACGGTTTTGCGCACGAAGAAGTGGCTTTGTCTGCAGGCATCCAAAAAATGGTGCGAAGCGATGAAGCGGCTGCCGGTGTGATGTTTACCTTAGACACGGAAACCGGTTCTAACGAAGTGATTTTCATTACGTCAAATTATGGTTTGGGTGAATTGTTGGTGCAAGGCAGTATTAATCCCGATGAATTTTACGTCTATAAAAATGGCTTGAAACAAGGGCGTGAAGCCATTTTATCTAGGCGCTTGGGGCAAAAGCAACAACGGATGGTGTACAACACGGCAGGTTCTGCTGAAAGCGTTAAAATAGAAGCGGTGCCAGATGACTTGCGATTTCAATTTTCATTAAGCGATGCAGACATTACGCAGTTAGCGCAATTTGCTTTAAGCATCGAAGCGCATTATGGTTGTCCGATGGACATCGAATGGGCAAAAGATGGAAAAGCGGGCGAACTGTACATCGTGCAAGCGCGGCCTGAAACGGTGAAGAGTCGTCAGAGTCAACAAGCTTTGGAACGCTTTAATTTATTGGAAAAAGGCAAAGTATTGTCGACGGGTCGTAGCATTGGTCAAAAGATCGGACAAGGCAAAGCGCGCGTCGTTAAAAATTTAGCGGATATAGAAAGAGTCAAAGCGGGTGATGTGTTGGTTACCGACATGACTGATCCCGATTGGGAACCGGTGATGAAACGCGCTGCAGCGATTGTGACCAATCGCGGTGGGCGTACCTGTCACGCGGCCATTATTGCACGCGAATTGGGGATCCCCGCGGTAGTGGGTTGTAATACCGCAACCAAAGAAATCACAGACGATATGGCGATCACCGTTTCTTGTGCAGAAGGTGAAGAGGGTAAAGTGTATGAAGGTTTACTCAAATTTGAACGCCAAGAATTGCACATCGATAAGATGCCACAATTGCCTTTTAAAATTTGCATGAATGTGGGCACACCGGACAGGGCTTTTGATTTTTGTCAATTGCCGAATTTTGGCGTGGGGTTGGCGCGGTTGGAATTCATTATCAATCGCGCTATCGGCATACACCCTTCTGCTTTGTTGAATTTTTCCAAATTGGAACCGGATTTACAAAACGAAATTAAAGAACGCACCATGGCCTATCCTTCGCCTGTTGATTTTTATGTGATGCGTTTGGCTGAAGGCATTTCAACTTTGGCTGCGGCTTTTTATCCCAAACCCGTGATCGTGCGTTTGTCAGATTTTAAATCGAATGAATACGCTAATCTTTTGGGTGGACAATTGTATGAACCGCATGAAGAAAATCCGATGTTAGGCTTTAGAGGTGCATCGCGTTATGCAGCGCCTGCGTTTAAGGATTGTTTTGCTTTAGAATGTCAAGCCATTAAAATCGTGCGTGAAAAAATGGGGTTGAAAAACGTCGAAGTGATGATTCCTTTTGTGCGCACCGTTGCAGAAGCCAAAGCCGTGATCGATGTCTTGGCGAGTTATGGTTTGAAACGCGGCGAACACGATTTACGGTTGATCATGATGTGTGAAATTCCTTCCAACGCTTTATTGGCCGACGAATTTTTACAATATTTCGATGGATTTTCGATTGGCTCGAATGATTTAACGCAATTGACTTTAGGCTTGGATCGAGATTCTGGATTAGTCGCCGAAGCCTTTGATGAACGCAATGCAGCGGTGAAAATGTTGTTGCAATTGGCCATTGAAGCTTGTCGTAAACAAGGAAAATACATCGGCATTTGCGGGCAAGGGCCTTCTGATCACCCTGATTTGGCTTTATGGTTAATGGAACAAGGCATCGACGCTATTTCTTTAAATCCCGACACGGTGGTGTCTACTTGGTTATTTTTAGGTGAGAAGGCGAAATAATATAAACTTAGGTATTGTCATCCCTGCGAAAGCAGGGATCCAGTTATAAATTAGCGTTTCCTGAACTGGATCCCTGCTTTCGCAGGGATAACAGTTTAGAGGAAATATGAATACATCCTTAGACCAATCTCCTTGTCGAGCACTGCGCGGCGTTGGGCCTAAACTCGCCGCCCTATTGGCAAAACGCAACATCCACACTTTGCAAGATATTTTATTTCATTTGCCTTCTCGTTATTTAGATCGAACGCACTTAACCGCTTTAAGCGATTTACGCGCAGGCGATTATGTGGCTATTGAGGGGGTGATCGCGCATCATCGTGTCAGTCATGGCGCTAAAGGTAGTTTGACCTGCGAATTGCAAGACAGTCGAGGCTACATCAACCTGAAATTTTTTCATTTTAATTCGGAACAAATACGCCATTTAAATGTTGGAACAAAATTACGTTGTTTTGGCGAAGTGCGCCAAAGTTATCAGGGTTTGGAAATTGTTCATCCGGAATATCTGCATTTAACACCCGGAAAAACGTTAGAAATAGACGATCACCTTACGCCTATTTATCCCAGTACAGAAGGCGTCACGCAATTTCAATGGAGACGTTTAACGGATCAAGTCTTAGCACTGCTCGCAGAAGGTGCTATTTTGAGCGATCATTTGTACACAGCCCAAGATCGATTTTCTTTACCGAGTTTGATTGAAGCCTTGCATTATGTTCACAGACCACCTCCCGATGCCAACAGGGAACAATTGTTAGCAGGCATTCACCCGATGCAACAACGCTTGGCTTTGGAAGAATTGTTGGCACATCATTTAGGGTTAATGCGTTTACGTGCAAGTGTACAAAAAACCACAGCACCTGTATTAAGCGGTTCTGACACTTTAAGCGATGCATTCCTATCTCAATTGTCTTTTGCACTGACTTCAGCACAACAAAGGGTGTTAAGAGAAATTCGCACTGACATTGAACGTCCAGAACCTATGTTGCGTTTATTGCAAGGTGATGTGGGTTCAGGCAAAACGGTGGTAGCGGCTTTGAGTTTGTTGCAAGCTGTGGCCAGTGGGTATCAAGGCGCACTGATGGCGCCCACTGAAATTTTAGCCGAGCAACATTATTTGAATTTAAGCAAATGGTTAGAACCCTTGGGTTTGAAAGTAGCTTGGTTGTCAGGGAAAGTCAAAGCCAAAGCGCGTTTGCAAACGCTGGAAGAGATTAAAACCGGCGCAGCGCACATTGCAGTGGGAACGCATGCTTTGTTTCAAGAAGCAGTCCAATTCAATCACTTAGCTTTGTTGGTCATCGATGAACAACACCGTTTTGGCGTCGATCAACGGTTGGCTTTAAAAGAAAAAGGCGCTAAAGCAGAAACACACCCGCATCAGTTGATGATGACCGCAACGCCTATTCCCAGAACTTTGGCGATGAGTGTATACGCGCATTTGGATCATTCTATCATCGATGAATTACCGCCAGGCAGAAAACCCATCCAAACCATTGTGTTGCCGAATGACAAACGCGATAAAATTATGGCACGCGTGAATGAACAATGCGTTTCTGGGAAACAAGCTTATTGGATTTGTCCTTTGATTGAAGATTCCGAAAAATTGCAATGCGAAGCGGCCAGTAGAACGTATCAACAATTAAGTGTGCAATTGCCGCATTTAAAATGCGGATTGGTGCACGGCGCTTTAAATGTGCAGGACAAAGCCGCCATCATGCACGCTTTTAAAAAAGGTGAAATCGATTTATTAGTCGCGACGACGGTCGTAGAAGTCGGTGTAGATGTTCCCAATGCGAGTTTGATGATCATCGAAAATGCCGAACGAATGGGCCTATCTCAATTGCATCAATTGCGTGGCCGTGTGGGCCGAGGCAGTGCAGAAAGTTTTTGTGTGTTGATGTATCAAGCGCCTTTGTCAGATACGGCTTATGAACGTTTGAATATCATGCGCACCACGGAAAATGGTTTTGCGATCGCCGAAAAAGACTTGGAACTTAGGGGCAGCGGCGAGTTTTTAGGGACGCGTCAAACCGGCATAGGACAATTGCGTGTGGCTTCCTATACACGCGACAGTGCGTTGTTGCCGATTGTCAAGGAGTTAGCGCAATCTTTATTGAACACAGACGTGTCTGATGCTTTAATCACGCGCTGGCTGCCCGACGGGTTAGCTTATGGGCAGGTGTGATAAAGGGTAGTTTTTTTAAACCGCTACAAACCGTGATTCGCCGGTTTTTTCTTATCCTGACAAGCGACCAGCACAAAAATAAATGTACCGATTGCCAGAGTCAAAGGAATCAACCCTATTCCATAGGTGAAAGCGCGTGTCGATTGAATGCCGCCATACAGATCGATGAGTGCGCCAATGCCGCTGTGGAAGGCATAACCAAAACTCATGATGAGCATGTTGGTGACGGCAGTGGTGAGCCCCGCGACGTGCTCGGGAACATAGGTGGAAGCTTTGTAAATAGCCAATATTTGATAAGCGCAGCACACACCCACCACTAAAAAGCCAACACTAATGGTTTCAACGTTGAGCACTTGCAGTATGAGCAACAAGAAAGTCATCAACATAATCGCGCCTGCGCCAATGATGACGTCTAAATAACGGCCGGTGCGTTCTGCAATAAGGCTCAAAAAAGGCGCGCCAAAACACATACCTATAAAAATTATAGAAGGCAGATAACTCGCTGTTTTAGAGGGAAAGCCGTAGACTTGTTGTAAGAAAGACGAACCCCAGACGTCTGCAAATCCTTCCAAGGGACCTACCATTAAACCGGCGGCCACGCAAATGAGGATCACTTTTTGGTTTTTTAACACGGTTTTCACATCGGTCCAAATGTTTTCACTCTGCGTGGGTTCGATGTTCGGCACAAACAGGTAAGTGACAATAGCCAACGCTAAACCTAAAAGCGCGAATAAGACAACGACCGTTTTGTATCCCAATGTATGACATAAGTAACTGACAGGGCCGCCACCGTAAATAGCGCCGATGAGTCCAATGGTCACTGACAAACTGAGCATGCGCGTAAAGCGTTGCGCCGTGAAAGTGATGCGGATGATTTTAAACGTTCCTAAAATAGCTGCAGAAGATCCTATGCCGATTAGAGCTCTGCCCACCATCGGATAAACCCAATGCGTCGCAAAAACAATGGGCAACAAGCCGATAACGGTTAACAAAATACAGCCTGTCATCACTTTTCTGGGGCCGATTCTATCCAATAAAATCCCAATCGGTAAATGCATGGCGGCGTAACCGATGTAATAAACTCCAGCAAATTGTCCAAAAACAACGGGGCTGATGTGAAATTGCTGAATGATGTCGTTTAGCATGATATTTGGCATCACGCGCAGAATATATTGATAAGCGTAAAATAAGGAAGCCGTTATCCACGCAAAGTAAGCGATATTTTTTGAGAGTTTCATGGGCGATGGTTATCCTAGAAAGATATTTTTCCATAATAACACAGCCCTCATAGAAATAGAATTAGGAAGTCGAAATTTCCACCATTTCGAAATCCATTTTGCTTGCGCCGCAATCGGGGCAACACCAATTCAGTGGAATGTCTTCCCAACGGGTTCCGGGGGCAATGCCTTCTTCAGGCCAGCCTAGGGCTTCGTCGTAAGTCCAGCCACAGAGTAAACATAGGTATCTTTTCATCGGTAGAAAATCTCGTCGATTTGAAACAAGCCTATTGTAATTTATTTGCACCGCCGTTGTCAATTTACGCTTAAAATTTGCGATATATCAAGTGGTTTTTACATCTCACTGTAATTTGGCCCACTGCCGCCTTCGGGCAAGGTCCACCGCAAGGTGTCGGCGGGATCTTTGATGTCGCAGGTTTTGCAATGCACGCAATTGGCGGCATTGATATGTAAACTTGGCTTTCCGTCTTTTTGCATCATTTCATAAACGCCGGCAGGGCAGTAGCGTTGTTCGGGGCTGGCATATTGCGCATAATTGATCGTCAATTCTTTGCCGGGTGAACGCACTTTCAAATGACAGGGTTGATTTTCATCGTGTTGAGTGTTAGCCAAATAAACCGAACTCATTTTGTCGAAAGTGACCACGCCATCGGCTTTGGGATAAGGGATCGGCGAAACGGTTTTGGCTAATTTTAAAGTGTTGCGATCTTTAATATGATGATGCAAAGTCCAAGGAACACGGCCTTTGAATAATTTCAATTCTAAACCACCAAGCAAAGTGCCTCCCCACAATCCGCGTTTAAAGTATACTCTAAAATTACGCACGCTTTTTAATTCTTCATAGATCCACGAATTTTGCAGCAATACAGGATACTCTTCTAAGACGGAGGTGTTTTTTTTCAAAGCATGCACAATGGCTTCTGCTGCCAACATGCCGGATTTCATCGCATTGTGAGAGCCTTTTATTTTAGGCACATTTAAAAATCCTGCAGCGCAGCCAATCAAAGCACCGCCTGGAAAAATCAACTTCGGAATCGATTGCAAACCCCCTTCATTCAAAGCACGCGCACCATAAGCCAAACGTTTTCCTGCGGCAAAAAGTGGTGCAATACTTGGATGCGTTTTGAAACGTTGCATTTCCATGAAGGGATCTAAATAAGGATTGCGATAATCTAAACCGACGACAAACCCAACGGCTACTTTGTGTTGATCTAAATGATAAATAAAGGAACCACCATAAACATTATTTTTAAGCGGCCAACCGGCGGTGTGTTGCACCAAACCGCAACGATGATATTCGGGAGAAACTTGCCATAATTCTTTAATACCTAAGCCATAGGTTTGAGGGTCGCAATTTTTTCGCAAACCAAATTGTTTTATCAATTGTTCTGCTAAATATCCGCGACACCCTTCAGCAAACAAAGTGTATTTCCCGTGCAATTCTACACCGCGTGCAAAGTTTGCTTTGGGTTCGCCGTTTTTATCAAGGCCCATATCGCCGGTGGCAACGCCTATGACACAGCCTTTATCGTCAAACAATACTTCGTTTGCAGCAAACCCAGGATAAATTTCAACGCCTAAATTGCTTGCTTGTTCGGCTAACCATTTACACAATAAACCCAAACTGGCAACATAATTGCCGTGATTTTTCATGAGATCTAAAATCAGCCACTCTGGAACTTCCCAAGATTTTTTTTCACTTAAAAATAAAAAACGATCTTCGGTCACAGGAACATTCAGTGGTGCGCCTGCTTGTTGCCAATTCGGCAATAATTCATTTAAAGCGCGCGGTTCTATGACAGCACCTGACAAAATGTGCGCGCCGACTTCACTGCCTTTTTCTAAAATGCACACGCTGAGTTCGGGCGACAATTGTTTTAATTTGATCGCAGCGGCTAAACCCGCAGGTCCTGCGCCAACAATCACGACATCATAAACCATTTGCTCTCTGGTCATTTACGATCTCCAGGATTACCCAAAGGTTCGAAAGCTTGAATGCCGGTAATGGCGCGACCTAAAATGAGGGCGTGAATATCGGCTGTGCCTTCATAGGTTTTAACGGTTTCCAGATTGTTCATATGCCGCATCACGTGGAATTCATCGACAATCCCATTGCCGCCTAACATATCGCGTGCTTGCCGCGCGACATCTAAAGCCACTAAAGTTGAATTGCGTTTCATCATGGAAATGCATTCATTTGCGAGGTTTTCTTCATCTTTCAAACGGCCGATGCGCAAACAGCCTTGTAAAGCCAAACTCAATTGCGTTTGCATGTCGGCGAGTTTGAATTGAATCAATTGATTGGCTGCAAGCGGTTGACTGAATTGTTTGCGGTCCAACACATATTGACGCGCAATGTGCCAACAAAATTCGCCAGCGCCTAAAGCGCCCCAAGCAATGCCAAAGCGCGCGTTTTGCAAACAGGCAAAAGGCGCACTTAATCCATCGGCGAGCGGTAAATGATTTTCTTCGGGCACAAATACATTGTCTATGACAATTTCACCGGTGATAGAAGCGCGCAAAGAACATTTGCCTTCTATGATCGGCGCAGACAAGCCTTTCATGCCTTTATTCAATATGAAGCCATTGATGCGATTTTCTTCATTTTTAGCCCAGACAATAAAAACATCGGCGATGGGCGAATGCGTGATCCACATTTTGGAACCGTGCAATCGATATCCGCCCTTGACTTTTTGCGCGCGCGTTTCCATGCCACCGGGATCTGAACCGTGATTCGGTTCAGTTAAACCAAAACAACCAATCCATTCTCCGGTTCGCAGTTTGGGTAAATACGCTTGCTTTTGCGCTTCGGTGCCATAAGTGTAAATAGGAAACATGACTAGGCTTGATTGGACACTCAAAGCAGAACGATAACCAGAATCCACGCGTTCAATTTCGCGCGCTATCAAACCATAACTTACATAATTGATGCCGGCGCAATCGTATCCTTGCAGTGTGGCGCCTAATAAACCGGCTTTTCCCATTTCACTTAAAATCGCCGGATCAAAATGTTCTTCTCGATAAGCTTTCACTATTCTCGGCATCAATACTTCTTGTGCAAATTGTGCGGTGTTGTCGCGAATCAAGCGTTCTTCATTGTTCAATTGTTCGTCGAACAAGAGTGGATCTTGCCAATGGTAAGCGATGGGTTTGTTGGCCATAGCATGTCCTTTCTGAGTCATAAGCTATTTGCATGATTGCAGAAAAAGAGTCTAAGAGCAAGGATAGAAAATCCTTGACAAGCACATCAGGCAGGGTTATTCTGATGGTTATAAATATTTTATTCTAATTGGTTGTTTGAGTGACTAGTTATTTCTTCGCCACCGCCACCACGTCCAATCCTATCAAAATACCAAAACTGATGAGGCTCCAAGCAGGTAGCGATAATGATAAAAAACGCGCGGTTTCTTTGGCACAATCCGCGTTGCCCTGTAAAGACAGCATCAAGACTTTGTGCAAGGGTAAAACACGAATTAAATAGGCGAGATTGGCGCTGCATTGGCCGGGTGCAAAGGTGTCAGGATGGGCGATGAGCCACAATTGTCGGCTTGCGAGAAATAAGCCGATCATCCCCAGAAGAAAAAGTAAAATAAAATAGACGAACCGACTTTTGGTTTTTGGATGGTGAATCGCTGCGATCAAAAAAACAATCCCCATCAAAGCTAAGGTGAATCGTTGCAATTCACACAATAAGCAAGGCCATTGGTCGGCAAAGTATTGCAAATAAAAGGCAATGCCCAATAGAACAAGACACAGAAGAAATCCTAGGCTATAACTGTATCGCGATACCGATTTCATGCAGTTTCTTGGGTTGCCTTATTTTGTGGTAAGCCGGGCGCATAAGCCAGAACGCTTAAAGGGATGCTTTTCATTTGCGCCATATAGTTAGCCACTTCACGCTTAAATTGTTTTTGTTCCGCGACAGAAATCGGATCCACGGCCATCGGCAATTTAACCGTCATAGGGTTTTGCGCAATGTTGTTCACACGGTATTCATAGTGTAAGTGCGGGCCTGAAGCCAAACCAGTACTGCCGACATAGGCAATCACTTGGCCTTGTTTAACATAAGTGCCTGGATGAATGTTGTTCGCAAAATGATTCAAGTGTGCGTATCGCGTTGTTACACCTCGACCATGATTGATGATCACCAAATTACCATACCCCCCTTCTTTACCAGCGACAGTGACTACGCCATCGGCAGATGCCACCACCGGTGTTCCACGCGGTGCACTCAAATCAACGCCATAATGCGGTCTGGAAAATAACAACAAAGGGTGTTTTCTATCTAAAGAAAAAGAAGAGCTGATGCGTGTGTAGTGCACGGGCGTTCTTAAAAAAGTATTGCGTACGGTATTGACCAAGCCGGCACCATCGGGCGTGTAGTAACGACTTGCACCGTGATTGTCAGTATGGCGTACTAAGGAATAGGTTTTGCCATTGTTGGAAATTTGCATTGCCAAAATAGCGCCCGTAGAAACCAATTTATTTTCAACATAACTGGATTCGTAAATCACTTTGAAGTGATCGCCGGGTTGCAAGCCGCGTTTGAAATTAATCTTAGAAGCAAACAAATGCGTGGCATCGAGGATGATTTTTTGTGGCAATTGTTGCGCGATGCCGGCATCATAAAAGGTAGTGCTGATCACGCCGGCAGCCACGGTGGGCAGTATTTTCGTAGGTTTTTTAGTCAATTTGGCATCGAAACCATCGTTTTGACGCGTCACTGATAAGATTTGAGTGGCTGATAAATTGTACGTTAAATCCGTTAATTTTTGCTCAGCATTCACGTGGATCGACAATACTTGGCCCGGATTGATGTGTGCCAAAGACCGTTTGACCAAAGGCAGCGATAATAAGGTTAAGACATCTTGTGTTTGGATATTTTGTGCCAACAATAAACTACTAATGGTATCGCCGCTTCGTACCAAAAGGTTTTTATTATAGGCTTGTGGTAAATTAGGAATCAGTGCCGTGTCTTCAGCGGCATTGATGGTCACTGTATTTTCAGGTTCATAAGTATTGATTTGGGCAAAGCGCGCGCTGTCGTCCATCACGCTAGGGGAATCGTTTTGTGTATAGAAAAAAGCAAAAATAGCGATCAACAAAGTCAATAATAAGAGAGGATAAAGACCTATACGAGCGCGTTGACGAGACTCTCCGCGCGAAGCCATCGCAGTGGCTTTAGAAAAAAACAATCCAAATTTATTTTCCACAATATATCCTACCCGAACGTGCAACTATGTTCATCCTTTGCGCCGACCTATCCTACTATTTTTAAAGACGCAATCTGCCCCACATCTGGGTACTAAAAACCCTAGAATAGGTTGAGGCAAAGTATAGCCATGTTACCCTAGTTCCACCTTGGGGATCAACGCGGATGATTGAAAAAAATTGTTTTTTTTGCGATTATAGTACAGACAGACAATAATTTAGATATAAAATAGTCAATTTTAGGGGATTCTGGTGTCTATTGATACAGTTTTTGCCGAGTTAAAACGCGGTACGCATGAAATTTTAGTAGAAGGTGAACTCTACGAGCGCTTGAAAAAAGGCGAAAAATTGCGCATAAAAGCTGGTTTTGATCCCACTGCACCGGACTTACATTTAGGACATACTGTTTTAATACACAAAATGCGGCATTTTCAAGAAGCCGGTCATGAAGTGATTTTTTTGATTGGTGATTTTACAGGCACGATCGGCGATCCTACGGGTCGCGATGTCACGCGTAAACCTTTGTCCGTCGATGAAATCAAAATCAATGCCCAAACCTATCAACAACAGATTTACAAAATTTTAGACGAAAAAAGAACCACGATTCGGTTTAACTCAGAATGGATGCGTCCCAAATCGGCAGCGGATTTAATTGCCTTGGCTTCGCATTCAACCGTGGCGCGTATGTTGGAACGTGAAGATTTTAGCCAACGTTATCAAAATGGGCATTCCATTGCGATACACGAATTTTTATATCCTTTGTTACAAGGCTATGATTCCGTAGAACTCAAGGCCGATGTTGAATTAGGCGGAAGCGATCAAAAATTTAATTTATTGATGGGTAGAGAATTGCAACGCGTTTATGGACAAGCGCCGCAGGTGGTGATCACCATGCCTTTGTTGGAAGGCTTAGATGGTATTCGAAAAATGTCTAAATCTTACGGCAATTACATTGGCATTGATGAGCCCGCTGACAGTATGTTTGGTAAATTGATGTCTATTTCCGATGAATTGATGTGGCGTTATATCGAATTATTGAGTTTTAGATCTTTGAGCGAGATCCAAGGATGGCATCGCTTTGTGAAAGAAGGCGGTAATCCGCGCGATGTCAAAGTGGATTTTGCCAAAGAAATTGTGATGCGATTTCATTCTGCTGAAATAGCGAAAAAAGCCCACGAAGATTTTGTGGCGCGTTTTAGCGCGCATCAATTGCCTACCGATATCGAAGACATCACGCTAAAATCGTGTGAAGAAAATATGATGATTTGTACTTTGTTAAAAGAAGCGAATTTGGTGGCGAGTACTTCCGATGCTTTGCGATTGATTAAGCAAGGCGGTGTGCGAATAGACAATGCACGTGTGGAAGATGGAAAACAATCCATACCAGCAGACACTTTTCATGTGTATCAAGTGGGTAAAAGACGTGTGGCGCGCGTTAAGTGGGTGCGTGCCAGCTGAAAAAGCTCCAGAGCTTGCGAGTGTAAAGGGATACTTTAAAAGGAGTGTATTATGATAAAAAAAATAGGGTTCAGAATCGCATTGTTGCTTTGCGTAAGTGGCAGCGTCTGGGCGACTCCCTCTAGCACTTTTGTTTTCAATGCGCAGAGCACACCGGATATTGTCAGAGCCCTTAAATTTGCACGTGAAAATCAAAAAAGTGTCATCGTGCAAAGTACTGCACAAAATAATCCTCTTTTAGATAAGGGCGTTGTGTATTTAAATCTACACGATTTCAAAGAGCTGATCACTTTGTATCTCAAAAAGAAAATCATGCTGGTCGAAAGTGGCATGACGTGGAATGAAGCACAACAATTGTTAACGCCTTATAATTTGTCTTTAAAATTTATTCCAGCGCACGCCAACGATCCTATTTTTCAAACCATCAACGAAAATCGCTCTGGCTTATCGCCACAGAATGCTTGGGTTGCCGATGGCATTGCCTCGATTCGCTTGTTGCAACCCGATGGCCAAATAATCACTGTGTCACGCGATGCAACGCCCGAATTGTGGCGTGGGTTATTTGGATCAGGTGGTGTATTGGGTGTTATTTTAGATGTCAAATTAAAATTAGTTGAGAATCGCAATTTGATTCGTCATGCGGCGCGTTTGTCTTTACCTGAGTACATTGCTGCTGTACACGAGCAAGCGCAAGCGAATGCCGATATCAGAGCCAGTTTTGCGCGCGTTGATGTGGCATCGGGTAAAAATTTTTTAAACGATTTGTATGTCGTAAATTATTGGGTGAAAGATGGTGAATTGGCTGATTCTCCGCATTTACATCCTGTGCGTAATCGGATTGCTGATTCTTTGTATCAATGGTCAAAAAAAGGGGATTGGGAAAAAAGACTTCGTTGGCAAATGGAAACGGCTTTACTCGGAAATAATGCCTTGCATCCCGAACTAACGCAAGCCGATTTATTGTTGCGGCAAAGTCGTATGACAGACAGTGCTTCTGGACAAGTGTATTACATTCCCGCCACACACTTTGTAGCTTTCATGGAGGATTTCCGCACTTTGGCGAAAACACAGAAATGGGCATTTAATCAAATCTCTGTGCACTATCTGGAAAAACCCAGTGATTTGTTGTTAGCACCAAAACAAGGCGATATGATAGCACTGAGTATTCATCCTTCTAAAATATCTTCCGCTGAACAAAAATCTCTTTTGCCGGACTTGGCTTTAAAGTACGAGGGCGGTTTTGCTTTAACCGAGCCGCGACCTTTAGCGATTAATTAACCGGAAAATCAAAAATGGTGTGTGGATAGGGCTGATCCACCAAGGTAAAATGCCACCATTCGGTGTCCAAAGGCGCAAATCCTGCGTCTTTCATTAAAGTTTGCAACAAGAGTCGATTCGCTTTTTGTTGCGCGGATAAATCGAGATAATCGGGATGTGAGACAGGGCTAAAACAATCGTAGCCAGTCCCAAAATCTAAACTGTTGTCCGCGCTGCGTTGGGCTTGTGGCGCAGTGCAAGCCACTTGTTTTACCCAGGGGTTGTAGGGCGGAATCGCGCTGTTTAAAGGAACGATGGCTAAATCAACGGTGCTGCCGCGAGAATGTTCGGATTGTTCAGCGATATAGTCCTCTTTGAACAAATCTTTTTTATCGACAGTCGGATAAAATTCTGCACGCATATCCGTATTATTCACTTCAGTTCCCCATTGTACAAAATCATCGACAGCTTTTTGTGGCCGATAACAATCGTATACTTTTAAACTCAATCCCATCGCCAACAATTGTGTTTGCACGGTTTTCAAAGCCTCTGCTGCTTTTTGCGTCAACAAACAAAGAGGGGCTTCATAGCCTTGAATTTTTCGGCCTACAAAATTGTGATCAGAATCGTAACGAATGTCCGTTTGCAATTGTGGAATGATTTGTTGGGCATCGACAAAATCGGCAGGCCGCTCTTTCATAAGCGTGCCCGCTAAGCTGCAGAAGGGTATTGCCAAGAAAGATAAAATGAATGCCTTGTATTTTAGCATGGGTGTCTCCAGAGTCATTTATACTAAAGTATAGCTCAAAATGGTATGATTTTAATACATTTCTTACGCGAATTCGGTTTAAGAATTCGCGTTAATGGGTATTTTTTATTCAAAACTTGAATTTATTGACAGCCCGTGTTAGCATCCATTTTAATCAAGCCCATAGGCTTTTTTGAGCGTGATGAATATTAGAGTAATAGTGAGGTGATAAAAAATGGCTGCAGAAGAGCGCGAAATAGCCCGCTTTTGGGTTGATGGGTTTATGACGTATGGGGATAATTATCAGCAAAATCCAAAATCACGACAACAAATGGAGATATACGTCACTGTATGTTATGTGAGATCGGCTCAATCAGCTCATGTGAGACACAATGAATTAAAAAGAGAACATTTTGAAGAAACCATTCGGGTTTTTGTAGCTGAGCTGGCGGAATTATCTACAGCGATGTCTGAGGAAGAGGCGCGGCAAAAGCGGAATAGAATTTTAGGGGCAATATTGGCTGAAGATATTTTGCGAGCGCGACTTTCACAGCCAAATAACTTTTTGCAGGGAGAGGCTTGGTTATCTAAACACTTGATTGCGGCACTGATTAATCCCAAAGATGAGAATTTCAGAACGGATATGATAGAGATATTTAAGGCAGCTCTTTGTGATCGTACTGTCATAGACAAATACAATCAATTGTTCGGTTATACTCCCGCTTTGAGGGACCAGGTTTTTACGCCGATTATGAGACAGTTGAATGTGACGTTGTATTTAGGGCGCATTTTTCCAAGTTTAGATTCATCTGATAAAATGGATAGGGTGGAGGAGATGGAAGAATCTGCTCTGAACCCGTCACAGCCGTGCTCTGATAATCGTGCTATGTCTGCGATTGCTGATGAAGTGGTAGCCCACATCGATGAACAAATAATCGATGAACAAATAGCCGAAGAAGCCCCAACAGCTTCTTCTTCTATGTGCGCTAATTTTCTTCTGAGCTGCTGCCCTGAGGGGGAGACTGTGTTTACAATAGGGGGCCTCCTATTTTTGTTCGGATTTACTTTGATGCTCAGTACCGTTGTAACAGCGGTTCCAAGTTGTTTCACGACTGTTCTACCCTCCTTGGGTGTGGGTGGTGCAGCGATGGTGATAGGAGCGGGTATGATGTTGGGGGCTTTGGGGTTCTTTGGTTCTTTTAAGTGCTCGGACTCTGACGACACAAGGAAGGAGAGAAGCGGCCTTTATCCTCCTACAGTATTCCATTCAAGTATATCTTCTTAATTTGTCGCACTAAATTTAAGCTCTGTACTGGAAAAAAACGATGATGTCATCCCTGCGCAAGCAGGGATCCAATAAGAAAGCCCTATTTAAAACTGGATTCCTGCTTTGCAGAGATGACAGAATGCCTGTACAGAGAAATTTAAGTGTATCTCCACACTGCATGACATTAAAATCTTTCATGAGGTGTGTTTATACCTTATAATCTATTTTCCCTCCTTATTGGGACCCAGAGATACAAAACCGTGGTAAACTTCAAAAATTTAAAGTATGGGAGAATTATTTTAATCATAGGACTGAGTATAGGGCTTGTAGCTATAAGGCATTTACGGAGCATATAGCCACAGAGGAATCAACCAGTTTTTCTCAGAGCGCAGAGCTTTGGCAGCCAGTGTCGAGTAGTTCTGAAGAATCAGAAGGTTTTTCTCAGAGCGCCCATCTTTGCCTTGGAGCGTTCTGCTACCTTGGGGTACCGCTGTTGGGCTCTTTACTTATTTTGTTGGGTTTCCTTCTGATGCTCAGTACAGTTGCAACAGTCATTGTAAGCTTTGGCCTGTCTGTGCCGGTATCATTGGGTGTTGGCACTGGAATGATAGTGATAGGCGCTGGCATGATGGCAGCGCGTGCGAAGCACGGGGTTTTTAATTCTTCCAGGGAGCAAAGCGGTGTCGTGGAGACAGACCACACCATGGGCATTCAGCATCAATGCGCTGCATTTTATTCTGAAGTCAAAGTGCTATGAATGCTACAGAGTAAAATAAGCATAATAATTGTACTATTTGTTGACATGGATGAGCAGTCTGAATTAGTATCGCATTAAGGCCTGTAGACGAAAGACGGTCTTGAGCGATATAGATATAATGGTTATCAGGGGGGAAAAATGGCTGTAGAGGGAAGAAAAATACCATTCCTAAAAGAGGGGCAAACCTTCCTTCAATCCCTGATGGCATGTCAGGATTTTCTGGAAAATCCTCAAACACGAAAAAAAGTGAGGCAACTGGTCGATGACTATTATAAAAAATTTGCTCAGTTGGCTAAGGGGGAGAAACCAACGTATTTGGATGCAACCATTCGCGCTTTGGGAGATCTGCAACTGTCTGATGAACAGCGGAACAGGATTTTAGGGGCAATATTGGCCGCAGATATATTAATAATCCTAGAGCACAGACCAGATACCACACCCGCTGACTGGTTTGCCAAAGAGGATTATTCCTTATCTGAATACTTGATTTTTCAGTTCATTTCTCCTGATGAGGTTGCCAGTATAATAAGTATAATAAAGGTTGCCTTTGGCGATCCGGAAGTTGTGGAAAAATATAAAAAAATAGGTGGTGTTCTAGCGGATGACTCAGAAGAAAAGAAGAGTTGGTTAGAGTTTTTAAATGGCATTTTCGAAATCGGGGACGAAACCGAAGACGAAAGCCGTGAGAAAGATAATTTGTTGGATATCGTCGATCAAGTAGTCGAACATATACATACAGTCGAAAAAAAACCAGAAGAGTCTCCTCTGAGCGCTAATTTTTGGCTGAATGCGTGCGGTCCTCAGAACCTCGACGATCCCGGGCAGGGAGTGTTATGGGGATCTTTAATCTTTTTGCTGGGCCTTGCGCTGATACTCAGTGCGCCTGTAACAGGCATTCCAAGCTTTGGTCTGTCAGTGGGTATTGGTAGTGCAATGATGCTTGTGGGCGGTGTTGCGGTAATGACGGGCCTAGGATTCTTTGGTGGGGCTGAGAAAGATCCCGACTCTCCTAGCACTGCTGAGAAACCAGTCCGCTGGTTTTGGTAATCACTAGAATACAGCACAAAAATCGTACTTTTTGTTGACATAGATTAACAGTCTGAATTAATATCTCGCGTATTATTTTCACAGAGATAAAAAAAAAGTGTTAAATTATCGTATCTTTAAAAATTTATTGTCTAAAGGAATCATTTTAATTATCGGATTGAATAATGCGTTGGTGGCCAACGCTGAAAATTCACCTCCAGACTTGTCAGACGGACCCAATGCCATCCATCTTTCTGGTGATTATTTAGATGTTCAATCGCAAGTCAAGGATTCAGAGTCAACAGAGCCATCGGGTTTTTGGACCAAACTCTGGGGAAAACCCGCACCGCCGGCTTTGTATTTAGGAATGGCCAGTTTTCATTTAGAACCCGGTAGTCGGGATGATAATTGGAATAATCAATTGATTGCCGGAACTTACGCTGGTTTTTTTGCCGGAACCTTAGTGAATTCTTTCTACGATAGAGCTTATGCCTTTGGCATACAACGCATGTGGGGAACGCAGCAACTATCCGAGCACATCAGCAATAGCCCTGGCTATCGTTTGGGCCTCATTTCAGGTTATGACGAGCGGATGATGGACTTGGCAGCCCATACGCCTTTGTTGCCTTTTCCTCAAATCATTGACGACATTGTCATTGGCGATCACGTAGGGATAGAACTCAGTTGGAGTGTGGTCGTACTTTCCGCTGGATTTGTGGTTACCTTTTAGGCCCTGTTTACAATTCTACTATACTGGGTGTAATTCGTTAATTTTCGCAGCGAAGCTGCTCATTTATGTCCATAATAAACTGCGCTGCGGTGCTCGAAAATTAACGAATTTCTCCGCAGCCTAGCGAATTGTAAACAGGCCCTACGTGGTATATACTTTATTCCAGCTATTTCAACAGGAGTTCCCGATGAATGACGACACCCTTCAAAATTTAATCGATGAACATGAAATTCGTTATGCCGATTTGCGTTTAACGGGTTTAGATGGCAAAGAACAGCATTTAACCATTCCTATTCACGCCATTGATGAAGATTTTTGGAGTGAAGGGAAAATGTTCGATGCTTCTTCCATTCGTGGTTTTAAAGGCATTCAGGAATCCGACATGGTGTTGATGCCCGATAAAGACTCCGTCGTTTTGGATCCTTTTTACACCGATCCCACACTCAATATTCGTTGCAATGTGATTGAACCCAACACGATGTTGCCTTACGATCGTTGCCCACGCGCTTTGGCAATGCGTGCTGAAAATTATTTGCGCGCGACGAACATTGCCGATGCTTGTTATTTTGGCCCGGAACCCGAATTTTTTATTTTTGACGATGTGCGTTGGTCGGTGACGATGCAAGGTGCTTCTTTTAGTGTGAATTCCGTGGAAGGCGCTTGGAATTCGATGGCTGCTTTGGATGGTGGCAATATGGGACACAGACCCGCGGTGAAAGGCGGTTATTTCCCCGTTCCGCCGGTGGATTCTTCCCAAGATTTGCGATCGGCGATGTGTAATACATTAGAAGCGATGGGCTTGGTCGTTGAAGTACATCATCATGAAGTGGCCACCGGCAATCAAAATGAAATAGGCACGCGCTTTAATACTTTATTGAAGAAAGCCGATGAAATGCAAATTTTCAAATACGTTGTGCACAATGTGGCGCATTTGTATGGCAAAACGGCGACCTTCATGCCGAAACCTTTGGTGGGTGATAATGGCAGTGGCATGCATTGTCATCAATCTTTAATAAAAAATGGCGTGAATTTATTTTCGGGTGAAAATTATGCGGGCCTTTCTGAAATGGCTTTGTATTATATCGGCGGTATTATCAAACACGCGCGTGCCTTAAATGCTTTGACGAACCCGACCACTAACAGTTACAGACGATTGGTACCTGGTTTTGAAGCGCCGGTAATGTTGGCGTATTCTGCACGCAATCGTTCTGCATCGATTCGCGTTCCGTTCACACCGAGCCCCAAAGGTCGACGCATCGAAGTGCGTTTCCCCGATCCTACTTGTAATCCTTATTTAGCTTTTGCAGCGATGATGATGGCAGGCTTAGATGGCATACACAATAAAATTCATCCGGGCGAACCAATCGACAAAGACTTATACCATTTGCCACCGGAAGAAGCACAGGATATTCCCACTGTCGCAGAAAATTTATTTCAAGCGCTGGATTGTTTAGATAGCGATCGCAGTTTTTTATTGGCGGGGGAAGTGTTTAGCAACGACATCATCGACGCGTACATTCAATTGAAGGAAAAAGAAGCCAAGCAAATTTCGATGATGACGCATCCTTTGGAATTTGAATTGTATTACAGTAGCTAAATCTATGGAAACCGAGCCGCGACCGTGAGGGAGCGGATAATGTAATCAGGTAAAAAACTCAAATGAGAGTATTGACTCAATGATGAGAAAATTCGCCGTTCTCGGTCGCCCTATCGCCCACAGTCGATCGCCGCAAATTCACCAGTGTTTTGCTGAAGACACGCACCGAGAACTGAGTTATGAAAGACTCTTGGTGTCTGAAACGGGTTTTGTACGCACGATTGAACATTTCCAACAACAAGGCGGCAATGGTGCCAATGTGACTTCTCCTTGTAAAGAAGAAGCCTTTCGCTGGGTCACCACTTTAACGCTGCGCGCGCAATTGGCCGGTGCGGTCAATACCATTACTTTAAATACGGATGGCACCAGTTTGGGGGACAATACGGATGGTGTGGGTTTGATCAAAGACATTCGAGACTTTCTAGGTTGGTCTTTGGCCCACAAACGCATTTTGATTTTGGGCGCAGGCGGTGCGGTGCGCGGTATTTTACATCCCTTGTTGTCTGAAAAGTCGGACTTGATTGTCATTGCGAATCGTACTCTGGTTAAAGCACACAATCTGATAGCCATTTTTCAATCATTTGGCTCTATGGAAGCGCGAAGTTTTGAAGAATGTGTTTCAGATCATTTTGATATGGTCATCAACACCATTCCACGAACAGAATGTGCGCCACCACTTCCGGCTATTTCATCCAATACGCTGTGTTATGATCTGATTTATGCTGATGAAATGACGCCTTTTTTGAAAACCGTGCAAGCCTTAGGTGCAACTCAAATAGCCGATGGCATGGGAATGTTGGTGGAACAAGCCGCGGAATCCTTTTACGTGTGGCATGGTGTTCGGCCTAATACCTTAAAAGCACGCGCTTTATTTCATTCAGGAGCAAATAAAAAATGACCAGCAACAGTTTTGGAAATATTTTTAGAATCACGACTTGGGGCGAGTCTCATGGCAAAGCGATTGGCGTAGTCATAGATGGTTGTCCCGCGGGATTGCCACTGACTGAAAATGACATTCAAGACGCTTTGGCGGTGAGGGCGCCGGGACAAAATCCCTATACCTCGCCGCGCACTGAAAAAGACAAAGCGGAAATTTATTCTGGTGTTTTTGAAGGCATTACCACGGGAACGCCGATTAGCATCATCATTCACAATCAAGATGCGGACAGCAGCAAATACGAAGCGATGAAAACGATTTTGCGTCCAGGACATGCGAATTTTACCTATTTAGAAAAATACGGTGTTTTTGATTACCGAGGTGGTGGGCGTTCTTCAGCGCGTGAAACAGCTTGTCGAGTGGCAGCGGGGGCGATTGCCAAAAAATTATTGGCGACGAAAAACATTCGCTTTATCACGCACCTTTGTGCGGTGGGAAATATCCAAGCACCTGCTTCAGAGGATTTCGCCGCGATTTCAACGCAAAAATCTAAAAGTGCTTTGTTTGTGGGAGATGCTAAAACAGAAGCTAACATGATCGCAGCCTTAGAAAAAGCCAAAACAGCCGGAGATTCTTTGGGGGGCGTGGTTGAATTTATTGTGTTGGGATTACCGGTAGGTTTGGGCGATCCTATGTATGAAAAATTAGAAGCGAATTTGGCCAAAGCCATGTTGAGCATTCATGCAAGTAAAGGTTTTGAAATAGGCTTGGGTTTTTCTGCGGCAACAATCTCGGGTTCAGAACACAACGATCTTTTCGTCAAAAATGAAACTGGGATTAGCACCAGCACTAATCGGGCAGGAGGAACCTTGGGTGGCATTAGTACGGGGCAACCTTTGATCGGCCGGGTTGCTTTTAAACCCACTTCCAGCATTCAGAAAGCGCAAGAAACCCTGGATCTTCAAGGTGAAAAAACAACCTTCACTTTGCCGGAAGGTTCTAGACACGATCCTTGCGTCGCCATTCGCGCCGTTCCCGTGGTCGAAGCCATGTGTGCCTTGGTGTTGATCGATGCTGTTTTAATGGCGCGATCGAGTCGCTGGGAACTACCATGATTAAAATCCACATCAATGTTGATACGCCTTATGACATTTATTTGGGCGCAGGTATTTTAAATACATTGAATTGGACGAGCATTTTTCAATCTTATGCAAAACGTTTCGTGGTGATCAGCGATACAACAGTCAGCACATTGTATCGAGAAAAATTATTAAATTTGTGGTCAGAGTATTCTCCCTTGTGGCTGAATTTTGAGGCTGGAGAAGCCTCTAAAACACGAGAAACCAAGGCGTTATTGGAAGACCAATTGCAAGAAGCGGGTGTCAATCGAGATGCTTGTATGATTGCTGTAGGCGGTGGCGTGGTTTGCGATTTGGCCGGCTTTTTAGCGGCAACCTACAATCGCGGTGTTCCCGTGATTTATATTCCAACCACTTTATTGGCGATGGTCGATGCCAGTGTGGGTGGCAAAACGGGGGTGAATACGTCCTTATCTAAAAACAGCATTGGGGTGTTTTCTCAACCCAAAGCGATTTACATGGACATCGATTTTTTAAACACATTGCCAGACAATGAATTGCAAAACGGCTTAGCCGAGATTTTAAAACACAGTCTCATTCGAGACGTAAAACAATTTGAACGACTATTGAAATTTAGAAAAGCGCATTCAGAAGAATCTTGGTTGTTAAGCGATAAAATGTGGTTGTTAGAAACCATCGCAGAAAGCATTCGCATCAAAAAAGAAGTAGTAGTCTGTGATGAAAAAGAAACGGGCGGATTGCGTCAAATTTTAAATTTCGGTCACACCATCGGTCATGCCATTGAACAATTGAGTGGCTATACAGTTGCGCACGGAGAAGCTGTGGCCATTGGCATTTATCTGGAAAGTTATTTGTCTTACTGTCGCGGGTATTTGTCTTGGGAAAATTTTTCAAAAATAGAAAAAGCTTTAAAATTCCTGAAATTTCAATTGAACACCCCTTATTTATCGGATTTAAATGCAATTTCAAACGCATTGTCTGTCGATAAAAAATCAACAGCAAAGGAATGGCGTATGGTGTTTTTAAAATCCATCGGAACCGTGTGCGACAATTATGTGCGTGCTTTTGACAAAGCAGATTTGGAGAAACTTTTGACTTGGTATAGAGAAAGTCTATGAGAGAACAACCACACCTTCATTTACCTCCCCGACAAAAAACCATTCAAGCAACTCTGGATTTACCGGGCTCGAAGAGCATTGCCAATCGAGTATTGTTGTTAGCGGCCATGGCTAAAGGCAAAAGTATTTTACATCGAGTGCCGGATGTGTCTGAGGATGTGTGTTTGATGATGGAAGCCTTAAAAGAATTAGGTGTTTCTATGGTGGAAGGCGATACGCCGTATTCTTACAGCATCACCGGTTGTGCAGGAAATTTTTCCGTGAAAGAGGCAACGATTTTTTGCGGTAATTCAGGCACGACCATCCGCATGTTAACGGCCTTGTTGGCTGTATTAAACGGAGATTATGTATTAACAGGCATAGAACGTATGAAAGAAAGGCCAATTGAAGATTTAGTCGAGAGTCTTTTGCAATTGGGTGCGAATATCACTTATTTAGAAAAACCAGGTTATCCGCCTTTGTCTATTTATCCTTTTAAAGACAATCGTGCAACGGAAATTACTTGCAGCGGTAAAGATTCCAGTCAATATTTAACGGGATTATTGATGGCTTTAAGCGCTGTGAACAGGAAAACAAAAATTCATATTCCCGATAAACTGCGATCCAAAAGTTATGTGGACATGACCTTAAAAATATTAACTAAATTTGGCGCTGAGATCGATGAAAAAAATTTAACTTATACGCTGAATTCAAATAAACCCTTGCAAGCGATTGAATACACCATTGAACCCGATGCCAGTTCAGCGACGTATTTTTTAGCTTGTGCTGCATTGAACGGCAGTGTTTGTGTCAATCATTTGGGTAAAAGCAGTTTACAAGGCGATGCGGATTTTGCATTGATTTTAGAAAAAATGGGTGCGAAAGTTGTATACACTGCTGACAGTATTAGCGTCAGTGCTGACAAGCCGCTTCGTGCAGTGGATGTCGACATGGAAAATATGCCAGATGCTGCCATGACTTTGGCGGTATTGTGTTTGTTTGCTCAAGGAACCAGTCACATTCGTGGCATTGGCACTTGGAAAATAAAAGAAACGGATAGATTGTTGGCAATGCAAACTGAGCTTAGAAAGTTAGGCGCGGTGGTTGAAACCAGGGAAGATTCAATCACGATTACACCGCCAAAAACTATTCGAAGTGGTGTGGCCATTGATACTTACCAGGATCATCGTATGGCAATGTCATTTTCACTCGTGGCAGCTTATGGCATTGAAGTGATTATCAACGATTATGTGTATGTCAACAAAACTTTCGCCAATTATTTTCAATTGTTTAATCAACTGTGTTACTAATTATTTATGGATAAATCGTCGATCTTTCTTATTGGGTTTATGGGTGCTGGTAAAACAGCCGTTGGCAAACCATTGTCTCTACTGACTCATCAGCTTTTTTACGACGCCGATCGTGTTATTGAAACTGAAATGAGATTATCCATCCCCGAACTTTTTCACACTTATGGCGAATATTGGTTTAGAGGTAAGGAATCTGAAACGATTGACAGGCTCACACAGTTGCCTTCTATTGTTCTTGCAACAGGCGGGGGTGCCATTCTGGATCCTGACAATCGCTTACATTTGAAAACATTCGGCCATGTCGTTTATCTTAGAGCGCGTTTAGAGACTTTATGGGAACGCATCAAAAACACGGCAGACAGTAGACCTTTATTGCAAGACAAAAACGCCTACGAAAAAATGCAGAATTTATTAAAAGAACGAACAAGACTTTATGAAGAAACTGCGGATTTGATTGTAGACACGGACGATCTCGCATTGGATGAGATCGTGAAGCGTATTGCTTTTGCGTACAACAGATAATGTAATTGCGCCGCCTCCTGATGGTCGCGGCGCGGTTGAGAAGGCGGGTTTAGTTTCTTTCCATACACCCCACTTTCAAAACCAAAGGAAAGGTCATCTTCAATGTTGTCGCGCTATCTTCAATAATCGAATCTAACCTTGGAATAAACCAATTATCCACAGGGTTTTCTTTTTTCTCTTTTTCATACCCTTTAACACCAGACCAAGTTTGTAGGTAATCTATAATTTGCTGGATAGACCAGTGATTGACAATAGAAAAGGTGGGAATGTTTTTCATTTCCTTAAAAGGAAAAGGCAAGAAAGCATAATTGTCGTCGAGGTGTTTTCGTTCGGGAGGCCAAAATGGCTGAGTGATATCTTTGTAAAACATATTTAACAAAACATTAAATTCAGGATGATCGGTGTAAAACAAAGTATAGCACCACACAGCGATGATTCCTTTCGGTTTTAATACGCGTTTTGCTTCTGCATAAAAAGCATTGAAATCAAACCAATGGACGGCTTGGGCTACAGTGATGAGATCGACTGAATCCCCTTGAAGTCCAGATTCTTCTGCCAAAGCCAGGCGATATTCAATGTTCTTTTGCCGTGTGGCTTCATCCAGTTGTGGTTGACTGCCATCGGTTGCGATCACATTTTTAAAATAAGATGCTAGTTTAACCGCCGCCTGTCCATTGCCAGTTGCGCAATCCCAAGCGAGGTCATGCTCCTTAACCAAACTCGCTAAATAACTAAATAATTCATCTGGATAAGTCGGACGTGCGTGGCTGTATTGATGCGCATGGCTTGAAAAATGATCTTTAAACATATTATTCCTATTGACTCAAAATCTTGACACTCACGTAGCAAGAGCCTATGATAACAGAGATTTCTCAACTAAAGGACTTCCCCATGAATTTACACACTCATTTGAAAACCACCGCCCTAGCCAGTTTATTGTTAGTCAGTACAACTGTCTCTATAGCCGCAACAAATGCCCCTGCACCGGCTGTTGCGCAGAATAATTACACTGCATTAGTGCAAAAAATAACCAACGGGCAAGTTCAAGTGATCAAACAATTTGCAGGTCCTGGCGATTTGGTCGGATTAGTCGTGAAATCGCCCGAAGGGCAAAAAGGCATCATTTATGCCGATAAAAATGCACAATATATTATCATTGGGAATGTGATCATGGCCAATGGCCAAAGTCGTGCAGCCGCTGATACCGATAAATACGTGAATACGGAACTGGCGCAAAAAGCGTGGGCCAATGCCTCTAAAACTGCTTGGGTTTTAGACGGTTCGGCCAATGCCAAACACGTGATTTATGCGATTGGCGATCCTAATTGTTCCGCTTGCCACAAATTCTACAGTGACACCCGTTCTTATGTGAACAGTGGCGATTTGGCGATTCGTTGGATTCTCGTCGGTTTCTTGCGTCCTTCGAGTCCAGGTATGGCGATGGCTATTATGAATGCCAAAGATCCGAGTGCACTGTTGAAACAAAATGAGAGCCAGTTTAATGCCGGTAAAGAACAAGGCGGCATTCAACCTTTAGCCAATCCTTCTGCTGCCCTCAAAGCGAAGTTTGATGGCAATACGAAATTTATGTCGGATTATCAATTTACCGTCACGCCGACCATTATTTTCCAAGACAACCAAGGTAAAGCCCATACGGTCATGGGTGCAGTGCCAGAACCACAATTAAAAGAATTGATTGGCAGTGCTGTCAAACCTTAAGGAGCGGGTATTGAGAAAGCGAGATAAACATTATGTCAGTGAAATCGATTCTTTTTTAGAGGCATTAAGACGATCGATCCCTGAATCTAAAAGTCAATCTAAAGAGCGCAAGGAATATGAACGGCTTAATCGTTTGCGCGACAAAGCCGAATCAGACAATGTATGAGTAGTGACGTTGATTTTAATTTGGTAAATAAGTTCTTAATTGCGACATCAGAATTGCAAGACGCGCATTTCCATCACAGTGTGGTGTATGTCTGCACCCACAGTTCGGAAGGTGCTATGGGTGTGGTAATCAACCGACCTTTCTTAGACATGAAATTAATCGATGTCTTCGCTGAAATGAAGATTGAAGTGGATAAAGATATCCAATTGTCTTCGACGGTGTTATTGGGAGGGCCTTTGCAACCCGATCGCGGTTTTGTGTTACACAAGCCTGATAAACCATGGCAATCTACTTTGTCGGTCTGTGATACAGTCGCCATCACGTCTTCCCAAGATATTTTACAAGCGATGGCACACAACCAAGGTCCACACGATGCGCTGATGATCTTAGGCTATTGCGGCTGGACGGCGGGTTTAATCGAAAAAGAAGTGGCGCAAAATGATTGGTTGGTGGCGCCCGCAGATTTAGACATTGTGTTTGTAGCGCCTTTTGCAGAGCGGTGGCAGCGTGCGGTTAAAAGTTTGGGATTTAATCCAGACAATTTAGCGGATGATATGGGTCATGCCTGATACCTTACCCAGTTATTGGCAAGAAGATTTCAAGCCACAAGGCGTGGCCTTGGGTTTTGATTATGGCACTCAAAAAATGGGCGTGGCTGTGGGACAATTGTTAACGCGTACCGCGTCACCCTTAGCAATGCTGTATTTGGTGAAAGAAGAAATTGATTGGGCGCGCATTGCGGCGCTTATAAAAGAATGGCGGCCTTTTGCGCTGGTGGTGGGAATTCCGGTTTACATGGATGACAAGCCACAATGGATCACAGAAAAAGCCACGCATTTTGCTTTAGAATTAAAAAAGCGTTTTCAATTGCCGTTGTATGTGACGGATGAGCGTTTAACTTCCAAAGAAGCACGCTCGCAAATTTTTGAAAAGGGTGGTTATAAAGCCTTAAAAAAAAGCGCGATAGACAGTTTGGCGGCGAAATTGATTTTAGAACAATGGTTACAACAATTTGACAGTGAAAGATGAGCACTTATGTCAGGTCTGAAGGTACGAAAAAACCCAGATGTGGAGGCAGGTTGTGCGTCATTTTGAGGGGAAAAAGCGGAGTTTATACGAGCATAAATGAGCATTTTTCACGTCAAAATGACGCGCAAGATGCGCCCGAAGGGCAAAGCAGGAACGCAGTGAGTGCTGAGTCCAATGTGGGTTTTTATAGAAAAAAATATGAGTAGTGGTTATGGAACAATGGGATAAGAATGGGCAATTAAAGCATTTACTCACTGTGGACGGATTCACGCAATCGAGTTTAAATGCTTTACTCACCCAAGTCGATCGTTTTATCGATGAACAGCATCGTTTACGCCACACGGAAGATTTGAAAGACAAAACGGTCGTCAATGTCTTTTTTGAAGCCAGCACGCGCACACGCACAACCTTTGAAATTGCCGCCAAACGATTGAGTGCCGATGTGATCAGCGTCAATGTGGCCACAGCGGCAACGGCCAAAGGAGAATCTTTACGCGACACCATTTTAAATCTGCAAGCCATGCAAGCCGATCTTTTTGTGTGTCGACACAGTGATTCCGGCGCGGCGCACTTTATTGCAAAACAAGTGAAACCGGGCGTTGCGGTGATCAATGCAGGCGATGGTTGTCATGCGCATCCCACGCAAGCCTTATTGGATTTGTATACGATCAAACGCCTGAAAAAAACATTTGAAAATTTAACGGTTACTATCATCGGAGATATTTTGCATTCACGCGTTGCGCGTTCAGAAATCGCCGCTTTAAAAATAATGGGCGTCAAACAAATCCGCATCGTGGCGCCCAAAACTTTATTGCCGCCTATGATCGAAGGCAACGGTGTGCATTGTTATACGAAAATAGAAGAAGGCATTCAAGATGCCGATGTGATCATCATGTTGCGTTTGCAAAAAGAACGCATGGAAGAAGGCTTATTACCCAGTTTGCGAGAATACCATCGCAGTTATGGTTTAACCGCAGCGCGCGTGGCTTTGGCTAAAAAAGACGTGATCGTTATGCATCCTGGACCCATGGACAGAGGCGTTGAAATTGATTCGGTGGTGGCCGACGGACCGCATTCGGTGATTTTGCAACAAGTGCATTTTGGCATTGCTGTGCGAATGGCGGTAATGGCTGAATTAATCGCGAGAAACCGCTCATGATGAATAGAATGGTATTTCGAAATGGCTGTTTAATCGATCCGGCCACACACAGTGAAAGCATCGCCGATTTATTTGTGGCAGAGGGTAAAATCGTTGGCATAGACGAAAAACCCGCGGATTTTCCGCATGCCGAAGAAATCGATTGTCGTGATTGTTTGATAGCACCTGGATTTATCGATCTGCATACGGCGGTGCGTGAACCGGGATACAGTCATAAAGGCAGTTTATACTCTGAATTGTCTGCAGCGATCAAAGGGGGATTTACTCAAGTGTGTGTTCCGCCGGACAGCGATCCGGTATTGGATACACCGAGTGTGGCCGAATGGCTGCACCATCAAGCACAACGTTTGGCAAAAGCACAAGTGTTGCCGATAGGTGCGCTCACACAAAATTTAGCCGGATTGCAATTGTCTGAAATGGCCGCTTTAAAAGAAGCGGGTTGTGTGGCGGTGAGCCAAACCTATTTTCCGATGGCGAACACGCAATTGTTGTTCAGTGCTTTGCAATATGCTGCCACCCAAGATTTATTGGTTATTCATTATCCGATTGATTCTGCTTGGCAAAAAAAAGCCTATGTGCATGCCGGCAAAGAAAATCTACATTTAGGCTTAGCCGGAATGCCTGTTGCAGCCGAAGTCGCTGAAATCGCGCGCGTTTTGGCTTTGTTGCCTGAAACCGGTGCACGCGTACATTTTGCGCGTATATCAAGTGCGCGAGGTGTAGCATTGATTGCCGATGCCAAAGCACGTGGCTTGGCGGTCAGCGCAGATGTCAGCATTCACCATTTATTTTTCACAGAAACTTTATACCGTGATTTTGAAGGGTATTTATTACAACCCCCTTTGCGTTCGGAAGCGGATAAAGATGCTTTGCGTCAGGGCGTGGTGAATGGCACACTCGATGCCATTTCTTCCGCGCATGAACCGCAAAATGCGGACAGTTTATTAGCGCCTTTGGTGCGTACACCGGCAGGTATGTCGGCCATTGAATTGGTGTGGCCTTTGTTAGTGCGATTGCACCGTGAATTGAATTTATCTTGGTGTCAATGTTTAAATGCCATCACACAAGGTCCCGCGCGTATTTTAGGCTTGAATCGCGGTCGATTGAGTGTGGGGCAGGCAGCGGATTTAACGATATTATCTCCAACAGAAAAATGGCAAGTGCGTTCAGAGACTTTAGTCTCTCAAGGAAAAAACACGCCTTTACTGGGACAGACGGTGACAGGTCAAGTGAAGGCAACTTATGTGCGAGGTACAAAAATATATGACGGAACAACTCAGTGAGAAAAAACTTTTTGATTTGCATGCAACCAGTTTTGAAGCCATCATCGAAAAACTAGCGGCTTTATTCAGCGAAGGTGTTTTTGCGGATGTTTTTTCTAAGATAACCCAAAAATTTAAAATTGAGCGCTATTTTTTTTGCAAGAACACAGACAGCTTTATTTTGGTCGATCAAGAAGGGGCTTCTCATATTTTCATCTTGCGTTCTAAAATCGATTTAATGCAGTATGCCGATCTTGCCTATGCCCAAAAAGTTTCTCCGGAATTGATTCGCCGAATTGCCACCGGGCGAATGATCCCCTTTTGGGGAACTTTTGAAAGGTTTGAATCGGCCACAGCCGGAGATTGGATTATCCACACCTATTCTGCTAAGAAAATAGAAGAAGCGTATTCCTATGCCTTAATTGGCCCCAAAAGAGTAGCAGCATTGATGTGCGCATAAAATGCACAATGTAAATGTAATCTTGCAAACACGAATTTTTTCTTGTACAATATGCGCACAACTTAGTGGTATCTTGTCACAGTCGCCGGGCCGTTTCTAACTCTAAACCGAGTCGCGACCTCAGGGAGCGGTGATTCTGACAAGATATACTGAGCTGTACAAATTGTTAATAACAGCGAGGAGTATGCCATGTCAGCCAATCTATCTTTAGTCCCTTTCCAAAAAGCATTGATAGAACAGATTCAAGCGTATTTGCTCAAAAACCGCGTATCTGAAAAAAATCCGAGTGGCACGAGAATCTATATTTATGATTTGATGGGTCATATCCAAGAGGCAGGCAATGTTTCAGACCTGTGGACGCTGATTAGTAAAGCGTCCGTGCCGCCTGAATTGGCTACAGAGCTAGTGAAGACATGGGATCGCGTTCTTGCTGAAAATAAACAGCTCGTAGCGTCAACGCTTCAGTCAGTAAAAAGTGAAAAAGGCGAAAGGGAAGAAAGCAGGAAGAAAGATAAAGCAAAAGAAAAAGAAAAAGAGAAAGAAAACGAAAAAGAAGAAGAAGCACCGATGGTCCGCCAGCAATTCCCTGGTTATTTCTTTATGTGGGATCGTGATGGTACTTCGGCTAAAAAAATTGGCAACTTGAATACATATGAATTGCTCCATCCAGAGGCATTAGAATTATTTATACAAAAAATTTTCGATGAGGGCTACTATCTAGCTATTATCAGCACGGGTAATAATGGGACAGTTAATCAAGATCCACTTATCAAAAAATTACTAGAATCTCCCATATTACAAAGACGCTATGGAGAGTCTTTAAAAGAAAAAATATATTCTATTGCTTACCCAGCGCTAAGCCGTTCCTTTGAAAATCTAGTCAAGAATTCAAATTTACAAGCTTTGCTAGAATCTGATAAAGCATTTGAAGAGATAGGTGTTCAAATAGATGCTTTACCCACATCAACTCCAGCGGGAACGCCAGAAGAGCAAATTAAGCTAGTGCAAAAAAATATATTCATAGAAGCTATTTGTTGCGGTCGATATGAAAACGGGCAGCTGACCTATGAGTTTGGTAAAGCGGAAAAGCATTCCATCACATTCGATATACCAGAAGATATTCGCCTTAAACTTCCTTTGGGAAATGGCGTAGTCGCTGTATTTGATTTAAGAAAATTCATCGAAACCCGTGATTTTGCCACTAATCAGGCTGATCTAAAACATCTTCAGGTACTTCAAGCTTTAGCACAGAAAAATTTGGTGCTTGACATAAATGACAATATGCGACAGTTCGGGTTGCTTGAAATAGAGGTAGACCCATCGAAAGAATATTTTGATATTACCCCGGATAAAATAAAATTTGCAGATGACAAGCCGTCAGTGATTGCCTGGCTGCGAGAATTTGGATTTCCAGATGCTGTCTTAGCCACGAATGAGTGCAGCGAATCGGTAAAGAAATATTATAGAAATGTACAACAATATCCATCTGTTTATAAATTTCCGTCTTCCGCCCAGCTGACAGAAAAATTTGGCAGATATACACGCAAAGATTGGGATCAGTGGGATAGTGATCTAGATGGCGTGCGTGTGCTTCCTGCAGGAGGTGAGCCTGTTCAAGACGGCGTGATCTACGTCAAATTTAGAGAAGATAATCCTGGAGTATTCTCTATACAATATACTATTTCTCTAGTTAGTATGTATCCAGATAGGGTTATCGAAGGTGTTATCTTCGCCGAAGATTTGACAAGCATTAACGAAAGATACCAAATGCCACGAAATGAAGCGGAGCTTTTGTCTAAAATAAGTCTTGATGGACGCTGTGCAGGGTTGACGGCGGGTATTAAGCAAATTGTAGAGAAAGAGCATGCAGAAATACACGAAAATACTCGGCTAGAGATTATGCAAATAGAGCAAGAAAAATGGTTTCGGCAAGATCAAACAATGCTCGATACACATCTTTCAGAAATTGCTGCGCAATTTGGAGACCGCGGATTAGAAGCAGATCTTAGACAGATGCAAGAGCTTTGTGTTTATGTAGCGAAATTAAGTGGTCAAATAGAAGAGTTTAAACAGGATATTGAAACTAACATAGGAGAATATTTTGCGGGTCGATTTCAAAAATCTTATATTCTGGTATTGAATAATAACGAATATGAAGTGTCAGAGAGGGCTTATGACGTCTCTTGGGCAGTTATAACACTAGGCGAGAAAGCACAGATCTATCAAAAAAACCGCTCTTTAGCGACCTTATATGCGCTACAAATGGCGGTGAGTGCATTAAAAGAAAAAATAAGTGAAAGTGAAAGTAAGAGTAAGAGAAAATACAGTACTTTATCGGAAAAAATACCACAAATTGAAGCGCAGCTTGGGCACATAATTTCGGCACAGTTGGCCATCGTTGAGACAGCGGTGAGCCGCAATGAGGGTGTTGTTTCGCCTGTTGTTCAAAGTGATCCTTTGTCTTTAAGTTCCGGCTCGCTCTCGAGCGCTAGCTCCTCTTCGAGCTCTAGCTCGTTCTCAAGTTTCAGCTTGTCTTCGAGCCTAAGCATCGAGGGCAATGAATTGTCTGCTAAAGAAGAAAAAGCCCTGATCTTTTACGAGGGTGAACGGTTTCGCCAGATTTCTATCGCGATCAGTAGATTTTTGGAAGGCTCCTCTATCTGGAAGTATTCTAATATTTCAGAATTCTTGCGGAAAAAGAATTCAGACATTATTGATTTGGTTGAAACAGCACTTTTATCCAATCAATATAAATTTTCTGAAAATCAAATCATTATCACTATTACGCATCGAGAATTGGGTAAAGAGTGGTGCGAAAACATCATTCTTAAGAATATTTATATTACATTTCCTTTAACCGAGGATATTCGTGTGCGTTATGACTTGGCTAAGTTAGCGGAGCAGCGCGAACACGGGTGGATACATCTCCAATGTCTGGTGGGCTTAGCAGAAAAGGGTATTGTTCCTGAAGTCAATGACAAGATGTACTCAAATGGCCTGCTGACATTTATGAATCGAAAAACAAAACCTCCAAAAAAGATTAAAGCAGAAGATATTCTAATTGTATCCGATAAACTAGAAGTTATTAATTTTGTGTCTCAGTTCGGTGTTACAGGAACGCCTTCAAGCGCTGAATCAACACGAATTGCCATTCACCAAATTTATTTAACTGCGGTAACTCAGCTACTGAACGATTTAGAAAGCAAAATTAAAAGCAAGGAACGAGGTTATACTTCATTTAATTTCTCCTCTCGTTGTCCAGTCGATATAGGCGGCGAGGTGTTTGAGGTGCCCGATCGGTTATTTTATTGTTGGTGGGCACTCAAAGATTTTTACACTATTTTGTCGACTGCTAAACCTTATTGTAGCGCTGAAGTCATGGTGGATAACCTATCGGCCATTCAAAACAGCGTGATAGATAAACTTTTCGGCGAACGGAAAGGATTCGGATATGACAAAGACGCTTTGAAAGCTTTTTGTAAGAATGTTTCTCAACAAATAGCAAAAATGATCGCTCAAACTATAGACGCAATAAAAGCGTATTTTGAAATGAGAATGATGGACCCTAACTCTTCTGAAAAAGAAAAATTCTTGTTTAAATGTGCGCTCTTTAAATTAGATGCGGGCACGCCAACAGATTTAAAAGCAGCTATGGAGATATTTGAACAAGTGGAGCATGATGCGAAAGGGCCATTTGGTAAGGCGGAATTGGTGAACGAACGATATCCTTTATATGCGGCGATTTTACGAGGCGAGAAAAAATTTGAGTCTTTATGGGGCTGGCCTTCACTTAATGAAGAAATTAAGCGTGTTGCGCAAAACAAGGATAAGATAATCAGCGATTTTTTTGATTCAAAATTCACGGAACTACAAAAAAATTATCCCTTATACGTCCAGCTTAAGAAAAAGGACAACATTAAAAACTTATATGAATCTCATAAAGCCGCACTTTATGCAGAGCAGCAACGTGCTGTTGAAGAAAAAAATGCAGAGTTAGAAGTATTTTTGAGAAGAGAAATAATAGACCTTTTAAAGGATAAATATCCTTTGTGTGCGCAGCTTTTTCATGATAAAGCGAAGATTTACGATTTCACCGAGTTAAAGTTGATTGATGAAGAACTTGGCGGGGCTTGTTTAGCGAGAGATCAGATAGTTGTCGATTTTCTTAAAGCCGAAGCAGTGAAATTAGGGGAGCAATATCCTCTGTATTGCATGCTGGTTCGAGAAAAGCGTGTTGAGGAGTTAGATGAGGAGCAAGAAGCTCAATTGAAAGAAGAACTGAAACGTGCTACTGATGCGAAACATGAAAAGATAAAAGATTTTCTGATTGGAGTAAGAAAAGACATGTTTCTAAAAAACTATCCTTCATATGCGATACTTTTACAAAATGATGCGGCAATCGTCGATTTATTCGGTTCCGAAGAATTTAATGCCGAAGTTGCACGAGCTGCTGCATCAGGAGATAAAATGGTCAGTGATTTTTTTGAATCCAAAATATCGAAGCTAAGCGCTCAATATCCTTTGTATGTTGCGCTTGTTCGAGGTGAAGCGGCGATCCATGATTTATTCAACTCGGGTTCATTTTTGGAAGAGGTTTCTCTTGCTCTTCGGTCAGACAATAAGATAGTCAGCAATTTTCTTGATGCCAAGGTATTGAAATTAGAAGCTCAATATCCTCTGTATGTCGCGCTTGTTTTAGAAAAAACGCATTTAGACGGTGAGAACCATAAAGAATGGAGGAAAGAATGGGAATCTGCTGCTAGAAATGGACATGACACGATAAGAAATTTTTTGATGGAGAAAAATTTGCAAGCACGCTATCCTCTATATGGGGCGCTTATTCGAGGTGAAAAAAGGATGCATGATGTATTGGAAGACGTGGTTGAATCACTCGGAGGATTTTTGTTGAACCCTGAGAGTATAGTGCATGAAGAAGCGCTGTTCAGGGCCAATGATTTTCTTAATGACGAGATACGGAAATTAAGCTCTCTATATCCTCTGTATGTCAGGCTTGTTCTAAAAAAAGCACATGTTGAGGATTTAGGCGAGGCCGACAAAGCTCCATTGCAGAAAGAACTACAAGATGCTACTGCAGCAGGAGATAATACGATAAAAGATTTTCTGGCAAAACAGATAGCAGCGATAGATGCAAAGAAAGAAGCGAAAGGAAAGTTAGAAGGAGAAGAACCACCAGCAGCAGCGCCAGTAGCTCCGTCTGCGAGCAGCGGCAGTTCGAGCAGTTCAAGTAGTTCGAATGCCCCAAGTAACTCAAGCGGCCCGAATTTGCTCGGTTCTGGAGGGCCGCTGTTGACACGAAAAGAAGCAGAAAAAGTGCAAGGAGAAAAAGGAGAATTAACAAAAAGAAAATTAAAAAGTGCTGCTTTTATTCCTGCTTCTCCGTGAAATAGTATGTCATTCTCGACAAGGCCGCGCAGCGGCCGCTGTCGGGAATCTAGGGAGATCTGAAAAAGACCACTGTAATGCGTGGATTTTGAAAGATGATCGAAGCTAAATGACAAATTCTAAAAATAGCGATGCCCTAACCGAGCCGCGACCGTGAGGGAGCGGAGGTTCGGAGTAAGGAATTACGCTTAGCTGAACGCGTCAATTTTAAACGAAAAACCAAAAGGCCGGAATTTAAAATGGCTATTTTCTCATGGTCATAGTTTCTCATTCCGAACCTCCGCTCCCTCACGGTCGCGGCTCGGATAACTCCGTTCACATATCGTTTAACACCTATTTTCAAATGAGGTGACTATAGACAGCCTTTTTAAAACAATTGCGTATCCTCATCTGTTTTCGTTGCTGCACCACTACCACTGTCTGTGCCATTGTCGTTTTGTACAGCGGGTGCCGTCGGAACAGTGCCCGTTTTGAAATATTCAAACAGCGTATTAGGGCCGCTACTCGGAAAACCAGAATTGCGATCGATACGCACAGACACAATACCAGGAGGCGGAGGTGTCGGTGTGGTGACATCGCCGTCTAAGGCCACACGCATGAAATCAATCCATATCGGTAAAGCGACTTTCGCGCCGTATTCGCCTAAGCTTTTGGGTTCATCGAATCCAACCCACACCACGGCAACCAAATGTGGATTAAAGCCATTGAACCAACCATCGCGTTGTTTTTGCGTGGTCCCTGTTTTACCGGCGATGTCATCACGATTCAACACTTTGGCGGCAGAACCCGTTCCCATTTGGATCACATCTTTTAAAACTGAAGTGATGAGAAAATCCGTTTGCGGAGAAATCGTGCGAATGGCAACGGGATTATGATCGGGGGTCATCAAAGGAGGCAAAGCCGGCGCTGCAACGGGTTTGTCTGTTAAGGCATTCGCATTCGCCACTAAACTGAGTTGTTCCTCACGCGCTTCTACGCAAGAAACGCAGACGGTGAGCGGATGAGCAGTGTAAAGAGGATTATTGTTGATGTCCAGAATGCGATTGATCAAATAAGGTCGCACATCAAAACCGCCATTGGCGATGATGGCATAGCCTCGGGCCATTTGCAGCGGACTCACACTGGCAGTTCCTAAAGCCAAAGACAAAGAATGCGGAATATCTTTGCTATTGAAACCAAAATGTTCCAAGTATTTCGTCGCATAAGAAATGCCGATGTTATTCAATAAACGTATCGACACCAGATTACGTGAATGGGTTAAAGCCACACGCAAACGCGTTGGACCAAAGAATTTGCGTTCATCGTTTTGGGGGCGCCAAACGCCATCGGGCAAAGAAGGATCGTTGATCACAAAAGGCGCGTCGTTGATCACCGAAGCTAAGGTAAAGCCTTTGTCTAAAGCAGCTGTGTAAATAAAGGGTTTAAAACTAGAACCGGGTTGCAATGCGGCTTGCGACACCCGATTAAAATTACTTTGTGCGTAATTAAACCCGCCGACCAAAGCACTGACCGCACCATTTTGGGGCGATAAAGCAATGAAAGCACCTTGAACTTCAGGCACTTGTGCCAAGCGCCAGGTGTTGTTTTCATCAGGGAGTATGTCGACGATGTCACCCGCACGGACGACATCGCCAGCACTTTGAGGAGAAGGGCCGACGCCACTGTTGTCTGGCGTGGCGGGTCTCGCCCAAGATAAGCCAGCCCAATCCAAGCGAATGATGCGATTGTCTGCCGTCAACACTTCAGCATAATCGGGCGCTACAGCAAAAACCACTGCAGGAACCAAAGGCGAATAAGTGGCTTGCTTTTGCAGCGTAGCAATCCACACACTGTGTTCAGGATTGTCGTAACGCAAATGCATGCGCGGGCCGCGATAGCCGTGGCGTTTGTCGTAACTCAACAATTCTGTTTGCAAAGCGGTTTGCGCTTGTTGCTGTAATTTACATTGTATGGTGGTATAAATTTGCATGCCTGAAGTGTAAGCATCTTCGCCAAATTGGCTGATGATGCCACTTCGGATCATTTCGCCGACATAGGGTGAAGGACATTCGATGAGAGGGCCGTGGTAACGCGCCGTTTCAGGTTCGGCAATGGCAGTTTGATATTCGGTTTGCGTGATGTAACCATGATCCAACATGCGTGCGAGTACGTGGTTGCGACGATCCAATGCAGCAGCGCGATTGGCCAGAGGATTTAAGGAAGAAGGTGCTTTGGGAATACCGGCGATCATCGCGGTTTGTGCTAAAGAAAGTTGACCTAAGCGTTTGCCATAATACACTTCAGCCGCCGCTTCTACACCATAGGCACGATTTCCATAGAAAATTTTATTTAAATACAAATCCAAGATTTTTTGTTTCGAAAAACTTTTGTCAATTTTAACCGCCAACAAAATTTCGCGTAATTTACGAGAATAGGTTTTTTTACTGTTTAAGAAAAAATTGCGCGCGACTTGCATGGTGATCGTGCTGCCGCCCTGGGCTTTTGTGCCCGTGGTGATTAAGACGACGGAAGCGCGTACCAATCCTAGAAAATCCACGCCACTGTGTTCAAAATAGCGTTGATCTTCCGTGGCCAGCACCGCGTTGATCAAGGATCTAGGAATTTCATCATAAGGAACCGGGGATCGTTTTTTTTCCCCATATTCAGCGATGAGCAGTCCCTCGTTGGAGTAAATGCGTAAAGGGACTTGCAATTGAATGTCTTTTAATACTGAAACATCCGGCAAGGTCCGTTCAATGTTAAGAATGAGTAAAACGATACCCAGAAAGCCAATACAAAGGATACCAATCGTGGCAAACAAGAGACGTTGCAGCCATTTTGTGAAGAATTTAATCAAGTTAGAAACCCTATTCAGTACAAATGGCATGCATTTTAACATTTTTTAGACGTCTGAGTGAAGCTATTGCCTTTTTCGTAATAATTATTTAAAATAATTAAAAATTTAATTTTATAAACATATATTGGAGGCGAAGCATTCAGAATGCAATTTTTGCTGAAAAAAGTATGTACAAACAACTCAGGAGAATATGAATGGTTTGGTGGCCTCAAAAAAAACCACCCCTGATTTTAGGGGTGGATTTCAATGCCGCGGGAGTCAATGTGGTTGCGCTTCGTGCTTGCCAGAAAGAATGGCGCGTGGAAGGTGTTGGCTCGGTGCTTTTAGCGCCACAAGTCATCGTAGATTACCGCATTCAAGATACCGGTGCACTGGGAACGGCGCTTCAGTTGGCTTTAACGGGAATGGGAGTGAAAAATGGCGCTGTGATGCTGTCTTTACCTGTGGAACGGGTGATTGAAAAAACGATACTCGTTGATGCTACTTTGTCTGAGGAAGAATTAGAAGCACACATGCAATTGGAAGCAGCGGCTTCGATTCCCTATCCTTTGACAGAAGTGTATCGAGATTTTTGCATTTTAGACAGAGATATTCATAAAATGGAAGTGTTGTTAGTAGCGACACGCAAAGAAAATATAGATTCGAGCGTGAAGGTATTGCAAGAGACGGGATTGGATGTGCATTCCGTCGAAGTGCACAGTTTTGCTTTAGAAAGAATAGTCAATTATTTGAGTTCATTGCAAGCAATGGGAGAAACTATTGCGGTACTTCAATGCTCGACGGCGATCACTTTTACGGTGATTCACAGGGAACGTGCTGTTTTTCATCGCGAAGAAATAAGCACAAGCGATTTGACCTCTTTAGTGCGTCGATGGGTGCAATTGTTTTTTTCAACGGGATATGCGAATACCCTCCATAAAATTTTTTTGATCGGTTCCGATACAACTTTGTGTCAAACGATCGGCGAAAATTTAGCTATTTCGTGCAGTGTTTTAGCTCCATTTCAAGGCATGTCTTTTTCATCAGAGCATCTATTGCCGGCGAATACCTCGTGTTTTTCCCTTGCTTGCGGCTTGGCTTTAAAAGGGGTTCTTCAATGACGGACATTAATTTATTGCCCTGGCGCGAGCGTTTTCATCAAAAAGCGAAAAAACAGTGGTTAATAGGGTTGTCTGTGGTATTGATTTTATCACTCTTTGTTTTAGTGGCAACGTGTATGGTATTGAATGCGAAAATTCATAAAACCATCCAAATGAATAAGAGATTAAACGATCCATTAAAAGATGTATCGGGGCAATTACAACACATAAAAATGATTGAATATAAAAAAATGGAAGTGGCTGTGAAAGCCGAAGTGTTTCTCACTTTGCAACAAGAACGATTGACTACGATGACTGTTTTGAGTGAACTGGTAAATCGCATGCCATCAAGAATGTATTTGACTGTTTTACGTAAACAAGATAGACAATGGCGACTGGAAGGCGTTTCAGAATCTTTTTTGCAAGTGTCTGCTTTTGTTCAGCAGTTGGCGGGGATATCGGAGGTTAAAGACCCTAAATGGCTGAAAGTAGATGCTTCCGATCTTAAAAAAAATGATGGACAACATCATTTCATTATAACATTTTAGGAAAGAACGGATGGAAATAAAAGAACTTACACTCGACAATCTTATCAAGCAACCGCTAAGGATTCGTATTATGGCTTTGATTGTTATTTTCGCAGCCATCTTGTTTTTAATTTATACGCTGTTATGGAAGCCAAGGTTGACACAATTAAACACGCTAAAAAAACAACAACAAGATTTGAAAAATACTTATCAAATTCAACAGTCTAAAATAAACAAGCTCCCCCTTTATGAAAAAGAATTTGCTTTATCACAATCTATAGACAACAAAATCCTAACCCACTTAGTCGGTCAAAATGAATTTTCAGACTTATTGAAAACCCTTTCTCAGTTAAGCGCCCAAAATAACATAGAACTAACCACCTTAAAACCAGAGCCTGAAATAAAGCATTCTCCGTACATCGCCATGCCAATCCGAATAGATTTAAACGGCGATTTTTGGGATTTAACCCGATTTTTAAATCAAATGGACAGATTGCCAAAGCTCATTACCCTTCAAGAAATGTCATTTACTTCAAAGCCGAACACACATCGGGTTTTTTTAAAAGCGAAGGCGATAGCCTATCGAGACAGCGGAGAAAAAATAAATCGCCTTACCTCAGTCAATTTTCAGAATTTAAATTTATCCCAAAATAAAATGCAAAGCAGCTTATTTCAGCGCGATCCTTTTTCTTTATCGAAGGCGATCTTAAACGAAAACGAAAATGCATTGTCCGAATATAAACTCGCTTCTTTGCGTATGTTAGGAACTATAGAATACCATCACCAACTTTGGGCTTTGATTGCAACGGAAGACAATTTTGTGTTTAGAGTGACCGTTGGGATTTTGTTGGGTGAACAATCGGGGCAAGTTGTTTCAATGAACCAAAACCAAATTCATATCCGGCAGGTTTTAGACAATGGCGAAAAACGCACGGCCATTCTAACTCTAAACGAGTCCTAGAAAATGAAACATCTAAAATTAATGGTATTCTATTTTTTTATCGGATTAACTTCGCCTTTATGGGCAGACAGTACAAACGAAAAACTGTCGCTTAATTTTCAAGCTATTCCAGTGCGTTCGGCTTTAGACATCATCGCGCAATTTGCAAATTTAAACATTGTCGTGAGCGATACAGTCAAAGGAACGGTGAGCTTACATTTAAACGATATTCCATGGGATGAAGCTTTAGACATTATCTTGAAATCACACGGCTTAGACAAATTGCAATTGGGCCAAGTCTTAGTGATTGCCCCTGCTGAGGAAATCGCTTCAAAACAAGAAGTCGCCTTAAAAGTTTTAGAAAAAACAGCTTCTTTGGCGTCCTTGAGCAGCGCTTTGATCGCTTTAAATTATGCAGAAGGAACGGAAGTCGTCAGTTTGTTAAAAAGTCCATCCAACAATTTACTGTCTTCACGAGGAATGATCAGTGTGGACAAACGCACTAACTCTCTGCTCATCGAAGACACCGCTGAACGCATTGCTGCAATCCGAGAATTAATTCAGAAAATAGATATTCCTGTTAAACAAGTGTTGATCGAAGCGCGTATTGTCGAAGTGTCTCGAGATTTTGAACGTAGTTTGGGAATACATTGGAGTATTGCCAAGGGCAATCGTTTTAAAAAGCCCTTCGATGCGCGGTCTTCACCGCTGTCGCATTTAAATGTGAATTTGCCTGCACAATCTACCTCTGCACAAGCAGCCAGTGCTGGCTTGGCTTCAGCTAATTTGGGGCAAGGTTATCTTTTAGATTTAGAGTTGTCGGCGCTTGAATCCGAAGGACAAGGTGAGTTAATATCAAGCCCTAGGTTGGTTACGGCTGATCAGCAGGAAGCATTTATTGAAGCGGGTGAGGAGATACCCTACCAAGAAGCATCTTCCAGTGGTGCCACAACGGTAGCATTCCAACAAGCAACATTAAAGTTAGATGTTACCCCACATATCACGCCAGACAACCATATTATGATGGCTATCAAAGTAAACCAAGATAAGCCAAATGCGGCCTTGGATGTGCAGGGGACGCCTGCCATCACGACCCGTAAAATTGATACAAAAGTACGCGTAGCCAACGGTGAAACGGTGGTGTTGGGTGGTATTTACCGCCAAGAAAAAACCAACACGCTCTTGCGTGTACCATTTTTGGGTGAACTTCCCTGGGTGGGAGGATTATTTAGTAGTACTAGAGTGACCGATTCTAGCAATGAATTGTTGATATTTATTACTCCTAAAATTGTACGACCTAATGATTTTGATAGATGATTGTACTATGGTTAACTATGCGCCCAGATCGAAACGTACGAAAAGCTCAGATTTGTGTGCAAGATGCGCCAAAAATTGTGAGCGAAAAGCGTGTAAGCGCGGCGAACATTTTTGACGTACGTAGTGCACCCAAAGGGCGAAGCACGAACGAAGTGAGTGCTGAGTCCAATATGGGCTTTTCTGGAAAAAAGGTATGAGCAGCTACGAATGATGAAAAAAACGCAGAATATATTTTTGATTGGTCCTATGGGCGCAGGCAAAACGACAGTGGGTCGTATGCTGGCGCGGGAATTGAAACGGGAATTTTACGATACCGATGAAGTGATCGAATCGCGAACGGGCGTGGACATTCCTTGGATCTTTGATGTCGAAGGAGAAGAAGGTTTTAGGCAACGTGAAATGGCTATCGTCGATGAGTTTACTCAAAAAACCGGCGTAGTTTTGGCAACGGGTGGTGGCGTGGTCGTTGAATCACAAAATCGCCGGTATCTGGCGGCGCGTGGTTTGGTCATTTATCTCAAAACCACAGTTAATCAGCAATTAGAACGAACTGAGAAAGATAAAAAGCGCCCTTTGCTCTTACAAGCAGAGGACAGGGAAGCGGTGTTGCGCGATATTGCGGTCAGCTATGATGACTTGTATCAAGAAATAGCGGATCATACTTTTCTGACGGATAATCGTAGCATACGCACAGTGGTTAATGATATTTTGAGTTGCGTTTAATATGTCTAAAAGAATAGATAGGTGGCACAGCTTGGGTTTCAAGCGCAAGCCTTTTATTGATTTGGGCCGTACGAACCCTTTTTTGACGGCCAAACAACAACAGCAATTGACTTTGCTGGAAGAATTGGTGCGCGAGGGTGGCCATTTGTTGTTGCTATTGGGTGTGTCGGGAGTGGGTAAAACCACCTTTTTAAACGCCTTTAAAAAAAATATCGAACAATCTTCTCAGAATACTGTGATAGGTTTGTGTGAAATACAAGGCGATCCGAGTCTGCATATCACGGTCATTAAAAGTTTATTGGCAAAGCACTTGTCGATCAAAGATGACATTCAAAGCGATATTTTCATGTCTTCTTTAAAAACGCGCGTAGAACAAATGGTGCAATCTAAAGGACGTTTTTTGTTGATTGTTGACGATGCCCATTATTTACCGGCAGAAACAATACGTTTCATGTTGGATCTGATGTCTGAATGGGATGATAGCGCGCACGGTTTAAATATTTTATTAGCAGGCCGTTTGCAATTGGAACATTTGTTGACGAGTTCGGATTGGAGTACCAACAGCAGTTTTACAATGGTCTTGGAACCTTTGAATGAAGAAGAAGTATTGAATTACATCAGACACGGTTTAAGACAAGCAGGTTATAAGGGAACCATGCCTTTTTCTAAAGGACAAATCGCGGAATTGAGCGTGTATTCTAAAGGCATATTGGCGCGTTTGTTGGTGATGGCGGTAGACATATTAGAAACCAAGGGTCGAAAAACAAAAATGCCTACTTGGAAGTTCCCGTCTAAAGCAGTGTGGGGCACATTCGCCAGTGTTGCCTTGGTTGCGATAGGGATGATGGGCTATTATTCACTGAGTACCCCCGTGCCTGCGGCATTGCCGAGCAATGACAAAACCCAAGTGACGGTGGAGAAAGAAGGCGGTTGGGTTAAGACCGTAACGAAACCCGTCGATGTAAACGCTTCCGACATTGCACCAAAAATACAAGTGATCAGCGAGACGCCAGTGACAGTTCAACCCACTGCGAAAGATATGCCAATCTCTTCGCCTTTGAGTTCTGCGGTGATACCCAAACCCGTTCCTGATCGAGTTATCGCTCAAGTGTTGACTCCGAATCCGGTCGTTGCTCAAGTAACCACGCCAAGTCCTTCCGTGGTGAATCAGTCTGTACCTGTGAAAACAATTGCTAAAACGCAAGTTTCGAAAATAACGGCTGTTGTGAAACCCGCACCGATCGACACCAAAGTGGTGACTAAAGTTGCTGCAACCAGCATGACATCTGCACCCAAAGATATACTAATTACCACGCCGATCGCCAACGACGATGAACTTGCTTCTACGAAAACTCTGGCGACAGTAAATCCAATCGTTTCACCTCCTGTTCTGAGCTCCAGCAAAGTCCCTGCACCGAAATTGTCTTTCGAGGCAAAAGGCTACACCATTCAAATCGCAGGCAGTTATGACATTGCATCCGTGAAAAAAACGGTGTGTCAATTGTGGACTGGAAAAGCCAGTGTGAATTGTTCGGAATCACCGAGCAATCTTCATTATCTACGAACTTTAAGAGATGGCAAGGTCTGGTACATTGCGACTTTTGGCCAATACGCGACTTCTAAAGAAGCGAGTCAACAATTGCATCAACTGCCATTGAGTGTGCAAAAAAATACGCCGTGGGCGCGATCTTTTGAACAAATTCCAGATTTGACGGTGGTTGGATAAATGAAAAATACCCGTTTATTACAAGCTTTAAATTTAGAAGTCGTGGATGTTCCGCCTGTTTGGTTGATGCGTCAAGCGGGCCGCTATTTACCGGAATACCGTGCTTTAAGAGCAAAAGCCGGAAATTTTTTAACTTTATGTCAAACGCCAGAACTAGCCACTGAAATTACCTTACAACCTTTGAAACGTTTTGATCTCGACGCTGCGATTTTGTTTTCAGACATTTTAACCCTTCCAGAAGCAATGGGATTGGGTTTGTCTTTTCAAGAAGGCGAAGGGCCACGATTCGAAAGGCGCATTGAAACTTTAAAAGATGTGGACAAACTGGCGATCCCCGATACAGAAGATGCTTTAAATTATGTGGTCAAAGCGGTTCAACTCATTAAAAAAGAATTAAATGGTCGTGTTCCTTTGATTGGGTTTGCAGGCAGTCCTTGGACGGTCGCTTGTTATATGATAGAAGGCAACTCGCACAAAAATTTCATTAACGCGCGTAAAATGGCTTATCAAGCGCCTGAAGTATTAAATGCTTTGTTGGATAAATTGGTGATCGCCACCACCCAGTATTTAAAAGGACAAATTTTAGCAGGCGTAGATGTACTGATGTTATTCGATACGTGGGGTGGCTTGTTAACGCCTGCTTATTATCGCGCTTTTTCTTTGGCCTCGATGCAAAAAATTATTGCAAATTTAAAATCCGATCCCGCTACGCAGCACATTCCCATTATTTTATTCAGCAAAGGCGCGTTAACGAATATCGATGCAATGGTAGAAAGCGGCGTGCAAGGTCTTGGCATCGATTGGACTGTTTCGATGCGCCAGATGCGAGAACGCGTTCAAGGCAAAGTGTGTTTGCAAGGCAATTTGGATCCGGCCGTGTTATTTTCTACACCACAAATCGTGCAATCCACTGTTCGAGATTTGTTAAATGAATGGGGTCCGCATCCAGGCTTAATTGTGAACCTAGGTCATGGTATAGAACAGCATACGCCGATAGAAAATGTGCAGGCATTCATTGAAGCTGTGCATGCGTAAGCGCGCTCGTAAGTTGACAAACTACGAGCCGCTTTCTAAAAAAGCCAATATACCCTATGAATTTTTTATTGGAAACTCCGATACAGAAGAGTCTGATGATTCTGAGGAAGACTTGGATCAAGCGCCGAAGGCTTTTAAAAGGGTGATACTGTATAGGGTCTGTTGACATTCATTTTCTATTCATAGACAGCTAAAATCGTATCTTGTCACAATCGTCGGGCAGTTTCTAACCGAGCCGCGACCGTGAGGGAGCGGTGGTTCGAAGTAAGGTATTATGATGATGAGAAAATGGTGATAGGCTTTTCGTTTCGACAAACCCAATGTCAATAGGCCTTAATAACGCCGATAAAAAAACTTTCCAAAATATCGAAGGTAACTGTGATTTCTTACGTCGAACCACCGCTCCCTGACGGTCGCGGCTCGGTTAAATTATCTCTATTTAGCCGGCGATTGTGACAAGATATCTAAGGCATGATCATTTTTTAAGCAAATTTATGCCCAGATCGCCTTCGTCTTCTGAATCGTAGTATAATCATACCAGTTTTATTCGGATGCGAGATTACCCCCATGCAAGCGATTTTCCCCGGTACTTTTGACCCTTTGACACGCGGTCATTTGGATCTCATTACACGGGCAGCCAAGTTATTTAGCCATCTCGTCGTGGCAGCCAATGCCGGGCAAAGCAGCGTCAAAAAGCCTATTTTTAGCATCGAAGAACGCTTGGTTTTGCTTAAAACGGAGTTGCAAGGTTTAGCGAATGTGGAAGTGCTCTCTTTTTCCGGCTTATTAGTGGATTTTGCTAAAGCAAGGCAAATTAAAACACTTGTGCGTGGATTTAGAAATAGCAGCGATTGCGAGTATGAAAGCCAATTGATGCACATGAATCAACAATTGGTACCCGATCTAGAAGTGGTTTTTTTAGCGGCTAGACCACAACACAGTTTTGTGCGCGCCAGTTGGATCCGAGAAATTGCCGCTTTCGGCGGAGATGTCTCGCCTTTCGTGACCCCTGCCGTAGCTGCTGCACTCAACACAAAGATACCCGGAGCTTAAGATGGCATTGCGAATTACTGATGAATGCATCAATTGTGATGTGTGCGAACCTGAATGCCCGAATGAAGCCATTTATCAAGGCGAATGGTTTTATGAAATCAATCCCAAACAATGCACAGAATGTGTCGGACATTTTGACACGCCACAATGCGTCGCAGTGTGTCCAGTGGCCTGCATTATCAAAGATGAAGCGCATCCTGAAACGCAAGAACAATTGTTGGATAAATATCGCGAGTTAACACAAAACTCCGGGAATAATGAGGCATGTTGAGCATCGCTACTTGGAATGTAAATTCTATTCGCGTGCGCCTGGAACAGGTTTTAACATGGATGCGAAGTCATGCGCCCGATGTATTGGCTTTGCAAGAATTAAAAAGTACGGATGAAACTTTTCCGATAGGAGCTTTCAGTGCTTTGGGTTATCAAGTGGCTGTGTCCGGTCAAGCCACGTACAATGGGGTTGCGATTTTAAGTTTGAAACCGCTAAGCGATGTGGTGCACGGTATTCCGGGTTATGAAGATGCGCAGAAAAGGGTGTTGACGGTTACTTTAGACGATATGCGCATTATATGCGTTTATGTGCCCAATGGGGCGAGTGTGGATTCCGACAAATACCAGTATAAATTGCAGTGGTTTGAACACTTTTTAAAATATGCTGAAAAAACAAAAAAAGAGTACCCGAAAACGGTGATTTTGGGCGATTATAATATTGCGCCAGAAGACAGAGATGTGCACGATCCCGTGCTTTGGCAGGGACAGGTTTTGGTGAGTGAGAAAGAACGCGCTTGTTTTAAAGCCTTATTGGCCTTGGGATTTCAAGATACATTTAGGGTCTTAAATCCTGAAGAAAATAATTATACCTGGTGGGATTATAGAATGAATGCGTTTAAACGCAATATGGGGTTGCGGCTCGATCACATTTTAGCGACGCATGCGGTAATGGTGCGTGCGAAGCAATGCGATGTAGACAAAACACCACGTACTTGGGAGCGACCTTCGGATCATGTGCCGCTTGTTTTACAATTAGACGATTAGGAATTGAGTATGCGTTACGCTTATTGGGCTAGAGAATACAAATCCAAACACATTGCTTTATACGATCGCGCTTTTGTGTTGTGCGCCATTTTGATTGTGATTATGGGTTTAGTGATGGTGGCTTCTTCTTCCATGATGATTTCAACCCATCGATTCAATACGCCTTTTCATTATTTAATCAGACAGGTCTTGTGTGTGGTAACGGGCATTGCTTTGTGTGCTGGTGTGGTATTGGTGCCTTTAAAATGGTTTGAAAAATACAGTCGCATATTATTGATCGTGGCTTTGGCTTTATTGGCACTGGTATTGGTGCCGGGCATCGGTCGTACGGTGAATGGCAGTCGACGTTGGTTGCATTTAGGGCCGATAGGCTTTCAAGTGTCTGAAATCGCCAAATTGTTTTACATCATTTATTTAGCGAGTTATTTGCATCGTTTTAAAGATAAAATGGGTGCGAATACGCAAAGCTTCGTATTGCCTTTGATCATCTTAGGTGTAACGAGTGTGTTATTGTTGTTGGAACCCGACTTTGGTTCGACGGTGGTGATTGCCGCCACCACTTTAGGCTTGTTATTTTTAGGTGGTGTGCAATTGCGGTATTTTCTTCTCTTAATTGCATTGGCTTTAGGCGCCTTAGCAGCTTTGGCGATGATATCGCCTTATCGTTTGATGCGACTCACCAGTTTTTTAAATCCTTGGGCCGATCAATTTGGCAGTGGTTATCAATTAACACAATCCTTGATTGCTTTTGGTCGTGGCGGCATAGAAGGCGTTGGTTTGGGCGAGAGTATTCAGAAATTATTTTATTTGCCAGAAGCGCACACCGATTTTTTATTTGCCGTCTTGGGTGAAGAATTGGGATTAATCGGCATGGCGGCGATTTTGTCTTTGTATGCCGTCTTTTTTTGGCGTGTGTTTATCATTGGTCATCGTGCTTATAAAGAACGCTTATTTTTCGCGGCTTTTCTAGCTTATGGTTTGGGCCTCTGGCTTTTTTGTCAGGTATTGATTAATATGGGCGTCAATGTGGGTTTATTGCCGACGAAGGGTTTAACCCTGCCTTTGATGAGTTATGGAGGCAGTAGTCTTTTAACCAATTTTGCGTTGATTGGAATTATTTTACGCGTCGATCATGAGATGCGTATACATTATGTGAGTCAGCATTGAAGATGAAAAGCAAGAGAATTTTAATCATGACAGGTGGCACCGGCGGCCACATTTTTCCTGCTTTGGCAGTCAGTGAAGCTTTAAAATCGCAGGGCGCAGAAGTGGCGTGGTTAGGGCGGCCGCAAGGCATGGAAGCTGAAATCGCCAGCAAAGCACAAATTCCTTTATTGCCGATTCAAATCAAGGGTGTGCGCGGTCATGGTTTAAAACGTTTATTCACGGCACCCTGGCAATTGGGGCGAGCGAGTTATCAAGCCTCTCGTCATTTGCATGCTTGGCAACCGCATTTGGTTGTGGGTTTTGGCGGATATACCAGTGGCCCGGGTGGCATTGCGGCTTTTCTAAAACGAACGCCTTTGTGTATTCAAGAACAAAATGCCGTACCGGGTTATACCAATCGTATTTTGGCCAAAATGGCGTGCAAAGTATTTACGGCTTTTCCCTCGACCTTTAATACCTCTAAAGCGATTGTGACGGGCAATCCGCTGCGTCAAACCTTATTGCAATTAGAATCGCCTCAAAGGCGTTTAACACAACGTACAGGACCTATTCGCATTTTGGTGATGGGTGGCAGTCAAGGCGCTAAAGCTTTAAATGAAATCGTGCCGATGGCTTTGAAATCTGCTTTAAACCACGGTAGTATCTGTGTGCGACATCAAAGTGGTGCTAACCATTATGCGACGGTGGTGGGAGAATACCGTGATATTCCCAATGTCGAGGTGATGCCTTTTATAGACGATATGGCAGAAGCCTATGCTTGGGCGGATTTAGTCATTGCGCGTGCAGGCGCAGCGACCGTCAGCGAATTGGCGGCAGTAGGCTTGCCGAGTATTTTGATTCCCTATCCTCATGCCGTTGACGATCACCAAACTAAAAATGCACATTATTTAGGGCAAAAAGGCGCGGCGCAAGTGATCGACCAAAAACATTTAACAGTACATTATTTAGAAGAATTATTGGCGCTGAAGTTTAAAGAACGCGCTGCTTTGATCGCGATGGCGGAAGCAGCTTATGCTTTAGGACAAAGAGAAGCCACTCAAACTATTATTACAGAATGCTTAGGAGTTTTAAGTGCAAGACCGTAATCTCACTTTACAATACGTGCAACAAGTTGGCATGAAATTAAGTTTAAAGCGTATTCATTTGATTGGCATTGGCGGTGCGGGGATGGGTGGTATTGCAGAAGTCTTACACAATCAAGGATTCAGTGTCAGTGGTTCCGATCAAAGCGACAATGCGATGACGAAACGGCTTAGAAAATTAGGTCTGCAGGTTTATAAAGGTCATGATGCACGTTATGTCGAAGGTGCTGAGGTTGTGGTGCGATCCAGTGCTGTGCAAGAAGACAATGTTGAATTACAGTATGCGCAGGAACACCATATTCCTGTCGTGATGCGCGCCGAAATGTTGGCAGAATTGATGCGTTTTCACCACGGCATTGCGATTGCAGGCACGCACGGCAAAACCACGACGACCAGTTTGGCGGCGAGTGTCTTGGCTGAAGCGGGTTTAGATCCCACTTTTGTGATCGGGGGTTTGTTAAATAGTGTAGGAACCAATGCGCGCTTGGGGAAAGGGCAATTTTTTGTGGTAGAAGCCGATGAATCCGATGCGTCATTTTTATTGTTAACGCCTATCGTGGCAATTGTGACGAACATCGATGAAGATCACATGGATACGTACAATGGCGATTTTCATCGCTTACAACAAACCTTTCTTCAATTTATTCACCATTTGCCTTTTTATGGTGCGGCGATTGTGTGTATGGACGATCCCGTGATCCGTCAATTATTGCCGAAAATATCGCGTCGTATTCTGAGTTATGGCATCGAAAATGAAGCGGACATTCAAGCGGTCAACATTGTGCAACGTGGTATTAGAACGGAATTTGAAGTATTGCGTCGAGGTAAAAAAGGCACTTTGCAGGTGTGTTTGAATTTGGCGGGGCGACACAATGTGTTGAATGCCTTATCGATTGTGGGATTGGCTGAATTGTTGAATATTGATGATGCGAGTTTAGTGAAAGCTCTTTCTGAATTTCAGGGAATCGGGCGACGCTTTCAAATTTATGGAGAATACCGACCTAAACAAGAATTGAGTGTGTTGGTGGTAGATGATTATGGCCATCATCCGCGTGAAGTGGCAGCGACTTTAGCAGCAGCGCGTGCAGCGTGGCCTCAAAGACGGTTGGTTTTGGCGTATCAGCCACATCGATACACGCGTACGCGAGATTTGTTAGACGATTTTGCAGCGGTGTTGTCGACAGTTGATGTTTTATTGTTATTGGACGTGTATTCCGCGGGTGAAGATCCGATCCCCGGTGCAGACAGTCGCGCTTTGTGTCGTGCGATACGTGAGCGTGGTCAAATAGAACCTATTTTGGTGGGTGAAGTGAGTAAATTACCGGAATTGTTGAAAACCGTTTTGCAACACGAAGATGTGTTGTTGACCCAAGGCGCAGGCAGTATTGGCACCGTGCCGAAGCTATTGTTGGAAGAATCGGAACTGCGATGAACCAATACCAACTTTCCAGATCGAGTTCGCAGGGTCCTGTCCGGCGATTCTCCCCGTCGTGCTCGTGCCTGCCCGCGCCGGGGCCCCATCACCGGATACCCTGCGTTCACGAACAGAACTCAAGTGAAGTTAACCGAGCCGCGACCGTTAGGGAGCGGTGGTTCGAAGTAAGAAACCATCCAGCATGTGGTAATGAGAAATCCCGCAGGCTGTTAGAGAGCGGACAAAGAGAGAATTGAAACGATGAACAACTTAAAAGGTGAATTGCAAGAAAATTTAAAACTGTCAGAATGGACAACATGGCGCGTTGGTGGACTCGCTAAGCGTTGTTATTTTCCAGTGGATAAAAATGATCTGGCCACTTTTTTAAAAACCTGTGCGCAGAACGAACCTTTGCTGTGGTTGGGTTTAGGCAGTAATACGTTGATTCGCGACAAAGGCATTCAAGGAACGGTGATCATCACCCAAGGTCGATTAAAAGAATTGGCAGAATTAGACAATAACATTATTCGTGCAGAGGCTGGTGTTTCTTGCGCGCAAGTGGCGCGATTTTCAGCGCGCGCGGGTTATGAACACGGCGAATTTTTGGCGGGTATTCCTGGCACGATTGGCGGTGCTTTGGCGATGAATGCCGGTTGTTTTGGTCGTCAAACCTGGGAACAAGTGGTGGCGGTCGAGGTGATAGACAGACAAGGCCATATTCGTTTACGCACACCGGAAGAATATCAAATTACCTACCGAGAAGTGATTCGGCCTGCTGAAGAATGGTTTGTTGCCGCGCATTTTCAATTTGTACGCGGCGATAAAAACAAAGCCTTAGCGACGATTAAAGAGCTTTTAGACAAACGCGCCAATTCACAACCCACTGGAAAAGCCTGTTGCGGTTCAGTATTTCGAAATCCGCCGGGAGATTTTTCAGGGCGATTGATTGAAGCTTCAGGCTTAAAAGGCTTTCGCATCGGCGGCGCGGAAGTATCGCCCAAGCATGCGAACTTTATCATCAACACCGGTACTGCAACGGCGCGCGATATCGAATTGCTGATGGCGCATGTCCAAGCTGAAGTCTTGCGCTTGCAGGGCGTGCAGTTGCAGCCGGAAGTGCATATTGTAGGTGAGCTTTAGGGCCTGTTTACCTTTGGTTTATCGGCTGCAAAATGAGTAGAATCGGTCAAAATCATAGCGAATTTTCGTCAAATATAGCTCGATATTCTCCTCAAATTTGCTATGATTTTGCCTCGGTTCCTTCATTTTTCGCTTCGACAAACCAAAGGTAAACCGGCCCTAACTTAAATAACCTGAAAAATCGATGATATTCGCAAAAAATCCACTTTCTTCTACCGCTTCTGACACAGCATTGCAATGAATCAATACGGGACGAATTGAAAAAGAACGCGATACGCCCAGCGCTTTTATTTTTTGTTGGATTTCTTCGATGACCGTTTTTTGAATTGGATCTCGAGAATACTTAATTTCACAAACATATAAGGTATTAAAACGTGTTTGAATAAGATAATCTATTTGACAGCCCGTCCGAGTGTGTGTTGCGCGTTGTTGATAAGGATTGTTCACAATGATGTCTTGTTGTGAAATTCCCAAGCTTTGATGAATCAGCTTTCGATTGTTTAAAACGAGATTTTCTATTTGCAAGCCTAAAATGGTAGACCAAGCGGGTAGCGTCGTTAAACTGATATTGTCATATTCATCATTTTCTATTTTATGTTGATTTGGTAAAATGTATTTTAAATAAAAACGACAATAATTGTCGTTTAAGCGATACCAAGCAATTTTACCTATTTTGCCGCTTTTAAGATGCCAGCTGTAATCTTTGGTGATAAAACCCGACAAGACCAAATTATTCAGATACAGATAATCGTCGCCACTGCCACTTAGCCCCATTTTTTGATAAATGGTTTTTGCATCGCGTGAGCCTAAGGCTAAGCATTCAAAAATTTTTTTGTACAAGGTTTTTTTATCAGAAAATAAATCTGAAAAAATTTGATCGAATTCACGAAACAAAATACCTTCTTTTGAAAAGCACAAATTTTTAATATTTTGCTCTACAGGAAGATGTAAATTGATTTCTTCCAGATAACGTGGAATGCCACCGGTGACCGCTAAAGTGGTTAATTTTTCTAAAGGCGATAGCCATTCGGTGTTATTTTCGAAAAATTCGCGGCATTCCGACAAAGAAAGTTCTTTCAAGGTCAGCGTTAAAGAAACACGCCCCATAAATCCTGTGCTGCTTAACAAGTTTTTGTCTATCCACATGGAAATGGAACTACACAAAGCTAAGATTAAATGAGGATTTTCTTTAAAATACATTTCCCAAGCAATTTTTAATTTGGGTAAAAAAGTGGGCTCGTCCTGCGCCATCCACGATACTTCATCCAACACCACCAGGACGCGACCTGTTTTTACTTGGGAAGCTAAATGCCAAAATAAATCTCCCCAGTCTTCCGTGTTTAAACCGCGTAGGCCAAACGCCAAATGGAGTTGACGCGCGAATTCTTGGCGTTGATCTTGAGCCTTAATTCCCTTGTCGGGCGCAAGACCTGTAAAAGTGTATGCGCGGCCCACTATCTTACCGAATTCATTCAATAAACGACTTTTGCCAATACGGCGACGGCCTTTGACCACCACCAAAGCTGGAGATTTTTTGTCCAAAAGTTGGGTTAATTTGGCTAATTCGCGTTGTCGACCGATAAACTGAGTCATTTCGCCCTCGTCAAATGTATAAAACAGCAATTTGACGAGTTACTTTAATTTCAATAACTCATCGAATTATCTTAATATTTTCTTAATGATATAGTGTTACAATATTGACTATAGAACCTTTTCAAGGCTATAGTAGTGTGTTATTTTAGAGCTAAATACGTGTAATAATAAGAAAAATCATATTTTAGAAGGTGGGGATAGGACAACCCCTCAATGTCTATGTCAATCAATGGGGTGCCTGTATGGCGGCGGATAGTAAAGAAGCTCAAAAATCTGGTAACAGTGACAAAGCTCAAGGAGCCAAGCAAGTTCCCGAACATCCTATCGTAAATCGTTTGCGTCTTAACCTAATAGGAATGCGTAAAGGCGGTCCTATGTCTGCGATAGACAGAAACAATAAAGGTGATAAACTCTCGCGTTTATTAGAGAGGCGTTGGCAAGAGTTTAATGAAAATACTCAGCAGTTGGAATATCCAAGAGATTTTGATGAAAGTGTGATAACGGGCAAGATGCATGCTTTTCTGGATGCGCAACGCAACGATGTTTTTACGCAGATTAAAAAAGTATTATCGCAAAACAATGATTCTTCTCTTCAAAAGCATAATATTAATACATTTAGTGTGGCATTGCGGGTCAAAGCAGAAGAAATATTTTTTGACGAAGGAATATTTTTAGACGATGGCCAGTTGTGTGAAGATTGCCTTAAAGCGTTTGAATATGAAGCATTTGACCAAAATGGTTCGGCAATAGTGATATCAGGTGAAGATGGCATAAAAGAATTATTTTCTGATATCACAATACCGCATGGGGAACCAAGCGATTCTCATATGGAAAAATTTAAATATTGTTTGTTGAACAGTTACATTAGTGGTTGTTTGCATTATTTTCTTCGTACACTGGAAGAAGGTCTAATTAATTCAGATGCTGAGTTAGAGTCAGAAGTACATATTGGCTCGAAGGTTAAATCAGAGTTACAGATTCCTAGTAAAAAGCAAACACGATATTCCGCCGTAATAGCGGTATGGAAAGACCCGGATAATGCGGACTTAAAGCATTGCCTGGGGCCACTGTTAAATCCTAACTCATCCTCTAGGCCTGCATCAGCTTGCGATGATGAGCCTTGTTTATCTCTAAAAAGTGATTATCCAAAAGGTGTGAAGGCCCGTCGCTTGACAAATTCTAGCGCGCCAAATTTGGGCGAATATAGCGCCGATGGATCGTTAAAGATAGGCGAAGTAAAAAGACAAAAATTATTGTTGAATGATACTACTGAAAATACTAGCACAGTTGATCAAAAAGAAAATAGGGATGGCAATGCAGAATTGCTTGAGGCTCGCGCTGGCGATGGTGTCTCGGTCTCTCAAGATAAACCAAATGCTTCCGAAAACAAGGTATCTTTCAAAAAGAAAAGAAATGAAAATAGAAGAAGCAAGATACCGCCGCCATCTGAGTCTGTTCAAGCTAGCGAAGTCACCGCCGAAGAAAAAGACGCCAAAGATGATAAAAAAATCACAAAAAGTACTGCATCGCATGTGGCAGAAGTGAATCCTAATGTTGGGGGTCCTAAATTTTGGATCGCAAGTATCAAGCAGAATTTGCAAAATTTAACACAAGATCATGGTGTGGCTATAAATAATTATGAAATGACATTAAGCTTCTTGGATGTTCTTTCACGATCTATACATGAAGATCTGAGCAAAGAACAGCTATTAAAAATTGAAAGGGGCTTAGAGCTTTTACTATCTGAACATGAGTCAATATATAAAGAAGATGCTAACATACAGAAGCACTTACTGGTACTGGCCAATATAGAAAACTTGAGGAAGTTAAGAGAAAAAATCGAAAAAAAACTATCTACACTTGATGGTCTAGAAAAATTCGCGGATAGACTACAGAGAAGTGACCCTGACATATTGGCTGAACGGCAAGAAGCAATACGAAATCGAATCGATAAGCTTAAAGGGCCTCTAAAAGATTTAACCGCTGAAGAAAGAAAACGACTGCCGCTACAACTGTGTCACGATGCACTGTGGTTAGAAGACAAGGAAGATAACTTTAAAGCACTGTTTTTTGATATTGCTATAAATAATTTAGAAGCAAGCCGGTATGCGACTAAAGAACTTAAGGCAACTCAAGAATACCAGTATCTTCAAAATTTGAAAAAACTTAAAGATCGAATCTCTAAATCCGCCATTCCCCCAGATGTAGATTTATACCAAACGCTACGAAAATTCGACATAGTCGTACAGAAGGCTGATTTTTCTGAAGAAGACAAAGAAAAAGCGTATGAAGTCGCTAGTAGTCAGATAAATAAAGTGCTAGCGCCCAACGAGCCGATTGAAATTGATTTTGATGACACTTGTGAGGACTTATCTCGCCAAATCCAAGTAGACGAAAGAGTATCCAATATTGTAGTGGGCGCGGGCGGAGGGGTTGCAGGTACTGCAACGGGCGTAGGGTGTATCCTTTGGGGCGTCGCGGGCATAGTGGCTTCGTTTACCTCTGTATTTGCTACTGTGGGTATAAGCACGCCTATTGCCTTATTTGGTATAGGGTGGAGTATTGCCAGTATTGTGACAGGTGTTGGGATACTGATAGGAGTAGCGGCTGCTGAAAAGGTTATAATCAACAAACATAAGAAAGTCAATAAAATTCAAGAAGAATGGAATCAGGTCTGTCAAGCATTAAAAGAAAAAGTAAATGAAGCGGTTCGTCCTCAAGCAAGAGTCGGAGCGTTTGATGAAATGCCAGGAGATGGCAAATCTGGTTCTTCTTCAAGTGGTCCTTCGAGAGAACCATCTAATGTCCGAAAATTACAACAAATATCAATGGACGAAATTAAAAGTTCAGAGATAAACCTCGATGCAAAAGTATATATTGAAAGAGGAAGAGCATATCTTGAAAAAACTATGGTCGAGAGTATTTCTAGAAGTTCTTCTATTGCTCTTGCTAGAGTATTTCTGTCTCCAGGCATGTCTATTGAAGAGTTTCCTTTAGAATTACAGATGGAAGCAAAAAAAGACTTTGTCGATTTGTACAATAAAGCAGTAGATTTTTACACCGATTCTCAGAATCTTCAGGAGTTCACTACCGATGAGGAATATATTAGGGCACTGTGTATGCGTAAAAAAGAGGAAAAACAACCAACACCAGAAGCGCTAAAACAACGTCATCAAGATTTATTTGAAAAGATATATCGCTATATTTTTGATGAGCAAGGTAATTATACAGAGATTTTTACAGGAACGTTCTCGCTTTCTGGGGAAAACATCCGTCTTGACGACTATTTGAGCCGTTATAACCTAAGCAAGGAAGACTTATTTTTACGATATGTTGAACTTTATCAAAATGCTGTGAGCACATTTTCCCAAAAATGTAGAACCGATCAAAATGGGGGACAGTTTAAATTATTATTTTTGCAATTTCATACTGAGTTTTTTGGCAGAGAGCAAGCTACTAATCCTAATTCGCAAGCCTGCCGAGCTTTTTTTCGTGAAAAGTGCGAACTTATTGAGGCAAAAAAGCGTGCTGAACAGAAAGAAGGCTATGCGGATCCAAAAATGAAAGAAGCTGAAGAAATAGTAATAACTCCGGAGAATCCGCCGGAACAGTCCCAAAAAGCGCTAGCAAAAAGTGACCGTTCTTCCTCTCCAAGTAGCGTGAAAGACAATACCGAAGTTTGCCATGTTGCGCTAGGAAGAAAATATCTTGAAACAGTCATTCAAAACTATGAACCCGGCTCCAATAAAAACTCTAAAAGATTATTTACGGATCCTGGCATGCCGATTGCAGGGTTCTCTGCAAAATTACGTAAAAAAGCACAGCTAGATTGTGAACGGATATACTCGGCAGCGCTGTGTTCTTGTGGAGAGCCTAAAAGTTCTGTGGAGAGAACGCCTCTACAGGAGCTATTAGGGGAGCTATCAGCGCATCTTGAGGAATTATTTGAAGAAATATATCGGTATATTTTTGATGAAAAAGGAGGATATACAGGCGTTTTTAATGGAAAATTCAGTTCAGACCAACTCAGTGTTGATGAATTTTTGAAAAGGTGTGGGCAAGACAGAGCATTTTTATTTGAACAATACGTTTTACTCTATCACCACGTTGTAGGGAAACAATTGGAGCAGAGGTTTGTTAATTTTAAAGAAGAAATTGCGGACTTAGGTAAGGACCGGGATATGGTGGGCTTGGAATTTTGTCAAATTCATGCCCATTTTTTCGGTGTTGATCAAAATGATCTTAATAAAAAAGCCTGTCAAATTTTCTTTCAGAAAAAACGGTTTGCACAAATTAGTCAACCTGGGTATTTGTCTTCACAGGATTTGATAGAACTTTTCGAATTAAGAAAAGAAATCGATACCTGGTCAAATCTTTCCATTTTTGAAAGAGCGACTTTAGTTGCCAATATTAGATCCGAGATTTTAGCGAAGATCGATAAAATTAGCTCAGAAGAAGATGAAGCTAGATATTTGAATTATATAGAAAATTTTTCTGAACCTTATAACCAATGGCAACGTCAAAGAAAAGAAAAAGAAGGTGTTTCTGATTTAGACTCTGAGCTAGAAAGTGCTGTGCCAGTTGTTCAAAAGTTGGAAAATAAAGGTTCTTCTCGTTCTTCCGAACTCGAAGATTCTAGTAGTTCGAGTTCCGACTCCGACTCAGAACCTTCTACTTCCCCAGTGCAAGGATCACGAGTACCAGCACCCCCGATACCCCCTGACCCAGCGAAATTAGGTTCGCTTCGCGGTGTTGCCGAGCTGCTTTCGTCAGAAACAGCTTTTGTGGGTAATTGCGGCGCGAAGTTGACAAATGAAAAAAGGATGGATAACTTTGAGAATAGCCAAAACGAGGCACTAGCATTAAAACGATAATACTGTTTTGCAGACAGCACTTTTCTCTTGAAATACCTTTCTAAATTAAGATAGCATTTCCTTGGAATACTTTTTTAAGGAGAATACAGTATGCTCAAGAAAAATATAGATGTTTTAAAATATCAAAAGGAAGAGCCGAGGCGCTTTGCTTTTTTTGACCCTTCACCGTCACCTATGGTTCTTTCTTTTGAGCAATGTTGTCTAAAATTAGAAAAAGCTATTCAGCATAAGAAAGAATATATTTTTCAGATTGAGCATTATATTTCAAATGCTGTTAAACCTATTGAGAAAGATATTCAAAATCGTGAAGAATATGAGAAGACATTAAATATAAAATTAAGTACAATCGATGTACAAATAGCCAGCCCAGAAACTGAAAAGAAAAAAATACGATCTTTATGTAGAAAGAAAAAAAGGCTCGAGGCAAAATTGCAGCGAACGGAAGATTTGATCATCGAATATAAACAGGAACTAATTAAAGTAAAAGCAGAAATTGAATCCTGGAAAAAAATATTACCGAATGAAAAAGCAGCGCTTCATCGATTGGAAGTGAAATTAGCTACTGCATTAACGCTTTCTGTAAAAGAAGAAATTGAGCAGCGTTTTGTATATCAGAGGCGCCCTTAGAAAATAGAAGTAGCCGTGATTTCCTTAAGTAGAATTTTAACGATGTTGAAATTGCAGCCTATCCTATAATGCCCTATTTAGAACCAAATTCAAGTCATTTATCTTTTTTATCGCCAAAAATTCATAAAATATTACTTGGTTACAACCAAAAATATCACGGCTGATCAATTTTTATCTAAAATGAAGGGATACTTAAGCTTTTTTCCCAGTAGATAGGCGGGTCAGAGTAAATGCATCTAAACTTGTACAAAAATGGGTTTTTCGCTAATAAACAGCACATAAAACCCGTATCTGTCATAATCGCCGGGCTGTTCTAACCGAGCCGCGACCCTAAGGGAGCAGTAGTTCGAAGTAAGGAATTAGGATGATGAGAAAATGGTGATAGGCTTTTTACTTTTTTAAGCTCTCTATCCTGACCATGATAAAGAACCCTTCAAAATATCGAAGGTAACTGTGATTTCTTACTTCGAACTACTGCTCCCTTAGGGTCGCGGCTCGGTTAAATTATCTCTATTTACCGAGCGAGTGTGGCAAGATATTAAAACCCCTTTATTTCAGGCGTTCTTTTAAAAAATTTAAGGTATACAGCTGATTTTAGCTATTCCTTTTCCCCAGAAAATACCTTAAGAGCAGCTGTGCTGCATATTAAATAACAAAAAAAAGGGGTATTTATGCTAAATGTTCAAAATTTAGATGCGTTCACTATGCAGACGAGCTCTGTACTGGATAAAAAGCTACGATGTCATCCCCCCGAAAGCAGAAATCCAGTAAGGAAACCTTATTTGAAACTGGATCCCTGCTTTTGCAGTGATGAAAGACCGGAATTTATATATTATATGGTCTAGTTTGTTTTTTGTTCAGTAAACAGACGAGTGGTCATTCTCTTATATTTAATATTTCCTTAATGTTAGAATGTTAAGTTCTCTAATTAAAGTAGTATTTTAGTACTGAAAACGATAGAAGACAGGTAAATGCAATGGCAGCAGATGAAAAAGAAGTGATAAGCAGTGGTGCATTCCCTTTACACGAAGCGGTGATTCGTGGCGACTTTGATGCAGTTCAAGAGCTTACTAAGAAAAAGCCCATCAACGAACTCGATGGTACGGATTCTACGCCCTTACATTATGCGGCACTTTATGGATGGGATGAAATAGCGGAATATTTGGTGAGTAAGGGAGCTAATTGTTCTCTTAAAAACAAGGAAGCGCTCATTCCCTTGGAATGTGCGGTAAGAGGAAAAAGCAAATTAAAGGTGCTGATGTTTTTGTGGAATGGCGATGTTAATACACGACGTGCCCATGGTAAAACTTTATTACACCATGCAGTTCGCGAGGGGGATAAGCGGTGTATAGAATTTTTAATAATTACAAAGGGCGCCGATGTAAATATCCGAGATGACTTTGGCAAGACCCCTTTACAAAATGCCATTGATGCTAAAAAGCCAGAAGCCATTGTTATTTTAATGAAAGCAGGCGCAAAACTTGAACTCAAAGCGGATGAAGACATCAACGTAGCGGATGAAAAGGGTCAAACCGCCCTGCATTTTGCTGTGATGCATAGTCCATTCAAAGTGGTCGCTGCTTTGCTTCAAGCAGGTGCGGGTATCGATGCAAAAGATACAGACGGTAACACACCCTTAGATTATGCGATTCAAAATAAAAAACTACCAGCGATAGCGGCTTTTAAAAAAGCGGGTGTGAAATTAGAAGATGTGGAGATTCTTAAACATAATAAGGAAAATCGAAAAGCGGTTCAGAATTACATAGATGAAGATACACCGCTAAGGGATAGAATTTTAAATACTCTAAATAAAAAAACTAGAGAGGAAGAAATAGTAGACTATTCTAGTCAATCTGAACAACAAAAATCAGATCTGAATGAATTTTTAGATTGCGTTAAGGGACTACATTTGAATAATTTGTTGAACCAAAACTTAATAAATTTGATCCGGCGATTACAGTTTGGCCGAAAATCAAAAGAACGAGATCAGAATTTACTGGAATTTTGCCATCAAGCATTGTGGTTAGACGCTAATTATCCTCAAGAAGGCTATTCATTTTTTGAGGTTGCGATAGAGCATTTGGAAAAAGGGTCTAGAGATAAGCTTAAGACGACGGATGAATATCGCTATTTTCAAAAGTTGAAAAGGATTAAAGCATCCGAAAAAGGTTTATATCAAACGATGCAAGCATTCGATTCTATCATACAGCAAGCAGGCTTTACAGCAGAAGAGAAGAGAAAATCTTATTGGGCCGCTAATATGCAGATGCGTAGAGCTTTATATTCATCGGCGGTTTTTCCAGTTTCTAAACCTTTTGAACAGATTTACACAGAGTTGTCTTCTAAAGGAAAAACGAGTAAAGAAACATCCGGGCTTTTAGGTTGTATGGCAGGTTTGCTCAATGTTGCGACAGGCGTAGGATGTGTTTTGTTTGGTGTCGCTGGGATTTTGGCTTCGATGACTTCGGTAGGCGCTACTTTGGGGATAAGCTCTCCCATTGCTTTGGCAGGTATTTGGGGGAGTGGTGCCCTGATTGTTTCGGGTGTTAGCCTGATAGTAAGCGGTGCTGTTATCGCAAAGAGTTCTTTAAAGCGGTGTCAAGAAGGTTGTCGAGAGCAAGAAAATCGAGGCGAGCAGTGGAAAGAAATAAGTGATACGTTAATAGAAAACGTGAATGAAGTAGTGAAGAGTCGAGAACGAAGCATTAACGAGCTTGAAATGGCTGAAGCTTCAAGAGAATCTGAAAAATTAGAATTACATCAGCTTTCACGATGGGTGGCTGAGTTAAAAGAACGCGTTATGAGCTTGGGTGACGCTGAAGAAAAAAATGAGTATTTACATCAGGTATTAGAGAATTTAGAAAATTTGTCTAAGCCACTTGAGACGTTCTGTAAAAATATAAGAAAACCAGAAATACAATATATTGAAGAACTGGATACAGGCTTATTAAAGCTTTGTCATCAAGCATTGTGGATTAAATATCATTTCGAAGATCATCCTTATAATTTTTTTGATATAGCTGTTTCTTTATTACAGTGTCATGGAAACCAAAATCTTACAAAAACGGCAGAATATCACTATTTAAATAATGTAAATCAGCTTTCTCTTGCCATCAATAATGAGGATAATGAACTTCTTTTTGATAGGAAGTATTTGTTGGATATCGCGTTCAATGTTGAGTGGGCTATTCAAAATTCCCATCTTGACAAAACAGAACTTTATAAACGCGCTAATGTGCAATTGGAGAAAATATTGGCATTTTCTTTCCGTGTAGAGGAGACAGCACTTAATCAGCGCGTGAAAAATTTGAAGGCTATCAGCGAAGAGCTGAAGAGCTCGCAAGTCGATGAGGTGCATCGAGCAAGCGTGTCAGAAAGTTCTGCCCAATTGCTTTCATCACCGATGGCGCTTGTTGGGAATTTCGGAAGTCCTAGCCATCATAGCTCCGGAGGGTTATCGTCAAACTCCCTGTCTATACCTCCTATTAACATCACATAAAACCGGTATCTTGTTACCATCGCTAGACTGTTTTAACCGAGCCGCGACCGTGAGGGAGCGGTGGTTCGAAGTAGGGAATTAGGATGAGGAGAAAATGGTGATGGGTTTTTTGCTTTTTTAAGTTCTCTATCCTCACTCCGATAAAAAGCCTCCCAGCATATTGAAGTTAAGGGTGATTTCTCACTTCGAACCACCGCTCCCTCACGGTCGCGGCTCGGTTAAATTATCTCTATTTAGCCTGGGGGATGACAGCCTTTGGGGTGTGTGTTTTTAGTTAAAATTAATCTGTTACAGATGGTTTTCATTTTTGGGTTCAGTACAGAGGCGACCATTTTAAATAGAATTTTCTTTAATATTTTCTTAATACTAAGATGTTAAAATGCTCGCTAAAGAATCATTTTGATTAATATCTTAAGGTTCTTCATTGTGTTAGAATACGGAGTTAAAAAACAAAGGCAGGTGAACTGTGTCAGCAGAAGAAATAGTGGTAGAAGAAGCAGCAAGTTCGGGTTTAAGCCCTGGGACTGTTCAACCGAAAGAAAGACGTGAAGAAAAAGAGTCTGAGCAAGTATCAGCTCTTCGTAAGTTTTTAGAAGAACTCCTTCCATTGAGTGGGAGAATACGAATAGCACATGTGATAGCAAATATAAGAAAATTATTAAATTGGCAGGTAAATCCAAAAGAGCGAGATAAATGTTTGCTGATGCTTTGCCGTCAAGCACTCTGGATAGACATTACGTACTCATTTAAACATTATTCATTTTTTGAAGTTGCTGTGGCGAATTTGCAATACGGATCTGAAGAACTTCAAGCAACCGAAGAGTGCCTTTATTTTCGCAAGTTGATCGAAGTTAAGAAAAAACTAGATGGAGACCAACGTCAACTAGGCAATGGGTGCGATCTATACACAACCATGTCTATATTTGATGATGTTGTACAAAAGGCAAACTTTGCACCCGAAGATAGAGAAAAAGCGTATCGATGGGCCAATGCTCAGATGGATAAGGATGAAAGTATGGATGCCCTTTGTACCGAATTGTCTTCAAAAGGCGAGATGGGGAAGGTAGCGACTTATCGTTTAGGTCGTACGGCGGCTTGGGCAAGTATAGGTTTGGGCGTCGCTATGATAGTCGCTGCAGGGATATCTTTAGGGGGTACTTTGGGCGTGAGTTTTCTGCCCATTTTCGTGCCAACACTGTGGTTGAGTTATACGCTGATTAGTGCGGGGGTAGCAGCGATTGCAGGGGCAACTCTTGCCAAAAATGTGACTGCAAGACCGTATAAGGAAGCTTGCGAGTTTAAGGAGGAACAGTGGGAAGGGGGATGTATCGGTGTGAAGTCTGCTTTTTTTGGACTGCCCCCTAGGGAAGAACCGTCAGGCGGAATAGGCGCTGTTTGTTTGGGTGGTATCGGGGCTATAATCGGCAACTCAGGTATATTTCGCTAAAGGTTAGGGCCTATTTACAATTCGCTAGGCTGAGGTGGAATTTCAAGCGAGCCCTATTCAGGCACTTGTAAAATCTGCAGCGTATTCGTTCCACCTGAAACGCCGATGTGGGAACCTTTAGTTAAAATCACCAAATCGCCAGGCGATAAAAAATCCGTTTTTACCAAATGTTGTAAGACTTCACGATTGATGTGTTGAGGATCTTCCGACAAGATCGGAAAATGCAAGGGATACACACCGCGGTATAAAGCCATTTTTCTTAGAGTTCGAGTGTGCGCAGACAAAGCTAAAATGGGAATGCCCGATCGAATGCGCGACATCCACAAAGCCGTTGCTCCACTTTCGGTTAAACACACAATGGCCTTGATCGCCAAATGATTGGCTGCATACATCGCGGCCATGGCGATGGCTTCGTCACTAAAAGAAAAAGTTTTATCCAAACGATGGTGTGATAAAAAAGTGCGTGGTAATTTTTCAGCGCCCACACAAACTCGAGACATAGCTTCTACCACACGAACGGGATCGTCGCCATTCGCTGTTTCGGCAGATAACATGAGCGTGTCGGTTCCATCTAAAATGGCATTCGCCACATCCATCACTTCAGCACGTGTGGGAATGGGACTGTGAATCATCGACTCCATCATTTGTGTGGCCGTGATCACCACTTTGTTTTGTGCGCGCACTTGACTGATCAATTGTTTTTGAATCGCAGGCAAAGCCGCATCACCAATTTCTACACCCAAATCACCGCGGGCCACCATGATCACATCGCTGACATCAATGATTTCTTTAATATTGTCGAGGGCTTCTTTGCGTTCTATTTTAGCGATGATCCCTGCATGACCTTTCCATTCCACAATGTGTTTTTTAGCGGCGAGAATGTCGGAAGCGGCGCGTGGAAAAGAAAGAGCAATATAATCGACATCTAAATGGATAGCTGCGTGCAGATCGTGTTTGTCTTTGGGCGTGAACGCGTGTGCGGACAAACCACCGCCCAAACGGTTAATGCCCTTGTGATCCGATAAAGGACCGCCGTTGATGACTTCACAATGAATTTGAGTGCCTTGCACCGAGATGACTTTGAAACTCAATTTGCCATCGTCGACCAATAAAATGTCTTCTGCTTTGACGTCTTGCGGTAAATTTTTGTAAGTGATCCCCACCCTGGTTTGATTGCCGGCGGTTTCTGCGAGGGCGGCATCAAAAATGAAGGGAGCCTTTTCTTGAAGGGTAATCGGACCTTTGGCAAAAGCCGCAATGCGGATTTTAGGGCCTTGCAAATCTGCAATAATGGCAATTGTTTTTTTTTGTACTGCCGCGATATCACGCAATCGTGCAATGCGTGCAGCGTGTTCTTCTACCGTACCATGTGAGAAATTAAATCGGACTGCATCGACACCGGCTTCTAGTAATCGTTCTAATACGCCAGGATAATCCGTGGCAGGACCGAGGGTAGCGATGATTTTGGTTCGGCGCATGGTGATTTCCTATATGTGTGTTATCCCTGTGGAAGCACCTTTTTGTCATCCCTGCTTTCGCAGGAATGACAGAATCTCTGTATTTCTATTATTTTCTTTCCAGTACGTGAATCCCCGGCAAACTTTTCCCTTCTAAATATTCTAAAAACGCACCGCCGCCGGTGGAAATATAACTGATTTTATCGTTTAAATGATATTGTTCAATGGCACTTAAAGTTTCTCCGCCACCCGCCAAACTAAAGGCTTTGCTGTCTGCAATGCTGTGTGCAATGGCTTCGGTTCCTGCTGCAAAAGCAGGGTATTCGAATACGCCGACCGGGCCATTCCACACAATGGTTTTGGCTTTTTGAATAAAGGATTGATACAAAGCAATGGTTTTGGGGCCAATGTCTAAAATTTTATCCTGTGGCAAAATCTCTTCTAAAGATTTGATGTGCGGTTTCGCGGTCTCGGATAACTCAGTTGCCACAACGACATCAACCGGCAATAATATTTTGGACGACAATAATTTTTTCGCCATCGATACTAAATCCTGTTCATACAAGGAACTGCCGACAGAATGACCTTCTGCCGCTAAAAAAGTATTGGCAATGCCGCCGCCTACAATTAAATGATCGACTTTGGCGATCAATGCTTCTAACACCGTTAATTTGGTCGAAACTTTAGCCCCACCCACAATCGCTAAAAAAGGTCTTTCTATGTGATTTAAAGCTTTATCGAGTGCTTTGATTTCTGCGCACAACAAAGGTCCGGCGCAAGCGATCTTGGCTTTTTGAAGAGCGCCGAAAGTGGAAGCTTGTGCTCGGTGCGCGCACGCAAAAGCGTCCATGACATAGATATCACCGAGCGCTGCCAATTGCGCACTCAAAGTCGCATCATTGTGCGCTTCGCCCAAACTGAAACGCACGTTTTCACACAAAGCCACTTCTCCGGGACGAATGCTAAAACCATGGTGCCAATCTTTGACTAGGGGCACGGGCATTTTTAAATATTCGCTTAAACGCGTTGCAATGGGGGCCAGAGAATAGGCTTCATCACACACGCCTTCCTGAGGACGGCCCAAATGCGAAACCAAAATAACCGAAGCGCCTTTCGACAAAGCGTATTGAATGGCCGGCAATGCCGCCTCAATTCGCGCATCATTCAAAATTTTTCCGGCTTGGATCGGCACATTAAAATCTTCGCGAATGACAACGCGTTTGCCTTTCAAATCCAAACTGTCTAGCGTGGTTAATTGAGACATATCCATTATCCTTAAGACATCATAGCCAACGAAGTATCCAACATACGACAACAAAAACCCCATTCATTGTCATACCAAGCCAAGACTTTGGCTTGCTTCCCAATAACGCGGGTTTGCGTTGCATCAAAAATAGAAGAAGCAGAACTGTGGTTGAAATCCACCGACACCAAAGGCAATTCATTGTACCATAGAATGCCTTTGAGCGGGCTTTCTTGAGCGGCTTTTTTCAAAATTTGGTTGATTTCTTCTACGGAGGTTTCGCGCTTGCTGTTAAAAGTCAAATCGACTAAAGACACATTGATGATTGGCACCCGAATGGCCAAACCATCTAAACAACCTTTTAATTCAGGTACCACCAAACCGATCGCAGCGGCAGCGCCGGTTTTCGTCGGAATTAAAGAAGCGGTGGCCGCCCGCGCGCGGTGTAAATCTTTGTGGCCAGCATCCAATAAAGATTGGTCGTTCGTCATTGCGTGAATCGTCGTCATTAAACCTTGTTCAATACCGATGGTGTCGTGCAAAGCTTTTACTACCGGTGCTAAACAATTGGTGGTGCAAGAAGCATTGGAAACAATCGTGTCACTCGCTTTTAAAGTATTGTGATTCACGCCATACACGATCGTCGCATCGGCATTTTTAGCCGGTGCTGAAATCAATACTTTGCGTGCACCGGCGTTTAAGTGTCGAGCCGCTGCCTCGCGTTCTGTAAAATGTCCTGTGCATTCATACACCACGTCGATGTCCAAAGCTTTCCAAGGCAATTGACTGGCATCTCGATTCGAAACAAAAGCGATTTTATCGCCATTAATAATCAATTGTTCTCCTTCAACGGCAACTTCAGCCTGAAAGCGGCCGTGTGTTGAATCGTATCGCAGTAAATGGGCATTGGTTTCCAAGGGGCTGGTGTCGTTGATGGCGACCACTGAAATTTCTTTTTCTTTGTGCATTTCGTAAATGGCGCGCAAACAGTTGCGACCGATGCGACCAAAACCATTGATGGCAACACGAATGGGCATGATTATAATTCCTCCGACAATAAAAAGTTAATTTGAGCGATGATGTTGTCCACTGTAAATCCATAGGCTTTGAAAGCATCCGCAGCAGGTGCAGAGACTCCAAATTCATCCAATCCTAAAACGCGCCCTTTTAATCCAACGTATTTGTACCAAAAAGCAGAAGCGCCGGCTTCGATGGCCAAGCGACGCAACACTTTGCGTGGTAATACACTTTCTTTGTATTCAGCACTTTGTGCTTCGAAACGATCGGCACAAGGCATAGACACCACTCGAATACTGATACCTCGTTCTTGCAGTGTTTTAGCGGCTTGAATGGCCAAAGACACTTCTGATCCCGTGGCGATTAAAATCAAGGAAGGAAAAGCAGGGCTTTCAAAAATAACGTAACCGCCGTATTTGATGTGATGCAGCGTGGCTTCTTTTCTTTCTAAAGCAGGCAACGCTTGTCTGGATAAAAGCAAACTCGTCGGACCGTCATGACGTTCCAAAGCCATTTTCCAAGCGACAGCGGTTTCAACTTCGTCTGCAGGCCGCCAAGTAGACATGTGTGGTGTAATGCGCAACATTGTTGCGTGTTCTACGGGTTGGTGCGTAGGACCATCTTCTCCCAAACCCAATGAATCGTGCGTGTAAACGTAAATCACTTGTACACGCATCATGGCGCTGAGTCGCACCGCATTGCGTGCATAATCTAAAAATGTCAGAAAAGTGCCGACATAAGGAATGAATCCACCGTGTAAAGCCATGCCATTTGCGATCGCACTCATCGCAAATTCACGTACACCGAAATGAATGTAATTGCCTGCAGGGTGTTGACGATTTAAAGGCGTGCTGCCTTTCCAATAGGTTAAATTCGATTCTGTGAGATCCGCAGAACCCCCGAGCAATTCCGGCCACAAAGGCGCATAAGCGTTTAAAGCATTTAAAGAAGCTTTGCGAGTCGCGACTTTGTTTTTTTGTGCCTGACAAGATTCAATAAAAGCACTACTCTGTTCTGTCCAAGTGGGATCGGGTGTTTTTTGATAACGTCGGTTTAATTCTTCGGCCTCTAGAGAAAATTCTTTTTGATAAGCAGTCCACACTTGGTGCCATTCTTGTTGCTTATTTTCACCTTGACTGCGTGCATCCCAAGCAGCGTATATTTTTTCGGGGATCACAAAAGGTTCCGATCGCCAACCCAATTTTTCACGCGTGAGCGCGATTTCTTCATGACCCAAAGGGGCGCCATGGGCTTTGGCCGTGTTGGCCAAACGAGGTGCACCAAAAGCAATCATGGTTTTACAACAAATTAAAGTGGGTTTGTTTTTTTCATCAAGTGCTGCCACAATCGCTTGTCGAATCGCAGCAGGATTGTGCCCATCCACATTGCGGATCACATGCCAATGATAGGCTTCAAAACGACTTGGTGTGTCGTCGCTGAACCAATCCTGTACTTGGCCATCAATGGAAATGCCATTGTCATCCCAAAAAGCGATGAGTTTCCCCAAACCCAGTGTGCCAGCCAAAGAACAAGCTTCGTGCGAAATGCCTTCCATTAAACAACCATCGCCTAAAAAGACATATGTGTGGTGATCGACAATATTAAAATTTTCTCGATTGTATCGAGCCGCTAAGTTTTTTTCAGCAATGGCCATGCCGACGGCATTGGCTAAACCCTGTCCCAGCGGGCCGGTGGTGGTCTCGATGCCCGGGGTTAAGCCATATTCCGGATGCCCGGGGGTTTTGGAATGCAATTGGCGAAAGGCTTTTAAATCTTCTAGACTAAGATCGTAGCCACTGAGATGCAATAAAGCATAATGCAGCATCGATCCGTGTCCATTGGAGAGAATGAAACGGTCACGATTGACCCAATGCGGGTCCGTGGGATTGTGTTTTAAGAAGTCCTTCCACAAAACCGTGGCAATATCCGCCATTCCCATGGGCATGCCTGGATGGCCGGATTGGGCTTTTTCTACCGCATCCATACTGAGGGCACGAATGGCATTGGCCATTTCATCATAGGAAATCATGGGGTTTCTCCGAAGTCGCTGCAGGGGCCATTGTCGCCGATTGAGGGTTGGATTTCAAGTCGGTCATATCAAGTGTATTCAAAGGAATACCGCTGTATTTGCTCTAAAGTCCTTGTATCACCGACATTAAACCACAATCCGGAATAATATTCGCCGCTGACTAATCCTTTTTTGCACGCTGAACGCCACAGATCCATTAAAGGAAAAACAGTCGCTGTGTTTCCAAGAAATAATTCCGGACGCAAGACAGAAACACCGGCGTAATTTAAAGTGTTGCAACCATAACAAGACGCAAAATCCTCATACAAAGCAAAATCCCCTTTTTTATTCGGCAATCTGTCGTTTAACACCAAATGCGCAAGACCTAGGGGCGCTTTTAATTGCGCCAAGGGATAATCGCACCAAATGTCGGCACTGATGACGATGAAGGGATCGGGTCCTAACAAAGGCAAAGCTTTTTTAACACCGCCACCTGTTTCTAGAGGTTTTTCTTCGATTGAATAAATGACCTTTAATCCATAAGCCTGACCGTCTTGTACATGATTTTGAATTAAATGACCCAAATGACTGACATTGATCACACATTCTTGAATACCTGCTTTAGCCAAATGCTGCAAATGATAATCGATGAGCGTGTGTTTCCCTTGTATTTTTAACAAAGGTTTGGGACAAGTTTGTGTCATGTGATGTAAGCGTTTGCCATAACCGGCGGCGAGTAACATGGCTTTCATATCACATATACCTCTTTGAAAGTGGGTAATATTCGTTTTTCCATGAAGTGATGAAAGTCAGACAATTGTTCATAAGGACGACTAATAGTATGTACATAATTTAAAGTGCGTGGAAGATACCTTAAAAAATTTGGATTATTGTCACGCAATTGTTTGCGCGCAAAAATGAAAATGGCTTTTAAGTGGCGTTGTAATCCCATCCAATCAAACCATTGGTTGAACGTGTTAAAATCTTTCGTGTCGAATAACCCCATCATCCCCGCTTTTTCGAAATAATACTGTAAATGCTTTTGCAAGTCGGCCTCACTTAAAGTGACATAACAATCGCGCAACAAAGAAACCAAGTCATAGGTTAGGGGGCCTAAAACCGCATCTTGAAAATCGAGGATCCCCATTTTAGCGTTGTTTAAAACCATTAAATTACGAGAATGGTAATCGCGGTGGCAAAAATAATAGGGTTGCGAGAGCGCGGCTTGAATCAATTGTGAAAAAATATTTTCAAGCAAATCATTTTCTGCGGAACTTAAAGACAATTGCAAATAATCTTGAAGAAACCATTGTTTGAAAAAAGCCAATTCCTGCCCCATAAATGCTGCATCGAAAACGGCTAAGGGCGTTGGTGCCGCGTGTGATTGCATCACCAACAAATCGTCTATAGCATTTTGATAGAGTGTGTTTGATAGAGGATTTGAAGCTTTGTGCCACAACCAAGTATCACCCAAATCATCCATTAATATGAATCCTTGTGCCAAATCGATCGCATGTAAGTGGGGTACTTGTAGATTTAAAGTATTTAAATGCGCTTGTATGGCAACAAAAGAATGGCTGTCTTCTAATTCGGGGGGGGCATCCATGGCAATTCGAATTTGATCGTCGTATTGCACACGAAAATAGCGTCTGAAACTCGCGTCTCCGGCGAGAGGGTTAATTTGAATCTCAGTCGTGTTTAAATTTTTATGAAGCCAATTTTTTAAGGATTCTGAACGATTATTGGTAATCATCGGTATTCTCGCATCATGTTGGCTGCATTATACACCATCCAATTATTGCACCTCTACCCATACTTGCGTATTATTGATTTTTTAGATGGGGCATCCGGGTGGCATTTTTTAAGCAAAATAAGATCTATTTACAATTAGCGTTTATTTTTTGCGCAATGTCTGCCTATGCCATCGACTCAAAGGATGAAAACGCGTGGACTAAAACAAATTATCCCCGGTTGAATTGGTCTGAAATGAGTGCTTCGCAAATGGCCGAAGAATTGGGTTTTGTGACCAATGAAAATACCAATCAAGCCTGCCGGGGGTATTATGTGGAGCCGACTTTCAAAAGCGTTGATGCCGCGTTACAAGCCAATCAAATTCCCATTCATGCCAGTGCCGATGAAACGGAATTATCGCTCACAGGCGATTCTATTTTAAGAGGCAATGTCATTTTAGAACAACCCAATCAAATGGTGGGCAGCGATCTTTTATACATTAACAGAGACGCCAAGAGTGGCCAAATAGACAATGTCGCGGCTTATGGTCATGTGTATTTGCGACATCCGGGCGAATTGGTGATAGGGGATCAGGGTGTTTTTAATTTGGAAGATAAAACCGGGCAAATGGAAGAAATTCTGTATAGACGAAATCTGACCAATACCATCGAGAATATCACGGCTTTAAATGATATTGAATCCAAAGTAACCGGTGTAAATGCCTGGGGAAGTGCCACGCAATTTAATCAGACCAAAGAAGGTTTGATTGTTATTCAAAATGCGACCTACACCACTTGCCCGCCTTTAACGCATATTTGGTCGGTGAAAGCCAATCAAATTACCTTGGATCGAGAAAGTGGTGAAGGCACTGCAAAACAAGCACGTTTGTACTACAAAGAATTGCCGATATTCTATGTGCCTTACATGACTTTCCCCATCGATGCGCGACGTAAATCGGGATTTTTATTGCCTAATTTAAGCCATTCGTCTTTAAATGGATATGACATATCGCAACCGTATTATTTCAATTTGGCGCCGAATTACGATATGGTGTTTACGCCGGAATACATGTCAGCACGAGGGATTAATTTAAACGATGATTTTCGTTATTTAAATTCTAATGGCAGCGGCGATATTCATGGTGCTTTTTTACCAGGAGATAAAGCCTTTTCCAGTTTTCAAAAAGAAGAGGAAAATCTATACGCCAGTGTACCACCGGCTCAACAACCACCTACTTTAGATCGTTTATTGGATGGCAGCGACAATCGTTATTTTGTGTCGTGGAAAGACGATCGTCAATACAATACGCACTGGAGTTCTAATCTTTATGTGAATACAGTGAGCGACGATTATTATTTCCAAGATTTTCCTTCTGATCCGGCACAAACCAGCCAAAATCAAATTCACAACGTTGGCGATGTGGCTTACAACAGCGATCACTGGTATTTTAAAACCATGATGGAAGGGTATCAAACTTTGCATCCGGTCAACGAAGTGCCGGTAGAAAATACTTACGAAAAACTGCCCGAAGTGATATTGAATGCGAATTACCCACAAGCTTTGGGCAATGTGGATTTTCTTTTTAACAATCAATTCGATTATTTCCACGAAACTAAAACGCCAGGTTCTGTGATGCCAGTGACGGATGAAACCGGTATGGTGATTATGCCGGCTTCGCCTGCAGAGGGTTCTAGGACTATCACCAATCCACAGCTCACTTTGCCTTTGTATTCGGCGAGCGGTTATTTGAAACCCAATGTGCAAATGTCTGTCACAGAATACAATTTAAGCAATCAAGTGCCTGGAGAAGAGAGCACTATTACGAGAGCACTGCCAATTTATGACGTGGATGGCGGATTGTTTTTCGATAAAGAAGGTTCTTGGTTTGGACATGCCTATCAGCAAACCTTGGAACCGCGTTTGTTTTATTTGTATGTACCTTATCGCAATCAAAATGACATTCCTCTGTTTGATACCACCGTGGAACCTTTTACTTACGCTCAATTGTTTAGAACCAACCGTTTTACCGGCAACGATCGCATTGGAGATGCCAACCAAATTTCCTATTCTTTGACGTCTAGAATTCTGGACCCAGAAACAGGCGTGGAAGAAATGCATTTGAGTGTGGGCGAAATTTATTATTTTGAAAATCGAAAGGTCAATATCGACCCCAGTACTTTAGATGCTGTAACTTTCTACAATAATGTTCCGCCCACCAATAGTTTTTCGCCGGTTGCGGCTGACGCGAGTTATAAAATGTCACAAGCCTGGAGTTTAAATGGAAATCTGGCTTGGAATCCACAAGACGGCCAAGAACAAGAAGGCTTTAACACGCAAACAGGAACAACAACTTTGGTGGATGTTCCTCGGGGTATCAACAATGCAGGCCTGGCAATGCAATATAAACGCGATAATAACCATATTTTTAATATGGGCTATACATTTTTACGTGGTGGGGATCAACTGGTTGATAGCAATGGAACTTTGTTAGCGAGTCCGAGCAGTTCTGAAAATAATTTGAATCAAACGGATGTGTCGGCAGTGTGGCCTTTGTCACCGCAATGGAAAACCTTTGGTCGTTGGAATTACAATCTGAGTCAAACACACGTTCAGAATCTAATGGGTGGATTAGAATACGATACGTGTTGTTGGGCCATTCGGGTCGTCGGTGCACATGCTTTTAATTATTTGGATGCAGAAAATCAAGATAAGCCACAATTTATCAATAGTATCTATTTACAGTTTGCTTTTATCGGTTTGGGAAATGTCGCAACCAACAATGCTTCCGGATTGTTACGTCAGAGTATTCCAGGGTATATCGATAGTTTTGGAGAGCCTTTGTCGAGTTTGAGGCAGAATGAACTGTGACAGCTTTTGAGATCTAGTTCTGTGAGATCTAGTTCGAGCGCGGGGTCCTGTCACGGCGACATCGCGAATAACGATCATATTTGGAGTAAAGACGAAGATCCTGAAGGCCGTCATTGACGGCAGAAATAACTACTTCATACTGGGGCCTGGTGAGACAGAGGGCGCATTCGTTGGCTGTGTGCCTGGAATAAAAATATTTTGCGGACTAGCGGGCGATTGACGCGGTAGATTTTGGAGCATGCCGGTCGGATCAAATACTAAAGATCCCCCCACTGTTTTTCCTAAGCTCTGAGAAGCTAATTTCATAAAGAAATCTGGGAAAGCTTGTTTGAAAACTTGCAGTAGGGTGGGTGACATAGCTAAGCCATTACCAATCAGCTGTGTAAAGACGCCCACATTATAATTGAGAACGCTTAAAACCTGGAATAAGATAAAACACAGAGTATCTCCAGACAACTTATTCATATTGGTCCCAAAATTAATATAGATAGAGCTGGTTTTTCCCGGTATTTCGAGGAGCATTTTCTGATCGGATTCTCGGATTTCTTTAAGTTGTTCGAGCGTTAAGTCTTGCAGGTTCTCTATATTGGCTAATTCGATCGCCAATTCTTTGCTGTGTTCTCCAGTGAATTCGTGTCTTTGTTCATGCAATAGAAAATCTTCTAATGATTCAATCAAATCTTGATGTTGTTCTAAAACGATGTCTTCGCTGGGCAGTATGAAGCCTGCGAAAGGTCCTGCACGGCCGTGATCGCCTGTTAAAATAGCAGACCACAATTCATAAACGTATTTGTCGCTGGCGATCCAAGCCAAGCCTTCTTTGGGGAGCATTTTTTCGGCCACGGCCAAAGTGTCGAGATTCGCAATGGCGTCGCGTCTTTCGGCTTCAAAAGAATAACGATAGTGTGTGGCATCGGCGGTGTATTGTGTCATCGGTCCTATTTTGGACGACCAACGTTGTTTAAATTCGCCATGCGCGTCACACAGGGAAATCCAGTAAGTCGCGTAAATTTCACCGACCCCTAGAAATAAAGCGGCGGTGTACAAAGCATAAGACCATAAGGCAATGTTGGCGGGCACTTTGTCGCGACCATAACTGTTGATAGGCGTTTGTTCGCGGTAGAGTCGTATGGTTTGATAAGCGCGTAATAAACCCAATAACAAACAACCATTGATGTGATTGAAATGAAAATTGTGTCTAGACGGTAATTGTTGTACGTATTCCGCAAAACTATGTAAAGCACCCAAATACAGATTGTGGTATTTTTCTTGGCTGGTATACAGCAATTGCTCTAGTTTCGGCAGAACATGGGTAACGCGATGATCTTGTAACAATTTTGTGCTCGATTGAATAGGCAATAGCATTGGCAACCGAACGCGATAAGGTCTAGGGCTAAAGGCTTTTTTGGTGGGGGTAGCTTTTGTTGATCTAAACATGGTGGCGCTCATTTGAAAAATCCATTTCTAGGGTTAAAGTGAGATCTTATTCCATAAGGAAATCAAATTATACCATAAAAAATAGTTTAGTACAAATTATTCTCCCTGCTAATCTGTATTGGGCAAAAATAGAACATATTACGAGTTCCGTTTAATTATGTTATTGAATCTTTTTCATTTTGTGCTAATCTATATATTCATGAAAGCCATTGGAATAGCAAAGAGCATGAAATTTCGAACAAAAATCGCGTATAGAACGACCTTGTATACCACTGCACTTTTACTGGCCGCTTGCTCTAGCAAACCCTATGCGCCCGATCCTGTCGATCCCTTACAAGGCATGAACAGAGCCACTTTTAGTTTTAATGAAAAACTGGACAAATACGCCATTAAACCGATAGCTCAGGCTTATACTTTTGTGACCCCCCAATTCGCGCGCGATCGCGTCACCAATTTTTTTAGCAACATAGGCGAAGTGTCTACTTTTACGAACGATACTTTACAAGCGAATTTTAAATTAAGTGCCATTGCTTTGGGCCGTTTTGTCATCAATACCACCGTGGGTGTATTGGGTTTATTTGATCCCGCTTCGAGTATGGGGCTCACCAAACATTACAATGATTTTGGCATTACGCTGGCACAATACGGTATCACCACTTCACCTTATTTGGTGTTACCGGTCATTGGTCCTAGCGACATTCGCGATGCTTTGGCTTTGTGGCCGAATTATCGTTATTTAAGTTTGTGGGGATACATGAATCGCGAACCTAGGGTTCGCAATATCATGATCGTATTAGACATCGTGAATTTGCGAGCTAGTTTGCTTTCCTCTGAAGACATTGCCAAACAAGCATCTTTGGATCAATACGTCTTTATTCGTGACGCGTATTTGCAAAAACGTGCAAGCCTTATTAAACGCTATACGGGACGCGAGATAAAATACGGAAATGCGTCGAATGCAAATAATGGCGATCCTTTGACGGACGATTACTTGGATGATGCGGTCGCCGATCGAGACATTCAAGCGCTTCCGCCTGAAAGCGAGACGAAAAACACAGCGACACCCCCGCCAGCGTCTTTTAGAAAACCAAGTTCTGATCCCGTCAAACAATCGATGACGCAAACGGAATTGATGGATGGAGAGACACTCAATACGACCGATGCATCGTGAATGTCGTTTTGTTTGAGCCGGAAATTCCACCCAACACCGGCAACATCATTCGCTTGTGCGCCAACACGGGCAGTACGTTACACTTGATTAAACCGCTTGGCTTTGAATTGAATGACAAAACTTTAAAACGTGCTGGCTTGGATTACCACGAATACGCGACGATTTGCTATTATGAGAGCTGGCCATACTTTCTTAGAGAGCGCCCCCAAGACACGCGTCTTTTTGCTTTTTCTACTAAGGCCAATCATCCTTATACCCATATACATTATCAAAAAAACGATTTTTTTCTATTTGGTCCTGAAACGCGCGGTTTACCGAAAGACATTTTAGACACCTTTCCCGCACAACACATTCTGCGTATTCCCATGCAGGGCCAAAGTCGCAGTTTGAATCTGTCTAACACAGTGGCTATTGCGGTGTATGAAGCCTGGCGACAATTGGGCTTTCAATAAAACGATAAAATGAGTATACTGAGCTTCCTTTTATTTAGGATATCGATGGAATGCAATTATTCCAACACTTCTTGTCGCGCCTCACGGCTAAGCTGGCTGAATGCAAGCAACCGCTGGTAAAATGGTTTTTGATGAAGTTATTTTTAAGTGCTTATGACGTGAATTTGAGTGAAGCAGAATCGAGCGATCTGCACACTTACGACAGTTTTCAGAGTTTATTCATCCGAAAATTGAGGCCCGAAGCGCGGCCCATTGCGCTGGGTGAAACCGTTTTAGTGAGTCCGGCGGATGGTACCATCAGCGAATTAGGCGAGATTCAAGGATCTCAACTCTTGCAAGTCAAAGGCTGTACTTATGATTTAAATGAGTTATTGGCTTTAAATCCCGAAGAAAAAACGCCTTTTCATTCAGGACATTTTATCACGATTTATTTGGCCCCCAAAGATTACCATCGCGTACACATGCCTTGTGATGGGATGTTGACTCAAGCGGTCTACGTACCCGGGCAGCTTTTTTCGGTGAACAAAAGCAGCGTGGCAAAAATCCCTCGATTATTCGCCCGCAATGAGCGCTTGATTTGTTATTTTGATTCGCCTTCGGGACCTTTTGTGCTGATTTTGGTCGCTGCTTTATTGGTTGCGGGTATCCACACACAATTTGCAGGTCGTATTGTCCCCCAATCGGCACAGCATCCCGTTGTGCATCAGTATCCGCAGCTGCCTTTTAGCAAAGGGGCGGAGTTGGGTTATTTTTATTATGGTTCTACGGTGATTTGCCTCTTTGGCAAGCAAAATGCGCAATTTTTACCCTCCTTAGAATCTGGTCAAATTTTGCGCATGGGTCAAGCCATTGGTGCGATAGGTCCAGGCGCGTATGTAACAGCTTACCCGCATCATCCAAATATACGAAAAAGCCCAGATTTGGATGGAGGTTGCCCGTAATTTTGAGGGGAAAAAGCGGGGTTTATATCGGCATAAATGCGTATTTTTCACATCAAAATTGCGGGCAAGATGCGTCAACTATAGGCTTTTCTAGAAAAACGGTAGATTATTGAGTGCGTATTGCATTTAATTGAAAGAAGGCTTACAATGCACAGCCTAAATATTGATGGGAGAGTATCTACATGCCAAGTGTTACGGCAAAACCACACGAAAGCCCAGACGGGTTGTTACGTCGTTTTAAACGAGCTTGTGAAAAAGCAGGTATATTAACAGAAGTAAAACGCAGAGCGCGTTACGAGAAGCCTACCAAAGTGCGTGCTCAAGAAAAAGCAGCTGCTGTGAAGCGTCATTTAAAGAAATTGGCTAAAGAAGCGCCAACGCCTTCGCGCGGTAGTTTTTCTAAGAAAAAGAAAGTCACCAAGCGTTATTAAAAATGGCCAGTCTATTGAAGGAACGCTTACAAGAAGATTTGAAAGCCGTCATGCGAGCACAGGACAAAGCCACTTTAGGGGCTATGCGGCTGATGATGGCGGCGATTAAACAAAAAGAAGTGGATGAGCGCGTTGAATTAAGTGATGAAGAAATTATTGCTTTGTTTGATAAATTAGCCAAACAACGCTTGGATGCCATTGAACAATTTCAAGCGGCAGGCCGTACGGATTTGGTCGACAAAGAAACCTTTGAATTGAATTTATTGCGCAAATATATGCCCGAACCCTTGTCTCATGAAGCCATAGTAGCCTTAGTGACTGAACACATTGCGGCGGCTGGCGCAACTTCCATGAAAGACATGGGTGCCGTGATGGCCGCATTGAAACCCTTATTGCAAGGTCGCGCCGATATGGCGATGGTGAGTAAGCTGATCAAAGAGAAATTGCAGTGATCTACTATTCTTGCGAAAGCGTTTTTTTGTTATCCCTGCTTTCGCAGGGATGACAGAACCGAAAGATATGTCTAACCGTATCCCAGAGTCTTTTATTCAAGAATTAGTCCTACGAACAGACATCGTGCAATTGATCGATGCTTATGTCCCTTTAAAAAAAGCAGGCCGCCATTTTGTGGCGTGTTGCCCTTTTCACAATGAAAAAACGCCTTCCTTTTCGGTCAACAGTCAAAAACAATTTTACCATTGCTTTGGTTGTGGCGCCAGCGGCAATGTCATTTCTTTTTTAATGAATTATTCGCGCAAAAGTTTTTTAGAGGCTGTGGACATGTTGGCCGCTCGCTTGGGTTTAAGTGTTCCTCAAGATGAATACCAGGCCAAACAAGCCAAACACACGTCTTTATACGATGTCTTGCGTGCTGCCATGGATTTTTACCGGCGTGAATTGGAACAAAACGAAACAGCAAAAGCCTATTTACAAAAACGCGGTATCGATGCACAAACTGCACAACGCTTTGCTTTAGGTGTCGCGCCGGGACAGTGGGATCGTTTACACCATCATTTGATGGATAAGAAATTTTCTTCTGAATCCATTGCTGCGGTGGGTTTGAGTCTGCGTTCTGAACACGGAAGAGAGTACGATCGGTTTCGAGCCCGATTAATTTTTCCAATCCGCGATCGCCGTGGTCGACCTCTGGGTTTTGGGGGGCGAAGTATGAGTCCGGATGTAGAGCCTAAGTATTTAAATTCTCCAGAAACACCTGTATTCCACAAAGGAGGAGAATTATATGGCCTCTACGAAGCTGAACAAGCGACGCGTACTTTAGAGTACTTGATTGTGGTGGAAGGCTACATGGACGTGATAGCCTTGTCACAGCATGGTATTGCCAATGTGGTGGCGACTTTAGGAACCGCCACGACCGGAGAACACTTGCAAAAACTCTTTCGGCTGACAACCCAAGTCATTTTTTGCTTTGATGGAGACAATGCGGGCCAAAAAGCGGCCTGGCGAGCCTTAGAAACGGCTCTGCCAGCTTTAAGCGATGGTCGTGAAGTGAAGTTTATCTTTCTGCCCCAGAGCGAAGACCCGGATAGTTTGGTGCGTAGCCAGGGGAAAGAAGCCTTCGAGGGCTATTTAAATCAAGCTCTGCCTTTGTCTTCCTTTTTTTTCAAGCATTTAAGTGGATCTTTGAATTTAGAAACACCAGATGGTCGGGCTAAATTGGTCAGTCTAGCCAATCCCTTATTAGAAAAGCTGCCTGCGGGGGCTTTTAGAACCTTAATGCTAGATGAATTGGCTAAAAAAACCCATTTAAGTTTAATTTCCGTCCAAAAAATAGTAGCGACCCAAGAAGAATCGACCCCACATCAAAGAGTTGAAACGAGTCATGCGCGCAAAACACCATTGCGTTTGGGCGTTGCTTTGTTGGTACAATACCCACATTTGGTCCAATACATTGAAAACAAAAACATTTTTGAAGAAGTCGTGGTCGCAGGCATCGAATTGTTTGGCGCGATTGTCACGTATTTACAAACACATAGCGCACAAACAACAGCCAGTTTGTTAGAACATTGGCGTGATAAAACGGAAGGCCGTTATTTAGAACGCTTAGCGGCGGAAGAATTGATGATTCCTGAAACAGGTGTGCAAGCTGAGTTCAAAGGTATTTTATTGTATTTGCAAAAATTGGCTATAGAACAAGCGATTGAGCGCTTGTGGCAAAAGGCGAGTCAGGAAGGCTTAAGTGCAGAAGAAAAAATGCGTTGGCAGACTTTGATACAACAACAAAAAAATACAGAAGAATCTAAAAAATAAAGATGAAGAGAATCAACTAGTTATAATTTAGCCTAATAAATTTTGCAAAAAACCCCCTATTTTCCTTGACAAAATGAAGATATGTATTAAAGTTTAAACGTTAAGATAAAAAAATATACGTCGTGCTTGAACTATACTATTAATGAGCACAATAAAGAACGCATGCTTTGTGTTTATCCCCAAAATGCAAAACGTGTACCTTATTAACCTAAACAATGTGGATGAAAATTCTATGGCCACCGAAACTGATAAATACACCCTCCCCCCAGCGGCCGATTTTGTTAGCCAGGAAGAAAAACAAAAATCGCAACTAAAATTATTGATTGAAAAAGGTCGAGAAAGAGGATTTCTGACCGAATCTGAAATTTGTGACATACTTCCGCCTGAATTTGAATTAGAACCTTTATTAAGTTTGTTCGCTGAGTTCGGTATTCAAGTGATGGACAGAGCGCCTACAGCCGATGAAACCTTATTAATGGCAGGCGGCGCGGTTCCCGCTGTGGACGATGACAGCTCCGTTGATGAAGTGACCGAACAATTCTCGAGTTTCCACATCGCCGAAACAGCACGCATTTCCGATCCAGTCCGTATGTACATGCGTGAAATGGGAAATGTAGAACTCTTAACCCGTCAAGGGGAAATTGCAATTGCCCGTCGTATTGAAGACGGTTTGCGTATGGTCTTAGCCGTATTGGCTGAAAATCCGGAGGTTGTAAAATTCTTAGTGGATGAATACCATAATATAGAACAAAGCGATAATGTGAATTTCAGTGATTTGTTGACCGGTTTCGCAGATTTAGAGAATAGTGAAGAAGCGGCCGTAGCCGTCGTCGTGGATACAGATACCGTTGCTGAAGAAGCGGTGGCGGATAGCGCTGTCGACGTCAGTGTTGACGAAGAAGATGAAGAGGATAGTGGCAGTGGTACTTTTTCTGAAGACACCGGTCCTGATGTGTCGATTGTGCGTGAACGTTTTGCTAAAATTGAAAAACTGTGTCATTCCGCTCTGGAAGCTACTAAAAAATATGGTAAGAAACATAAAACTGCTCAAAAGTGGCGTCGCGCTTTATCGGATGAAGTGATCAATCTAAAATTAGCGCCAAAGCAATTTGAGAAAATCAGCCATACTTTAAGAACCTTATTGCAAGATGTTCGTACGCAAGAACGCTTTATCTTAGACGTGTGTGTGAATAAAGCACGTATGCCTAAAGAGGTATTTTTAAAATCATTTCCTTCCAATGAAACCAATTTAACTTGGGTAGAAGATATTATTGCCAGCGGCGAACCTTTTTCAAATCGATTGAAATTTTACAGTCGCGAAATTGTGCGCGCTCAAAAGAACTTATTGGTCTTAGAAGAAAGCTTGTTTTTGAGCACACAAGACATTAAAGAAATTAACCGACGCATGTCTATCGGTGAATCACAAGCCAGACGTGCTAAACGAGAAATGATCGAAGCCAATTTACGTTTGGTGATTTCGATTGCCAAGAAATACACCAACCGTGGCTTGCAATTCTTGGATTTGATCCAAGAAGGCAATATTGGTTTGATGAAAGCAGTGGATAAATTTGAATACCGACGTGGTTATAAGTTTTCAACGTATGCAACCTGGTGGATACGTCAAGCGATTACGCGTGCTATTGCCGATCAAGCACGTACGATCCGTATTCCGGTGCACATGATTGAAACCATCAATAAACTTCACCGAGTCAGTCGACAAATCCTTCAAGAAACGGGGATGGAAGCCACTCCTGAAGAATTGAGCAAACGCTTACTCATGCCTGAAGACAAAGTGCGTAAGGTGATGAAGATTGCCAAAGAACCGATTTCTTTGGAAACGCCGATTGGCGATGAAGATGCAGATTCCAGTTTGGGGGATTTTATCGAAGATTTGATGACGGTGTCGCCTATAGAGAATGCGACGAGTGAAGGCTTAAGAGAAGCGGTACAAGCTGTCTTGAATAGCCTAACGCCCAGAGAAGCGAAAGTATTGCGTATGCGTTTTGGTATTGATATGAATACGGATCATACTTTAGAAGAAGTGGGTAAGCAGTTTGATGTGACCCGTGAACGTATTCGTCAAATTGAAGCTAAGGCCTTGCGTAAATTGCGTCATCCCATACGTTCTGATAATTTACGTAATTTCTTAGAAGAAGAAGCTGTTTCCGATTAGTCGCTATGATTCAAAACCTGTCTGTTTGCTGTCAAATGTACTCACAGCAATTGGTTTTTAGGTTAGGCAGCAAGCTCTCGAGCAAAAGGAGTGTAGTACCCTACATGACTTTTGCGAGTGAGCGTAGCCAACAACACCGAAAAATCAATTGCGAAGAGTATAGAGGGATTTTTCTTTGAATAAAGTGTATACTGTGTCTTTTTAAATTATATTAGCCATCCATTATGATTTCATTACAACAATTAAGCATGTCCTTTGGCGAAAAACTTTTGTTTTTTGAGGTAGATCTCTATTTAAGCCCACAAAAACACTACGCGGTGGTGGGTGCCAATGGCACAGGGAAATCGACTTTATTTAAACTCATTACAGGAGAAGAAACGCCTGTCTCAGGGACTATTTCTATTCCAAAAGAATTGGTTGTGGGTTGGTTGAAGCAAGATCAGTTTCGATATGAAAATACCTGTATTACCAACATCGTTTTGCAAGGCAAACCAGCATTGTGGCGCGCTTTGGAAGAAAAAGAAAAATTGTTGGCCTCGGAAGATTGGACAGAGGCGGTGGTTAATAAATTAAGTCGTTTGGAAGACACTATTTCGCATTTAGATGGTTATGCGGCTTATGCCATGGCAGAAAAATTATTGTTGGGCTTGGGCATAGAAAGCCAATACCACCAAAAACCTTTGAATGCTTTGTCGGGAGGCTACAAACTTCGAGTGTTGTTGGCACAAACTTTATTTCAAGAACCCGATCTCTTGTTGTTGGATGAACCCACCAATCACTTGGATATTCTTTCTATTCAGTGGTTGGAAAGGTATTTAAACAATGAATTTAAAGGCTTGGTCTTGGTGATTTCTCACGATGTTCGCTTTATTAATCGGTTGGCGGATTATATTTTAGACATCGATTATGGTGAAATCAATCAATACAGTGGTCAATACGATAAATTTTTAGCCGAGAAAAAATTAATAGAAGAACAAAAATTGCAAGCTAAAAAAAGCGTAGAGCAAAAAATTGCGGCCATGCAAGTTTTTGTCGATAAATTTAAAAGTAAAGCCTCTAAAGCCAAGCAGGCGCAATCGCGTATTAAAATGATTGAGAAATTGGAAATTCCAGACATTAAACATTCCTCTAGAATCAGCCCTTCTTTTCATTTTAAACCAAAACGTTCTTCCGGAAAGAATGTTTTGCAAGTAAAGGAATTAGGAAAATCTTATCAAGATAGAAAACTCTTTAACCGATTGAATTTTAATGTCGGGAAGGGGGAAAAAATTGCCATTGTCGGTGAAAATGGTGTGGGGAAATCCACCCTCATTAAAATAGTGCAAGGGTTAATAACACAAGATTCGGGGCAATACGAATGGGGCTACGAGACCCATGTCAGTTATTTCTCCCAAGATCACCACGAATTGTTAAATCAATCGATGCGGGTATTGGATTGGTTGACAGGACAAGTCAGCGATGCCAATGAACAACAAGTGCGTCGGGCTTTGGGACAAATGTTGTTTCCAAAAGACGATGTGGAAAAAGACATTTTAAGTTTAAGCGGGGGTGAGGCTGCGCGCTTATTGTTGGCGAAAATTATGCTGGAACACGCGAATGTATTGATTTTGGATGAACCCACAAACCATTTAGACATAGAGGCCAAAACTGCTTTGGCCGAAGCCTTGCATCATTTTCCAGGCACGGTGATTTTAGTGAGTCACGACAGAGATTTTATGGCACATATTGTGAATCGCGTTTTGTGCATATCCCATACCAAAGGTTTGCACGATTTTAAAGGGACTTTTGAGCATTTTGAGAAAAGTTATATGGATGCGTGATTATTCGTTTACATCCACTGGACTAAGATTGTTAAAACACTCTAACAATAATCCTTCCAATAAAGCGACGCGATCTGGACTTAAAGTAGCTACCATAGCGGCTTCAACCTTGATGATTATTTTATAGGCTTTTTCCACGAGCATTTCGCCCTGCTTGGTTAATTCCGTGCACAGAATTCTACCGTGCTTTGGATCGCATTTTCGTTTCACTAAATTATTTTTTTCTAAATGGGTCACAATACTATGCATGGTTTGAGCAGTAATGAAGGAAGCTCGGGCTAAAGCAGCATTGGATACCCCTGGCTTTAATTTCAACTGGCCCAGAACGGCATATTGCGGCGTAGTGAGTCCTAAGGGCCTGAGCGCTTCGTCCATCGCCATACGCAGCCGATGTTGGGTCTGTTTTAAGGTATAACCCAATGAGCTTAGTTTGCTATTTTGGAGGCTTGACATATCAGGGTCCTTATATTAAGATATCAGGGCACTTACATTATAGGGGAGGGGAATCATGAATACAAGAGAACAAAATTTAGAAGTGGCGCTGCATTATTATCGCTACTTATTAGATAAAAACTTTGAGGCTATGGAAAATTGCGTGCATCCAGCCGTTTCTTTCCTTAGCCCACTGGCCGAAATGTCAGGGAGAGCCGCTGTGATGTCGTCCGCGAAAAATTTAAGTCAAACATTGCAAGACATAGAGATACGGGCTAAATTTGCGATGGATAATCGCATTATGCTGGCCTATGATTTTATATTTCCTGAGCCTATTTTAAAATTGAGAGCGGCTGTTTTGATGGAATTTAAAGATCAATTGATTGCTAAGATCGAGTTGTTTTTCGATGGTAGACCATTTTCGGGAAAATAAATTATCGTGAGCAAAAAATAATCACCTAGAGTTGTAAAATTTCGCCAATTCGTTTATCCTTGCTTGCTGTTTAGGAGAAGTGTCCGAGTGGTTTAAGGAGCACGCCTGGAAAGTGTGTGTACGTTAACCCGTACCGAGGGTTCGACAAAATGCGAGCGAAGAGCGCGAAGCGCGGCGAGCATTTTGGACGCACGAAGTGCGCCCGAAGGGCGAAGCCTGAACGAAGTGAAGGCTGAGTCAATCCCTCCCGGTGTTAAACGTTGATAGTGTGTTTGTAAAATTAAAGAATGGAGAGGTGTCCGAGTGGTTTAAGGAGCACGCCTGGAAAGTGTGTGTACGTTAACCCGTACCGAGGGTTCGAATCCCTCCCTCTCCGCCAGATTTTTCTTAGATGCAGGTTGTGGTAAAAACTGCGATAACAGAGCAGATATCATAAATAAGCCCGGAATTATCCATAAACCGTGTAAAAGGCCTGCATTAGATAAATTACTATGACTTTTTATCGTACTGTAATAGGTAATCAAAAATCCCTCAAGGACATGGAATAGCGCAGCACTTAGAGTAATGATCATATTCGTTAAGGCAATTCCTATGCCATTAATATGCGGTGGACATAATTTATTAAAAACATTCCATACCGATACCTGTGCGCTGGAAAAAAGACCCACTAAAAAGGCCAGCGTGTATACTGCGTGATTAACCCACTGGGGTAGAATTATCATTATAATACTGACGATGCTTGCTGCTAGGGCGCAAATTGAAATTGTTAAACGGTAATTAAAGAAGTGATCATTGAGATAGCCGATAATAGGAGAGCCCAGCGACCAGCCTGCAAATAATAGCGTGAGACAAAAAGCAGAATCGGTTCTGCTTAAATGATAGCTTAAGGTAAATAAACTGACTCCCCAAGCAGCAGCTAAAATAGAGGTTGGCAAATAAAATAATCCCCCAATAATGGCGTTGAGAATAAACCCTCTCTGCCTGGAGAGTTGCAGAAGGCTTTGAATTGGTTGCATGGGCTTGGTTTTAGCTGAAATTAAAGGCGTATTGACAGATTTAAAAAACGGTAATAAAAAAAGAAAAGCAATACTGAAGCTCGGTAGTGCGGATAATGCTAAACAGGTTTGCCAGCTCCAATATTGAATGGCATGAGCAATATATACTTGGATCAAAGAGCCTGTTAAAGTCCCTATGGCAATCGTTAAGCCCGAGATCAAGCCAAAATAGCGTTGATGTAGAGTATGGCGAGCAACATGTAGAACAGAAACAAACGATAAGGCCGAACCCAGCCCCAATAAAAAGCGCCACAACACTCCCAGATAAAAATGATGGGAGTAGATGAAACCTAAAAAGGTCAGACTGCAAATCATAACAAAAATAGCTATCGTTTTTTGCAAAGGAAATTTGTCGATGAGATAACCGCCTGGTATTTGAAATAAGACATATCCTAGATAAAATGCGGAAGCGAAAAATCCAATTCCTGCTGGACTAACATTATAGTGTGTCATTAATTCCGGTACTATTAGGCCGGTTGAAATCCGGTAAAAGTAATCTAAACAATAAAATCCCATAATCAGCAGGATAGCAAGCGTTTTGAAAAGAGCAGATTGAGGAAGACATTTCGCCCTGGGACTGGTTTTCATGTTACATCGGATTCTGAAAGGATATATCTGACAAAATATAACATGGATTTTTTATTTTTAAAAGGGCCTATAGACATATTGCCAGAAAAGATCTTTTGACATGTTGGATATTTAATTGATAAAATAATTTTTATTCCTTCGCCAATTTGTTTTAAAAATGAGAATAACGCATGATCGTCAGCTGATATTAGTAACCCACAAAGGATCTTCATTCACATCCGCCTATCTCGAACGAATCGCGCTGTGTATTAAAGGTGGCGTGACTTCTGTACAATTAAGAGAAAAATCCTTAAGCCGCGCAGAATTGTTGCATTTTGGCCGATCTTTAAAAAATCTTCTTGATTCGAACAATATACCCTTAATCGTCAATGACCATGTTGATCTGTGTCTTCAACTGGATGCAGCGGGTGTTCATTTGGGGCAATCCGATGAGGAGCCTCTTGAAGCACGAGCAAAGCTCGGTCCCCAAAAAATCATCGGTTTAAGTGTGAATACTATGGCGCAGATTGAAGAAGCAAACACGCTTCCACTGGATTATATCGGTGTGGGCGCGATTTTCCACACCCAAAACAAATCGGATGTTGAAACGATATGGGGTTTAGAAGGTCTTAAAAAAGCAAGTATAATGTCATCGCATCCGATTGTCGCCATAGGCGGGGTCACACCAAGCAATGCTCTGTCTGTGTTGCAAGCAGGTGCAAAGGGTATCGCCGCAATCGGTGCTTTTCACGATGCAGTCGATCCGTATTTAAGTACACAACATTTTATTAACACTATAAACGAGGTATAACATGATTCACACCATGGAAAAAGCGCTAGCTAAATTAAGACAGGAAAAACCTTTAATTCTAAACCTAACTAATTTGGTGACGATGGATTTTATTGCCAATTGCTTGTTAGCACTCGGTGCTTCGCCTATCATGAGTATTTGCGAAGCAGAGATAGAAGAATTGGTTCGGATGTCCTCTGCGATTTATATCAACATGGGTACGCTGGATGAAGCTTTCATTTCTCTAAGCGAAAAAGCAATACAATTTTCAGAAAAATATCATAAGCCTATTGTATTAGATCCGGTTGGGGCAGGTGCTACCCGCATCAGAACGCAAACTGCTAAAATGATAGCGCCTTTTGCCGATATGATCAGAGGCAATGCGACTGAAATCTTAGCCCTGGGCGGAGAAGCTTGTGAAACTAAAGGTGTTGAATCGACGCATCAAACTGACAGTGCCAAAGAATCCGCCAATCGATTGGCTTGCCACTATCAATCAACCGTTATTGTCAGTGGCTCGATTGATTTTGTGACGGATGGCCGTCGTACATCTCAAATTGCACACGGTTCTGCACTCATGCAAGGGGTAACAGGCATGGGTTGTGCACTTACCGCCGTGACGGCTGCTTTTAAAGCGGTTGTAGACGATCCTTTTGAAGCAGGCCTTGTCAGTGCTTATTATTTCGCATTGTGTGGAGAAGTAGCTGGATTGCATCACAACAATCTCGGTTCCTTCAAAAGTGCTTTCTTAGATCAATTGTATAACCCAGATTTTGAATGCATGAAAGAGAGGGTGGATAAATCAACGGTGTTATGATTTGTAGAGATATTTTGGTTGGTGATTAAAATGATAAAATTGTCTGAGACCGCATTGGCAAAATCAGCGAATGTTATAAAAGCAATAAAAGAGCATCCATTTAATAGAGAATTGGCAGCGGGTTCTCTTGATATGCAAAAGTTTGGTTATTACATTGAACAAGATACTATCTATTTGCGAGATTTTGCAAGAGTACTGACGATCATTGCCACCAAAGCACCACTGAAATTTATGAAAGATTTTTTGGCTTTTGCAGAAGGGGTTTTAACTACTGAGCAAAAAATTGTACATAGTTTCTTTCGTGAAACTTTTCATTTTCAAGAAACAAAGCAATTAACGCTAGCCACTTTTGCATATACCAATTATCTTTTATATTTTAGCATGGCAGCTCCTGTAGAAGTCGCAATAGCCGCTATTTTGCCGTGTTTTTGGGTTTATCAAATCGTTGGTCAATTTGTTGCTGAGAATACTCATGCTAAATCTAATAATCCTTATTGGCGATGGATAGAAACTTATTCTAGTCAAGAATTTGATGAAAGCGTTCAAAATGCGATTGCTATTTTTGATGAGGTGGCGCTATCCGCCTCGGACGAAATACGTTGTTCCATGATAGATGTGTTTTATAAAAGCACAGTACTTGAATGGCATTTTTGGAATGATTCTTATAATCTTTCAAATAGTCCCTCATTACGGTAGGATGGTTATTTCTATGAAGTACAAATGTTTATCTATAGCAGGATTCGATGGATCGGGTGGGGCTGGTATCCAAGCCGATCTCAAAACATTTTCTGCGACAGGGTCTTATGGGATGACGGTCTTAACGGCAATTCCTGTTCAAAATACGTGTGGGGTACGAAATTGTTATGATATTCCACTGTCGTGTATTCAAGAACAACTCGAAGCGATATTTGAAGACATAAAACCAGATGCAATAAAAATCGGCATGCTATTTTCAGCGGATATTATAAAATTGGTAGCATCATTTTTAAAAGATCAGGCGACGGGTATTCCCATTGTTCTGGATCCCGTGATGGTGGCAAAAAGCGGTGACCCTTTATTGCAAGTAGATGCTATAGATGTTTTGAAAACGCAATTAATCCCGATGGTGGATCTTATTACCCCTAATTTACCTGAAGCCAAAACTTTAGTCCCGAGCATCGATGAAAAAAAGACATTGGCCTATCAATTGTTGGCGTTGGGCTGTAAGGCCGTGCTTTTAAAAGGGGGGCACGAAGAGTCTGCCACTTCAGAGGATTTGTTTGTCAGTCACCATGAAGCAGTCTTGCTGTCTTCTGAGCGAATTGCTTCTAAGAATACCCACGGCACAGGATGTACCTTGTCTGCTGCGATTACCAGCTTTATAGCGCAAGGTCATTCCTATCTAGAAGCGTGTCGAAAAGCTAAAATCTATTTATTCAATGCCATCTTTCATAGCAAAGATGAGAGCGTTGGTAAGGGGCATGGGCCCGTTCATCATTTTTATGATATGTGGAGATAAATGTATGCCTTTAATCCACATCGATGCAATATCAGCATTCAACGATAATTATATTTGGGCTTTGGTGAATGCTGCTCAAAAAACAGTGTGCGTCGTCGATCCGGGGGAGGCAGAGCCTGTCATCGCTTATCTTAATGAACAAAATTTGGAATTGTCTGGAATTTTGATTACTCACCATCATCAAGATCATTGTGGGGGTGTCCGCGGGCTTCTGCAATACAAAGCGGTGCCGGTGTATGGTCCTCAACACAGCGATATTGCCGCAACACATTTTGTTAAGGACAAAGAAATTATTTATTTATCTGAATGCGGTGTGTCTTTCCGTGTTTTAGCTATTCCAGGCCATACTTTAGAACATGTTGCGTATTACAGTGAACAGCATGAGTGGTTATTCAGTGGCGATACGTTATTTTCTGCCGGCTGTGGTCGTGTGTTTGAAGGAACGATGTCACAGATGTATGCATCCTTGCAAAGTTTGGCGTATTTGCCTGGCACGACGCGTCTGTATTGTGGGCATGAATACACACTAAAAAATTTAGCCTTTGCCAAACACATCGAGCCGCACAATGAAGATATTGCAGAACATATTCGATTTGTGCAAGCTTTAGACGATAAGCCCAGTTTGCCGAGCACTTTGGCCCAAGAAAAAAAGATCAATCCATTTTTGCGCGCGCAAGTTGAAGCGGTGCATACCGCGGCAGAAGCTTATACGGGTAAAAAGCTTTCAGAAGCCGTCGATGTGTTCGCAGCGATACGGCGATGCAAAGATCGTTTTTAATCGTAATGAACTCGCTTTTTATAAAGCAGTAAACTGGAGACTATAAATACAAGGACAATCACCACACCCAAGCTGTTCGTGTTCCCTAATTGGTTGGGAAGCATCGTGTATTTTTTTAGGTAATTGAAAATTTCTATTCCAATCACAAACAGCGTGGCCAAACTGGTAAAGCTTAAAATGAAATTGTGGTATGTTTTTAAGGCTTGCTGATTTTGATTGACTCGAGTGTAAAGCCGCGTCATAAAACTGGAATTCAGGGTGTCTGTTATGATCATTCCGCCTGCAAACAAGATCGGAAGCAATAAAATCAAGGTGAGACTAAATCCCTGTAGCAGTGAAGCAGCCGCCAATGACAAAAGGCCTATTTCAGTGGCAGTGTCAAAACCAAGGCCAAATAAAAATCCTACGATATACATTTTTTGTGGTCGATCGATAAGTTGAAATCCTATTTTTGACCCCACTGTTTTTTTTAGATTTCGGTTTAAAATCAGCGTAAAAATCAAAAAAGCAATTGAAATGAGCGCGCCGATTCTCTCGCCCATGTCTTTCAAGTGAGTGTAGAGTGCTTCAGAATGTTGAATTCCAGCAACCAACATTAAAGTCAGAAGAAATACGATGGTAGAATGTCCCAGCGCGAAAAATAAACCCGTATTTCGTGCAGATTTTTTTTCGAAAGTGAGTTTGCGCGTTACATTGTCTATGGCCATGATGTGATCGGCGTCTAAACCGTGTCTTAAACCTAAGCTTAAGGCAATGAATGCACAGTTAAATAATGTGGGGACAAAGAATAGGATAGCCAGAATAATCAGCAGAATAAACCCTGCTATGTTTAATAACAAACCCTGAAAATTTGTCTTCATGAATAACAGCGCTATTCTTCGATTGCCATTTCGGTTCCTTGCAATTGAGTGAGCCAGTGCATGAGTTGCGCCATACTTCTGTAAGGTAAAACCAACTTGCCATGACCGTGTTTGCTCTGTTTGATCACCGCTTTCGTTGTTAAAAGATTGGCAAAACGAGTTTGTAAAGTGTGCAAATCAGGACTTAATATTTTGGTGTTCAACGTTTCTTCAATGGCAACCGGGTGTTTAATTTTAGCCACTAACACTTCAGTTTGACGCACCGTTAAACCTTGGGCGATGACTTTTTCTGCGGCTTGCAATTGCAATCTTCCGCTTAGGCTCAACAATACTTTGGCGTGACCCACTTCTAATTTTTTATCGCTCAGCCATTGTTTTACTTGTGGTTCCAAATTCAATAAACGCAATAAGTTGGTGAGCTGTGTGCGGGATTTACCCAGTAATTCCGCTGCATCGTCTTGAGTTAATCGAAAATCCTCGATGAGACGTTCGATGGCCAGCGCTTCATCTAGAGGTGGTAAATTTTCGCGTTGCATATTTTCAATTAAAGCCAAAACCATGGTGGTTTGATTGTCTATGGTTTTGATGACGACGGGGAGGGAATTTAATCCTACCAATTGAGCGGCTCTAAAACGGCGTTCTCCGGCGATGATTTCGTAGCGATCGCCTTCTAGAGGCCGTACCAGAATGGGTTGCAATATGCCGTGCATTTTAATAGAAGCGGCTAACTCTTGAAGCGATTCGATTTCTATATCGCGACGCGGTTGGCATTGTCCGGGTTGCAATTTATCGATGGCCAATTCTTGCAAGTTTTCAGGGTGAGAAACCGTTATTTCCGGTGTGGAAGGAATAGAAGATTCTGTTTTTTCGGGGTTTAAGGAAGTACTCAACAGTTCACCTAAACTGCGGCCTAAACGGGATCGAGCCATGATATTTTCTTCTCCAAATGGGTTATGCGGTTGCAAGTTGTTTTTGTTGTTCGGTGCGACGCGTTTTAATGCGCGCTAAAATTTCATCGGTTAATTCCAAGTATGCTTTAGCACCTGGAGATTTAGCATCATAATACAAAGCGGGTAAACCAAAGCTCGGAGCTTCGGCTAAGCGGACATTGCGGGGGATCACGGTTTTTAATAATTGTGCCGCGAAATGTTCATATAATTCTTTGGTGACATCTATGCTCAATCGACTGCGTGAATCGACCATGGTGCGTAAAATGCCTTCGATGTATAAGTCTTTATTAACCCATTCTTGTAGTTCTTGGATGGTGCTGATGAGACCCGATAAACCTTCAAGCGGATAATATTCGCATTGCAGCGGGATTAATACACTGTTTGCAGCCACCAAAGCATTAACGGTTAAAGTGTTTAAAGTGGGTGGACAATCGATGATAATGTAATCGTAGCTATTGCCAATATTTTTTAAGGCTTTTTGTAATTGATATTCTCGGCCGTCTACTTTTAACAAAGCCGTTTCCGCCACGGTTAATTCTTCATTGGCAGGCAATAAATCATAGCCTGCGCGTTCTTGATGAATGACCACGTCTAAGATATTTTTATTTTGCATCAATACATGATAGACCGAAGTTTCTAAGGCGTCTTTCTGACAACCGCTGCCCGTGCTGGCATTGCCTTGAGGATCTAAGTCTATTAAAAGTACACATTTGCGCCGGATGGCCAAAGAGGCTGCCAAATTGACACTGGTGGTTGTTTTCCCCACACCGCCTTTTTGGTTGGTGACAGCGATAATGTGTGGCACGATGTACTCCCAGCGAGTTAGTGATGTATATCGTCTAATCTAACATATTTAAGATAATAGCAAAAGTCTTAGGCGCTACTCTTTTCGATGATTTACAGATAAACCCTCTTTCAAAGTTTCATCTTCTTGTAATAAATTATCCAAATAGGCTTTGGTTCGGATGGCGACAAAACCACGGGCAAAATCTCCCTCATCACAAAAATGCATCCCTTCTTTGAGGACTGTACAGGTTTTTTCGCTGAAACGGGGATCGACGCGGGGTAAAGAACCGCTGAGTTTGGTGACATTGATGTTTCTGCTGGTGGTGTGAAAAGTTCGTATATCGACTAAGGTCGCAAGCCGTTTCCAAAAAGCATTGTCTAAGGTGGGTGCACGGCTTCTGAGCCCTGTGCCAGTACTGTCTAATAAGCCTTGTAAAGCAGAAAATTCATATTTGATACTGGCATTACTGCGTATTCTGGGAGAGGCTGCAAAAGTCGTGGGATATTGACGACAATAATACACAGGTAAAGGGCTATCGGCTTGTAAATCGAAATAACTAGGATGTAAAATAGTGGGATAGTATTGCGTCGCCCCATACCATTCTACGATCATTTTCTGTAAAAAATTGCGGGGTAAATGGGTTTCATCCACGGCTGGTACAAAACCTGGAATACGACCCGCTGCAATTTTATAAATGTGACGCGCGGTGTCGGCGAGGTAAGGATCGCCTTTTAATTTTTGTTCTTCTTGCGCGCGCGTTAAAATCAAACTGGTTAATTCAGAATCCAGTGAATCGTTTAAATAGTGCTGTGCAGCATAATCGTAGAAATACAGTAAAAGATCGCGGCCTCGAGGCGTGTGCTTAATCGTTTCAACCAGTAAGCGCGGAAAAAAGAGTACCATCATACGCCAATCGCAATCGCCAAAAGGGCTTTGTGCCAACTCGGCAAAGACAGGACCCTGTTGATACAAATTATTGGGTTTATCTAAATTAATATGCAAGGCCTCGCGAACATTGGCAAAGTGGCGGCTACAACTGATAGGCGGTAACATAAACGTAGAGCGACAACCTGCGGCGACGGTATGAATATGATGGCTTTCTGTGTCGCCATGTTTTAAATTTAACAATTGTCGAGTGGCTATAAATGAACCGGGATATAACATGATGACAGGTAAAGTCAATTGAACGGTTTTGAGATCGATGTACATTTCTGCCGATTTGTTGAGAATCATAGACAAGGGCGTATAAGCGTAGAGCAGATCTTCTTTTAATTCCGAACTGAAATGAAGTGAATCGTTATCCAGTGTTAGGAATGTGCCGTTCATGGTGGGGATATAAGTGGATTTGTCGTCACCGAGTTTGGCACCATAAGGATAATAGGCGAGATAAAATGAAAATTTTGTGCCGGGATCGAATTGATCCATCAACGCACAAAATAATGGATTGACAGCAGCCACACGTTCCCGTACTGCGGTCCAAGACAAGCGCACCAAACCCGTACCTTCGTCTTGATAGCTGACGATATTTTTCAGTTGTGTCATATAACGGTCTCCGTATCCAAGCCCTAGCATGGGGTTATATTTATCAATCAATGCATATGATACTCTAAAACGCATCAAAATAGCAATATTTTATTAGCAAAACATTTAGCCAATGAATTGTTCGTATGAAATGTAATGATAAAATTTACTTTGTTGTATGAAAGATATGCCTAGTGCACACTAGATTGAAAAAAAACGAAAAAAGAAATTATAATCTTGTAGTTATATCTTTTTTATGCTATAATGTGTTCCCTATTTCTATGGAGTAGAGAATACAAGATGAATGTGATCACTGACAAAGAAGTTAAAGATAAAATTTTATTTATTCGCGATGTTATTCAGTTCACTCAAGATGAAAAAGATGAGGTAGCCGCAAATTGTGACCACCTCAAAAATTTGAGGTTTTCTTATACCTTGCCAAAAGCTTTTATAGAAAAAGTCCCATAGGAACACAGACCACTTTATTAATTATTGACACCTTCGCTAAAGTGCGTGAATTAGAGAAAACACTCAATCAAATCAATGGGTTACCATAAAGCCCCTCTAAACAAAAAACGTTGATAGCACACATACGGGAAAGTTAATCGCCGACCTGGTTGCTCCAGAAGAAGCGCTGGAGGTCATAGGAACAGAAACAACCATAGAGAGGAACTTTGCGGTGCTCAAAATCAAAAAAAACCGCTAAAAAAGCTAAGGAATTGGCGAGTGTAGAATGTTAAGTGGGCTTTAAATTTTAGATGTAAGCAAGACTGCATGTCGTTCTGCGTTTAAAAAAGGGACGCTTAAAGGATGCACGGTGACAGAAAAACGATCGGGTAGTGAAGCAATTTCATCGATAGGCCATAGCCCTTTCATGGCTAGAAAATATCCACTGGGTGCTAGTAAATGTGCAGTGTCTTGAATCATGTCGGATAAAGAAGCAAAGGCGCGGCTTAAAATGACGTCGTAGGAGCTACGGTGATTTTCAACGCGTTCATGACACACATGAACATTCTCCAAGGGAATTTCGCGCAATACACGCCGCAAAAATTGTATTTTTTTAATTTGACTGTCTAACAATACAAATTTTATTTCGGGTAAAGCCAGTGCTAAAATCAAACCAGGCAGTCCTGGACCCGTGCCGACATCGATGCAGTGTTTGCCTTGCACAAAAGGATACGCGCTCAAACTGTCTAATACGTGTTTGACGATCATTTCTTCCTGGTTTTTGATTGCGGTGAGATTGTAGGTTTTATTCCAATGCGCTAAATAATCGAGATACACACGTATTTTTTCTAAAGCGTCCATAGACAATGGAATTTGTAGTTGTTGAATGCCTTCGACCAATAAATCAGTCACTCACACTCTCCCGCAATTCATTACCCCTTTGATTTTTGCGCAAATAAATTTGTAAAATAGAAATGGCGGCAGGTGTTACGCCCGAAATACGACTGGCTTGATCTAAATTTTCAGGGCGGATTTCCGTTAATTTTTCTTGTATTTCTTTGGATAACCCGGGAATGTGCGTGTAATGAAAGTCGCTGGGTATTTTCATGAGGTGATATCGTTTCAAACGAGCGATTTCCTCGCTTTGTCGGGCAATATAACCTTCGTATTTGGTTTGTATTTCAATTTGCTCTGTCACTGCTTCATCTTCTATATTCAAATCTAAAATAGATTTAAGTATGTTGAGATTCACTTCAGGACGTTTCAACAATTGCTTCACAGACACTTCTCGAGAAAGATCACTGCCTAAAATAGCGTGTAATTGATTCGCTTCTGAGGTTTGCGGATGCACAAAGCGTTTGTTTAAATTCATCTGACCTTGCTCAATAGCATTTTTTTTCAAACAAAAGGCTTCCCAACGCGCATCATCGACTAAGCCGAGTGTTCGACCTTGTTCGGTTAAACGCAAATCAGCATTGTCTTCACGCAAAAGCAAACGAAACTCTGCGCGGCTGGTAAACATTCTGTAAGGTTCAGTAGTGCCGAGTGTGATTAAATCATCGATCAATACGCCGATGTAAGCTTCATCGCGACGCGGGGTCCAAGGCGATAAATCCATCGCTTTGCGCGCAGCGTTTAACCCCGCAATCAATCCTTGTGCCCCCGCTTCTTCATAACCAGTGGTGCCATTGATTTGTCCAGCTAAAAATAATCCGGGTAAATATTTACTTTCCAATGAAGGGTGTAAATCGCGGGGATCCAAATAATCGTATTCTATGGCATAACCGGGACGCGTGATGTGCGCATTCTCAAAACCCCGAATGGATTGCACCAAAGCAATTTGTGTTTCAAAAGCAAGGCTGGTAGAAATTCCATTGGGATAAATTTCCATACTGTTTAAACCTTCAGGTTCTATGAAAATTTGATGTGAATCTCTATCAGCAAAACGCACAATTTTATCTTCTATAGAAGGACAATAACGTGGACCAACACCATCAATGATACCCGTGTACAAAGGAGAATAATCCAGCCCTTGTCGAATGATGTCGTGGGTTTTTTCATTGGTGTGGGTGATGTAACAAGACACTTGTCGTGGGTGTAAATCTCGATGTCCGATGAAAGAGAACACCGGTGTAGGTGTATCGCCCGCTTGTTCTGCTAAACCTGCATAGTTGATCGTACGACTGTCAATGCGAGGGGGCGTTCCCGTTTTTAAACGACCCACACGCAAAGACAATTCGCGTAATCGAACGGCCAAAGCATTGGCTGGCGGATCGCCCGCTCTACCACCTTGGTATTGACTCAAACCGATGTGAATTTTACCGCCTAAAAAAGTTCCGGTCGTTAAAACCACGGTCCGTGCATTGAAGGTAATCCCCATTTGTGTTTTTACACCTTGGACTTCACCGTGCACCACGAGCAAATCATCGACGGCTTGTTGAAATAAGGTGAGGTTAGGCGTGTTTTCCAATACGCGACGCATGGCTTGTTTGTAGAGATCGCGATCTACTTGAGCGCGTGTGGCGCGTACTGCGGGACCTTTACTGGCATTTAAAACGCGAAATTGTATGCCAGCTTTGTCGGTACCTAAAGCCATGGCGCCGCCTAAGGCATCGATTTCTTTCATCAATTGACTTTTACCGATGCCACCCATCGCAGGATTGCAAGACATTTGTCCTAGGGTTTCAATATTGTGGGTTAATAATAAAGTGTCAGCGCCTAAGCGAGCGGCGGCCAATGCTGCTTCACAGCCGGCATGGCCGCCACCGACAACAATGACATCAAAATATTTCTGATTCATTTGTAACTACGCGCCTCTTTTTTCACCAAAAGCCCACATTAGACTCAGCACTCACTGCGTTCGCGCTTCGCCCTTCGGGCGCACTATGTGCGCCAAAAATGTTCGCCGCGCTTACGCGCTTTTCGCTCATATTTTTTGATCGCATCTGTGCTTTGCCGTACTTCCCGATGGTGTGAATTGTTACACTCATTCCGTACTGGTTTCTAAAATCGCCTGGGTGGCAGCTAATTTGTGTTGATATAGTTTCGCGACAAAGAAGGGAAGGTGCTGCATGGTTTCTGCAATTTCTTCATCACTTAAGAGCAGTTCATCTTCATACTCTTCGTATTCTTCATCTTCTTCTTCGTCATCGTATTCCTCGTCTTCGTCCTCATCCTCTTCGTCGTCTTCATCTTCATCAAAAATCTCGTCTAAATCTTCATCGTCGACATCATCGAGCGTCAGTTGCGCTAAAGCACTGATGGCAACGATGGAGGACAAGACATCTTCATTTGTATCTTCCGTCCAAAAAGCCATGTCACCAGAAAGCCCTTCTGAGAAACCAGCGCACCATTGCAAACAAGCTTCTTTTTGAATTTCGTCTAATTTGCTGAGGTTAGAGGAAGCGTCGTAATCTACTAAAGGAACGAGTTGATTATTTTTCAAGGATTCTGCAATGTCTTGATTGAGTGTGCCCAAAGCAGCTAGAAGGTTTGTCATTTCTTGCCAATCTTTAAAGGTGCGTTCTTCACCCCATAAAGAAGGCAGCCATTCTTCCACGGGTAAAAGAACGGGATGGCAATTTAAGGCCGTCAATAAACCATGTGCTTTAAATACGGAAACATCACTGTCTTGTTGTAAACTATGATCTAATTGCTGTAATTGCGTGCGTGTTAGGGTGGTCACAGTAAGCTCCTTGATAAACAGATAAGGAGCTTATTGTAGCATATTATTTGCAGTTTATCCCAAATTCAAGTGGAAAATAGCAGCACCGGTGAATGGATCTAAGTTCGTTTTTGGCCCATTGAAATGACAGGTACCACCACTGACGTTCGTAATAGAGATTTTCAAAGCGGCTGTAATTTTAGCGGTGAAAGAACAAACGCGCGTACTGTTTGAAAAAACATTAAAATTCATAGCAATACCGCTTAAATCTTTGGCACTGGCAAAGAAAGGGAGATGCCCTGAAATATGGGTATTGTTGTTGCCTTGTGTAATATGGACAAAGGAAGGCAATGATTCGCTCGGTTGAATCTCAACGTTAGCCGATTTACTGGTTGTCGTTAAAAAAGTAACGCTAGGGTCACTGTTATCCGCTAAGGCGCTCGCAGCCAAGGCAGTTAAAGCCAACACAGTCATTAAACGTTTAGACATAGTGATATACTCCTAAAGTTAGCAAAGCGATTAAAGTGTACATATTTTAACCTATTTCGGGGTCGAAAAGCAAGCCTTTTTGGGTATTTTTTGCGCATTATTTTGGCTTTCTCTTATAAAACAATGACTTATGATATCCAATATCCGAGTACCGAAAGTTCCTGAGCCGAGCTAAGGCCCTTGAGACAAGCTGTGAATACGTCCCTGTACGCTCGCACGCTGCATCCACGCGGCTCACGGTCCCAAGTCCCTTACCTCGGCTCAGGAACTTTCAGCGCTCTGTTATTTCGTAATACCCATCGAAATAAGAAAAGTTCTCTGTTCTGTCATTGCGAGGAGACCGTTTTCCACCAATCTTCTGCGAAAACATAGCGTTAGCAACGGTCGATGTCGCACTCCAGAGCGATCTTGTTACGGAAACGACGACTATTATTGTTTCGATGCTTATAACCGAGCAGAACCCCGCGACCTGGATCTTCAAAAGAGGGATTCTTGCCAATCATAAGTCCTTGACTTTAGGTGCTCCTTCCTTTAAGGTTCCTAGAAATAAGGGTGATGAAGGAGGAGAGAACATTTTGCTTTTAGAACAATGGGTTAAGAAAATATTGCCTAAGCAAGCGCGTTTTTACACCATTTTAGCTGAGCAAGTTCGGGTTCTGAATAGGATGACGGGGTATTTGCAGTCGTTTGCGGAGCCAGGGGCCATCAATAATGAGGAATTTTACATTCATTGCCATGAAATAGAGCAGCAAGGCGATGAATTGGTGAAAGAAATGGCCGGCGCTTTGGCTAAAACCTTTATTACGCCTATTGATAGGGAAGATTTATATTATTTATCCGTGTTGATTGAAAATGCGCTGGATGCCTGTGACGAAGCCGCGCGCTTATTTAAATTGTTGCCCGAGAAAAAAGAGCATGAAAAAATTATTGTTTTTTTGACTTTGTTGGATGAATCGGCACAACACTTGGTCGGTAGTATCGATGCTTTGGCTACCAAAAATTTCCCTATTATCTTAGCCAATGATGAACACGTGAAGCGTTTAGAAAAAACAGCAGACAGTTATTATAGAGAGCAAATTACGGATTTATTTCACCATTGTCATGATATGAAATCTCTGTTCATCCAAAAAGAAGTGATTGAAAAGTTGGAAGAAGCTAATGATGAAATGGCACATTTAAGCACGTTTTTAACCAATTTAACGGTTAAATATGGTTAAGCTGAAAAGGAAAACGAGATGCTAAGTATTTTACTGTGCGTCGTGGCGGTTGCACTTATTTTCGATTTTATCAATGGTTTTCACGATGCTGCCAATGCGATTGCCACCGTTGTGTCGACACAGGTATTGCGTTTAAGAAGCGCTGTCATGATGGCTTCATTCTTCAATTTTATCGGCGCTTTGTCAGGTACAGCCGTTGCCACAACGATTGCCACAGGGCTTGCCGATCCTGCAGCCGCAACGCAATTAGTGATTCTGTGTGCTTTATTAGCCGCTTGTTTATGGAATTTAATCACTTGGCGTTTAGGCTTACCTTCCAGTTCTTCCCATGCTTTGATCGGCTCTTTAGCCGGAAGTGTGGTCGCACACGCAGGAACTTCCGCTTTTTATTGGAATGCTTTATATAAAAAGGTATTGGTTCCCTTGGTTTTATCGCCTACTTTGGGTTTTGTTCTCGGTTTTATCTTTATGGTCGGGTGTGCTTGGTTATTTTTGCCTCTCAGTGCGCGTACTGGAACGACAATCTCTAAGCGTATGCAATTCTTATCTTCTGCGGCTATGGCTTTTTCACATGGTTCTAATGATGCGCAAAAATCCATGGGGATCATTGCCTTATCTTTAGTGATCTACAATCAAACGCACGCATTACCAGCTTGGTTAATCGATGGGGGGCAGACCATTCCCAAAGCCGTGGTGATTGCCTGCGCGATGGCGATGGCGCTGGGTACTTTGGCCGGCGGTAAACGCATTATTAAGACGATGGGGCAACGCATCATCAAAATCATTCCCTTACAAGGCTTTGCTGCTGAAACCTCTGCAGCGCTCACTATTTTTAGTGCGAGCTTGATGGGGATCCCAGTGTCCACAACCCATTGTATTAATGCCAGTATTATGGGCGTCGGCGCAACCAAGCGGGTTTCAGCGGTGCGTTGGGGTGTGGCGGGAAATATTGTTAGCGCTTGGATTCTCACTTTGCCTTGCAGCGCTGTGTTCGCCTTTCTATTGTATAAGGTGATTGCGCAAATAGATTGAGTGTGAGCTGTTACGTTTGAAGCGATGCGCTTTTTTTTATTTTACCACTGCTTGTTGAAAACATCGTAAAGCTTCTTCTTTATCACCCAATTGCAAAGACAAAGTACCCAACACTGCATACGTTTTAGGATAAGGCCGTATACGCAAACTGTGTGTTAAATACGTATGGGCTTGAGACAAAGCGCCATCCGCAATCGCCAATTGCCCCAAACACAAGAGAATGTGAGGTTCTTGGCCTTGTTGTTTCAATAAAGACAACGCAAAATCCATTTGTTTATTCAATCGTGCACTGTGAATTTGACCATATAATTCTATTAACTCGGGTTCAAATTGTGCTTTTAAAGCATCGCGCACGAGTTCTTCAGCCAAATCCGTTTTGTGGCTGTCTAATAAAAAATGCGCGTAAGGCAAAACCCATTCTTTGCGACGTTGCAGCGCTTTGGGTAGTTTCTGCCAAAAGAGTTCGGCTTGCTCTGGGTCACCTTGTTTTAAACATTGCAATAACCAACCCAAATAGGCTTTTTCACTCAATTGTTGCAATTGAAAGGCATCGATCATTTTTTGTTTTTTCAAAAGCGGTAATAATTCTAGTAAATGAGACCAATCGGCTAAATGACAATACACTTCTTTCAACAATTTCAACATGTATTTATGGTGTGGCTCTTCTTGTTGAATGTGTCTTAAGGTCGCTAAACAATGCTCCCATTGTTCGTCATGGTATTGGAGTTCGGCTTGCGTTAATTCCACCGCTATTTTAGCGCCCGAAGTGGATTCGAGGGCATAATGCAAATATTGATCGCGACGATCATAAGCTTTCAGCGCTTGCGCGGCTTTGGCAGCAGCCAAATAATTCACGAGTGGAATTTCATTGAATCTAACCGATTTAATCAATAAATTTTCAGCTTTGGTCCAATCGCCTTCTGCCAAAGCCAATAATCCTTGTAAGGTTTGTCGATGGCTGCTTTCATAACGGTGCGCATGACGCCATTTTTTAAAGAGTCGTAATAAGATCCCTGGGCCATTAAGTAAACGCAATAAAACGTATAAAACAATAAAGGTAAAAATGGTAGCCGTGATCCCAAACCATAAAGGCATTTCTATGGACCATTGCCCATAAGTAATGGCCATATAACCTGGGGCAGCGCTCAACATCAAGGCGCTCCAAGCGATAAACAACAGAATGACAATAGAACTAAACCAACGAAACATATTTTATTTTCTCCCACTCAGTAGAGCTTGTTGTAAGCGGGTAATCAAAGGGGATAATTCAGGGAAACGGGGTTGTAAATTCGTATTTTCTAAAGCTTGTATTTTTTGCAATAAAGCTTGTGCTGCGGCATTGTTGGTGTCGTAATTGGTTTTCAACCAATGTTCTGCGTCTACCATACTACTGTTGAATAAAGCAGAATTATGCGTCAGTGCAGCCCATTGCGCTTGATTTAAGTATAAGCAAAGTCGCGCATTGAAATAAGCGCGTTCATCAGGCGTGATAAAGTGTGGAGCATTGGTGCCATAATGTTTGATGGTGACGATTTTTTGCAAACCCCGCCAAGCGCTTCCCCACAAATTGCTCCAAAATGATGAATCGCGACCGGTTTGGATTTTGGTGGTGGTTTCAGATTCAGTTTGTGTTAAAGGCAAAGCATTCACAGCATCTTGTAATTCGGACAATTGAGTTACGATTTTAGGAACATTCGGGGCCGTTATTGCTGCTAAAGCCGTTAAAGATTGCTGTACGGCGGCATCTAAAGTTTGAAATTCAGCATCGTTGCTTTGAGTCAATTCAGTATGTGCTTCTTTTAAATATAAAATAGCTTGGGCGTTGTCGAATTGATACCATAAAGCGTCTTGTGCCAATTGAGCCAAATATAAAACATGGGCCAAGGCGGGTTTAGACCACTGTGTTTGGAGCGCGCCGATTTGTGTTTGCAAGTCTGTTAAAACTTGAGTTGCATTTGTGTTTTGAGCACTTAATGTGTCTACGGTTGCATTGAGGGCATTGATGTCTTGTTTTTGGTGTTTTAAAGTGCGTTTCATGTCGGATTGTTGTTCTGCACTAGCAGAGAAAGAAGCTTGCCAAGCGCTGGCATGGTAATAAAAATAGATAGAGACGGTTAAGCCTAAGCCTAGCGCCAGGATGCCAAAACCCAAACTGAGCCAGACAAGCCAGCCGTTTGTTTTAGGTATTTGAGGTTGTTGTTCGGTCATGGTTATTACCCTTTAAAACAAAATTCTTGATTCAATACACGGGTCCTGTTTTAATTAACAGTTACCCGTCGTGCTCGTTCCTGCGCGCGCGGGGGCCATTCACCGGGGTATTCCGCGATAACCATTGAAACGACAATTGTCTAAATGCCTTTCAATTCAAGGGCGAGCGGTTACTAGCAACCCAATGTTTGAATGCATGTGATAATCGCTTCATCGCTGGCATTGTCTGCACAATCGATTTCTCCTTTATGTCCTAAATTACGCGCTAGTTGCCGCATTTTATCATGAATAACTAAGAGATGACACTTAGACCATTTGAAGGGGGGGGGGGAGTGAGCAAAATCGAGTAAAAGAGCCAAATTTTCTAAGGCTGCCGCGCTGGTGACGATGAATAGGGTATTTTCAGGGGGAATTGTAGGCTGACTTAAATTCAATGACGTTTGAGGACAGTGACGTTCATAACAATTGAATTCAATGACGGTTGCCCCACGTTGCGAAAGTTGCGATGTCAATAACCCTCGCCCGTTTAAACCCTTAAAAATAGCAATGTTAAGCCGATGAACTTCATTTAAAATCGGCAATGCCAATACGCTTTCACTCGTGTACTCTTTTTCAGGAAATAGGATATTTTGAAATCCATAGTTTTTTAAAGCTTTAGCGGTTCCAGGGCCTTGAGCAATGCAGGGAGTTTGAGCCCAATCCAGTGAATTCAAATGACAGAGTTGAATGGCATATTGTACTGCCGTAGGACTGATAAACAGTGCAATGTCAAAAAATGAAGGTCCGAACCTTTGAAAATAAGTTTCGACTTCAGGAAGCGGTGCTATTTCTAAAGTAGGAAAAGAAAGCACACGCATGCCGAGTGTTTTGAGTGATTGCAATAAAGTGTTGGCTGTAGTGAGTGGTTTTGTCAGGATAATTTGTTGGATGGTGTTGTACATCGAGGTTCTTTTCGTTTGAAATTTAAATAACAGTGTATAATACTTGCAAATTATTTCCAAGTGTTGGACAATACGCCTTCTTTTAAACTTTTGGAGAAACAATGATGCCAAGAAAAACAACAAAAAATAGTGCGCACCGTGGAATTGCAGATTTACAAACCGAATGTAAAGCTATTTTACAGAAATTAACGGTAGCTCATCAAGATTGGGTAAAGAATGCTGAGAAAGCTGTGACAAAAATCAAAGCACAATGGGCGAAGGCCGATAAAGCGATGAAAACAGCAAAAGCGAAAAAAGGCGCGCTTAAAGCGAAAGTAACAGGGAAGAAAACGGCGGCACATAAAAACAAAGTGGATGTGCTCAATAGTGCTTTTGGACATGCCAAAACTGTGGCGCATACCTTGAAGAAAGAACTTTCTAGTTTGATGCCCGAATTGAAAGCGGCTAAGGCAGCCTTGAAGCAGCATTTGGCGGTTGAAAAAGCAGTGAGTAAGAAAATTGCGGCTAAGAAGCCAAGCGGCGTCAAGGCTAAAACCAAAAAAGCTGCCAGAAATGTCATGAGAGCGCCTCGCCGTTCTAAAAAGGCTGAAGCTGTCGCTGCGGATTAAACGCTATATTATCCTCGACAGCAGCCGCTGTCGAGGCCTCCTTTATTTGTCACAACCATAAGCACTGTACAAAGCCACCAGCTTTTTGCGCTCTGGTGTTGAAGAGGTTTCAGGTTCTAAGACTGCATCGCCACTGACTCCTAATTGTGCTAGAATACGATCACATTCCTGTTGTCTATTGGAACTGGCGTTATAATCGATCGCGCTGGGATCGGTTTGACAGGCAGATAAGGTGAGTGCAATAAAAGCGATTATGAAGCTGCGTTTTAACATGTTGAGAATCCTTAAGGTTATTTAAATAGGGTCTGTTTACAATTTGCTAGGCCGCGGGAGAATTCGTTGATTTTCGAGGACCGCAGCGGAGTTTATACGGACATAAATGGGCAGCTTTGCTGCGAAAATCAACGAATTATACTCAGCATAGTAGAATTGTAAACAGGCCCTAATTATATTAGTATCATTTAATCGGAGTCAAAGTGAGCCCCAAATTTAAGAAAAAAGACCCCTATCTAGCCCGCGAAGCGGCCAATTATCCTTTCCCCGTTCCTAGCCGAGAATACATTATGGCTTATTTGGAACATGTGGGGACCCCTTTGCAAGGGCAGAGTTTGGAAGCCGCTTTTGACATGAAAACACCTGAAGAGCAAGAGGCTTTGCGACGTCGTTTAAGAGCCATGTTGCGCGATGGTCAATTATTATTGAATAGAAAAGAAGAATATGCTTTAGTAGATAAATTATCCTTATTAAAAGGCCAAGTCGTTGCACTGCGTGATGGTTCTGGTTTGGTGATCTTAGAAAAAAGCAAAGGTGAAGTGTTTTTATCTGAAAGAGAAATGCGTAATATTTTTCATGGTGATCGTGTTTTAGTGCGCGTGATAACAGGCGAAGATCGGCGTGGCAGAAAGATGGCGACGGTGGTGGAAGTATTAGAGCGCGATGCTTTGGCAATTGTGGGCCAATATTTAGTAGAAGAAGGCATTGGTTTGGTCGTGCCGGAAAACCGAAGCATTTATCAGGATATTTTAATTTTACCCGAAAACAATGGTGGCGCGAAACCAGGACAAATTGTTACCGTAGAATTGATCACGCCTGCCAATCGGCGCACCGTGCCGCTCGGTCGTGTGAAAACGATTTTGGGCGAAGCTATGTCACCAGGGATGGAAATTGAAATTGCAACGCGTTCCCATGGTTTGTCTTTTACTTGGCCGATGGCGGTTGAAAAGGAATCGAAACGTTTTAAAAAGCACGTCTCCAATCAAGACAAAGCAGAGCGAGTGGATATTCGCGATTTAGCCTTTGTCACCATCGATGGAGAAGATGCGAAAGATTTTGATGATGCGGTGTTTTGTACGAAAACGCGATCGGGTTGGGTATTGTATGTGGCGATCGCCGATGTAGCGCATTATGTTAAACCCGGTATGGCTTTGGATGAAGAAGCGGCGGATCGCGGCAATTCTGTTTATTTTCCGAATCGAGTGATTCCTATGTTGCCGGAAGTATTGTCCAATGGTTTGTGTTCTTTGCAACCCAAGGTCGATCGTTTGTGCATGGTCTGTGAAATGCGTTTAGATGAATCAGGTGAAATCAATCAATATAAATTTTACGATGCTGTGATGCATTCTAAAGCCCGTTTAACCTACACAGAAGCGGCCAGTATGTTGGTGGATAAAAATCCTGTGCTGAGAAAAAAATATCAGGAAATTACTCCTTCTTTAGAAAATCTTTATATGGTGTATGGATTGCTTTCTAAGATCCGACACAAACGAGGTGCCATTGATTTTGAAATGCCGGAGCCTTACATTGTGTTTAACGATCAAGGCAAAATAGAGAAAATCCTCGCCAGACATCGCAATGATGCACATCGCTTGATAGAAGAATGCATGTTGGCTGCTAATGTATGTGCAGCGAATTTTTTGTTAAAACACAAAATGCCGGGATTGTTTAGAGTTCACGAAGGACCTAATCCTGAAAAGTTGGGAACTTTGCAAACATTATTGCGTGAAAGGGGCTTGGTCTTATCGGGCGGAGAAAATCCCAGCCCAAAAGATTATGCAAAAATAATGAAAAAAATCCAAGAGCGTCCTGATGTGAATTTGTTGCAAACAGCCTTGTTACGCTCCTTGAGTCAAGCGGTGTATCAAGGGGATAACTGTGGTCACTTTGGTTTGGCTTATGAAGCTTACACGCATTTTACTTCGCCGATTAGACGCTATCCCGATTTATTGGTACACAGGGCCATTCGCCATATTTTAGAAAAGAAACGCCCACGTAGTTTTATGTATTCGGCTGAACAATTACAAGAATTGGCGGAGCATTGTTCTGCGACGGAAAGGCGTGCAGATGAAGCAACCCGAGATGCTGTGGATTGGTTAAAATGCGAATACATGTCTAGCCGAATCGGTGAAGAATACACGGGTAAAGTCACCGGTGTGACTTCTTTCGGTTTATTTGTGTCTTTAGATGAAGAATACATTGAAGGCTTGGTGCACGTTACTTCACTCAAAAATGATTATTATCGTTACGATCCCATACGCCATCAGTTGACGGGCGAAGCAACGGGGATGCGTTATACTTTGAGTGATAAAGTGCATATTCGAGTGATACGAGTAGATTTGAATCAACGTAAGATAGATTTTGATTTAGTGTTGGCGGAAACAGACAAAAAGAAAAAACAAAAAAAGGAAAAAGAAAAAATCCAAGTTGCTAAAAAAAAGTTTGCAAAAAAAACAAAAGCAAAACCTGCTAAAAAGCACAAACCGGCATCAAAAAAATGAAAGAAACCATCGTTTACGGCCAACACAGTGTCAAAGCTGCCTTGCAAAAAGGCCGTCTGCCACAAATAATATACACTTATCCCGCTAAAGCTGCAGCAGTGAAACAATGCTTAGTCGATTTGAAAAATAAAGTGTTGCTTAAAATAGTCGATAATACGGTGTTAGATGAAATGACGGGCCATGCTAATCATCAAGGTTGGGTGGCAGTGTACGCTGTAGAAAAAGCGGTGAAAACATACGATGAAAATACTTTAAAAGATTTATTGGAAGAAAAGTCTAAGCCTTTATTTTTAGTTTTAGATGGCATACAAGATCCCCACAATTTGGGTGCTTGTTTGCGTGGCGCCGATGCAGCAGGGGTGACAGCTGTGATTATTCCCAAAGACAATGCCGTGGGATTAACGCCCGTAGTGCAAAAGGTCGCGAGTGGTGCGGCGGAAAGTGTGGTGTTAATTCAAGTGACTAATTTAGCTCGTAGTTTAGAGATTTTAAAGCAAGCAGGCGTGTGGTTGTATGGTTTGAGCGCGGAAGCCACGCAATCCGTATATGATACCAATTTGTCGGGTGCCGTGGCTTTGTTATTAGGCGCTGAAGGCAAAGGGCTCAGACGCTTAACGCGCGAAGCCGCTGATGCCTTGGTTTCTTTGCCCATGTTGGGACAAGTCCCCAGTTTAAACGTTTCAGTCGCCGCAGGTATTTGTCTGTATGAAGCTTTGAGGCAGAGACGTTGAGGGTATTTCGCAGAGATCGGAGCTGTAATGTTTTTTATTACAATTATTAGTAAGGTTAACGCCTATTTTAAGATGCGTTAAGCTAGATTTCTTGATTTTTCATTAAAGTATCTTATACCGAGCATTAAGTGCATTTATGCTCTTTATAAGAGGCTATAATGAAAAACCAGGCGTATTTGCCTATTCCGGCTATAAAAGCTTTAAACAAGCTTGGAAGGGACATCAAAATCGCTGGGGGCGTGTTTTAATGCGTCGTGCTGAAGCAATTAAAGCCAAAAGTCAAAATACAAATCCTGTCACGCTTTTCGAAGTGGATTATCTTTTGGGCGTGAATGATGAAGCGCGTCAAGGCGCATTGCGATTTTCTCAATTACCGCATGAAAACGTATTTTTGAGTCCAAAACACAAAACGAGCATTCCGCCTTTGATTTCTCTGACAGTTCTGTTTCCTTAGACATTGCACTGTCTGTGGCCGAAGATTTTAGATTAAAAAAAGAAGACGCCTTGTCTATTATTCGGGAAGTTCGTTTAGCAGTTAAACAATGGTGAACGGTCGCTGCTGATTTTGGATTGTCAAAACGCGAATGCGATAGGATAGCCAGTGCTTTTCAATAATGTACATTCAATTTCGCAGAGATTTTTTGTAGTTTAGAGTCGATAATAGGAGCGCATTCTTTTTTTCGTTCCTGTTCGGCCAAGGCCCACTCGATGTGTTCTTTAACCATTGGATCGCTGTTGTTCAAACGATTTTGTAAAGCCACAACAATGGCCGGATCGTAAGGGGCATTGCCCAAAGCCACGGCAATGTTGCGCAACCAACGTGGATGTCCCAATCGACGCATCGCAGAACCTAAAGTTTTTTCCAAAAAAATTGCTTCATCCCAAGCAAATAATGCAATCAATTCTGTTTTATCAAAATCCTGGCGTGCATGAAATTGCGTTTCAGCGGTTGCCGGCGCATAACGATTCCAAGGACAAATAAGTTGGCAATCATCACAACCGTAAATGCGATTGCCTATCAAAGGCCTTAGTTCTATGGGGATCGCGCTTTTGTGCTCGATGGTTAAATAAGAAATGCAACGTCGAGCATCAATTTGTTTAGCGTCGATTAAAGCGCCCGTAGGACATATCTTCAAACAGGCTTGACAATTTTGACAACCATCTTTGACAACAGGTGTATCAATCGGTAAAGGCAATGTTGTTAATAATTCGCCTAAGAAAAACCAAGAGCCGGCTTCTCTATTTAATAACAAGGTATTTTTACCTATCCACCCTAAACCAGCTTTTTCAGCGATGGGTTTTTCCATTAAAGGCGCGCTGTCGGTGATGGCGCGGTATCCATAACCAGATACTTTATTGTTAATTTGCATCGCCAATTTCGCTAGCCGTTTTCGCATGAATTTGTGATAATCTCCGCCAATCGCGTATCGAGAAATGTATGCTTTTTTAGCGTTTTTTAATTGCTTGACTATCTGTGTATTCGGCGGCAAATAATTCATCCGCACTGAAATAATGCGTAGCGCATCGGGAAGCAATTGTGTGGGATCGGTTCGATACTCTGGATTGCGCGTCATGAAATCCATTTCGCCTTGAAATCCTTTTGCGAGAAAATCTTTGAGATCGGCGCTGTATGTTTCGAGATCGACATCGCAAATGCCCACTGCTGCAAATCCCAGAGCCAAGCCCCAAGCTTTAATCTCAGCGGCAAGTGCATTCAGATCTAAAGAGGAATTTTCTAATGTCATTAATATAAAGCCAATAATTCTTTTACAGGAACACGATAAAGGCCCTTGGCACTGATGTTGCGCATCACATCGCAAAACACCAATTTTTTAGCGTGTTTATACAATTTGCGTGTTTGAGGAATGGCGTGATTCGATATCACACTGCGGACCCCTTGCTTTTGCAATTCCACACACAACTGCGCCAACAAAGTTTGTTTGTCTAGTGCAAAATCGTAAGAGTGATAGCGTGTAAAATTGGCAGAATCGTCTAAGGGGTAATAAGGAGGATCGCAATAAATCACATCTTCCTGAGATGCTTCGCGCATGACGCTGCTAAAGTCTGAACAAGTGAATATCGCTTGTTGTGCTTTACGATGAAAAGCGAGCATTTCATCGTGAGGGAAATAAGGTTTTTCATATTGTCCGATGGGAACGTTAAAATGGCCGCTACTATTGTATCGGCACAAGCCATTAAAACAGTGGCGATTTAAATAAAGAAATAAAGCCGATTTTTCAGATACGTTTTGCGTGTGGTTAAATTGCTCGCGCAAAAGATAATACCGTTTTTCCGTATTATTTTTTTTTGTAAAAAAAGTTCTACAATATTGAATGAAAGGTGCCCCTTCTTCTTGCAGCAACTGATATAAGTTAATCAGATCGGGATTGCAGTCATTCAATAAGTAGCGATCGAAAGTCGTATTTAAAAAAACCGCTGCTGCGCCTACGAAAGGTTCAATTAAGCGGGGTCCGGAAGGTAAATGACTGTTGATCCAATCGCACAGTTTAAATTTACCTCCAGCCCATTTTAAGAAGGGCCGTATGCGCTCAGTCATTTGGAATGTCCAGTTGGTACGTTAGTGACTATGGTAAAGAATTTCTATGAAGTTATGCAAGAGTAGAGTGGGGAAACATCTGCGGGGCTACCGTGGTGGCTCCTAAGTCCTTAAGGAAGTGGCGTCGGAGGTTGGAGGAGAACTCAGAACACCGCTACCGTAGCCCGCAGATCAGGGCTTGTTGACACTCATTTTTCGATTCGACAAACTAAGTGTCAATAAACTCTATAAGGAAAAATCATACATCACAAACACTTATTATTTATCTCTATCACAAGCACATAAATAAAAAATGTTTAGCTGTGCTTGTTCGATCATTAGAGGGTGGTTCCGTTGGGAACCTTAAGGAAATCTTAACTGAACCCTCTATGATTAACTATAGCTTATTTATAAAAAAGTGCAAGGAAAAGCTATACAGTTTCGCCAAATAATTCTTCCTTTTGCTTCCTTAATAAAATTTCTTCGACTTGTCTGCGGGCTGTGACTATTTGTTCTGCACTGCGTTTAGGTTGTGAAGTGCTGTTCGACAACAATCCCATCACAGAGGAAAAAAATTCATCCAGACGTTCTTGAACCATTTCTTGATCGTTGTCATCATTTTGAAACAAAGGATTACTTTGCGCCATTTGTGCTCTCTCCCTAGATTTATTTGGTTGCATCCGATTGCTACCAGGGTTACCATTTTATGATACAATTTGTATTGTTACAATAGTTTAGCGTGTCAGAAAATGCCTATTTTATCGATTCAATCTCATGTCGCTTACGGGTACGTTGGGAATAAAGCAGCAGTCTATCCTCTGCAAGCCATGGGCTATGATGTTTGGCCTGTTCATACTGTGCAATTTTCAAATCATACAGGTTATGGCCATTGGGAAGGAGAAATTTTTTCGAGAGAGCATCTACATCAAGTGATTCTCGGTTTAGAAGCGCTTCATCTTATTCCCATTTGTGAGGCTATTTTATCAGGTTATATGGGCAGTGAAGCGATTTGTTATGAAGTCATGGATACCGTAAAGCGATTTAAAGCGCAAAATCCACAACTATTATATTTATGCGATCCGGTGATCGGAAGTACCCATTGTTTTGTGAAGCCAGAAGTGTTACAATTTTTTAAACGCCATTTGGTAGCAGATATTATTACCCCCAACCAATATGAAGCACAAATTTTATCGGGTATTGAAATTAGAAACGTAGCCGATTTAAAAGCAGTCGCACAATTCTTTAAAGACAAAGGCACACAAGTTGTTATTATAACGGGCGTCAAATTAGACGATGTTGAATCCGAGTCTTTGCATATTTATGGGTCTCAAGGGGAAGTGCATTATTTATTGAAAACCAAAGAATATGTATTTCCAATACCGCCCAATGGAACGGGCGATCTTTTTTCGGCGGTTTTTTTAGGTTCATATTTATCTTGCAAAAGCATTGATCAAGCTTTGCAACGTAGTGTTGGCTTAATGGATCGGGTTTTAGCTAAAACAGCAGCCAGTGGCCAACGCGAATTACGTGTATTGGACGTTGATTATCGCGAAATTCCTAAAGTACCTTTGGAGAGGATTTAAAATGAGTATTCTTAGTAAAGAGATCGCTTTGGTTCTGGTTTTCAAAATAATATTATTAAGTCTATTATGGTATTTGTGTTTTTCCGAGCCTAAAACGGATCGGGCAGAGGTGAGAAAGGCGTTCTCTAATCATGTATATGGAGTGAGTAATCATGTTTCCTACTGAAGCAGTCGTTGATTTATCCCGTTTTCAATTTGCTTTAACCGCATTGTATCATTTTATTTTTGTTCCCTTGACTTTGGGATTGTCTTTTCTGCTGGCAATCATGGAAAGCATTTACTTCTTAACCAAAAGACCCATTTGGCAAAAAATGGTGAAATATTGGGGCATTTTATTCGGGATCAATTTTGCGATGGGTGTAGCAACGGGAATTACCATGGAATTTCAGTTTGGCACGAATTGGGCCTACTATTCGCAATACGTGGGGGATATTTTCGGAGCACCCTTGGCCATCGAGGGGTTAATGGCTTTTTTCTTAGAAGCGACTTTTGTGGGAATATTTTTCTTTGGCTGGGATAGATTATCCCGAGGCGCGCATTTAACAGTGACATGGTTATTGGCCCTGGGTACTAATTTATCAGCTGTATGGATTTTGATTGCCAATGGTTGGATGCAATATCCTTTGGGATCGCATTTTAATTTTAATACCATGCGTATGGAAGTGAATGATTTTGCAGCCGTATTGTTAAATCCTGTGGCACAGGCCAAATATGTGCACACGGTTAGTGCCGGTTATGTGGCGGGTACTTTATTTGTGTGTGCCATCAGCGCTTATTTTTTATTGCGCGATCGCAATGTGGCTTTTGCCAAACGATCTTTAAAAATAGCAGCGGCCTTTGGGGCTTTGGTCAGCATTGCCGTGGTGGTTTTGGGGGATGAAAGTGGTTATGAAACAGGACAAAATCAAAAGATGAAATTGGCTGCCATTGAAGCGATGTGGTATACCGAACCTGCACCCGCCAGTTTCACTGTATTTGGTTTTCCAGATCAAAAGAATGAAACGACGCGTGATGCGATTCAAATCCCCTATTTGCTCGGCTTGATTGCCACACGTTCTGTCACAGAGCCTGTGCCAGGTATTCACAATTTGGTGATAGACAATGAACAGCGTATCAAAAATGGCATGATAGCCTATGAGGCTTTACAACATTTACAAGAAGATAGTAGCAATCTCGAAGCCCAAGCGACTTTAACTGAACATGGAAACGATTTGGGCTATGCTTTGTTATTGAAGAAATACACGCCCACGGTGACTAACGCCACCGAGAAACAAATTCATTCGGCAGCGCAGGATACGGTTCCGAATGTGGCGGGCTTATTTTGGTCTTTCCGTATCATGGTGGCTTGTGGTCTTTTCTTTATTGTGTTGTTTGCTTTGTGTTTTTATTGGGGGGCTAAAGACACCTTAGTCCAAAAACGTTGGTTTTTACGTACACTGCTTTACAGTTTGCCGCTACCTTGGGTGGCGATAGAATTGGGTTGGTACGTGGCAGAGACTGGTCGGCAGCCCTGGGTGATTGATGGTGTTTTACCTACTTTTATGGGCACTTCTTCTTTAGCGGTCAGTGATTTGTGGATTTCATTGTCGGGTTTTATTCTATTGTATACGGGGCTTGCGGTTGTAGAATTTTTCTTGATGGTGAAATACATTAAGTTAGGGCCTGAAGGAACGGTGTTGCTGAAAGATTAAGGGGTGTTACATGTTTGACTATGAAATAATGCGCATTATCTGGTGGGTATTGTTGGGCGTATTGTTAACAGGTTTTGCCATCATGGATGGATTTGATCTGGGCGTGGCAATGCTATTGCCTTTTGTAGCGAGAAAAGACATAGAACGCCGTATTGTCATCAACACCGTAGGGCCTATTTGGGAAGGAAACCAAGTGTGGATTATTCTCGGCGCCGGCGCTATTTTTGCCGCTTGGCCGATTATTTATGCCGTGTCCTTTTCGGGCTTTTATTTGGCCATGCTGATAGTGCTACTGGGATTTATTTTAAGACCGGTGAGTTTTAAATACCGTAGCAAAATGCCCTCTGTGCGCTGGCGTTCTAATTGGGATATTCTTTTATTTATCAGCGGATTATTGCCGTCACTGATTTTTGGTGTGGCTTTGGGCAATGTATTGCAAGGTGTACCTTTTCATTTCGACGATAATTTACGGATGTTTTACACCGGCACTTTTTGGGGTTTGTTGAATCCTTTCGCTTTGTTGTGTGCCCTGGTGAGTGTGTGCATGTTGGTGATGCATGGCGCCTCGTATTTAGCCACTAAAACAGAAGAGGTTGTGCGACAAAGGGCGATTTGCTATGGGCGTGTAGCATCTATCGCAATGTTGGTGTTATTCCTTTTGGCGGGATTATGGTTGAGTCGAGGCATTAACGGTTATATGGTGACGAGTGTGGTTGATCACGCGGGACCTTCTAATCCGCTGCATAAAACGGTCAGCACAGCCCTGGGGGCGTGGTTGGGAAATTACCAAGTAGAACCTTTACTTTGGATTGCACCTGCCTCCGTCGTGATTGCTGTTTTGGGACAGTTGTTTTTGTTGGGCCGTGGTCAAAGTAAATGGGGCTTTATATTCAGTAGTCTCACCATTGTCGGTGTGATAGCGACTTTTGGCTTGTCTTTATTTCCATTCTTATTGCCTTCTTCAACGAATCCTAATATGAGTTTGTTGGTGTGGGATTCTTCCTCGAGTTTATTAACTTTGCGTATTATGTTGGGCGCCACTTTACTCTTTATGCCCATCATTTTACTATACACCGCTTGGGTGTACAGAGTGATGCGCGGCCGTGTGAGTGCGCAGTCTATAGAAAGTGATTCACAGAACAAATATTAGGAGACTTCAACCATGTGGTATTTTGCCTGGATCCTCGGAACCGCTTTCGCTTGTTCTTTCGCTATTTTGCACGGTGTGTGGTATGAATTGCATCACGGAGAAGAGGAAGAATAAATTATAGAATTTGTCAATGCGTAACATTATTCTTTACGTCGCTGCTTCCGAAGATGGTTTTATCGCCGATGTGAATGGCAGCGTTGATTGGTTACCGCAACCGAAAAGCGATGAAGAGTTAGAAAAGTGTGGTTATAACCAACTGATGGCAGATATTGATACCATTTTGATGGGCAGAAAAAGCTTTGAACAAATTCTGGGTTTTGGTGATTGGCCTTGGCTACAAAAACAAACTTATGTTTTTAGCGCGCGAGATCTCAACATTGCGCTACCTTGTGTGCATTTAACGCATGATAGTCCACGTCAATTTATGCAAAACCACCCTTCAGGTAGAGACATTTGGTTATTGGGTGGTGCTGCGTTGGTGAGTAGTTTTGCCAAAGAACATTTAATCGATGAAATCATTTTAACGGTTATTCCTCAAATCTTAGGTCAAGGTATAGCGCTGGGCGTGTCTTTGGATGATTTTCATTTGAAAGCTGAAAAACCCTTGATGGAAGGGATGGTGCAAAGGATTTATTTAAAAAATCGATGTGTGGGTTAAGCACTATGAAGTTCATTCCCTACACAGATTTAAAGATTTTGCATAAATCTATCGTTGCATGTTATAGTTTATTTGAAGTAAGATGTTTTTGAGGAAACTATTTATGGATGCTCTTAATTTAAACCCTAATTTAATTTACTTTATAAATATCAACAGCTTGATTAAAGAAAAATATAAGCGCATTTCTCAATTGCCAGAAGAGCAACGCAAAAAGATTTTGTCTCAGCTATATTGGGTTCAGGAAAATACCAGATTTACGCCTCAAGCAGATGCCTTATATGATGGCAGTAATACATGGGCAGCCCATCTTAACCGGGAAATTTTCCGTGCCTTGTGTCGTATTGAAATGTTACTACTCTTGCGCGAAGTCAATGAGCAAAACGTTGAATCGTTATATGAGGAATTCACACTAGAGCAAAGTAATAGCGATAAGTTGACAAAGGAATCTTTTCAAATTTTGGCTAAACAGATGCAGGCCCTAGACCCCACACAAGTCAATGCGCAAATCTATGCGAGTGTGATTGCATCGGTTACCTTGTCGCCAGAAGCTATACGGCGTGCTGATGAGCTATTCGGTAAAGGAAAATGGCCTTATGACAGTGTTCAATTCAGTGGCTATACTGTTAGAGAAGCCGGCCATTTATACCCTATTTACGAGGAAGCAAATGAGGACGAGCGCCTCATCTTACAGCATTGTTTTCCGGCTGATTCACGGCATTGGCGTCATGCTTTTTTTCTCGAAAATATAACCTGCCTTGATCCTCTTAAAGAACAGTTAAAAAATGCTAATTCGCCAGAAACTAGACAGTCTGCAGTAACAGAATGTCAGAACTGGTTAACATACTGGCTTATTAATGCATTAGGTTTTGAAGGCCATGTTAAAAATATGCAAGGATCACATTTTATGACAGAATCTGTGTTTCAGCGCGCTATATCTTTAAACGAGAATATTAAATTTTTATTTGAAAAAGTGGAAGTTCAAGTTGATGTGTTAGCTCAATATTCCCAAACTTGTCTAGAAAAACTTGGCATTACTATACATAATCCTAAGTTTGCCATTTTTATAATGAAACTGGCCAATATGACCAATATTTTTAATATAGAAAATGCGGTTAATATCCGCGATTACGTCCAAAAGGAAAATTTATACTCCATTCTGGATTTAGACTATACTGTTTTTCATGAGCAAAGAAAAATCGCGACCTATGTACCTGGATTCTTGCAAAATGTATACTATCAAGCGCCAGAAGGAGCAAAAATTGCATTGATTGTGAAGGCCCTACATTGGGCGAATACAGTCATTGCAAGCTCAGACCATCAGACCACGAGTTTTATGAACTTGAGCAAAGAACACTGTACTACACTTATCAATAATGATTTTAACGTTTACCATTCCATTAATGAGAAAGGAGAAGTTAATAATATTCAAGTTATATCGTCATCGAGTAACATAGTCTCGTTTAGAGCGTAAACGTAATATTTGATCCTTGATGAAGTTCAGGGATGGCGATGTGGCCGGTAGCGGTGTCCCGAGTATCTCTTAGTTGTAGATAAAAATAATTCCGTATTGCCAGTTGTCGATCCAGTTTATCTGCAGGTGCTTGCTGCGGTAGATTATGTGATATGAGTTTGGCATAATCCGTCTCTCTGCTCAAAACGACTATAATTGCATCTTGAGCAGTAATTTATGTCAAGAAAATCTGCTCAACTTTGATATTTCTTTGATTTGAGCAAAAATTATGTCTAAAGAGTTCTATTTTGAGCTAGAATGCCCTTGATTTTTGACTCAAAACCTGCCAAAACAGGTGAATTTTTAACCATTAAAATCCACTATGCAACTTACTTTATGTAAAAGCAAAATCCACAGAGCCACGGGACAGAAGCCCATTTAAATTATATGGGTTCTATTGCCATCGATAAAAGCTTGATGACAGCAGCCAGTATCATCGCTTATGCTCAATATGCTCAGGAAGAATTGGCGCAGTTTTCACCGCAAATTGTATTGGTCAATAAATACAATCAAATGATCACGAAAATGCATTTAGAAGAAGAACGGTCAGTTTCCCCTTTTAAAAATTTTTAACCTGAAAAACTTAACGGTTACCTTTAATTTTATCTATCAAAATCATCTCATTAAAAACAATAATATATGGCACGCAAAAAATTAATAACATTAAAAAATTGGATCTAAAATAAAATGAGGACTATACTTTATTTGTAACTAAAAACTTTAGACCAAGCTGATTTTATATAAGGGAGTAAAAAGGTCATGCCTTATGAAAGCAATGAGGAATTACCTGAAGGGGTAAAAAAACATTTGCCAAAGCACGCACAAGACATTTATCGAGAAGCATTTAACCATGCGGTAGAAGAATATAAAAATCCCGATAAAAAACGAGATCCGAATGATTCATCGGAAAAAATCAGTCATCAAGTCGCCTGGAATGCGGTCAAGAAAAAATACGTTAAAAAATCGGATGGAAATTTGGTTGCCAAAGATTAAATTGACCTTATTAGATAAAGGAGCAGATATATTATTTTAAATAAAGGAGAATTAACCATGAGAGAGTATTCTAAACCACCTTTCCCTTCTCAAGGATTCAGTGAGCCAGGTATAGAAGCGAAAATGGATCCCAAGCCGTGTTACCAAGCCCCAGATTATTTACCAGCGGGAAAATTAAAAGGAAAAATAGCCTTAATTACCGGTGGCGATTCCGGAATCGGTCGCGCAGTTGCTTTTCTGTATGCAAAGGAAGGGGCTAATGTGGCACTGGTTTACTTAAGCGAAGAAGAAGATGCACAGGAAATTAAATCTAAAATAGAAAAATTGGGAGGAGTCGTGTTGCTGATTGAAGGGGATATCTCCGATCCAAAATTTTGTGAGAAAGCAGTAGAAGATACGGTGAAGAAATTTGGTAAAATCGATATTTTAGTTAATAATGCAGCCTATCAAAAACACCGAAAAGAAATAGAAAATGTTTCTGTTCAGCAATGGAATTATACGTTTGATGTCAATGTACACGGCTATTTTTATATGACTAAATCTGCGCTTCCACATATGCCAGAAGGAAGCAGCATTATTAATACCGGTTCAGAGACGGGATTAGAAGGGAGCAAACATTTATTGGATTATGCTGCGACCAATGCGGCTATTCATAATTTTACGAAATCTTTGGCGCAAAATCTTATTGATAAAAAGATAAGGGTCAATTGTGTTGCACCTGGTCCTGTGTGGACGCCCCTTAACCCTGCAGAGCGCAGTGATGAAGAAATTAAAGATTTTGGGAAAGACACTCCCTTAGGAAGGCCCGCTCAGCCAGAAGAGATAGCACCTGCCTACGTATTTTTGGCGTCTTCAGCTGATTCGAGTTATATCACGGGACTTGTTTTACCCATATTAGGTGGTAAAACAATGGCGGGATAATGAGTAACAGATCAGCCCTTTTCTGGGAAAGCCCATATTGGGCGCATCTTGCACGCAATTTCTCAGCGAAAAATGCTTATTTACCCACGTAAACTCCGCTTTTTCGCTTCCAAATTCCGTATAACCTGCATCCCAATCTGGACTTTCCGTGTGTCTAGATAGGAGCTATTACGATAATGATAATAATAAAGTATGTGCGATATCCATCACTTTAGACGTTCTAACAATGCTCTTCTGGTTTCTTCATCGATAAAAGCAGCGTTTAAACTATGGCGCGTCATTTCCAGCAATTCTTCCTGGCTAAAATTAAAATAGCGTACAGCGTTTTCATATTCGATAGCCAGTGTGGTGGCAAAGAAAGGCGGATCGTCCGAACTTAAGGTAAGTTTCACACCTAAGTCTTTCAATTGACGCAAGGGATGGTGTACAAAATCGGGATAGACTTGTAAAGCAACATTGGAACCCGGGCAAACTTCTAAGGTAATATTGCGTTCAATCAAAGTTTGAATGAGTTTGGGATCTTCGATGGAACGCACGCCATGGCCCACGCGCGTGATCGGCGCTGTGTTGATAGCTTGCCACACACTTTCAGGTCCCAGCATTTCTCCAGCATGCGTGGTGCAGCCTAAGCCTGCATCGGCTGCAATGCGAAAAGCCTTACTAAATTGTTCTGCTGGAAAATGAATTTCATCGCCCGCCAAATTAACACCGGTGATCAAAGGGTGTGGATTTGCTGCGGCCCATTTGGCCACTTCAATGCATTTATCAACACCGAAATGACGCACAAAAGCGAGTAATATACGCGCTTCAATGCCGAAATCGCATTTGGCATCTTCTATGCCTTGAATAACGCCTTCTAAACTTTCTTCGATGCTAATACCACACAAGAGCGCGTGATCGCTCGAATACAGCAATTCAGCGTACACGGTATTCGCGCGCACACATTCAGCTAAATAAGCATACGTCATGTCTCGATAATCGTGTTTGTTTTTTAACACAGCAGTGACTTTGTCGTAGGTACTGAGAAAATCTAAAAAATCTTTCCAAATATAAGTTTCATCCGGTGCAAACAAGGTTTCAGGCACAACAATGCCATTGCGCTTGGCGAGTTGTCGCACTAAGCTTGGTTTCATACTGCCTTCTAAATGCAAATGCAATTCTGCTTTGGGGATATTGTGTGTGTTTATCATTTTGTTAATACCTCTATAAAAAAGAATGACCAAAAGACAAGGGTTTCACATCGAGATAACGCGCGATGCTTTGACCTGCATCGGCAAAAGTGTTGCGTTTGCCAATATTTTGTGTGGAAATGTTGGGCCCCCACATTAAAACAGGAACGTGTTCACGCGTGTGATCGCTGCCGGGCCAAGTGGGATCGCAACCGTGATCGGCAGTGACTAAAACCCTATCGCCGGGTTGCAGTAAGGCATCTAATTCCGGTAAACGGCGATCGAGGTATTCCAATCCAGCCGCATAGCCGATCACATCGCGACGATGTCCATAATGACTGTCAAAGTTTACGAAGTTGGTAAAAATCAAAGAACCTGCAGGCGCTGTTTTCAGAGCATCCAAAGTGGTTGCAAACAAACCTTCTAAACCGGCTGCTTTGATTGTTTCACTGATCCCTTGATGCGCAAAAATATCGGCAGTTTTTCCAATGGCAATGACTTTTCGTCCCGCTTGAACCAAGTGATCCAGTAAAGTAGGCGCCGGTGGTGGCATCGTGTAATCACGGCGATTATCTGTGCGTTGAAAATGTCCTGGTGTGCCTTTGAAAGGTCGCGCAATTACACGACCGACATTGTAAGGATCCACCAATTTACGGGCGACCTGACACAGTTCATACAAATGCTGAAGGCCAAAAGTGTCTTCATGCGCTGCGATTTGAAACACCGAATCGGCCGACGTGTAGACAATCGGTTTTCCACTTTTCATGTGTTCTTCACCCAATTGCGCCATAATGTCTGTGCCAGAAGCGTGGCAATTGCCTAGAATGCCGGGAATACCCGTTTTGTCGATAAAATCATCGATCAAAGCTTTAGGAAAAGAAGGGTATTGCGCGGGAAAATAACCCCATTGAAACAACACCGGTACACCACACAATTCCCAATGGCCGCTGGGTGTGTCTTTGCCGTGACTCACTTCTTGTGCGAAACCATAAAGTCCTTCAACAGGTACTGTATCGTCTAAACCGATTAAAGGTTTTCCGGCACTCAACACGGCGGCTTTGGCCAAACCGCGATGACCCAAATTCGGAATGCACAAAGGACCTTGCCGTATATTAGGCGCGGAAGCTTTTCCTTCAAAACAGGCTTGAGCAATATGACCTAAAGTGTTGGCACCAACATCCCCAAAAGCTTTGGCGTCGTCGCTCGCACCGATCCCGAAAGAATCGAGCAGTAGAATGACGATTCTTCTATTCATTTTAATCCATAAACATCGAACTGATAGACTCAGACTCATTGACGCGATAAATGGATTCTGCCAACAATTGACTGAGTGAAATCTGCCGAATTTTCTTGCAGTTTTGAGCGTTTGAATTCAAAGCGATGGTATCGGTGACCACCAATTCATCGATCATGGAATGGTTGATATTGTCTAAGGCATTGCCGGATAAGACGGGATGAGTACAATAGGCTTTTACCTTTCGCGCGCCTTTGTCTTTTAAAGCTTTGGCCGCATTGCACAAAGTGCCAGCGGTGTCGACAATGTCGTCCATGATCAAACAATCGCGGCCTTCTACTTGACCGATGATGTGCATGACTTCAGATTGATTGGCTGCCGCTCTACGTTTATCGATGATAGCCAATTCGGAATCGTTCAAGCGCTTGGCTACGGCGCGAGCACGTACTACCCCGCCGACATCCGGCGAAACCACCGTGAGATTTTGAAAATTATCGCCATAATGTTGTTTTAAGTCTTCGAAAAAAACTGGTGTGGCGTACACGTTATCTACCGGCATATAAAAGAAACCTTGAATTTGATCGGCGTGTAAGTCCACCGTTAACAAACGATTAATGCCCACTGAACCCATCATATCTGCAACGACTTTAGCACTGATAGGCACGCGAGCAGAACGAACGCGCCGATCTTGGCGCGCATAACCAAAATAGGGAACGACGGCTGTGATGCGCGTTGCAGAAGCGCGACGCAAAGCATCAGCCATTAACACCAATTCCATGATGCTGTCATTGCAAGGGTGTGCGGTAGGTTGAATGATGAAAACATCTTTACCTCGCACATTTTCTAAGATTTCGCACAGAATTTCCCCATCGCTAAAACGGCTTAAGTTCATTTCTCCCAAACGGATTTTTAAATGGGCAGCAACTTTGTTCGCGAGTTCTGGGTTGGTATTGCCGGTAAAGAGCATCAGTTTAGGCACGGGGATTGTACTCCTAAAACAAAACGATAGGTAGAATGGCTGGGGTGCTAGGATTCGAACCTAGGTATGCGGGGATCAAAACCCCGTGCCTTACCACTTGGCGACACCCCAAATTATGCATGCCAACCTCGAATTGTCTTTTTATAGAACAACTCGAAGGGTTGTTAACAGGGAGATATTTTGCAAAAGAAATGCGTGGCTGTCAAGGGGGTGTGTTTTTTAAGGCGGGAGATGTTTCAGTGGTAGCAGTGTTTAGATTGAGACATGCTGACGCTTGTGGCTTCAGAGGTCGGCGAGTGAGTGGATCCCGCTGAAAGAAAGCACTGAATCCGCCAAGCACGCTAGTATTTCCTTGAGGCGCAGTTGAATTAGAGGTTTGTGGGGAGGCCGGTTTTTGCATAAAATAACCAATCCGAAGTAGGGCAGAACCCGCTAAACAGGAGAAACCCGCTATCGTTAAACCTAAAGCGACGGGAGCGAGCGCTGGACATAGAAGCATAGTCACCGTAGCAGCGCACAAAAGGTTCAAGCCAATCGTCATTAAGCTAGAATAGCCCAAGGTGATGGCTTTTTCTGTGATTGGTTCATCGTTTTTAATGGCTTGGTACAATTGATAGCTACAAGAAACCATATCGGTGGCCGGAGGTAGGAGCGTTAGGAGAATGGGTACCGCTATGGGAGCTGCGATAACACCGGTAGCCAGCAGAATGGCGACAGGAATGGAGGCAAATAAAGCACCGATGCCTAAGGCGTTGATAGCAAAAATCACTTTTTCGGGTACCGAGTTTGCCGCCATAAAATTGTGTGGACTTGCTAGTAAAGCGGGAATACCTTCAGAAAAATTCCATGTACTGGCTTTGATGACAGGCAGAGAAGACAAAGACATCAGGTCAATTCGTAGCAGCACCAAAAAAATGACATTAATGAGACAAAATGTTAAATAAACCACGTTACCTATGTTTTGTTCGTTTTCATAACACCACTCTAAGATTTGCCAACAGCGGTTTTTAAAACGCTCTTTGTATTCCTCTAGGTCTTTTTGCTTTCTCTCATAGAAGTCTTGTAGGTTTTCCCAATAGAATTCCTCGAAAAACTCGGCTAAATCTTCATTTAGATTCCCTAAACCCTTGTCTAAAGAATACAGAGACAATGGTGCAAAAATATCATCTGATGCTGTCGTCATGGGTTACCTTCATTTCAATTGCCACTGCGTGATGACGATTTTGACGCGAATGACGTTGTTTTCTATTAATAATTTAGAGGGGAGGTCAAGAGCGTTTACCCCTGAATAATTTTGAAATGTTACTTGGAAGCCATCTTGCTCTAAAGATACCAAATGACTATGAGTATTGTCAAATTGTAATGTTGCTTTGCTGGCAGGCGAGGCTAAGCCGCGCATCCAGTAGTACAAATTTTCTACAGGCAATCGCCAGCCGGTGACTTGTGCCAATAAAGCTTCGGGATTGCTGCCTCGATACACTTTATTTTGGGGCGCGAAATAGGCACTTTGTCCAGGCTGGGTTTTTAAGATGCCATAACCGGCCCCAACGGGGCCCATCAATCGTAAATTGTAGGTTTCTTGGTTTTGCAATTGCCAATTAAATTGCATGCTGTCTGTCCCTTTGGCGGTTTGAATGGAAAGCGCGCCTTCAGCTTGCCATCGGGTTAATTGAGACAGACTTTGTTGCCGCATTTCCCAACTTTGTTGGTTTTGTACGGGGGGTGTGGGCATAGGGGTTTGAGCCGTACAAGCAGTGAGTAATAGGATAACTATCAGATTAATAAAACTATTTTTTAGCATTTTAAACGTCCTGTCTTAGCGAGAATAGTCAATTTTAACATACGCCTCTAAATATGATACAGTATAGTCAAAAATAGTGCATAAATAAATTTGAAGGTGGGGGGTATATGTCAGCATTATTAGAAAAGTCAGCCTTAGAAAAAGCAAAAGAGGGTATGGATGCATTATTCGAAAACTGGATTATCGTGCCCGATACGGCCATTCATTTAGAAAGTGCTTCTTTTAGTACCACCGCATCTCTTCAGCATTATTTAGAAGAACATCTATCCGCAGAATACTTTCCAGAATTGATTCAGTATGCCTTAGAAAAAGCAGAGCACTTACATCCCGGACTTCGTTTAGAAACCACAGAATATCTGTGGGGTGGCGCGAGACGTACCGTAGAGCGCAGTCAATACACTCAATTAATGGCGATGTTAAAACGGTATTCGCCGCCAGACCCTTCAGAGTCCTGTTCTTTTTATTTTTCTGCAGCTGAAGTAGCCAAAGAAGTCGCATTGCCTGTATTGATCATGGCTGTCTTTTCGATGATACCTGTGGCAGCGGCCGTATCTACTTCTGCGCATGTAGGCGATCCCACGAGCAGTGGCTCTTCTTTGCAAGTGGATTATGAAAAAGCACTCAGAGATGCTGCTGTGGCAGAACAACAAATGAGAGCGCTCATGCGAAAAATGGGCAGAGATTACGATGCTATGCCTAAAGAAAAATTGCATCAGCCTAGTGTGGATATACGAAAAATAGAAGGGAAAAAAGTAGTTGACAATTTGGCTAAGGAGTTGGTTAATTTTTACGAAACAAAGTTAACAGCCAGGCAAGAAGAACGACTCATTTATAAGCTACTGAATGACCCAGATTCCATACAACCCTTGAACGTTATTTTGATGAATGCCAAAGATAAGGAAATATTGTACAAAATAGTCATTAAATTGAGTGATGCTTTATATACCAAAATGTTTGAAGAGAAAGTAAAGAATTTGGATAGTCTGATGATGTCCTTAGGCCAAGTGTTGATTAACACGACTCCAGCTGTGTTGAAGGGGACATCGCAAGAAGCTTCGGGGATTGTTCATTTCTTATTTTTATACCAATCCTTTTCTGCAGATAAGACGGCGATCGCTGAAAAAATGCGGGCTTTGTTTCCTTTGAGGCGAGAGGTTTCTCAATTGAGCTCATCGGTCATCCTGCATGTTTCTCAAATGAATGCATCCAAAAAAGCAATCGTAAAATCTTGTTTTTCTGAATTTCTGGGGATGACAGAAGAATCGCTTGTCAGACCACTGAGGGAAAAGGAGAAAGCAAAACCACCTTTAACAGATAGAGAAAAACTTTTGTTACTTTTTTTAGAAGTGTATTTAGAATCTATACAGACAGTTATTCAATTGTTTTTTGAAGAAAAAATGTTTTCTATCCATGAAAAATACGCCATGTTGAAAAAAATAGACGCAGCGACATTGTTTTTAATAGAACACCATAAGCACAATAGCGATAATTCATTCGATAGTATGTGGATGAAGATTTATCTCGATGTTTTTTTTGATATGGACAATCTATCTCCTGAAACATTAAACGAATTGCGCGAGTTCAATGTCAATTTAAAACATAGACAAGAGACGGAAAGCGAATCTCGATGGACTAACACAATATTTCTAGGTGTTTCCTCAGCGCTTCTTTCTGCTGGATCACTGCTCGCCCTGAATTATTACTCAAAACCATCAGCAGAATTGTTTGAGCGTCTCTCACAGAATTTATATATAATATGCGGTATTAGGTTAGCCAAGAAAAAAGGATATTATAGCGATTGGTGGTTAACGCGATTGCCTTGTGCTGTTGTTGAATATCAGTTCTTATCATTTTTTAATCAGTTGGAGCGAGAAGCATGGCTGGAAAACCGCTTATCAACTCCGGACTTTAAGGTCGAGGCCGAGGCAAAAGAGGAAGAATTGATCTTGACTATAAAGCCAAAAAATTGGCGACCTGATTGGGAAAAGTATTTTCGGCATCTTAGGACTTCAATATTGGAATTCATTTCTGTAAAAGACAGGTTAACAAAATTATTAAAAGAAAATTTTAGTCATATTAAATTTTCCGAAATTCATGAGCACCCTGTTGCAGATGGAAAAGGCGTTGTAGTTGGATTAAATTTAATTTCCGAGGTTGTTGTCAATGAGGACGACGTTTCGCTCGAATTGGCTTCATCGGAAGATCCCTTGGTTTGCCGAAAGATTGAGCTTCTTTTTAGAGAAAGAGGGTTTAAGTTAGTCAGCTTGAACAAGGCAGAATTCAAGTTTATGCTTCCATTTTCAGCTTTAAAAGAAGGCGATTTTACAGAGTCGTTTAAACAAAGCTTAAATGAAATCGATGCGGCTGTTGGTAGGTATATTGAAAAAAGGAATCAAGATCAGATTAATTTGAAAGCCCTTGTAGAAAGTTTCGAAAATGGAAACCTGAGCTGTGAGATGGGAGATCTAAGTGCTAGTTGGACGTGTAAATCAGGAAATGTTGCTGATTTATATATTTTACAATATTTACTGCATGATTTATATGGGGTGGAATCTAAAATAGAAGGCAATCAAGTAATTCACGATCTTCCAACAGAATACACACCCTTAAAACAAGAAGCCAAAATTTTAATGGAAAGTGTTACAGCTTGTTTTCATGTTTTAGAATCGCGTTATAACTTTGCGCATTGTGCGCCATTATTTCAACAAGGTAAAATTTATATTAAGATACCTTCTCGAGATAAAATGGCTTTGTCCTTAATTAAAGACGAATTGTCTCTTTATGGTTTATCAGTAGAGCTGCTCAATGGATATGCTTTAATAGACTTATCGCTTAAAAAGCCGATTGATTTTAAATTTGAGCAGCCTTTTTTAGACTGTCTTCAAAATAAAAAAGATTTTATAGAACAAGAAGTAAGGAAAGAAGCATTGGCAACAGAGCAAAAATCAAAGGAAGAAAAAGTAAATACGGTTTTGAGCGAACTCAATGAGAGATTAAAGCCGTTTTTGCCGAGTGAAGACTTAAAATGGGAGCGAATTCCTCATAGAGCAGAAATAGGTTTAGTTTTAGAAAAAGAAAGTTATTATTGTGATATTAAAGAACAATCACTTCTTATATCCAAAGAAGCTTTAATAGAATTAATACGATGTGACTTCATAGAAAATAATGACATTAAAAAAGAAGCCATTATTGAGAGACCCAATAAAAAGTCATCCCTTAAATCGAGATTGGAGTTGCAAAATCCATGGCTTATTCAGGTTGGGAATAATTCTATAGTTCAAAGGCATTCTGCCTTATTAAAACCTTTGTCACGATTGGCTAAAATATTTTATCCTATGACCGTTTCTCTCAATTATGTGGAGGGACAATTTACTGTTTCCATGCAATTTGACGAAATTAGTCAGGAGAAGCTTCAGTCTTGGGGGTTTAGTGACGAAGAATTTAGAGATGAATTTTTAAGTAGAGTAGGGCGTCTCTTGGAGGGCAAGGCTAAGCGCGCAGAAACAGGTGAATTTGTTCTTTCATTAGAGAATTTAAAAGCTGTCGAGCTTCCTTCAGAATCGATTTTTCAAACCTTAGAACAGGAATGGTTGCATAGAGAAGAAATAGCTGAAATAGAAATCTCAAATATGGTAGAAGTTTCTAAGGATGAAAAAGCTAAGGAAAAAGAAAAAGGGAAAGGCAAGGAAAAGGAAGAAACTGCAGGTAAAGATAAAGGCAAAGAGAAACAGCTTGTCAAAAAGCAAGCAGATGTGAGCAAAACTTCTTCTTCCTCTTCCTCATCGTCAGGGATGAAACAGATACCTTCTTATCCTAAAGATCAAACTCAGACATTTTTCCCTCGTTCAAGATTTGATGAACAGGAAGCACGAAAGGAAATATATCGATTGTTAACTGAGATCGATGGACATGTAAAGGCGCTTGAGATATTAGAAGAAGGTAGAGAGATAGCAGGAGTTCAAAGCACCTTAGCAGACATATTTTTATATAAAAATCTTTCTAATTTATTTGAAACTTTGGTGAATTGTGCGTATCATTTTAGAAGACAAGATATACCCTCTTGGTTTAATATTAAAGTTGCTAAAAATTTAGAGGAATTGCGTAGAGATTTAGATGCATTACGGGCGGATGTTATCAAAAATGTGACTATCCAGCACCGTCGAGAATTTTGGATGTTTATTGCAAAAAGAATGTTGTTTATGAGAGATCCTGTTTTTTCTATTGATATAAAAGATGTTAGGGAAGTAGCTAAAAAGAAAGCAGGCGTTAATGAGGAATTTGAGAATATTGGTCATTTGGATATGGAAAAATTAGAACATGATGATATTATAGCATGGATAGAAACTTTAAAAAGTGGTGCTAAAGGTGAGTATGGCGATGTAAAATTATGGGTTCAAAGAAATATAGCGGCTGTTTTAGCCATTGTTAGTTATACTTACCAATTGTTTATGAAGAAAAATACGAGCCTGGAACAAGAGAGAAAAATGAAATACAATTTAGGGGTGCCGCTCTACGATATGCTAAGAACCGATTATAGATTTCCCCGAAACTCTGCTGTTCACGAACATACAAAATATGAAGGCGTCATTCCTAACGCAGATATTAATGAGTTAACTCAGTTGATTGTAGACTTGGGTAAACTTCCTACTAGTGCATGCAGTTCGAGTAATAGTGCGAACTCCAAGCGTTTTGGTTGTAATTGATAACCTGTTAAATAAGGTACAAAGTGATGGACGAGATACACCAAAAGTCTGTCTGCAGGCTCTCGACAAGGCCGTGAGGCTAGCCGTAGTACCGAGGGCAGGCTCTGGCGCGTACGGTGTTAATTTTGAAAACTTTCGTTGCTCTGTAATTAGCGCGGAGCAACAAAACCATAGTCGAAGAGGTTTTCGGTGCATCTCGTTCATTGCTTCGTAAAAACGATAGGCTAACACATATCTACCGCGCCGCTGGAATCACCGCCGCTGCCGCCGCTGCGGTGGGTGCTGTTGCAATGCTGGGCGAAACATCGTTCGAAACCGTTTGTGCGGCATCCGCAATCACTTTATCGTTGATACTCAATTTACCTTGTGAGTAATCCAAAGAAAACACATATTGATTGGCATTTTGTTTGAGATAGCCCGAAGCAACCCATTTGTTGATTAAGTTTGACGCTGTGTTGTCAATATCCGTGCGATTTTTATCTGGATATTGATGCGCGGTCATGATTTTCACCAAATCGGCTAAGAAAGTGATTTTAACATGCGATTCTGCCTTCTCAATCAATTCTCCGATGCCTTTGGCTTGCAACACTTTGGGGAAAACCAAAGACGCATTGAGTTGGAACATTTGTGGCTCTGTATGTCCAGGCGTTGGTGCTAGACTAAATTGCGCGCCTTTATTGATGATGGTGGGTAGCGTCTTGCTGATTTCATTACCAACCAATAAGAGCTCAGATTTTCTCGTCAAATTGTGCAATTGCCGTTTAATCAATCCAGTGGGTTTGGCACGACTCACGGTCAATACAATTTGTGCGTTAGAGGTAAACCAACCGCGTTGATATTGCGTGGTGCGCAGTGCGTATTGCAAGGCGTCTGCATTCATCAAAGCATCGTATTGTGCTGCCAGTTCTCTTAATTTTAACCAGGCATTGGCATCGATGTTTTTGATGTCCACATTGTAGCTGAAAGGACCATAATTGCGAGTCCCAAGTTCCAGAGTATCAGCACCAAACGTGATTGTGCTGCCGAGTAAATTTCCGCTGACATTGGATTTACCCTGCAAAAGCAGATTGCTTAAACTTAATTTGACTTTATCGTCCCAACGACTGGTTATTTGTGGGATTTGCAATTCTGAAGAACCGACCCATAAGCCGTTTTTGTAACGCAATTTTGCATTCACATTGGCATTGGGGATTTGTAACAACATTTGATCTTGTTTGTAAGTCAAATCACCAATATTGACACTGGCTTTTAGATTGCTCAAACCAGGAGACAGCATCATCTTGCTATTGGCGCCTTGCCAACTTAAAAGCGTATTACTATTTTTATAAGTCAAGGCAGAAAGGTGGCTCGTAGTACGAATACGACCTAATAGCGATATTTCAGCGCTGCGAGTTTCCCAATTGGGTGCTAAAGTATTTAATCCTTGTTCATTTAACCATTGACGGGTTTGAGGGTCGGGGTTGGCTGTAGAGACAAAATACCCGCGCCCAAACCCAAAATGAGTTTTGCCATTGGCATCTTTGCCCCAATAAAAGGGGCCGTGGTAAATTTTTTCATCGATGATGAAGCTGGCAACGACGATTTGTTCTTCGGGTGCTAAGGGCTCGCTTTTGCTTTGTAGCATTTGGTTGGCACGGGCTAATAATTCATTGCTCAAAGACTGATTGGTTTGTCCGAAAAAGTAAGGGATGCCTAAAAAAAAGGCAATAATAATCAGGACGCCGGCACTAATCGCTATTTTACGCATACTCAACTTCTCCAACTCAGGAATAATTTTATCATCATAGACCATTTATAGAAAAAAGTTAAGGGCCTATTGTGACATTCTGGCAAAGATGTTAAGGTAAGGACCTGTTGACATTGGGTTTATCGGCTGCAAAATGAGTAGAATCGGTCAAAATAATAGCAAATTTTCGTCAAATATAACTCGATATTCTCCTAAAATTTGCTATGATTTTGTCTTGATTTTCTCATTTTTCGCTTCGACAAATTCAATGTCAACAGGCCCTAAGCCATTGTGGCCGCTACACTGTATTTTGGAGTGATTCATGAATACTCTAAATCGACAACGAAGCTTTTTTGAAAATTGTATTCTGCAATTCGATGCAGCTTTGAAGACCGTCGCGCATTCTGCAGTGGCGATACGGCCTAATCCTGCCCAAAGCGCTCTTCCCGCACTCACCCCTTCTGAAAAACGCGTGTCTGCGCAGTGTATGCGAGTGAATCATGCCGGGGAAATTGCGGCACAAGGGCTCTATCAAGGACAGGCCTGGAGCGCGCACGATCCAGCGATTCGCGAAAAAATGCAAGAAGCGGCCTTGGAAGAAGTCGATCATTTGGCTTGGTGTGAAACGCGTTTGATCGAATTGGAGAGTCACACGAGTTATTTGGCGCTGTTTTGGTATATGGGATCCTTCATGATGGGTGCGATTGCAGGGTGGGCCGGCGACAAATGGAGTTTGGGGTTTGTGGCTGAAACAGAACATCAAGTGATGCGGCATTTAAATTCACACTTGGATTGCGTGGCGGTGGTCGATACGCGCAGCCGAGAAATTATAGAAAAGATGTATGAAGATGAATCGCGTCATGCAACACATGCACTGACAGCGGGAGCGGCTACTTTGCCTAAACCCATTCCCACCTTAATGCGTTTCATGGCCAAAGTGATGACAACGACGGCGCGGTGGATTTAACATGATGGGACAATTTTCAACGTATTTAAGCAGTTCCTTACAAACCGCGCAATATTTGTTTTTAGCCATACAAGTGGTTTTACACGTAGTATTTGCTGCGGCAGTCGCCCGAGATGCCGGACATTTCGAAAAAACAGGTGCGAAAACCGTTTTAGTATCCGGTGTTATCTGGGCCTTTGCCACTTTGCTCGGTGGCGTCTTTGTCGCCGTCGTTTATTGGGTGTTACACCATTCTACTTTAACTAGAAGTCGTTATTCATGATGAAAGAAGAAGAACACAACCAAAAAGGAGCCGTTTGGCCATTGCTATTGGCTTCTATCGGCGTTGTTTTTGGAGACATCGGAACCAGCCCTTTGTATGCGATGAAAAGTTGTTTTGTCATCGGTTATTTGGGGGTGACGCCGCTGAATGTCTTTGGGATTTGCAGTTTGTTTGCATGGACCTTATTTTTAGTGGTGAGTGTGAAATACGTCTACATCGTTTTGAAAGTGAATAACCAGGGTGAAGGTGGATTGTTTGCTTTGTCTTTATTGTGTTCACGGCTCAACATTAAAGGTTTCAAAAAAATACCTTTATTATTGGGTACAATCGGGGTTGCTTTGTTTTTCAGTGATGGTATTTTAACACCAGCCATTTCTGTTTTAGGTGCTTTGGAAGGGTTGCACACGATAACGAGTCAATTCGACAACCACATTGTGGCTTTATCGGTGATTGTGTTGACCATTTTATTTTTCTTTCAAAAACGTGGAACTTCTTTTATCGGCAGTTTCTTCGGGCCAGTGATGATTTTATGGTTTAGCGTTTTGGCACTCTTAGGTATCGGCAGCATTCTACAAACGCCGAGCATTGTAAAAGCTTTGAATCCTTATTATGCTTTATTATTTTTTGCGAGTAATCAATGGACGGGTTTTTTAACGATGGGCGCGGTGATTTTGGTGGTGACCGGTGCTGAAGCTTTGTACGCTGACCTGGGCCATTTTGGCCGTAAACCCATTCAATATGCGTGGACCTTTTTTGTTTTTCCCGCTTTATTATTGAATTATTTGGGTCAAGGTGCTTTGTTGTTGAGAACGCCTGGAGCTATTAGCAATCCTTTTTATTTAATGGTGCCGCATTTCTTTATTTTGCCTTTGATTCTGTTGGCGACAGTCGCCACAGTGATTGCTTCACAAGCGGTAATTTCTGGTATGTTTTCAGTCAGTTGGCAAACCATTATGTTGAACTATTTGCCGCGGATGAATGTTATTTACACTTCGCGTTCGCAGATTGGTCAAGTGTATGTTCCGATTGTGAATTTGGTGATGTATATTTTAACCATTTTGACCGTGTTCTTTTTTAAAAGCACCGAAGCCTTGTCGGTGGCGTATGGTTTAAGCATCGCCAGCTGTATGTTGTTGACCACTATTTTAATTATCATCATGGCACACTTTGATTGGAAATGGAGTCGTTTGCATGTGACGCTGTTTTTTGCCCCCATGTTGTTATTAGACTTTGTTTTCTTTTCTACCAATGTGGTCAAAATTATAGAAGGCGCTTGGTTTACCTTATTGATTTCTATGGCAGTTTTTTATCTGATCCGAGTGTGGCGCACCGGACAACATGCCAAAGATGTCCAACAACAATTTAAAGAAATGCATTTGTTGGATTTTTTAAAAGAGTGCAGAGAACGTTATCCCCAAACTTTGCCAGGCACGGCGGTGTATTTAACGCGGTGGATCGATCGGGTTCCCAAAGCCTTGGAAATACACGTGGAGCACAATAAGTTTTTACACGAAAAAAATATTTTTATCAGCATTGGCGCGCATTCTAAACCTTGGGTGTCTTTTCAAAAGAAATATTGGGCGCAACAATTAGAGCCTAATACTTATCACATCGAAGCGCATTATGGGTTTAAGGAAATTCCCGATTTGAATAAAGTGATCCATTGGGCTGAAAAAGAAGGTATTTTAAGCAAAGAAGAAGCTTTATCTTTTTATATTACCCGAGCAACGCCCAAGGCAGCGCCCAGAGCTTCTCACACCAATGTGTTGACGGGTTTTAGCGAAAGATTGTATTTGTTTTTGGCCAATAATGCATTGCCGGCGACTGAATTTTTCAAATTGCCCATTCAAAGTGTAGTGGAAGTGGTTTTGCGTTATGAAGTTTAAAAGGTAGACATTATGGTAGAAGAAGATCGCTTTGAAGACGAGGAACAATACACGGCCGAGTTGTCTCCGGTCATCGATCCCGCCAGTGAAACGCCGGTTAGTATTACTTTAATCAATTATTCTGCAGACACCGTGACGGAACGCACCGATATTTCCGCAACGGCGTGTGAAAGTTTTTTGAGTGGCGATTCTTTTACGTGGATCCACGTGCAAGGTCAACCTAGACCTTCCGTGATGTTAGAATTTGGCAAACTCTTTCATTTGCATCCTTTGGCTTTGGAAGACGTGATTACTTTGGGCGAACGTTCCAAAACAGAAACTTATGAAAATCAAATCTTGGTGATTTTAGGTATGCCTACAAAACAAGGTACTAAAATCATCAACGAACAAGTGTCTTTATTTTTAGGCAGCAATTTCTTAGTTACTTTCCACAAAGGCGACACTGATCCCTTTAGAGCCGTGCGTCGACGTTTACACCATCCACAATCTCCCTTGCGTCATCATAAACTGGATTATCTTTTGTATGTCTTGGTCGACGTAGTAATCGATCGTTCTTTTCCCATTCTTGATGAGTTTGATGAAGAAATCGAACAAGTCGAGCAAGAGCTCTTTGGGCCGGAAGGTGTAGAAACTTTTCAAACACTTTATACCATCAAACGAGAATTGTTGGTGTTGCGCTTAAAATTGCGGCCACAAAGAGAAGCCATTCGTGCTTTGATTCGCGACGACAATGATTTACTAAGCGAACACACTAAGTTGTATTTGCGCGATTGTTACGACCACGTGATTCGTTTGATCGACATTATTGAAATTTACAGAGACATGACTTCGCACATGTTGGATGTGCATTTGTCTTTGGTGAATCAAAAAACCTTTGTATCGAATGAAGTGCAACGTAAAGCCACCGTGTGGGCCATGATTTTTGCCCCGCTAACCTTCATTACCGGTATTTATGGGATGAATTTTTTAAACATGCCAGAAACGCATTTAATGCATGGCTACATCTATGTGTTGTCCAGTATGGCCGTGATTGGGGTGGTGCTAACAATTTTATTTAAGAAACGAAAATGGTTGTAACTACTCGAGCCATTTTCTAGAAAAGCCCATATTTGGCGTATCTTGCACGTAATTTTGAAGTGAAAAATGCTCATTTACGTCTATGTAAACTCCGCTTTTTCCCTTCAAAATTACGTGCAGCCTGCATCCAAATCTGGACTTTCTCGTACATTGAGATCGGGAGAATAGTTATAAATGGCTGTGAAAAACGGGGATATTTTATTGATTCGCCATTTGGCTTTAAAAACCCTGATTGGCGTTTACCCCTACGAAAAAAAAATAAAACAAACCGTGCGCGTGGATTTGGAATTAGAATACGACAGCAGTGCGGCTGCTGCCAGCGATGATTTGAAAAAAGCCTGGGATTACAGTGTCTTAATTGAAGATTTAAAAACCATGGTAGAGTCTTTGCAGTGTAATTTAATCGAATCTTTGGCCCAGCACATTTGCGATCACATTTTAAAGTATTATCCGTGCAAACAAGTTCGTTTGACTTTAATCAAACCCCATGCTTTGGCAGGTGATACGGAAGTTGGGTTGGTGGTGGAGCGGGATAGATATAGATGACCGTTGGCTTAAAAATTATGGGTTAACCCTTTGTGGGCTCAATGCACCAGCCACTCAAAACGCCTGCCCCTTAGAAGACGTCTAGCAGCTACATTTTTGGAAAATGACTCTCAAAATCGGTGTATTGTTCTTTGACGAGATTACATACAATATCGCCTCCTTCAGACAGCAATTTTAGTCTGCAATACCCTAGGCCGGGTATGGTATTGCCATGGTGTTTAACGAAGAAATGTTTAAAAACCTGAGAAAAATTTTCTGCCGCGGATATCCCCGCCGTATTCTCAAAATGGAGAACCACTTGATGGGTTTTTTCTTCTGCCCAAATATGAATTTCACCTTGGTGCATGCGTTCAATGCGTGAAAAACCCGCATCGAGCAAATTGCACAATAGGTGCTGAATGAAAAGAGGGGAATACTCAAAGTGAATGTCATTCGGATAATCGATGTGGAGCTTTTGGGTTTGTTCTGGAGTAAAAGGATAATTTTTAACAGCTTCGTGCAAACAGGAATTCAGGTCTAATTTTTCTTCTTCAACAAGAGGTATAGACAATTTTTTATTGAGCGTTGTAGCCAAATTCAAAAAATCGAACAATTTGTTGAGGTTATTTCGCAGACTATCCGGAAAAGCTTCTACCTCTTGCAAGGTATCCTGATCTAGCTTGGGTTTTATCAACTGATGTGCTACTGCCAATTGATATCCCTTTACTAATTCTGGCAGTCTTTCCTGCAGTTCATTTCCTTCAAAATTCACTGCTTTTAAAGGGGGTGTCATATCGTGAAGAATACAACGGACCATATGACCCCAGGCGTCCCATAATACCTCCGGTTTTTGGCTATTCATTTTCGCTTCTCCTCCTTTAGTTATGCCCAATCTTAACAATAAAATACGGCCAATGCTATAGCTTGTAATTTTATATACATTATTTTTGTTTTAAAGGTAATATTTTTAAACGAATAATCGATCTTTTTTGAAAATAAACACATAAATTTTACTAAAATTTTAATGAAACGACACAATACCGTGGAATTTGTGCTCATATTTGATATACAATGCAACTGGATTAAAAAGATAGAAAACCACATGAAGGTCTATATTACTATTATTTTTAAAGGTGTTTGAGGAAAATATTATGCAGAAAAGTATGTTGGGGTATCAATTGCTGGCAGTTTCTCGGCTAGGCCTAGGTTGTATGGGAATGTCAGAATTCTATGGGAAAACCGATGATGCAGAATCGATGAAAACAATTCATCGTGCTATTGAATTGGGGATAACCCATTTTGACACTGCCGATTGTTATGGTCCTCTGGGTGAGAATGAACGGCTCTTAGCTAAAGCCCTTAAGGGTTTGAGAGAAAAAGTGGTGTTGGCCAGTAAATGTGGGATGATGAGAAATCCAGAAACCGGTGAATTTATGGGCGTCAATGGTAATGCTGAATACATCAAAAGAGCTTGTGAGGCAAGTTTAAAACGTTTGGAAACCGATTATCTCGATTTATTTTATTTACATAGAATCGATCCCAATACGCCTATTGAAGAAAGCATACAGGCTTTTGCGGATTTGGTGCGAGAGGGGAAAATACGTCATATTGGTTTATCTGAAGTGTCTGCCCAAACCATTGAAAGAGCACACAAAATACATCCGCTTACCGTCATTCAATCCGAATATTCTTTGTGGCACAGAAGACCAGAAGAGGTAGTACTTCCTTTATGCGAATCGTTGAACATTGGCTTTGTTGCACACGGGCCTATGGGTAAAGGTTTTTTAAGTGGGGCGATTAAAAGCATAGACACTTTAGATGCGAATGATATGCGCAGGGATTTTCCTAGATTTCAAAAGGAAAATATCCATCACAACTTATTGATGGTTGAAGCACTACAAGACATCGCAGATAAACGGGATCAGACACCAGGCCAAATTGCTTTAGCTTGGGTGCTTTCTCAGAGTGATAACATTGTCGCGATTACGGGTACTCGACGAGTTTCACATTTAGAGGACAATGTGAAAGCGGCTAACTTAACCTTAACTTTTGCAGAATTGGAGCAAATCAATCAACGTATTCCAAGAGATTTTGCAAAGGGAGATTTGTTACCCGAGTCTTTTGCTCGGTTTTCTGAATAGTCAAAGAAAGTATTCCATTTATGAAAAAACCAATTGCTGTTATCGGAAATTTTGATTTAGTCATTGAGTGCATCGAAATACTTGAACATCAAGATTTTGATGTAAAGTATTTATTTTCTGAGACACCTTCTGTATTAGGATGGGCAAAAGCCAAAAACATTTTATTAGCAAAAGACTTGAAGACCTTTTTTGATATGGTTCAACAGAGAGAAATAGATTATTTATTTAGTATACAAAACCCTTTTATTATTCCAAATTCCGTGTTGAGTTGCGTCAATAAACTAGCTATCAACTATCACAATACCTTGCTTCCTCAATACGTCGGCACAAAAAATAATGCGTGTTGGCTCATATGGTTTAATGAGAAAGAAAGTGGTATTACTTGGCATGTCATGAGCAATTTGGTTGATGGAGGAGATATACTAAAACAAAAAAAGTTTCTTTTGAATAAAGATGAAACAGCCTTTTCTCTTGAGCTAAAATGTCAAGAACAAGCTAAATTAGCACTAAAAGAATTGGCAATTGAGTTACAATCAGGGAAAGTCAACAGACAATCTCAAGATTTAAGCCAACGATCGGTTTTTTATTCTTTTTCTAGACCGTGTGGATTTGCAGTGATTCATTGGAATAACACGGCTGAAACCATTCATAGACAGTTTCGCGCACTGGATTTCGGCTCACAACCTAATCCCATCACCACTTTGAAATTTAAATATAAAGGAAGGTATTTCGTGGTTTTGAAAATGGATATTTTAGAACATCAAACCTTAGATGTTTCCCCTGGAACCATTATTGATATCAAAAATGAATCGCTTCAAATCGCAACCGGATCATGTGATATCTTGGTTGGTTATGAGGCGTTAAATGACAATGATACTTTCAAAATATCAAAAGGAGAAATACTGGAAAGCGAATTTTATTCATTAGAAAAGCAAAGAGAAATTACTGAACAGGTAGCACGGGATGAATCTTATTGGAAAAAACTGTTTTCACATTTTGTCCCCGGAAAAAACTTTGTTCAAAATGAGCATAAATATTTTAAATCATTTTTAAAATTATTTGAAATAAAATTTAGCGAATTTTCGTCTGCTCTTTTTGAGCCTGGTTTAGAGGATGTATTAACGCTTCTTTTGATCTATCTATATAGAGTTAATAATTATGAAGATTGTTCTTTATGTATCTCGGGAAAGTCTATTCATATTCCAGAAAAAACTTTGCAAGGTCTGTTTTTAGAAGTAAAGCCTTTTAATATTCGTTTCGAGCATACCGCTAGCTTTATAGAAGCACGAAAAACGATAACCCAATTATTAAATATTAACGAAGATAAAAATGTTTGCTTTAGAGATTTCCTCATACGACATCCGGATTTCCAAGAGGCGCTTAGAAGAAACTCTATCTTATTGGATATTTCTGAAAAAGCGCCTATTCAGAATAATATTTACCCGATCATTATTAACTTAAATGAACAAAACAACTCTTTGAGTGTGTTTGTTGCGAATGATTTTTTGGAGGAGATGCCTTTTTTCCTGAATTTTATGCAGAGGCATCTTGAAAATCTTGCAAAAAATTGGATTATAGAAAATAACCCGCTCAATAAAATAAATTTCCTTGCTTCGCAAGAGCGTCAATATTTACAAGATTGGAATAATACAGCCGCTTATTTTCCTGATACTCAATCTGTTACCGCCATTATTGATGATATTTGCAAAAGATTTCCACAGCATATTGCAATTGAAACAAAAGAACAAAAAATTTCGTATCAAGAATTAAAGAAATATTCAGACAAGATGGCGCAAAATATTTTGTATTTTTTACGCAATCAAGAAATGGAAAATAACCTTATTGGTGTTTTTCTAGATAAGTCAGCAAACACTATTCTCACTTTTTTGAGTGTCTTAAAGGCGGGGTTAACCTATATTGTGTTAGATCCAAGTTATCCTGATACCTATCTTGAAAATGTCGTTCAATCGACTCAAGCTAAAATCTTTATAAGTGAATCTAGTAACTGCGACCGGCTTCAGAAAATAATAAACAATATAGGCGCTTATGATAATCCAATTTATTTAAAATTAGAGAAAATTTTTTCCGAGGAACATCAAGACATAAAATTACCGGATAACATTCCCACCACAAACCTGGCTTACGTATTATTTACCTCTGGCTCTACCGGAACGCCCAAAGGCGTTATGATCGCACAACAAGGGCTTATTAATCTTGCTTATGCCGTGATTTCACATATAGGACTAACAATAAATGATAAAATTCTGCAATTCTCCACTTTAGCCTTTGATGCGAGTGTGTGGGAAATATACAGCAGCTTATTCTCTGGTGCTACTTTATATGTTCCCACTGCATTAGAAAGATTTGTTGGGGGAAGTTTAAAGAACACTATTCTTGATCAAGCAATTTCAGTTTTAATGTTGTCACCTTCTATTCTTGCTACTCAACCGTATTTTGAGAGTAATGCCTTAAAAACCATTATTGCAGCAAGTGAAAACTGTCCTCCTACTATTCCTAAAAAATGGGGACAATATTATCGTCTGATTAATGGTTATGGTCCTACTGAAACGACCGTATTTGCAACCATGAGCGAACCTCTTAAACCAAACCAAAAAATCACTATTGGGAAACCTATTCAAAATTATCAAATTACAATCTGTGATTGTTATCAAATAGAACTGCCTATTGGCGCAATTGGCGAGATTATCATAAGCGGCGTTGGAGTCGCCGAAGGATACATGAATAATGCTGATTTAACCCAACAAAAATTTAAAACCGTCTCTATACTAGGCCAAGAGAAAAAAGGTTATTTATCGGGTGATTTAGGAAGATGGACTAAACAAGGGCAGATACAATATAAGGGTCGTGCCGATTCTCAATTAAAAATAAGAGGGTTTCGTATAGAAACGACCTTCATAGAGAAAACGATCAGTTCCTACGAGAACGTTCATGTTAGTATAATATTACCTGAAAAAATAACAGAAGGTGAATTGTCTTTAAATGCATTTATCACATTAAATGATCCTTCAGCCAAATTGAGTTTGAAATCTCTAAGAGATTTTTTGGCCAAAAAGCTACCTTATTTTATGATACCAAAGAGATTCTTTCTAATTGATTATTTACCCCTCACCGCATCGGGTAAAATAGATCATGAACATTTAAAAAATTATTTACATGTGGGTTTAAAAGAATTATATGAAGAGGCTATTTATCCTCCCAAAACCAAATTACAAAAAGAAATTGCTGCATTATGGCAAGAGATCATCCGTTTTAACCATGCTATGGATATTCACAAAGAATTTAGTGAATTGGGGGGGACCTCTTTACAAATTACGCAAATGGTATTAGAAATACAAAAAAGATATAAAGTCCAAATTTCAACAGCAGATTTTTTAACCCGCCCCACTATCAAACACCTTGAGAAAATTATTTTAAACAAAGAAAGAAATAACAACAAGTGCAATTTGAAACAAATTATTGCGAAGAATTTAAGTGAATACAATCAATTTATGCATTTTTCTAATTCTGAATTTCAAATATCCGCATCAAAAATAAAAAAAGTGCTTATCACGGGCGCCAGTGGTTTCTTAGGAGCTTATATAGCACGTGAGTTTTTAAGTCGTGACATTGAAGTTTTTTGTTTGGTTAGAGAACATTTTCCTTATCACCATTTAAAAACCACATTAAGTACTTATGGTTGGCGAGCAGAAGAAATACAAAATTTAAATATTTTGGAAGGAGATATTTCAAAAGAATATTTTGGCTTAAATCTTCATTTGTATAACAAACTGGCTAGCGAAATAGATGCTATTTGTAATTCAGCCGCCTTTGTGCATCACCTATTCAACTATAATCAATTAAAAGCAGCGAATGTAGTTGGAGTATGGCAATGCCTTAAGTTTGCTGAGACAGCGAAATTAAAATATTTTGCACATATTTCAACCTTATCTCTACTCAGTGGTGTAAAAGATTGGCCGCCTCGAGAAAATTTTATTGGCCTAAAAGATGTATCTTCCAATTCACTCAATGGGTATAACGCAACCAAGCTAAATGCTGAGATATGCATTACAGAAGCATTGAAAAAAAGGCCTATTAAAACAAAAATCTACAGAGCTGGGTTCATTGGCGGCGATTCAATCACTGGGGCATTTGCCTATAAAAAAAACCATTTATTTCTTTTTTTGAAAGGATGTTTACAGTTAGGATTGGCCCCTGATTGGAATACCAGTATTAATATCATACCGGTTGATTATCTCGCTAGATATATTGTCAGTGATATGCTAAATGAGGTTGATGAAAGTGCGGTGTATAATATGGTTTCTTCAGAGTCAATTTTGTTTAAAAATTTTATTAATTATTTTGCCCATAGGATTGAAAATAGAGTATCATTTATTCCCTACGAAGCTTGGCAAAAGGAGTTAAAAAAATTGACTGAAAAAAATGCAATTTATCAGCTTGCGCCTTTATATCTGAGTCAAGAAGATAACTCTATCCTGAATATGTACAATCTTATTGAAAAGGTTGATTATTCTCTATTTTCTAATAACTATTCTCAACTTGGGTTACCCCTTATCCCAAGCATCAATACTTTATTACCTATTTATGAAAATTTCCTGTTAAAAGAGGATTTTTTATGAAAGAAAAAGAAAAGCAGAAAGAAATTAATCAACCGGTCATTCATATGTTAGAAATGACGGTCAATTGCATACCGGGGCCCATTTATTGGAAAAATAAGAATGGGGTATATTTGGGCATGAATGAATTCGCCTTAGCTATAACGGGGTTTAAATCTTTTAGCGATATCATTGGTAAAAATGATTATGATCTATGGCCGCAATTTGCTCAAAATATAATTCAAAATGATCAAAAGGTACTTCGAACAGGGTTACCGCTCCACACTCAAGAAAGCATTATCCAACCGGATGGAAAGATAATCTATTTTACCGTTGTCAAAGCTCCCTTACGAGATGAAAATGGAAATATTATTGGGATTATCGGAAACTCATTAGATATTACAGAGCAAAAAAGAAAACAACTTGAATACCTTGAAAAGCTTGCTCCTTCCATGCCGGGCCCAATTTATTGGAAAGATAAAAATAGCATTTATTTGGGCATGAATGAATTTACTTTAAAGGTGACAGGGATAAAATCCTTTGCCGATTTTATTGGAAAAAGCGACTATGATTTGTGGCCACAATTTGCTGATCAAGTAGTAAGCCACGATCAAGAAGTGATGCGCACCGGAAAAGCGGTTCATAAAGAGGAAGCCATTACTTTACCGACGGGTGAAATAAGGTATTTTACAGTAATAAAAGTGCCCTTACACGATGACGATGGAAATATTATTGGTATTATAGGGAATTCTATAGATATTACTGCACAAAAAGAAGCGGAATCCTTAAAAATAGAAAATGAAACGCAAAAGATTCTGATAGAAGAACAGGAAAAATTTGCCAAACTTGCAAACAAAGTCGCACACGATATCCGTTCGCCTATTTCTACTTTAACCTCACTAGTGAAAGAATGCCGACAAATTCCCGAAGATCAGCGCATTGCTTTACGAGAAGCAGCAATTGGTATTGGGGATATTGCCAATCATTTATTGCAGCAATATCAAAAAGAAGAAAAAGACCCTTCCAAAACAGAAGAACGGGAATTGATCTTAGTGTCCATGGTACTGCTCGAAATACTCACTCGAAAGAAATACGAATATAAAGCTTTGACAATAAAATTCGATCACCATTTTGAAGCAAATAGCTATTTCGCTTTTATCAAAATAGAACCGAGCGCTTTTAAACGTGCTTTATCCAATTTAATAAACAATGCCGTAGATGCCTTGGAAAATACGAGCGGAAAAGTAGACTTAACATTGGAAGCTAACAATGAATGGGTTAAAATCAGGATCTGTGACAATGGCAAAGGCATGCCGACAGAAGTCAAAGACAAAATCATGAATAAAACCGCCGTTACTCAAGGTAAGAAAGAAGGCCATGGCATTGGTTTAACACAGGTGTGGGAGACTTTGGATAATAATCATGGTGAGCTTTACATTCATTCTGAATTCGGAAAAGGCACTGCTATAACGCTTACTTTTCCTAGAATGAGTCCGCCTGCTTGGTTTTCTGAAGAAATCGTTTTAAACTCGGACGATCTGGTTGTTATTTTGGATGATGACACTTCCATTCACAGTGCTTGGCGTATGCGCTTTGAGGGCATTTTAAATGGAACGCACAGCATACAGTTAAAACATTTTGAACAAGCGCAGGAAGGATTAGAATTTGTGAATGCCTTACCATCGGTAGAAAAAGCAAAGGTTTTTCTTTTAACCGATTATGAATTCTTAGAGCAAGAATTAAATGGCTTGCATGTGATTGCTCGAAGCGGAATTAAGCGTTCACTGCTCGTGACTAGCCACTACGCTAATCTTTTGATTCAAGCCGATGCTATGAAACGAGGCACTAAAATTCTACCCAAACAATTGGCTTCTGAAATTCCCATTACCATCGTCGAAAAAACA
>JAJXUV010000014.1 GCA_021782495.1 Pseudomonadota bacterium | reverse complement strand
CCTTTATGCCATTTAAACCAAACTTTTCCCTAAGAGAGTTACTCTCAATCTGAACGGTATCATACCAAAATCGAGTTCGAAAAAACCAGATTTTCGACTTGCATTCAAAAATTTCTTAGAGGTAAAGTCAAATCGCTATTGGAATGAGTTGTTGCTTGTGCGAATAACTTTTTAATCGTTCATTATACCCCGAAAGTCAGGCTTGCCATCCATTTCTATTGGAACATCCATATCGTTGATTTTCTAACCCGAGTTACGAGTTCTATATGTTGTTCTATCTCAGCCTCTAGCTCTAGGGGCTGTTGATATTTGGCTTATCGACTGCAAAATGAGTAGAACTGGCCAAAATGATTATATTTGAATGGATTAGTAGGACAAAAAAATCCCCACCAATACAACCAATCCTACCCACTGATTGTTCAGGAAAGCCTTAAAACAAGCTTGGGGCGCTAAACGGTATGCCAATTTGTGTTGATATGCAAACAATACCGCACTGAGCAGCAAAGCCACAAAATAAACGAATTTCAAATGCGCCAGTAAGCCCACATAAAACCAGGCAGCCAAACTGAGGCATTGAAAAATACCGATCCACAATCTATCGTATTGCCCAAATAAAATAGCGCTAGAATGAATGCCTGCTTTGAGATCGTCCGCTCTGTCTACCAGAGCGTACCAAGTATCATAAGCTATTGTCCAAGAAACCGCGCCCAAATAAAGCCATAAGGTGATGAAATTCACTTGGCTTTCCGCTGCAAAAGCCATAGGAATGGCCAAATACCATCCCAAACCTAAAATGGCTTGGGGCATTGGGAAAAAGCGTTTGGTTAAGGGATAAATCAGGGCGGCAACCAATGCCAGACACGCCCACAAAAATACCTTCCAATTTAAAAATAAAACCAAAATAAAACCCAGACTACACAACACCGCTAAGATAACCCACGCTTCTTTGGATGTCACTGTGCCAATCACCAAAGGTCTATCGCGTGTTCTAGCCACCAAACCATCTACCGATCTGTCAGCTAAATCGTTGACGACGCAACCCGCACTGCGCATCACAATCACCCCCAAAGTAAAAATCAACCCATTTTTAAAAGAAGGCGATCCTTTAGCGGCTAAACACAAAGCCCACCAGGTAGGCCATAGCAACAGTAAAATACCAATGGGTTTATGCAAGCGCATCAATTTGGCGTAGGCAATGAGCTTCATAGATAAAGACCATGCTAAATTTTCGGAAAACGGATGACAAAATGGGTGTCTTGATCTTTAACAGCATCACAAACCATATCGCCCCCCATATACAACAATTTCAGTCGACAAAAACCAAGACCGGGACTCACACTTCCTTTGTATTTTACAAAAAAATCTTTAAACACTGCAGAAGAAGTTTCTGGCGTCAAAACCCCCGCCGTATCTTTAAAATGCAGGATGAAATTATCGGGAGTATTCTCAGCCCAAATATAAATTTCACCTTGATGTTTGCGTTCAATACGCGATAAAGCCCCTTCTAGCAAATTAAAAAATAAATATTGCATAAAAGTGCCATCACATTCAAAATTAAAATCATGGCTGTCGTCAATGTGCACCCAATGACGTTGTTCATCGCTAAAAGGATAATTTGAGAGAGCTTCTTGCAAACACAAACGCAAGGCTAAAGGCGACTCTTCAACAGGCGCGGATAAATTTTGACTGAGGGTTTGCACCAGGTGCGCGAAGCTAAACAATTTATCGAGATGGTTGCCCAGAACGTTTGAAAAAGCGTCTATTTCTTTCAAAGCAGGCGCATCGAGCATGGGCTGCAGTCTTTGTTTGAGATCTTTATTTTCATGTCGCATCGCCATTAAAGGCGCTGCCAGTTCGTGGCCAATACAGCCGACCATCCTACTCCAGGCTTTCAATAGCACATCCGGATCCGGTTTATCCATCGTTACAAAAACCGAGCGTTCAACCATATCTGCCTCCATACTGCCAATCTCTTTATTTCGTCCCGAATTTTAACAGCAAAACAAAGTCGGCGCCAGAGGCTCTGGATTTTTGCTGAAAAAAGCGTATAATTCCCCTATGTAAGTGTAAAATTTGCGGAATTTTTAAACAAACCAGAGAGAAATTCCTTGGTTTTCAATTATTTCTACTAGAAGCGCATAAAAGGAGTGTCAGTATGCATAAACTATTAACTATGTCTTGTTTTTACCATCCTACAACCGTCATCCTAGTAGACGATGATGAAGATTTCTTAAGACGCATGGTTCAGCTTTTAAATAGACTCGTTCCCCACATTATGGTGAAAACTTTTTCTAATCCCAATAAAGCATTAGAATACGTTAATAGTGTTAAAAATTTATCGGTTGCGCTTACGCCACTTTTCAGTGCCGATGACTATTTACCTGCTTCAGGTAGCGCTCCTTTTGCTTTGGACGTTTCTCACATTTACGAACAAGCCGCCGATCCAAAAATTTTCGATCAAATTTCAGTAGCCGTGGTAGACTACAATATGCCCAACCAAATGAGTGGTGAAGAGTTTTGTAACGCCATCGCCGACACGCATGTCAAAAGAATTATGTTGACAGGAGAGGCCGATGCAGAATTGGGCGTCAATTTACTCAATAATGGCATCATTGATAAATTTCTAATCAAATTACAACCCGATCTAGAAGAAAAATTAGCGCAATACATTTATTTAATGAAAAAAACCTATTTCCAAGATTTATCCGCGCCTTTATTAAGAAATCTATCCCCCAATATGTGCACGGGGTTGTCGGATCCTGCTTTTGTAACTTTATTTCACCGTATTTGCCAAGAATGCAATATCGTCAGTTATTACTTGCTGGATTTTTCATGCAGTTTTTTACTCATTGACGAAAAAGGAAACCTAGCTTGGCTGATCGTGAAAACCCAAAAAGACATAGATGAATATTTAGATTTTATACAAGATACGGAAGTATCGGATGACATTGTCGATAGCATTAAAAATAAAGAAAAAATACCCTACTTTTACACGCAAAAAGATTATATGCACTCGATTGATCCTGCTTTTCCTTTGGAAAAATACTTGTATCCCGCTACAGAATTAATAGGCGAAACGCCTTACTATTACTGTTTGGCTCGCGAGGTGCATGATTTTCCGTTGAAAAAGAGTAAATGATTCCTTGCATGAACTCGCTATTTGTTTAAGCTTGATACGGTTGATAGAACAAAATATTGCTGCAGCCGAACCGCCCGTTAAAGCGATTAAAAGCATTCGGCTAGAGATAGGTCAGTTGGTTGGAATAGAACTAGAAGCCTTGCGTTTTAGTTTTCCCATTGCTGCCGCGCATACTGTAGCTCAAAACGCCACCTTGGAAATTCAAGTTCAAAAAGGAGAGGTCTTTTGTCAGCCTTGTCAACAAAATGTTATGATAGCTTCTCGCTTAATGCCTTGCCCGATGTGCAGCCAATACGATTATGAAATCATTCAAGGCACGAATTTAAAAATTGTCCATATTGAGGTGATATAATGTGTGGGTATTGTGGTTGTAGCTCAACAGACATGCACGAACATACACATTCATACGATAATCATTCTCATGATGATGCCAGACTCATTCAAATTGAACAAGATATTTTAAGTGAAAATCAAACTTTCGCCGAGCAAAATCGATTGTATTTTAAAAAAAATAATATTATCGCTTTGAATCTGATGTCGAGTCCCGGCTCTGGCAAAACAACTTTATTGGTAGAAACGATCAAACTGCTCAAACCACATTGTCCTATCAGCGTTATTGAAGGCGATCAGCAAACCGATTTAGACGCCCAACGCATTGCAGCCACAGAAGTTCCCGTTCTACAAATCAATACGGGGACAGGCTGTCACTTGGATGGACACCGCGTGGGACATGCTTTAAGCGATTTAAGACCTTCGAACAACAGTCTTTTGTTCATAGAAAATGTGGGGAATTTAGTGTGTCCAGCTTTATTCGATTTAGGCGAACAAGCTAAAATTGTGATCTTGTCGGTGACTGAAGGCGAAGACAAACCTTTGAAATACCCTCATATGTTTTCGGAAGCCGATTTAATGTTAATTCATAAAATGGATTTATTGCCTTATGTTTCTTTTAATGTGGAACAATGTATTGACTATGCCAAACGCGTCAACCCGCGGATTGAAGTCTTGCAAACATCAGCTATGACTCCATCGGGCTTATCGACTTGGAAAGATTGGTTGTTAAAGCAATTTGTTCTATGAAACGATTGAGATTAGACATTAGCGGCACCGTCCAAGGTGTCGGCTTTAGACCTTATGTTTACCAATTGGCGAAATCTTTAGCTTTAAGTGGTTTTATCAAAAACGATGCTTATGGTGTACAAATAGAAATACAAGGAAAGCATTGTCAACATTTTCTAGAAGCCCTCACAAAAAATTTACCGCCTTTAGCTTTTATAGAAAGCATCGCTCAAAAAATGCTAGACTTAGATGAAAATGAAATCGATTTTAAAATAGAAAAAAGTGAATCGGGTTCCATTCGCAGTAAAATCCCTGCTGACACCGCCATTTGTACGCTGTGTTTAAAGGATTTATTCGATCCCAAAAGTCCTTTCTATCATTATCCCTTTGTGAGTTGCACGCAATGTGGGCCACGTTATTCCATCGCCCAACAATTGCCTTATGATAGACAACACACCAGTCAACAGCCTTTCGAATGCTGTTCGCCTTGTCATAAAGCCTATCATGATCCCAACAATAGACGTTACCACGCTGAAATCATCGCCTGTGCTGAATGCGGCCCCCGACTCAGCCATACGATAGAGGAAATGGCTATCGCGATTCGCGCAGGTAAAATCATTGCTTTAAAAAGTTTGGGGGGCTATCAACTCATCTGCGATGCACGTCGTGGTACTGTTGTGCAACAATTACGGCAGCATAAAAAAAGAGGCAATAAACCTTTTGCTTTGATGGTCTTGAATTCAGACTCTGCACTGCAATGGGTTGAAGCTTCTGAAGCAGCGATACACACTTTAAAGGCCCCCGCCAGACCCATTGTCGTATTAAACAAAAAAAATGCGCTATTAGCCGAAGAAATCGCACCAGGATTGAATAATTTAGGCATCATGCTGCCTTACACTGCTTGTCATTACTTATTGTTTCACGCTTTGTTAAACACGCCTACCGAACAAAACTGGTTGCATCAAAAAAATGAGGTGGTGCTGGTCGTCACCAGTGCCAATGTCAGCGAAGTGCCTTTAATCAAAGAAAACGACAAAGCCTATCAAGCACTAAATACAATAACAGATTTGATCGTCACTTACAATCGCGACATTTCGAACGCCATCGACGATTCTGTCGTGCAATTGATTGAGGATAAACCGGCTTTTATTCGCAGAGCGCGCGGTTACGTTCCGACAGCTATTCCATTGCCAAATGATCTTCCCTGCACTTTGGCGCTAGGTGCTTATTTGAAAAATACCATCTGTATCACGCGCGCGAATGAAGCATTTTTGTCTCAACCCGTTGGAAATTTAAATAACCGCGACAGCATTGCCTTTTACCACGAAACGATACAACAATTGTTAAAACTATTGAATGTCAAACCAGAATGCATCGCTCACGACAGGCATCCCGATTTTTATTCCACACACCTAGCTGCGCAATTTAAAGCACCGACTTTCGCCATTCAACACCACCACGCGCATTTGGCAGCCTGTGCGGTCGAATATGGATTAACCACACCCGCATTGGGTTTGGCTTTAGATGGTTTCGGCTTAGGTGAAGATCATCAGAGTTGGGGCGGCGAATTGTTTTATCATCATGGCACCGATTCTCAACGCTTAGGATCGCTACAACCTTTGCTGCAACCCGGCGGAGATCGTGTCATCAAACAACCTTGGCGTATGGCCGCCAGTGTCTTACACGCTTTGGGGAAATCTGATTGGATTGAACGTAAATTCGGGCAACATGAACAAGCCAAAGCCATTGCCACTTTATTAGAAAAACAAATTCATTGTCCCGCCACCAGCAGTGCCGGACGGTTATTCGACGCAGCCAGCGCTTTATTAGGGTTATGTGAAATAGCCGATTATGAGGCACAAGGCGCTATGCTATTGGAAAGTCGTGTGTCTGTGCCAACTGTCGATCCAGCAGGATGGCAGATTCGCGATACGCATTTAAATATGTTACCCTTATTCAATACCTTGCTAAATTGCGATCCAGCAGAAGGCGCTGATTTATTTCACGGTACGCTGGCTGAAGCTTTGTCCCTATGGGTTGAAGGCATGGCACAATCAAAAGGCTTAAAAACGGTTTTATTGGCCGGAGGGTGTTTTTTGAATAAAGTGTTAAGCGAACAATTAATACAAAATTTAAGTGCTAAAAATTTAAAGCCGCTGTATCCGCGAATTTGTCCGCCCAATGACAGTACAATCAGTTTAGGACAAGCCTGGATAGCGGGGAATCAGTTTAAGGATCTGGTATGTGTTTAGCCATGCCCGTAGAAGTCATCGCTTTAAAAGACTACCCTTCAGCGATAGTCAATATCGGCGGTATTGAAAAAGAAATTTCCATCGCCTTGGTCGACAATATCCAAGTGGGCGATTATGTGATTTTGCATGTAGGTTATGCTCTAAGCAAATTGGATGTACAAGAAGCGCAAAAAACCCTGGCTTTGTTGAATGAAATGATAAAAGATGAAATACATTAGTGAGTTTAGAAATGCCGAGATCGCGAAAGGACTGGCTCAGAAAATTCAGGAAGCCGTCGATCCCAATCGCCAATACGCTTTAATGGAATTTTGCGGGGGTCATACCCATGCCATTCATCGATATGGACTGCCTTCCTTGTTGCCTAAAAATATAGAGTTAATTCACGGTCCTGGTTGTCCGGTGTGTATATTGCCCATTGCACGCATTGATTATGCGATTGCACTTTCGCATCTTCCTAAAGTTATTTTATGTAGTTATGGCGATATGTTGCGTGTGCCCGGCAGCGATCAATACAGTTTGTTAAAAGCGCGGGCTAAAGGGGCTGATGTACGCATGGTCTATTCTATCGACGATGCCTTAAAGATCGCTGAACAAAATCCTTCTCAAGAAGTGATTTTTTTTGCGATCGGTTTTGAAACCACCACACCGCCTACAGCCGTGGCTTTAATGCAAGCGCAAGCAAAAAAGTTGAAGAATTTCAGCATTTTTTGCAATCACGTGTTAACCCCCATTGCCATGCACACTTTGTTGGAAAATACCACCGAACCCTCACCCAACTTGGATGGTTTTATCGGACCTTCTCATGTCAGCATCGTCATTGGCAGCGACGCTTATAAAAACGTCGCAGAAAAATTTCAAAAACCCGTGGTCATTGCCGGATTTGAGCCCTTGGATGTCATGCATTCCATTCTCATGCTGGTAAAGATGATCAATGCACAAGAATATGGCATTCAAAACCAATATACTCGAGCCGTATCTTCTACTGGCAGCACACAAGCTTTGAAACTCATCGAAAAAACCCTAGAATTACGCGATACCTTTGAATGGCGTGGCCTAGGTTGGATTCGACACAGCGCTCTGCAAATACGAAAAGAGTTTGATGCCTTTAATGCGGAATTGCGTTTCCCTTTAAACATTCCAGAAGGCAAAGAACACAAAGCCTGTGAATGCAGCCGTATTTTACGGGGTGTGAAAAAACCCCAAGATTGCAAATTGTTTGCCACGGCTTGCACCCCAGAAAATCCCTTAGGATCGTGTATGGTGTCTTCTGAAGGGGCGTGTGCGGCGCATTATGCCTATGGAAGAATCTCATGACGACAGAAATCTTTAAAGCAAAACCTAAAATCAACTTGAAACACGGCGTGGTAGAAATGAACCATGGTGCGGGCGGTAGAGCCACACATCAATTGGTAGAACAATTGTTCATGCCTGCTTTCGACAATCCCTGGCTTGCTCAAGCTCAGGATCAAGCTTCTTTTCAAGTAGAACCCTCTCGTTTGGTCATGACCACCGATAGTCATGTCATTTCTCCTTTATTTTTTCCAGGCGGTGATATCGGCAGTCTGGCTGTGTATGGCACTATTAATGATATCGCAATGGCCGGCGCCAAGCCTTTGTATCTATCCGCCAGTTTTATTTTAGAAGAAGGTTTCGCTTTAAGGGAATTGCAAAAAATTGTATTATCCATGGCTAAAGCCGCACGCGAGGCTCATGTCGCTGTGATCACAGGTGACACTAAAGTCGTTGAAAAAGGCAAGGGCGATGGCGTGTTCATTACAACCACAGGCATTGGTGCGGTGCCACAGCATGTCAATATAACCCATAAGCTTTCGCCAGAAGATAAAATCATTTTGAGTGGTTTTATTGGCGATCACGGCATTGCCGTGATGTCACAACGACAAAATTTACAATTTAATACGGATCTTATCTCAGATAGTGCGCCCTTACACGAATTAACCAAAACGATGTTTGAAGCAGTTCCTCATTTAAATTGTTTGCGCGATCCCACCCGAGGCGGCTTGGCTGGGACTTTGAATGAATGGGCAAATCACTATGACGTGGGATTTTTTATCGATGAAAATGCCATTCCGGTGCGCGATGCCGTTCGAGGTGCGTGCGAATTATTAGGACTTGATCCTTTATACGTCGCCAATGAAGGAAAATTAGTAACCGTATGTAGTGCTTCCGATGCAGAAAAAGTGTTAATCGCAATGAAAGCGCATCCTCTAGGAAAGCAAGCTGCGGTCATCGGCGAAGTCATTGCCGATTCGAATTGTTTTGTGCAAATGAAAACGATTTTTGGCGGCACACGCATCGTCGATTGGCTGACCGGAGATCAATTGCCAAGGATTTGTTAGGAGTTTTTTATGCCTTATTTTTTAGCCTACGAACAAATCAACGAGCTACTCGCTGCACTGAGTGCTTTAGGTTATCGTTGCCTGGGACCTCAAGTACGAGAAGGAGCTATTATTTTCGACGACTTAAAAGACGCAGATCAACTGCCTTGGGGCCTGCGCGATGCGCAAAAACCGGGGTATTATCGTTTAGAAAAAAGCGAAGAAACTGAAGCCTTTGCTTGGGCCAATGGACCCCAAGCCATTAAACCCCTTTTATTCAAACCCAAAGAATCTTTATGGCGTGTTCAAAAAAACGCCGAAGGCAAATATCTCTTTCAAGAAACTTTGCCCGAACACCAACCGATTGCTTTGATCGGTGCCAGAGCCTGCGATTTAGCGGCCATGCAAGTACAAGATAAAACTTTGTTAACCGGACAATACACAGACGCACACTATGCTTGGCATCGACAACATTTGTTGATCGTCGCGGTCAATTGCAGTTATTCCAGTCAAAATTGTTTTTGCGTGTCGACTCAAACGGGGCCAAAGGCAACTTCGGGTTACGATTTGGCTTTGACCGAAATCGAAGATGGATTTGTAGTCGAGATAGGTTCTGAAAAAGGGGAAGCCCTCATTCACGCACTCGCTTGTGAAAGCGCCACCAAAAAAGCCTTAGAAAAAGCAGCATTGCGAACACAACATGCGGCAAACATGCAAAGCAAACGCATGCCCAAAAACAACAGTCGTGCTTTACGCGATATATTGATGAACAATCTCAATCACCCGCGTTGGGAAGAAGTGGCTGAACGGTGTTTGTCTTGTGGCAATTGCACTTCCGTTTGTCCCACTTGTTTTTGCCATCATCAAACTGAAACGCCCACCGCGCAAAACGATGGCAGTGTCCATGCGCGCGAATGGGATTCTTGTTTTACGCAAGGGCATAGTTACATACATGGCCAAGTCATACGAGATACCACTGAAAAACGCTATAAACAATGGTTAACCCACAAATTGGGCACCTGGTGGGATCAATTCGACACCAGTGGTTGTGTGGGCTGTGGTCGCTGCATTACCTGGTGTCCTGTCGGCATCGATTTAACCGAAGAAATGGCCGCCATTTCCGGAGAATCCAATGAAAAAAAATAAGCATCCGATCGACACCCCCGTTAACATGAATGTGGTAGCCAGACGCGAAGAATCTTCGGATATATTCACGCTGACTTTGGCTTTTTCAGATCGTCCAGAATTTTCTTATGATTTTCAGCCGGGACAATTCAATATGTTGTATTTATTTGGTGTCGGTGAAGTCCCTATTTCCATTTTAGAACATGGAAAAAATGACACGCAATACGCACACATTATTCGCCGTGTGGGAAGAGTCACACAGGGTTTATCGCTTTTAAAAGTCGGCGATTGCGTGGGATTACGCGGTCCTTTTGGTCGGGGTTGGCCTTTAGAAGCTGCCAAAGGCAAAGATGTGTTGATTGTCACCGGCGGCTTAGGCTGCGCACCCAGTGTTTCCATCATTCATTTTATTTTAAAACACCGCGCAGATTATGGCCGACTCATGATTTTACAAGGCGTAAAACACAGTAGCGATCTCATTTTCAAAAAACAATACGCAGCATGGGCATCCTGCCCCAATGTACAAGTCGCTTTGGCAGCCGATGTGAGTCTTCCGAATTGGCCAGGACACACAGGACTCATCACCGAATTACTAGATCAAGTGCATTTAAATACAGCCAATACTATCGTCATGATGTGCGGTCCCGGCGCGATGATGCGTGCAACAGCAGAACGACTCAGCACTTTGAAAGTGCCGGAAGAAGCCATTTATTTAAGTTTAGAACGCAATATGGAATGCGCGATGGGACATTGCGGCCATTGTCAATTTGGGGGTTATTTTATTTGTAAGGAAGGGCCCGTATTCAATTATCTTGAAGTCAAAGCTTTGTTAACTCAGAAAGGATTTTAATATGGAAAAACCGCGCATTGCGATTCACAAATTCACTTCTTGCGACGGTTGTCAATTGGCTTTTTTGCATTTGGGCGAAGATTTATTGGATTTGGCAGAAAAAGTAGACATCGTTCATTTTGTAGAAATGGGGCCGATTAATCCTTTAGCGAAAGTTGATGTGGCTTACATCGAAGGCAGTATTTCTACACCAGAAGAAAAAGAACGCATTCAACACATTCGCACCAACAGCCGTTATGTGATCACCATCGGCGCCTGTGCAACGGCGGGTGGCATTCAAGCTTTGCGAAATCTTGGCAACACTCAAGAATGGATGAAAGCAATTTATGCCACGCCCGATACCATTTCTACTTTAAATACATCTACTGCTATTTCCGATCACATCAAGGTAGATTTTGAAATTTATGGTTGCCCAGTAAACACCCAACAAATATTGGCTTCTTTATTATCTGTCTTAAATAAAGTAAATCCAACTGCTTCAAAAGACAAAGTGTGTTTGGAATGCAAACGTTTGGGCTATACTTGTGTGATGGTAACCAAAGGTGAACCTTGTATGGGACCGGTAACGCACACAGGGTGTGGCGCTTTGTGTCCCAGTGTAGGACGCGCTTGCTATGCTTGCTATGGTCCTGCTGAAAATACTAATACCGCTTCATTCACACAATGGCTGTCGAGTTTGGGGTTATCTGATGCCGAAATTGCCAGACGCTTTTTATTCATTCAAAACAATGCGCCTGCTTTTAAAGAAGCGGGACTGAAATTACGGACTAAGAAAAAACCATGACTGATTCATTCAAAGATCTCAGCATTCCCATCATTGCCCGCGTTGAAGGCGAAGGCGCTTTGCATTTGCAGATTCGCGACAATGCAATTCAAAGCTTAGCCTTATCGATTTACGAACCACCCCGTTTGTTTGAAAAATTTTTAGAAGGCCGTTCTGCCAATGAAGTGGTCGATGCCGTCGCGCGCATTTGCGGCATTTGTCCCGTCGCTTATCAAATGAGTGCCACCCATGCCGTTGAGCACATTTTTGAAATGTCGATAACACCTTGGATCCACGATATGCGTCGTTTGTTTTATTGCGGTGAATGGATGGAAAGTCATGGATTACACATCCATTTGTTAGCCGCCCCGGATTTTTTAAAATACCCTTCTGTCATTGCGATGGCCAAAGATCACCCTGAAGTCGTTAAACGCGGCATGCATTTACACCGGTTGGGCTTAGATCTAATGAGCTTATTAGGTAAACGCTCTGTTCACCCCGTGGGGGCTTGCGTCGGTGGTTTTTATGCAGCGCCTAAACCCAGCGCCGTTAAAACGGTATTAACCGAATTTAAACGCTCTTTGCCTTTAGCAGAAGAATTGGTGCAATGGTCAGCCTCTTTGCCTCTGGCAAAAAGTACACAAACTTTTACTTCTGTCTCTCTGCGTCATCCACACGAATACCCGATGAATGCAGGACGAATTGTATCCGATCAAGGGTTAGACATTGACATCAGCGAATTTGATCAACATCTTAAAGAATCTCAAGTACCTTATTCCACGGCTTTGCAATGTCATTTACACGGCAAGCCTTATTTGGTTGGCCCGCTGGCACGGTTGAATTTAAATTTTGATCGCTTACCTTCTGCTGTTCACACTGTCTTGGATCGCTGTAAAATTACTTTCCCCACGCAAAACATGTTTCACAGCATCGTCGCGCGATCGGTGGAAATTTATTATGCCATGCTAGAAGCCATTCGCATTATGGAAAATTATGTGGAACCTACTGCGCCTTGTGTTCCACTCACGCCTCGTGCTGGCATTGGTTTTGGTTGCACCGAAGCGCCGCGGGGTTTATTGTGGCATCGTTATGCTTTCAATGCAGCAGGGCTGGTGACTTCATCTAGAATCGTTCCCCCCACGAGTCAAAATCAAGCGCGTATAGAAGAAGATTTACGACAATCGCTCATGCACTATGGACTCGATCACAGCGATGCAGATTTGCGGCTTCACAGTGAAATGGTCATTCGCAATTACGATCCTTGCATTTCTTGTTCGACGCATTTCCTTACTTTAAAAGTAAAACGATGGTGAGTAAAACAGCGGTGATCGGCGTCGGTTCACCTTTTGGTGAAGACTATATCGCCTATCGTGTCATTGAATGTTTAAAACGAGATCCCACTTTAAAAATTCACTTAGATTATTACGATCGACCTTATTGGCATTTATTAGAATGCATGAAACCTTTCGACACAGTGCATTTAGTCGATGCGATAGTAAGCCATCAAGCACCCGGCACTTTGCATCGCTACGAAGACATTCATGCTTTCCAAGTCAATCAACAAAGCTTGTCCAGCCATGGATGGGGTTTGGCAGACACTTTGTTGTTGGGCGAAGTCCTAGATCAATTGCCCTCAAAATTAATTATTCATGGCATCGAAATTGATCCCCATGGGTCTCAAGGTGAAATTGCCTATTTGGATTTGGTCTCACAAATAAAACGAGATATTTTACCGTCCAATCGTTAAATATAGTAATCTCATCCGCGCATTTTTTTTTGAAAAAATGCTTGTTTTTCTATTTTAATATCCATACAATGGTTCCCAATGTAGTATAACTAGGATACTACAGAACTGAGGGTCTGTTGACCCTGGCCTGCATTATTTCGAAAAGGAAAATTCAATGAAAATGAAACACACCGCATATAGTCTTATCTCCCTAGGACTATGTCTCGCTTCCAGCACAGTTGCGCTGGCTGGCACTTACACTCCCCCTGAACAGCCCTGTAGTCTTTTGTGTTCTGCACCAATGAAAACCGGGTTTTATGTGGGTGTAACCGGTTTATACCTGGAACCAGGCGAAACTGGAATTGGCGAATTCACCGACAGTTGGCAATACCACGATCCAGCCACTGGCGTCACGACTTCTAAAAGCAAACCCTTTGATCCTGACTTAAGTTGGAGCATTGGCGCTAAATTGGGATATAATTTTGGCGAATCCGCTAACGATTTGGAATTTGACTACTTGTATTTCCACAGCAATACACATGCTGTCAATGATTCCAGCGGAGATCCACAGTCTTTTGGTAGCGTTTTCTTCAACGTGAACCTACCGAATCCTGCCAGTATCGATTTGGTGAGTGATGCGAATCTTGTCTACAACTTTAACCAATATGATTTGTGGTTTGGTCACACCTATTCTCAATCGCCGAATGGCTTTATGTTTAAGCCCTCTATCGGTCTGCGCTTTGCAAACATGAGCCATGAATTGCACTTCACTGCAGGAAATGTCAAAAGTGATTTCGAAGGCGTAGGCCCGGAAATTGGTTTTGATGTGCGTCAAGGCTTGTGGTCTTCGGGCTTCGGTTTGGTCGGACATTTTGATGGCGCTGTACTGGCCAGTTCTGTGGATGCTTCTTCTAAACTAGCGTTTGGAACATTGAATGGAAAATTCAAATCTCCAGACCAAGACAGAACCACCAGTGCCTTGACTGGAAAGATAGGTTTAGATTACCGCTATACCTTTAGCAACGCGTCCGTGCTTGCTTTGGAAGGCGGTTATGAAGCCATTCGTTACGCGGGTGTCTTTGACATGATCCAAGCGGATGCGGTGGTTGTCGATCAAGTTCCAGGAGGTGCTCCTGTCGTCACTCAACAAATCGGTACGATCAACACCGACAATTTCTCTTTGATGGGTCCATACCTGTCACTCACCTATTACATCTAGTAGTAGATGCTCTTTCCTTAAAGCCCCTGGTGACAGGGGCTTTTTCTTTGTTATACTCTTAGGGCCTGTTTACAATTCGCTATGCCGGGCGTAATTCGTTGATTTTTTGTGCTGCGCTACTCATTTATGTCAATATAAACTCCGCTGCGGTCCTCAAAAATCAACGAATTCCACCTCGGCCTAAGGAATTGTAAACAGGCCCTATACTTCAGAGGTTATTTTTATGACAACACCCGATCAAACTCTTTTCGAAAAAGCCCTAGCTGCTTTCAAGCGCTCTTATTCGCCTTATTCGCACTTTCCGGTAGGTGCTTGCATTAAAACAACGAGTGGCAACTATTACAGTGGTTGCAATATAGAAAATGCCTCTTATTCCCTGACTTTGTGCGCAGAAGGCACGGCTATTAGCCAAATGATCACGGAAGGCATTCAACACATTGCTGAAATTTTGATAATCGGTAGCGGCGAAGCCCTGTGCACCCCTTGCGGCGCTTGTCGACAACGCATCCGCGAATTTGCCAACGAGGATACCCGCATTTACATCGCAGATACAAATGGCCATCGCGCCACTTTTACTCTCGGTGAATTATTGCCCCATTCATTTGGTCCGCACAATTTGGAGCACATTTCATGACAGAAGCTGCTTTAAAAGCCACTGCTTTTATTCAAAAAGCAAGACCTCATTTTCAACCCAAATTGGGTTTGATTTTAGGTTCTGGATTAAACGAGATTGGCAAGCGCTTAACGGATGCCACTATTTTGCCTTATCAGGAAATTCCAGGATTCACCCAATCAACAGTTCAGGGCCACGCCAATGCCTTGTCCTTAGGTGAACTGAATGGTGTTCCAATAGTGTGTTTACAAGGGCGCGTGCATTATTACGAAGGTTTTAACAGTGAGGCCATTAAAACCTATATTCGCACTTTAAAATTATTGGGCGCCGAGAGCCTATTGCTCACCAATGCCGCGGGTTCTTTACACCAAGACATTCCGGCAGGCAGCCTTATGATGATCACCGATCACATTAATTTTCAAGGACACAACCCTTTGATCGGTCCAAATGAAGAAGATTTTGGTCCGCGTTTTTTTGGTATGGAAGATGCTTACGATCCGGCTTTACGCAACTTATTAGAAGTCGCTTCTAAAAAAGTCACTGTGCATTTGGCTCAAGGCGTGTATGCTTCTGTTTTAGGCCCTATGTTTGAAACGCCTGCTGAAATTCGTGCTTTGCGTTTATTAGGCGCCGACGCCGTAGGTATGTCGACGGTGCCTGAAGTCATTGTGGCGCGTCATTGTGGTTTGCGCGTCGCAGCAGTATCTGCCATCACCAATTTGGGCGCAGGGATGAGTCAAGAAATCTTAAGCCATGAAGGCACTTTGTACCACGCACAGCAAATTGCACAAGATATGGAAAAATTAATTTCAGCTTTTGTGGAGACATTACGATGACCCATTTGATGGAAGAGTCCAGTCGCTTCATCGAAGCAGCGCACCTTGCACCCATAGAACCTCAACTCGTCTCTCTGATCCGTGGTCTGGTGGATTTGACTTATCTGGGTCCCGATGACGATCAAGCCATCGACACTTTGTGTACCAAAGCAGAAGACGTTGCAGCGGTGTGCGTTTATCCGCAAGCGATCGCGCGTGTGAAACACAACTTGAAAAACACTCCAATAAAAATAGCCACGGTTGTAAATTTTCCTCAAGGCAGCAGTACCTTAGATACCGTTTTAAATGAAATCAATACGGCCCTCCATTATGGAGCCGATGAAATAGACGCCGTTTTACCTTATCAAGATTTCTTAGCAGGCCGTTTTCACGAAGTCAATGCCTTTTTAAAAGCGGTACGCACGCAATGTCCGCGATCTATTTTGAAAATCATCATTGAATCCGGTGCTTTGTTAAAACCTGCTTTGATTCGTTTGGCTGGACAAATGGTCGTCGACAATGGCGCGGATTTCATTAAAACCTCTACCGGTAAAATTCCGATGGGCGCTACTTTAGAAGCGGCTTATACTTTATTAACCTTGATTGAGCAAAATCATCAATCGGCTGTCGGTTTGAAAGTATCGGGTGGTATACGCACTTTGCCGGAAGCGCATGCTTATTTGTATTTGGCTCGAGAGCTGATGGGAACAGCTTGGTTAAATCCACGCACTTTTCGGATCGGCGCGAGTAGTTTGGTGGATGATCTCTAGGAATAATAAGTAACAATCCTGTAGAATTTATAAATCTTTCATCTCATCAATTTTCTCTTTTGGGATGATTGTTAAATAATCCGGAAGTTCTCCCTTTCTAAAATAATCACCCGATAAAAGATACAGTCGCTCATAACCCAATTCGTGCAATTCCTTTGCAATGTCAACACCACTTTGGTAAAAATGATCGTAATTG
>JAJXUV010000010.1 GCA_021782495.1 Pseudomonadota bacterium | reverse complement strand
TACAAGGTCATGGGGCTGGCCGCGCCCAACTGGCCTGACGGAGTGGGGTTCTAGGTGGCTGGGGGCCACCGCATCTCGCACCGCTCCCTCGCCGTCGCGGCTCGGTTAAAAAGCTCAGATTCAATTTCTTAAGAAGGAGCCCGTTCATGGAACAATATTTGGTTGTTTCAATTCTGGGAAAAAATAGCATTGGTATTTTAAATGCCGTTGCCGCGCATATCAAAAAACACCATTGCTGGATAGTGCGTTCTCACGTCACGGTTTTAGGAACCAGCTTTGGGATGTTGCTGCAAATTAATGGCAAATGGAATCACATCGCCAAATTGGAAACCAGTTTAGACGCATTGGCTAAAAAATACGATTTTGCCACTCGCACATTGCGTTGTAATCCGGGTGAATATGCAGAAAAGTTGATTACCTATACGGTAGACATTATCACCACCCAAAGACCGGAAATCATTCCAACGCTCAGTCAATTCTTTATGCGACAAAAAATTAACATCAGCGATCTCCACTGTGAATCTTTCGCCGCTCGCTTAACCAGCACCGAAATGCTCTCTTTGACGATGAAAATTCACATTCCCGCCAATATTTCTTTAGCCGAACTGCGAGAAGAATTCATCAATCTGTGTGATGAATTGAATTTAGACGCCGTGATGGAACCAGAGCGCGGAGTTTAGAAGATATCACTGTTACTGGTACTGGTATTGGTATTGGTATTGGTATTAAAAAATATTTTTATTTATAATAGGGCCTGTTGACATTGGGTTTGTCGAAGCGAAAAATGAGGGGGCCGAGGCAAAATCACAGAAAATTTGAGGATAATATCGAGAACATTTGACGAAAATTTCCTGTGATTTTGACAGGTTCTACTCATTTTGCAGCCGATAAACCCAATGTCAACAGGCCCTAGTATATCTTTGATGACTCTCATCAGATTAGCAACCATGCTTTCAATTATGGCGTAGCGAGCTGTTACTAGCCATAGAAAAAATTTCAGCAACGCTCTTTCCTTCTTTATTAAGAAGCGCTCTGTTGGCTCCTCTTGAAACCAATAAATTGCAAAGATCTTTATTGCAGTTCGATGCAGCATAGTGAATTGGTGCTTGACCGTCTGTTTTACTTTTTTCATCTAAATTTATTGAAAATACATCTTTATAATCAAGTAATATAAGGATTAAGTTAAATACATCTTTATTTCCTTTATTGCAAGCCTTACAGGCTGTTCTTAATGCAATATTGTATTCCCTTCTCTCTATAATACTCAAAAAAAGCGCATATGTTTTATTCACATGGCTTCTATTGACAATTAATTGTACACGTCTAACCAACGACTCATGCAAATCTCCCAAACGTGTAATAGGAGAATCTCTTCCCAGTTTCCTTGCTCTTTCTCTTTCGGATTCTTTAGAATATTCTTTTAGAAATTTTTCTTCTTGGTTGCTAAAACATTTCTCATCCATACTATTTAGTATTGCTGATAATTTTTCAGATTCTCCTGCGACACTATAAGATGTAGCGGCAATTCTTTTTAATAAATTTAATCTAGGATCGTTTTCGTTAACTATTTTCTTGAAATTATTTAATGTTTCTTCTGCCATTTTCATGCTCACCGCAGTACAATTTTCTCCGTAAAGCTCCTGATTTAATTTTATAATTTTAAGAGGGATCTGGAAAGCTCTATCGTTCAACCCTTTATATTTTACGTAAGCTTCTAGAGCTTTTTTAAAATATTTTAATGCCTTCTGTTTTTTTTCTAACCTCAGATAAGTATCACCTATATTTTCAAACAAGTCTCCTAGAAAAATCGCGGGAATAAACGCTGGATATTCCGTTTCTAACTTTTTTAGTGCCTGTTTATATTCGGACAAAGCAACCCCAAATTGATCTCTTTTAAAGTGAATCGAAGCTTGATTGCTCAACGATACCACTTCAAAATAAAACCTTGTTTGCTTCGAGACAGGTGAATCTTTTTCAAGTTCGGAAAGTCTTCTTTTCGCATTTTGAATTCTTTTTTGAAAATCATATAAAACACCGAATTTATCATCATAAAACATAACTAAACTATTTAAATTTTTTATTTCAAAATCTAAATCAAGTAATATTTTTTGCTTTTGAAATTGGTTTCTTATCTCCGCAGCATCTTCTAAACTATCAAAAACTTGTTTGGAAGTAGAAATAAGGGGTCCTAGCTCTTTTAGTTTCAAAACCTCTTGTGAATTTTCCCTTACGGAAAATTTTTCTATGATACATTTGAACTCACCATAAAATTCTTGTGCGCGTAATAAATCCATAGGACTTCCTGTATAAAGCAATGCTTCTATAAGGAAAGACATTATCTTTATGTAATCTGAACTTGCCTTAACAAAGCCAATTTCATCATAATAATTTTTCGTTTCCCACAAAGCCGCCACCACAAATCTCATCTCTTGAATGGGGTATTCAAATTGTTTTGCGTCTGAAAAATCAGTCGAATCGATTTTTCTTCTTAATTGCGAATAGCAAGTAGCAGCCGTGTTAAACAAATAAAGAGCTTCTTGATCTTTATAACCTCTTTTTTTCTTGATTATTAAAAAAGCTTTTTTATGATAAATCAAAGCTTCAGAAAAGCAATCGATATCACTATAAGTATTACCGAGCATGTTATATGCCGCCGCTATTGGGCGTGGAATATAGCTAGGATTTTCCAGATCATCTCCTATGAATATTTTGGCATAAGACAAATATTGTTCTTCTAAAAAAGAAATTTTTAGTTTGTAAAATAGTTCCGCTTCTTTTTTATTTGCCAAGCTTAGCTCGTCTCCTATTTTACCATAAGTTTTTGCCATCAATAAAAATACATTTAACATACCAGCTTTCTGTTCAATAATTTCCTTCGCTTGAAAAGATTTATTATCTTCAAGCAATTCCTTGGCTACAAGTAATTGGAAACTTTTATCAAAACAATCAAAAGCTTCTTCATATTTCTTCAATGTTGCAAATGCACTTCCTAGCTTTAACAAACATGCTGCATCCGGATTTTTCTCTTCATGTTGTATTATTTCTCGCATCGCTTTTAATTCAGGTAAAATTGGTAACGTTTGCCTAAAAAGCGTCGCAGAAACATTCACCCTATTTCTCAAAAGAATATCGTGCATTAATTTATTTCTATCTTTTATGGTTTCTTTAAATGAGCTATAAAATTCTTTTGAGGAAAGAGCTGATAAAATCTCATAAACGCTTTTCATTTCTTCTTCTATCTTGGCAAAAAGTCCTCCAATTTTTGTAAAAGAGAATTCTGCTACATATTGTTTTTTATTTTTTGTAAAATTTTCGTTTTCTAATACGCTTATAAGAAAATCAAGTTCTTTTGAAATTTGAATGATTTTCTTTCTAAGTTTTTCTTTTGGGTTAGCAATATCTTTGCTTTTTTCTTTTTTCGGCCTTTTAGTTTTATCAAGATACTTCTTCGAGCTTGTAATAGCTTTCTCTATTTGAGTGTCTTTATCTTTTTCACTCAGAGCTTCTTCTTTTCTTAACAGATATTCTTCTACATCTGATTTTTTTTGCTCTAATTCTTTTTTTATTTCTTCCAAAGAATCTACTGACAAAAATTCTTGTTTAATGATAATTTTAGAATCATTGAAATTGCTCAATACGCTATTGTAGTGAACAATTAATTCTTTTATCTCTTCTTTGATTGGTTTCAATGATGCCATATATTTCGCTTTTTTCTTTCTTTCTGCTATATCTTGAAGTATCTTATCACAATTTTGACTTTTTCTAATCATGGTATTTATACAACGAAGCAATCCAGGAAAATCTTTTATTGCCAAAACACTAGAATGTTTAATTAGTTTTTCTTTTATTTTAGCTTCCTTTTTAGTACATTGCAAAGAACTTTCTCCTGGCGCGCAATTAAAAGAAACTCCTATTTTTAATAACACCTGCTCATTAATATTTTTTTCGGTATTCTTGAAATTTGTACAAATTGCAGACGATTGTTTGTCTTGCGAAGAAGCCAATCTACTGATGTCATCAGGTTTTCTGCTAAAAATTACGTGCTTTAATTTTTTTAACTCTTGCTTTTGTTGGAAAGTTAAGTCGCCTAGATTTAATGCGAAACCTTTAATATTTTCCCATTTTTGCTCATATTTTTCACCAGGAAGTTTACAAAATTTTTGATGCAAATTAAAAACTATTTCCTTGAAATTAGAAACTAACAATTTTCTCAATAAATTAAAATATTCTATTTTCTCAGGAGCCGGATCATAAACCATTGCTGAAAATGTATGTGCAAGTCCCCTATCTCTTATCTTTTTGAAGAAACTAAATAGCCCACTTTCTTTTTGTGGGTTGACAAAATCTCTAAGATCTTTAGACAACTCCCCCACAATCGATAAAACTCTTCCAAAATAATACCTATCTTCTCTGCTATTAAAATTTAACTGCAATATACATTCATCCGCTAATATTTTCAGAAGTTCTTCTACAATTAGTTTTGAATAAAAATATTTAGTAAAAAGAATAAGGTTTTTAGCTTCTTTTAAAGCCGCAAATCCTTTTAAGGCATTTTCATAGCTTATACTAGATTCACTTTCGACACGCAATATTAGCTTGATTTTTTCTTTTATAATATGCAAATCATGAAACCAATCTTCAAAAGTTACAACCAATACTTCTCTACATATGTTTTGATCTTGAGTTGCTCTTTCAAATATTTTTTCTAACGCGCTTAAATAAATTATCTCTAATCCCCATTGTCTCTGTTTTGCTTGACGACTTCTATCAATAGAACCATATTTATTTCTAATATAATCATGATTACCTTCTTTTCGATCATTTAAATGTAAGTTATTTGCTAACGAGCCAATTTCTAAAAAAATAGGGAATTTCTCTACCGAAAAAATTCCTCCATTACAAAACCGATCTATTCTTGCACAAATCTCAGAAAGTTTTTTAAGATCCTCTTCTCTATCCGATACGATTTTGGTTTTTGTTTCCCCAGGTAAAAAAATGATGGGTTCTTCTTCACTGCCATTAATAGAACCATAATCAAGTATGGCTGGATTTAGCCCGTAGTAACTGTGCTGAGAAGATGTGCTGGATGACGAGCTCGAGGCTGAGGTAGATTGTTGTGGATTAGAAGACATCCTTAAAACTCCTGTTTTATTGAATAAAATGATTTGTGCTGGTTAAAAAGCCAAATCATGTTTTACATCCTTAGCACCTCTTCTGTTAATAGGAGATTACTCGTTTGTAACAAAAGATAGTCTAACATAACTGTCTCGCATAATAAAAAGATTAATTTTTTTAGAATGTTCATTCATTTTTAGTTTCTAGCACTCTAGGCCAAGACTGTATCAAAGCTTTCAATAAAATCGCCAAAGGAATGGCGAAGAACACGCCCCAGAAACCCCAAATGCTGCCAAAAAATAAAATGGCGATGATGATGGCCACCGGATGAATTTTAACAACGCCCGAAAACAATAAAGGCACCAAGATATTCCCATCAAATACCAACAAAGCACCGTATGCAAGCCCTAAATACAATAAATGCATACTCCAACCCCATTCGAGAATGGCGACCAACAGCACAGGAATTGAAACTAGGGCAGCACCTAAAATAGGGATCAGAGAAGATATTCCCACTAAAACACCTAATAATACCGCGTAATTTAAACCCAATAAAAAGAACACCATAAAAGCCATCAAGGTAACGATCACTACTTCCAACAATTTACCACGAATGTAATTCCCCAATTGAATGTCCACTTCATGCCAAATGGATAAAATCAAACTTTTATCTTTGGGTAAATAACGATTACACCAAGCCGTTAACCCTTTTTTATCCAACAAAAATAAGTACACCAACATTGGCACTAAAATCAAATACACCCCCAAAGTGATTAAAGTCGATAGAGACTCCAAAGACAAACTAAAAATAAGACGACCATAATGCATCGACTCCGTTTTTAGGCTCGTTACAATGGTATTAAATTGATCCACAGAAATAAAATCCGGATACCGTTCCGGCAAACTCGATAAGAATTGATGGCTACGACTCAACATATTGGGGAATTCAAGCAATAAATTTGAAGCTTGTTGCCACAATAAAGGCAATAACACAAATAAACCCAGTCCCAAAAGGCTGATAAAAAAGACGAATACCGTCGTCACTGCCAGGGCATGCGGCCAATGCCATTTTTCCAAACGCGCGACGATATCTTCCAGCAAATAAGCAATCACCAAACTGGTGAATATCGGGGCAAAGAGTTCACTTAAAAAAGTCATAGCCACCAAAATCAAAGCGATGCCAACCAACAAATAAACGGCTTCGGGTTCACATAAATACCGTTTGTACCAGACTTGCAATATATTTAACATCAATTATCACCCTTGAACTTTAAAGTAACAGCCTTCTGTCGTTTCCCCTTCTTCCAAGATACTGATTTTCAAAGTGCTAAACAATACCCGAAGATCGACAATGCTCGATTTGTCGTCCAGCCAGATTTCCAAACACTCACCCGAAGGCAAAGTTTTTAAGGCTTGTTTGGTTTTTAATAGGGGTAAAGGACAATTTAACCCTCGTGTGTCTAAATAATGAGGTGCTTTTTTCCTGAACATCCGCTATAATATCCTCTTTATTGAATCAAAATTCTATGAGCCTGCCTATGTCTGTTTTAAAATTGATCAAAGCCTTGGCCCTTTTTCTCCTCTTATTGTATACGCAAATGCTGTATGCGGACATCCCTCTACCCGCTATGACGGATAGTAATGCACCGACTATAAGCGATCTAGAAGAAGCGCAATTGGGCAAACAATTTTTCCAATCTATCAAGGCCAGTGGTAGAGTCATCGATGATCCTTTGACGACGCAATACATCAATACTCTGGGCAATCGCTTGGTGAAAGCAGCTCACACCAACGGCCAGAGTTTTCATTTTTTTGTCGTAGCCAGCCCTGACATCAATGCCTTTGCCGGTCCCGGAGGTTATATCGGCATCAACAGCGCACTCATCATTCAATCCAAAAATGAATCTGAAGTGGCTGCCGTTTTAGCACATGAAATCACGCACATCACCCAAGGCCATTTGGCACGTATCATGGAAAAAGCCAAAGAAGTCAAATTATCTGCACTAGCCGGTTTATTGGCTTCTGCTGCCATTGGTGTTTACAATCCCAATGCGGGGGCTGGCGCATTGTCAGCAACGATGGCCGGTGCTCAAGAAAGTATGTTGCATTTTTCCAGAGAAAATGAAGAAGAGGCCGATAACATCAGCATGCAGGTTTTGTACGATGCGGATTTTGATCCGAAGAGCATGTCGGATTTTTTAGACACGCTCCAACGCAATGAACGCCTTTACAATACGCCGCCTGAATTTTTAAGCTCTCACCCTCTGACCAACAACCGTATTGCCGATAGCTTAAGTCGCGCCTCTCATTTCAAAGCAAAACCCTATACAGAAGATCCGGGTTTTGATTTCCTACAAAATAGACTGCGAGGACAAACCGCCAAAAACAGCCGCAGTCTCGTCAACGATTATAAAAAAGAATTGACCCTCACACCCGCCAATCACCGCGAAGCCGTAGAATATGGTTATGCGAATGCTTTAAAAAATGCCGGCTTATCAACTGAAGCTTTGCCGATATTCAATCGTTTGCATCAGCAAGATCCCAATAATGTGTGGATCAGCATCGCTTGGTGCAGAGCCTATGCAAACAATCGTCAATACAAAGAAGCTTTGGATACCTTTGCCAAATTGTATGCCGCTAATGAAGACAATTATGCCATCGTTTATTATTATGCAGCCACGCTCTTAGAAAACAATCAGCCCAAACAAGCTTTGGCTTTGCTGCGACAACATCAGTTGAATGTGCCCGACGATTCCATTCCTTATGAATTATTGTCCCAAGCTCAGGGAAAATCAGGCTTCATTTCTGATGCCTATCAAACCCGCGCGGCTTATTTGATGAGTATGGGCGCACCGCGTCAGGCTTTGGATCAACTCAAAATGGCCATGGCTTTGCCTAATAATTCTGCGACGAACAAAGCAAAGATCCAAGCGCAAATGAATGAAGTTCAGGCGAGTTTGAAACGCGACTGATTAATGTAAAAGCTTTTTGCGAAGCGTTTGAATGGTTTTTAAATCTAAGTTTGTTTGACGCATGCTCGTTTCGTCGTCTTCGCTTTGTTGAATTAAGGTGATAGCGTCTAATGTTTCTGTAATCCCTTTAGCTTCACCTATAATTTTGCCCCTAGCTTCGCCCCTGACTTCACCCTTTGCAATTAATTGTTGACCTAAAGTAGCCATAGTATTCTCCAATTCGAGTGGTAATGTTGCGCGCAATGCTTTGAGCAAAATGTCACTTTCCGCTTCAGTATTCAAAGACATCGACATATATTGTAACATAATTTCAATGCGATTAATATCGCTTTCTGTGAGAGTTGAATTGCCCACAACATCTTTTACAAATAAGCCAAATTCCGATAAATAAGGCAAAAATTCCCTTTGCATGGCATACCGCAGACACCATTTCATCAGCGATGCCCATCCCTCTCCACGCAAATTTTCCTTCGCTTCGACAGAAAGATCCACAAAATTAAAACCCTTTGTAAATTGCGTTTCCATTATCTCAGCATAATCCCCAAACAATTTAAAAAACTGCCGCTCTCCTTTATACGACCGTTTTCCATTGTACAAAATCGTCACAAATACACAAGGCAAAGGCAGCGGGTCTCTCTTGGCATTCGTTGCTTCTTTAATGTGATGGTCTACAATCCGCATCACATAATTGACGGGTTTCAGCGCTATCAGAGGATCGGCGCCCGAATAATGCTCGATGAGTAAATAAAGGTAAGTTTCACCGCATTTTTTCGTCATCACTTTACAGAGAACATCTGTATAGCCTCCTCGTAATCTTCGATCGATAAAAGTGCCTTGTTCTATGGTTAAGGTTTCCAGTTCCAATTCGTTCCGTATTTTTGGGGGTAAATTTGCATTAAAAAAATCGATGATCACGGGTCGTTTACATAACATGCTCTTCACGAATTTATCATGAGGCCTGTCTGAGTTTTGATCAATTCCCATTAATATGCCATAATAAATTATATTATTATGCATAATATAAACATTTAAAACATTTGTCAACTAGTAAGAAATAACCGCATTTCAAAACACATTCAAAATTATTTTTCTGAAGGTCTATACTTCATTTTTTCAAACGCTTCTTCAAAATAACGCACTTCCTCATAAGCTAAGGAAAATAATGCGCTTATTTTCTCTAAATCATCATTTAATTCCACTTTCACACGTAAAATCTCAAAAGTTTTTTCTAAGCGAGTTGTACCACTAAAACACAAACCATCGCGTATGTCATGTAAGACTTCATTCACTGCTTTAGGGGGCCTGTTGACATTTGGGTTGTCGAAGCGAAAAATGAGGGAATCGGCCACAATCACAGCAAATTTGAGGATAATATCGAGAATATTTGACGAAAATTTGCTGTGATTGTGGCCGGTTCTACTCATTTTGCAGCCGATAACACAAATGTCAACAGGCCCTAATATCATTACTTTTTTGAGCCTCCTGTAATCTGGGTATATCTTCTTTCAGAGTTTCCAAGAAAATACTTAAGATTTTTATGGCCTTCTCTTCATGCTTAGTCCAAATGCGTTTCATTCCTAAAGCGAGATCGATGATAGGCAGCTTTTCTTCTTTAAAAGAAAAATTAAAATGTGCATCCATCTCTTCGTCTAAATTTTTCAGGCCTACTACACATTCCTTGAGTGCTTCGATTCGACGTAATAGTGCACCCAGTCCATTAACAGCAACATTTTGAGCGTAATTTGGTCTCATGATAATTTCCCTTTATAAAACGGACAATCTCCGCTCCCTGACGGTCGCGGCTCGGTTAAGACGTTCTAATTCAAAGGCGACCAGTTGAAAACTGATTCAACTGGTTGCAAGCAACAAAAAAGGCCAATGCCGCCATAGCATGAAACACCTGCAAGCAATGTCTCACATTTTCATAGTCTTTACTTAATACGGTCGCTTGTATGTCAAATGGCTAAGCTTGCGTATAAAGGGCAGACTAAGCCACTTAGCCCTTTATACCAAGACGATGATATTTACAGCATCTCCTTCAAAAACTGCCCCGTATACGATGCTTTCACCTTGGCGACATCTTCCGGCGTTCCGGTTGCTAAAACATAGCCGCCTTTGTCGCCGCCTTCGGGGCCTAAATCGATTAACCAATCTGCGGTTTTGATCACATCCAAATTGTGTTCTATGACGACGAGCGTATTGCCGCGATTTCTCAATTCGTGCAAAACACTCAGCAGTTGTTGGATGTCGTGAAAATGTAAACCTGTCGTCGGTTCATCTAAAATGTACAAAGTGCGGCCGGTGTCGCGTTTCGACAATTCCTTCGCCAATTTAATTCTTTGTGCTTCTCCACCGGACAAAGTCGTTGCACTTTGCCCTAAGCGAATATACGATAATCCAACGTCGATTAAAGTTTGTAATTTACGCGCCACGACAGGAATGGCGTCAAAAAATTCACGCGCTTCTTCCACGGTGAAATCTAAAACTTGATGGATATTCTTTCCCTTGTAAAAAATTTCCAAGGTTTCGCGATTATAGCGTTTGCCATGACACACATCACACAACACATAAATATCGGGCAAAAAATGCATTTCGACTTTGATCAAACCATCACCCTGACAGGCTTCGCAGCGCCCGCCTTTCACATTAAAACTAAAACGCCCCACCGCATAACCGCGTGCGCGGGCTTCTTGAGTGCCGGCAAACAATTCTCTCAAAGGCGTGAACAATCCTGTATACGTCGCAGGATTAGAACGCGGTGTGCGTCCTATAGGACTTTGGTCGATGTTGATGACCTTGTCAAAATGTTCTAAACCCAACACACTGTCATACACACCACTATTCAAAACACTGTCGCGATTCAATTGTTTCGCCGCTAAGGGATATAAAGTGTGGTTGATTAAAGTCGATTTCCCAGAACCCGATACGCCTGTCACACAAGTCAATAACCCAACTGGAATCGATACTGTGATATTTTTTAAATTATGACTGGAAGCTCCTTTCACCGTCACTTGTTTGTTTTTATCCAAAGGTGTTCTTTTCGAAGGAACCGCTATTTTTTTGCGTCCCGCTAAATAATCTCCGGTCAAAGAACGTTTGGCGTGGATGATGTCTTCCACCTTGCCCTGCGCTACGATTTCACCGCCATGACTGCCCGCAAAAGGTCCTAAATCCACAATGTGATCGGCCATGCGTATGGCTTCTTCATCGTGTTCCACCACAATGACGGTATTGCCTAGATCGCGCAAACGCGTTAAAGTTTGCAGCAAACGACCATTGTCTCGTTGATGCAATCCGATAGAAGGTTCATCCAAAATATAGGTCACACCTACCAAACCCGCACCAATTTGGCTCGCCAGCCGAATGCGTTGCGCTTCACCGCCCGATAAAGTTTCTGCACTTCGTGATAAAGTCAAATAATCCAGCCCCACATTGATCAAAAAACCCAAACGCTCCAACAATTCTTTTTGGATCTTATTCGCAATCTCGCCCCGGTATCCTGCTAAAACCAATTGTGCGAAAAATTGATGCGCTTTTTCAATCGACAAATTTACAATATCGGCAATCGATTGTCCTTCTATTAAAATGTGAACGACTTCTGGTTTTAATCGACTCCCCGAACAGGTTTGACAAGGCTCTGTACTCAAATACTTCGCCAATTCTTGACGCACGGTATCAGAATTGGTTTCTTTATACCGTTTGTCCATCAAAGGAATAATCCCTAAAAAAGCTTGTGTGTGTCGAAATCGTCGACCACTGGCACTCACGTATCGAAAGGTGATTTTATCTTTGCCCGATCCCTCAAACAAAATTTCTTTGACTTTCTTACTTAATTTTTTGTAAGGCACCGTGAGTGAAAAATCATAATGTTCAGCCAAAGCTTCTAAGATCGAAAAATAATAGGGATTGCCTGAACCCCAACCTCGAATTGCGCCTTCACTTAAACTTAAATGCTCGTCTTCTAATAAACGCTTTTCATCAAAAAATCGTTCGACACCCAAACCATCGCAACGCGCGCACGCACCCAAAGGATTGTTAAAAGAAAATAAACGCGGTTCTAATTCACTCAAACTAAAACCACAATGCGGACAAGAAAATTTAGAAGAAAAAAGCCATTCTTCGCGATCAGGTTCATCCATAAAAGCAATCTTCACCACACCATTGGCTTTGGTTAAAGCCGTTTCCAAAGAAGCGGACAAGCGCGTTTGTAAATCCTCTCGAATTTTTAAACGATCCACCACTACTTCAATGTGGTGTTTTTGTCTCAAAGCCAAAGTCGGCAAAGTATCCAATTCCACCAAAGTGCCATTGATGCGTGCGCGCACAAACCCTTCGGCTCTCAAATTTTCTAATAATTTAAGGTGTTCTCCCTTACGTGCCGCAACAACGGGAGCTAATAACATAATTTTAGTGTCCTTAGACAAACTCAAAATTTGATCCACCATTTGACTCACCGTTTGCGCCTTTAATTCAGTCTTATGTGTGGGACAATGCGGTTGCCCCACTCGGGCAAACAACAAACGTAGATAATCGTAAATTTCAGTGATGGTGCCGACGGTAGAACGGGGATTGTGGGAAGTGGCTTTTTGTTCGATAGAAATCGCCGGCGACAAGCCTTCAATATGATCTACGTCCGGCTTTTCCATCACCGCCAAAAATTGTCTGGCATACGCCGACAGCGATTCCACATAACGCCTCTGCCCTTCTGCATACAAGGTATCAAAAGCCAAAGAAGATTTGCCCGAACCGGAAAGGCCCGTGACAACAATCAAACGATCGCGCGGCAAGCTCAAATCGATGTTTTTTAAATTGTGGGTTCTCGCACCGCGAATAATAATAGACTGCATTCTTTCTCTCTTTTTTAGTATAATGTTGACCTCATCGTACTGCGAGCCAAGATAGAATACAATATGAGCAAAAGTTACACAATGACCCCCAATGAACGGCGGAGTACCTTTGCTTTAGGGGGTATTTTTGCCACACGTCTCTTGGGTTTGTTTATGATTTTACCCACTTTCAGTGTGTATGCACGCCAATTGCCACAGGCCAGTCCTACCAGTATTGGACTCGCTTTGGGCATTTATGGCTTAACCCAAGCCTTATTGCAATTGCCTTTTGGATTACTATCCGATCGTTTTGGGCGCAAACGCATCATCACTTTCGGCTTAATTTTATTTGCCCTAGGTAGTGTGGTGGCCGCTTTGGCCCACACCATTGACGGCATTATTATTGGCCGTGCACTACAAGGCAGTGGCGCCATCGGCAGTACTTTAATTGCTTTTATGGCCGATTTAACACGCGAAGAACAACGCTCTAAAGCCATGGCCATGATGGGTATGATGATAGGCCTTTCTTTTTCTTTGGCACTCATTCTAGGCCCGGTGATCGGTTTTTATTTCAGCATTCCAGCCATTTTTGGCTTAACCGCCGTGCTTGCGCTTCTAGGAATTTTGATTTTGCACACCCAAGTGCCCGCACCTTTGTGGCAACGGCCTCAGGAAAAACTAGAACCACACTTAAAACCGCTTTGGCAATTGCTTAAGAATACGGCTTTACTCCGATTGAATCTCGGAATTTTTATTCAACACGCGATCCTCATGGCCAACTTCGTGGTCATTCCCCTGTTACTGAACCCCTTGATCACACACCGCACCAGCCCGCTCTTTTATTTGATCATCATCGGCTGTGCTTTTGCAATAGCAATGCCGCTCATCGTGTATGCGCATCGAAAAAAAGTAGCGCGTAAAATGGTTCCGGCTATGATTGCGCTACTCAGCCTCAGTCAATTATTTTTGATCTTCGGACACAACCATTTGTGGTCTATAGCACTTAATTTGATTCTCTTTTTCATCGCTTTTAATGTTTTAGAAGCTGAATTGCCCGCACAAATTTCCATTCTTGCACCCAAAACCCAAAAAGGGGCTGCCATGGGAATTTATTCCTCTTGTCAATTTTTCGGCATATTCTGCGGCGGTGCACTCGGTGGTGTTTTATATGGCCAAATGGGCAGCACCGCTATTTTTGTGGTGGGCTTGGGTTTGAGCGCAATTTGGTTTATACTAGCAGCATTAGAAAAAAATTCGTGGCAGAAGATATAGTCGGCGTGTAAACGCTTTTTATTAAATAAAGTTACTCACAGCAGTTGGTTTTTAGGGTAGGCGCTGCGGCAACAGATCCTAAAAATCAAATGCGAAGAGTAAAATTAGGAGAAAAAAATGGCTCGTGGTATAAACAAAGTGATTTTAATCGGTAATTTAGGCGCTGATCCCGAGGTTCGTTACATGACGAATGGCGAAGCTGTCGCCAATTTATCCGTGGCAACCAGTGAAGGTTGGAAAGACAAAGACACTGGTGAAAACAAAGAACGGACTGAATGGCATCGCGTAGTTTATTTTAGACGTTTGGCGGAAATTGCCGGCGAATATTTGAAAAAAGGGTCGAAAATTTATGTGGAAGGGAGAATCCGCACACGCAAATGGCAAGATCAAAATGGCCAAGACCGTTACACCACTGAAATCCACGGCGATGATTTGCAAATGTTGGATCGCGCAGGCGCTCAAGGCGATGCCGGTTTCTCACAGAGCAGTTCACGATCGGCCCCGCCTCCTGCAGAAATGTCGATGAACGCAGGTGACACCAAAGCCTTTGACGACGATATTCCATTTTAATAACGACGATTTAACCGAGCCGCGACCGTGAGGGAGCGGTGAAATGACAACCGCTCCCTCACGGTCGCGGCTCGGTTAACGACTTCCCAGTTTAGGAGTAATAATATGCAAAATTCAGAACGCGGGTTTACTTTAATCGAATTAATGATAGTCATCGCCATCATTGGTATTTTAGCCGCCATTGCCATTCCCCAATACAGCAATTACGTAGCTAAAGCCAAATTTGTCCAAGTCCAGAATACGGCTATGGCAAAAAAGACCGATGTTTCAGCACAAATCATGGCAGCAGGTGAAGCCAAGTGCACGCCTTTAGCCGAAATCCCACCTAGTGCCTCACAAAAAACGGCGGGAGTTGCTATTTCGGAATCCTGCGTGATCACGGCAACGCCTTGGGATGAAAGCCCGATGACTGCTGAAGACACCTACGTCTTGGTGCCAACATTCAACGCGACCGATCATACGATCAGTTGGACTGTCGATCCCAAGAGTGGTTGTAAAACCAGCGGGCACAATTTATGTTAAAGATCCGAGCCACGACCGTCAGGGAGCAGATATTTTTCAGTCCGCTCCTTGCAGGTTGCCGCTCGGTATATGAACGCCGCTTATTTAATAAAAATTCATAAAATGATCTCAAATTCTATGCAATCTGTCTGTCTAGACTTTGGAATTCCTGCGTTAGACTTAAAAGCCTTTGCTATTGAACACATTCCTTTGGATTGCATCGAAGCTCAGTTGATACTGGAACACCACATATTGCCCTTGTACAAAAATCAAGGACATCTCTATGTGGCCATCGATAATCCCACCGCTTTAAAGGCTTTAAATGAATTCAAATTTAAAACGGGGCTTCAGACGCACCCCATTTTAGTGGAAACGGTAGACTTAAATGACTTAATCGAAAAAGTGTTAAGACGACAAGCAAGCCACGCTTTGGCCGATGTCAGCCTTCACTCTGAATTCGATATCGAGCCCGAAATGCTCGATAAAAGCGATACGCCAATCACGCGATTTGTGGATAAAATTCTACGCGATGCCATGCATCAAGGCGTTTCCGACATCCACTTTGAACCTTTCGAAAAAAATTATCGAATACGCTATCGCCGCGATGGTGTTTTATACGAAACGGCCAGCCCTCCTCTGGCTTTATCTGAACGGATCACGGCCAGACTCAAAGTCATTGCACAACTCGACATTGCTGAACGACGGTTGCCTCAAGACGGTCATTTTAAAGCGGCAGTATCCCCGCACAAATCTGTGGATTTTCGAATCAACACTTGTCCTACGGTGAATGGCGAAAAAGTGGTACTCCGCTTGCTCGATCCCGCTTCTTTAAATATCGATATAGAGGCCTTAGGCTTTGAAACTGCACAACAAGCTTTATTTTCGGAAGCGATACAAAAATCTCAGGGCATGATTTTGGTGACGGGACCCACTGGCAGCGGCAAAACCTTGTCTTTATATGCGGCGCTTGATTTACTCAATACAGAAAGCTTGAACATTGCCACTATTGAAGATCCCGTTGAAATGAATTTAAATGGTATTAATCAAGTTGCTGTGCATTCAAAATCGGGTCTGAGCTTTGCCCGAATATTAAAAACTTTGTTAAGACAAGACCCCGATGTAATCATGGTCGGTGAAATTCGCGATCTGGAAACAGCCGAAATTGCGATTCAAGCGGCGCAAACAGGTCATTTGGTTTTATCCACTTTACACACCAACAGCACCACAGAAACCTTAACCCGTTTGCTCAACATGGGTTTACCGGCCTTTAATGTCGCCACTTCGGTCTCTTTAATTGTAGCGCAACGCTTAGCGCGCCGTTTGTGTGTGAATTGCAAACGGCTGGAAAACATTCCGCGACCCAGTTTAATACAAATGGGATTTTCGGAAGCTGAAATCGACAGCGATTTTAATGTTTTTGCTCCTTCGCCTTTGGGTTGCGCACATTGCCATCAGGGTTATTCAGGACGCATTGGTCTTTATGAACTATTGCCCATTTCACCCAAAATCGCAGAAACCATTATGCAAGGCGGCCATTCTCTGTCTATTTTAGCTTTGGCTTTGGAAGAAGGTTTGCAAAATGTAAGACGTTCTGGATTAAATCGTGTTCGTGATGGGATCACGAGTTTAGAAGAAATCAATCGAGTAACATAAAGCATGGCTAAAGCAGCAATTTACCATTGGCAAGGCAGCAACGCACTCGGTGAAATACAAAAAGGCGATTTAGAAGCGCCAAGTTTGATGTTGGCCAAAGCACAATTAAGACGTCAAGGCATTCAATTAGCCTCCATTCAAAAAAAATCAAAATCTTTATTTCAGAAAACCCAGAATCAAAGCATAAAACCCAGTGAAATTGCGATGATTTTAGAACAATTGGCTACGCTCATTCAGGCAGGGATCCCCATCGTCCAAAGTTTAAATCTCATCGCAGAAATCGAAAGCAACCCCCAGGCTAAACAGGTATTGCTTGCCATCAAAACGGACATTGCCAACGGCACTTCTTTTTCTCAGGCTTTAAAACACTACTCACAGTATTTTAATCCTTTAATTTGTCATTTATTGGCGGCCGGAGAACAATCCGGAACTTTAGACAGTATGCTAAAACGGATCGCTGATTACACCCAAAAAACCGAACAATTGAAGAAAAAAGTACGAAAAGCGCTCATTTATCCGGCCACTATTTTGGTCGTCGCACTTGTCATCACCTTAGGTTTATTGGTTTTTATTGTCCCGACTTTCCAAGAAGTTTTCGACAGCTTTAATGCGCCTCTACCTTTGGCGACTCGTGTCGTTATTCACATATCAACGATGCTTCGACAATACGGCGGATTCATTCTCGGCAGTCTTATGGTAGGGATCTATACTCTGAAACGTTTTTATCGACCCAAGGCAGCACTTTCCATGAAAATAGATGGCTTATTCATCAAATTACCTATTCTCGGCAACATTTTAAGCAAAGCCGCCATTGCTCGCTTTGCGCATACCCTGGCAACCACGCTGGGCGCTGGTTTACCCGTGCTGAAAGCCTTAGACAATGTTGCTCAGGCCACCGGCAATCGTGTCTTCAACGCAGCCGTTTCAAAAATCCGCGATGAAATTGCCAAAGGCCAAAAAATCCAAGCTGCAATGCGCTATACTAAGGTATTCCCACCTTTGGTGGTGCAAATGGTGGCAATGGGTGAAAATGCAGGATCGCTGGAATCGATGCTGTCTAAAATCGCCGATTTGTATGAACGCGATGTCAGCCACGCCGTGGACAACTTAACAACGCTTTTAGAGCCGATATTGATGGTGATTTTAGGTGGCTTGGTCGGTGGGTTGGTGATCGCCTTGTATTTACCCGTCTTTAAATTGGGAGCTGTGGTACATTAATGGAAATATGGAATACGATTCGTGACTCATCGGGATTGCAGTGGATGATAGTGCTGATTCTCGGCTTATTGTTTGGCAGTTTTTTAAATGTGGTAATTTACAGATTACCCCGCATGTTGATGCATCAATGGAAAGAAGATTGTCAAAATTTTTTAAATGAAACCCAAGAACTTCATTTTGAAAAAATCAACTTATGGGGGCCACGTTCCCATTGCCCCCATTGCCAAGCCTTGATCAAAGCTTGGCAAAACATTCCGGTTTTAAGTTTCATTTTGCAAAAAGGGCGTTGCGCGAATTGTCAGGTCAAAATTTCTTATCGATATCCCTTAATCGAATTATTAAGCACCTTCGTTTTATTTGGCATCGTTTGGGTGTATGGTTTTACACTGCCTGGATTGGCTTTTGGTGTATTAAGTTTGGGACTCATCGCGCTCACGTTCATCGATTTAGACGAAGAAATTTTGCCCGACAATTTGACGCTGCCGCTTTTATGGCTGGGTTTATTGTGTAGTTTAAACGGCGCGTTTATTTCGCCTCGAGACGCTATTTTGGGCGCAAGTGTGGGTTACATGAGCTTGTGGATTATTGCCCATTTGTATCAATTGTTAAGACATAAAGACGGTATCGGTCAAGGTGATTATAAATTATTGGCCTTGTTAGGCGCTTGGATGGGTTGGCAAGCACTGCCTTTTATTGTATTACTATCTTCAATCATCGGCGCTATCGCCGGCCTCAGTTTAATCGCATTGCATCGCCACAGCTTCCAAAAACCTTTACCTTTTGGTCCTTATTTGTGTTTGTCGGGTTTTATTACACTTATTTTGCCTGAATGGATGCAATGGTTTTACGCATGGATAGGATTATGATGTATCGAGTAGGTTTAACCGGCGGCATTGCGAGTGGGAAATCTACGGTCGGGCAACTTTTTGCGCAACAAGGCATTGCCATTATCGATGCCGATGTGATAGCGAGAGAAATCGTTCTTCCAGGACAAAAAGCGTATGAAGCAATCGTTTTGCATTTTGGAGATACTGTTTTAGAAAAAAATGGGCATGTCGATCGGGCGAAACTTAAAAATATTGTTTTTAAGAATGAAGTAGAACGATGGTGGTTAGAAGCCTTATTGCATCCTTTGATTCGCCAAAAGATGATTGAAAAAACGCTGGAAGCAAAATCACCCTATTGCATTGAAGTGATCCCTCTGTTGATTGAAACATTCCCCTACCCCGAATTAAATCGAATTTTGGTCATCGATGTGGATGTGGACACACAAATTAAGCGTTTGAAAGAGCGCGATCATTTAGACGATCGGATCATTCATTCTATTTTAGATGCACAGGTTTCCCGAGCAGAACGCTTAGCGAATGCAGATGATGTCTTAAAAAATGAAGGGGATTTAAATGCATTGGCAGAGGCGGTGAAAAAATTACATGTGAATTATTTGAGGTATTCTCGGGCCTGTTGACACTGGGTTTGTCGAAGCTAAAAATGAAGGAGTAAAGGGATGTTAGAAGCGAATGGACAATATTATCAACCTTCCGGATACAACACGACTTTTGATTTCAAAGGCCAGAGTTTCGAAGAATACATCGACTTTAACCGCCGAAAAATTCGATTGGCGCGATTGGATTTAAACACCGATTACCCCGAAATCATCATCGAAGCCAATTCGCCTTTTGCATGGCTTCCCAAAGAAAATCTCACTGAAAAAAAACGCGGTGTACTGCTCGTGCATGGCTTATTCGATTCGCCTTTTAGTCTGAGGGATCTCGGTCATGTTTTTTATCAGCAACATTTTTTAGTATACAGTTTATTGTTACCTGGACACGGCACTGTACCCGGCGATCTTACTCAAATCCAATACCCTGCGTGGCAACAAGCCATAGATTTTGGTGTTCAAGCTTTGCACGCGCAAGTCGATGAAGTGTATTTGTTGGGTTTTTCAAGCGGCGGTCTCTTGTGCATCGATTATCATTTAAGACATCCAGAAACACCCATTCAAAGCATTTTTGCTTTGGCACCGGCTTTTAAAATTCGTTTTTTAGCCGCTCCGCTGACACCTTGCCTGGCCTCTATAACCCCTTGGCTACACAAAAGAAAGGAAAACAATTACACAAAATACCGTTCCATTCCCATGAAAGCGTGTGCTGAAATATACAAACTCGGGCTTCGAGTACGCAAACAAATGCAAGCACAAGCTAAATTGGATGTGAAACTGTTTATGGCTTTTGTTGAAGCCGATCAAGTGATTTCCAGCGCATTTTCACGGCAGTTTTTTACTCGCTATGCTACAGAAGACAGTCGCTGTTTAATTTATCAAAGCCCCGCACCTTCTGAACACGATTCACGCATTCATTATGTAGAAGGTTTTTTTCCCAACGATCCGCCTTATGTCTTAAAACACAATGGACTCCCCTTCAGCCCTGAAAACACCCACTACGGATTGCGCGCCGATTACCGCAAAGAAGATCGCGGCGAATTATTGTATAATCCCCGTTTTTCAGATTTGGCTAAGGCAGTGGTTGCGTTTTTGTAAATATCTTGTTCTTTATTAAGAAGCGCTATCACCCTTTGTGTTTTTCAAAATCTGAAACCGCTGTTCATATTAGAGATTGACAGATACTCTTTGGTTTGTTTAAAATAAGAACATCTTAAATGCAGGAAATCATCCTTATGATAATTGACATTACTCCACTGGAAAAAAGCATTGCTCGTTTAGAAGAAGGTCTAACTCGTTATCAACAACATGTGAAAGATAGCCAACTACGAGATGGCCTCATTCAACGATTTGAATTTACTTATGAACTCGCGCATAAAATGCTAAAACGATATTTAAGGCTAACTTCTGCTACGCCAGAACAATTCGACGATATGCCCTTTCAGGATCTAATTCGCCTTGGTAATGCACAAAAATTATTGCTAGACGATTGGCCGGCGTGGCGTCTATATCGTGAAATACGCAGCAAAACAAGCCATACTTATGATGAAGAAGTTGCTTTGGAAGTAGTTCAGTATATTCCTAACTTCTTAAAAGAAGCTTGTTATTTACGTGAACAGTTGAAAAAACACGCAGGTTAAAGATGACTGACAAAATGCCTTCTATTGATATTACTACCACACAATGGAAAATTGTCCACGACATCTTGCAACAATATGTCCCACAATGTGAAGTATGGGCTTTTGGGTCTAGAGTAAAAAAAACAGCCCGGCCTTATTCCGATCTAGATTTAGCGATTGTTCAGGATAAAGCACTCTCTTTAGATCTATATGCTGCTTTAAACGAAGCGTTTTCAGAATCTAATCTTCCTTTTAAAGTCGATTTGGTCAATTGGGGACAGACCAGTGCTACCTTTAAAAAGATCATCGAAGAACAAAAAGTGATATTGCAAAAGGCAAGGTAATACCATTTTTACGCCCGTAATCAGAAGCAACTGGCATTTCAAAACTACCCCTTCAGCCTATCCTTTCGATGCAAATGGTACAAATAAAAACCCAAACCGATGAGCATCCAAACGAAAAAACGCACCCAGGTAATCCAAGACAAGCTCAACATTAAATAAAGACAAAATACTATTCCTAAGAATGGCAAAGTGATCCCAAAAGGGGTTTTAAAGGGCCTGGGCAAATCCGGTTGGGTATAACGCAAGACAATGACGCCTAAATTAGCAATGCTGAATGCAGCCAAGGTTCCGATATTCACCAATTCGGCTACATCGCCGATGGGCAAGGTGGCTGCGATCAATGCAATTACGATACCCGAGGCCCATAAAATCCGAGTGGGTGTGCGAAAGCGCGAACTTAAATGCAAAAAAAATTTCGGCAATAAACGATCTCGAGACATCGCGTACATGATGCGACTCATTCCGTAAAACATCACTAAGATCACTGTGGTTAATCCTGCCAAAGCGCCGACGGAAATCAAACTGGCTGCACTGGCATGTCCCAAACGCAGCAACACATCGGCCACTGGAGAAGCTGTATCTAAAGTATTGTAAGACACCACCAAAGTTAATACGCCGGAAACAACCACATAAATCGCTGTACAAATCGCCAAAGAAGCAATGATCCCGATCGGCAAATCGCGCTTGGGTTGAATGGCTTCTTCTGCGGCAGTAGACACCGCATCAAATCCAATATATGAAAAGAAAATCATGGCTGCACCACCCATCACACCTTTCCAACCAAAAGGCATGAAGTTATCCCAATAATGAAAATTAATATAAGGCGCACTCACCGCCACAAAAACTGTGATGGTAATAAATTTAACTAACACCATCACTGCATTGACGCGTGCGCCATTTTTAACACCGAGAGTCAGTAAAACGGTAATAAACATCATAATCGCCAAAGCTGGCACATCGACAATCCCAGACGCCAGAAAACTATTTAAAAACGTTTTAGGCACTGTCCAATCAAAAATCGTGACAAACTTTGCAAAATACGCTGACCAGCCTATCGCAACGGCTGCGCAAGACAAGCCATATTCTAAAATCAAATCCCAACCAATGATCCACGCGAAAATTTCACCAAAACCTACATAAGCATAGCCATATGCACTGCCACAGCCTCCAATTGTCGTCGCCAATTCGGCATAAGACAAGGCTGAAAAAGCGCAGGCAATTCCGGCTAAAACAAAAGAAAGGACAATCGCTGGACCCGATTGGGTTGCAGCCGCAACACCCGTTAAAATAAAAATACCCGCACCAATGACAGCGCCTATTCCCAATAGGGTTAAATCAAACGCAGTTAAACATCGTTTTAAATGATGATCTGATTCCAAATCACTCTGGAGATCGGCGATCGGTTTTTTGTAGAGCATTCCTCTCATATCTCTCTTCCTTCCTTTTGATAAAATGATTCGGCATAACTCATATCATTGATTATCGCGGGGTGTCCCAATGCCGTTCTTTTTAAAATCTAGCGATTACTCTGCCAAACGCTCCAACACCCACTGACAATACAGAGTTCCTCGGTGTTCGTAATTATCAAACATATCGTAACTCGCACAAGCCGGCGAAAACAAAACCACATCACCTGAAACCGCATGTTCATCTGCCAAAGCAATGGCAGTGAGCAAATCGGCTGCATCTACAATATCGGTCGTTCCCCATAAAGCCTCTTGTATCCGCAATTTATCTTGTCCAAAAACAATCAGCAATTTCACACTGTCTTTCACAACCGATCGCAGCGGTGAAAAATCAGCGCCTTTTCCCAATCCACCGGCAATTAAAATTAAATGCCGTTTGCCTGGCAATTGTAACCCCGAAATTGCTGCCAAAGTGGCGCCAACGTTGGTTCCCTTGGAATCATTGTACCAAGCAATATGGTTTTTGTGGATCACCAATTGACATCGATGTGGCAAACCTGAAAAAGTGCGTAATACGTCCAACATCGGTGGAAAATCCAAACCCAAACTATGCCCAATCGCCAAAGCTGCTAAGGCATTGCTCCAATTGTGCCGACCTTGTAATAAGAGTTCTTTCACCTCTAATAAACGCATATCACCATAAGCCAAATACATTTGATTGTCTTCGGTGAGTAACCCAAACGTTTGAGAAGCGGGAACAGACAACCCAAAACTCGTTTTTATGTTTGCAACATCATTCGGATAAGTATTATCGTCTTCTCGATTCACCACAATGTGCTGTGCGTGTTTGAAAATACGGTGTTTAGAATCGATGTATTCTTGTATCGTGGCATAGCGATCGCGGTGGTCTTCGGTGATATTTAAAATACCAGCGACCTCCAGTTCCAAAGAATCTGTGGTATCTAATTGAAAACTGGATAACTCCAATACATGAAGTGTATTCGGGTTGTCTGGCAACAAAGACAAAGCAGGAATGCCAATGTTTCCGCCCATGCGCATTTCTAAGCCGGCTTTTTCCACCATTTTGGCGACCAAAGTCGTGACCGTTGATTTGGCATTTGAACCCGTAATTCCCACAACGCGTCCCCGATGTGCGCGCGCAAACAATTCGATGTCACCGATAATTGGGAACCCTTGTTTTGCCAAAGCGATCAACACCGGATCGTGTGGCGATAAACCTGGACTTAAAACAATTTCACTCACCTCTTTGAAATCTTCTTCTCTTAAAGGACCGATATGAATCGAGTTTTGAGGAAATTGTGTGCGCAGTGCATCGATGTGCGGAGGAGCTTCACGGGTATCCATCGCACACCAAGTCGCGCCAATGCGATTTAAAAAATCAATGACCGACAAACCGGTCTGACCTAAACCCACTACCGCATACATGCTTAACGCACCTTCAAAGTTAACAAACCACACAACACTAAAATAACCGTGATAATCCAAAAACGAACTATCACTTTAGGTTCTGCCCAGCCTTTTAATTCGAAATGATGGTGTAGCGGCGCCATGCGAAAAATACGTCGTCGCGTCATTTTAAAATAACCCACTTGTAATATCACGGAAAGCGTTTCAGCCACAAACAACCCCCCCATAATGAATAAAACAATTTCTTGACGCACCATCACGGCCACGCAACCCAAAGCAGCACCTAAAGACAAAGCCCCAACATCGCCCATAAACACTTGGGCCGGATAAGTGTTGAACCATAAAAAGCCCAAACCTGCCCCCACAATGGTCCCGCAAAAAACTGCCAACTCGCCTACGCCCGGCAAATAAGGAATCCCTAAATAGGCTGCAAAATGGCTATTTCCGCTTAAATACGCAAAAACGCCCAAACCACCACCGACCAATACAATCGGTAAAATCGCCAAGCCATCTAAGCCATCCGTTAAATTCACCGCATTGCTAGAACCCACGATCACAAAATAGGATAAAATAATAAAGCCAATACCCAATTGCGGGTGTACAGATTTAATAAAAGGAACATAGAGTGCTGTTTGCACCGATTCGGTCGCCACACAATACAAAACAATGGCAACGCCGAAACCCAAGATCGATTGCCACAAATATTTATAACGCGCGGGCAAACCTTTGCTGTTTTTAAGCACCACTTTGCGGTGATCGTCTACCCAGCCAATCGTGGCAAATCCGCACAAAGCTACTAACACCAACCACACATAAAGATTCGCCAAATCGCCCCATAATAAAGTGGTGATCACGATGGATAAAATAATCAAGGTACCCCCCATCGTCGGCGTACCCGACTTAGACAAATGCGTTTGTGGACCATCGGTGCGCACTGATTGCCCTATTTGCAAGCACTGTAAATACGCGATCATTTTAGGCCCTAACCACAAAGACAAAATCAAGGCGGTTAAAGAAGCCAATAAAGTACGTAATGTTAAATATTGAACGATGTTAAAACCGTGATAATAATGCGCTAGATAGCGCCCTAATAATTCGATCATGGACTATCCTTTAATTAAGGCTTGTACTATATTTTCCATTTTCATGAACCGTGAGCCTTTCACTAAGACGGTCACTTCTTTGTTGAGTAATGGAGTCAATTCTGTTAGCAAACTGGCTTGATCGTTAAAGTGGTGACCACCCTCTCCAAAAGCGTGTACCGTGTGGTGAGTCAGATCGCCGACAGCAAACAAACTGTCAACACCCATTTCACGAATTTGCAGGCCCAAAGCATAATGGTAATCTTCAGTCAGATCACCCAATTCACCCATGCTGCCCAAAACCATAATGCGTTTGCCGGGGTATTGCATCAACACGGACAAAGCCGCTGCAATGCCTGCTGGATTGGCATTGTAAGTGTCGTCAATAATGATTTCATCGTGCAAACCTTTGTATTCATTCAAACGCTTATAAACAGGTTCTACTTGCAATAAACCTTGTTGAATGTCTTTCAAAGTCGCACCCAATTGTGCAGTGGCCGCGGCAGCCGCTAAGGCATTCAACACATTGTGCTGCCCTAACAAAGACAATTGGATTTCAATTTCCCCCAAAGGAGAACACAATTTAAATTCAGGTTTGCGTGCAGCATTGATTCGAATGTCTACGGCGCGGTAATCCGCTTTGGGATTTTCACCAAAAGTCACTTTGTTGCGTTCAAAGACCAATTGTTGCCAATACTCAAAATGCGCATCATCTGCATTAAGCACAGCCGTTCCAGTGGGGATTAATCCTCGAAATATCTCCCCTTTGGCTTGGGCGACACCATACACATTGCCAAAACCTTCCAAATGCACTGGTCCTGCATTGGTGATCACGGCAACGTGTGGTTTCGCCATTTGCGTTAAATACGCAATTTCTTCGAAATGATTGGCACCCATTTCAATCACGGCATAATCGTGTTGTTCTTGTAATCTCAATAAAGTTAAGGGAACACCATAATCGTTGTTCAATGTGCCTTCAGTGGCAAGTGTGTGACCACGTTGTTTTAAAATAGACGCCATCATGGTTTTCGTCGTGGTTTTGCCACAACTTCCCGTCACCGCAATCAAAGGCAAATCGGCTAATTGCGCTCGCCTTAAAGCACCCAATTGACCCAAAGCCACGCGTGTATCGGCTACACGCAATTGAGGCAGATCGCTTGCGACTTTTTGGGAAACTAAAATTCCACAGGCGCCTTGTTTTTGCACTTCGGAAATAAAATTGTGGCCATCAAAATTCGGCCCTTTGATGGCAATAAACAAGTCTCCGGTTTGTATTTGACGTGAATCGATGTTCACTGCATTAAAACTGACGTCCGTGCCTTCTTGTTCTGCATGCAAAGGCTTGACCAATTGTGAAAATTTAAAATGTGCCACGTTTCATCCTAATTTAAAACTGGATCCCTGTTTGCGCAGGGATGACAGGCTGTTTGTTTTATCACGTTCATTGCTTTATGCTTAATATTTCTAAGGCTATGTCTACATCACTCAAAGGGTATTTCACATCGCCAATTTGTTGATAAGTTTCATGCCCTTTCCCCGCAATCAACACGATGTCATTGGGTCCAGCTTGATGAATGCCTTCTGCGATCGCTTCTTTGCGATCCAAAATAATAGCACGCATCGATTTTTGCGTCATCCCGGTGACAATTTCTTCGGCAATGCGAGAAGGTTTTTCGTGTCGGGGATTGTCATTGGTGATAATGCAATAATCGCTGTACGTTTCCGCAATTTTACCCATAAAAGGCCTTTTGCCTTTGTCTCTATCGCCACCACAACCAAAAACACAAATAACGCGCGCCGGATTATGGGCTTTAATCGCCAATAAGACTTGAGCCAATGCATCTGGCGTGTGTGCATAATCGATTACCACGCGCGGTTTAGCGCCACCGCCCAACATTTGCATGCGTCCATTGACACTTTGCAATAGGGGCAATACCCTTTCAATGTCGCTGGCGGAAAAATTCATGCCTAATAAAGCACTGACCGTCGCCAACACATTGGCGACATTAAAATACCCTAATAAAGTCGTTTGCGCTGCAATAACCCCCACGGGCGTATGAATCTTAAAAGCCAATCCCTGAGGCGACAGTACTTTGTTCGTTGCATAAATTTGGGCAACATCGCCCAAGCCCGAAACCGGATTATCGGCAGCATACGCTAATTTGGGTAAATTATTCGGTAAAGTTTTTAAAAGATCCAAACCAAATTCATCTTCGGCATTGATAATCGCTAATTTTAATCCCGGATGGGTAAACAATTTGCGTTTCGCCTTGGCATAAGCAGCCATGGTGTGGTGATAATCCAAATGATCGCGGGTTAAATTAGTTAATACTCCCATGTGCAGATGCAAACCGGCAATGCGTTTTTGCTCCAACGCATGGGAAGACACTTCCATCGCCACCGCACGAACCCCTTCTTTTTGCATTTGACTGCAATAACGATTGAGTGTGATCACATCGGGCGTGGTGTGTGTTGAGGAAATCAAGTTGGAAGTTGCTCCATAACCCAGAGTCCCAATCAAGCCACAAGGAAAATCCAGTGATCTTAAGGCTTGAGCAATATAATGCGTTGTCGAAGTTTTACCATTGGTTCCTGTTACGCCGATCAAAGCCATGTGGCGCGAAGGATCGTTGAAAAACCGCTTGGCGACTGTGCCCAAAATTTCATCAATGCGGTTCACGGGCAATAAAGGAATGGAAGGATCCCACGCCTGCAAATGTTGCATAGACAATCCTTGACCATCGGCGATTTCATAAATTACCGCCACCGCGCCTTTGTTCAAGGCATCACCGACAAATCGCCGGCCATCGCTCAAGTCCCCTTTACGGGCAATGAACAAATCGCCTGGCTTCGCATATCGGCTGTCTTCACATAAATCCTGAATGTCTGGATCCAGATCGGGGGAAATATCCGTAAAATCACGGCACAATTCGCTGAGTTTAACCATACATATCGTCTAAAATTGAACACTCTGGCTGAATTATAACACAACTATTTAGGCAATATTTCAATAAAGTGCGTCATTTTGATATCAAAATGCGCTGGCTAAAATTGAGCAAATAAAATACTATTTAAATTGTGGGACACCACAGTAAACCATAACCGGCTATCATATTCGGTCCGAATCCTAGTTGTTTTTGAGCATCTTCACACTTTGATGTGCTATTCCAAAAAATGCCACACCACAATCCAACTACGCTGACAGTAACAGCCGCTGTCAACGCAATACCCACACTGCCCGTGGCTATTCCAATACCAATCCCTATGGCTAAGCAGGACAAAACACCAATAGTCATTGCCACTTCAGGATACGCATCAATAAAATCACCCACTTTATTTGCCGCTACACTCAAGTAATAAAGTGCAAAAGGCGCGCGTAAAGAAGCGTTAGCTGAAGCCTGGATTGCGCTTACTTCTTGTTGATTGATTACTTCTCCAGCTTCTTCTTCTACTTCCACTTCTACTTCAATCTCTTTACCTTTTTCTTTGCTTTCTTCTCTCTTCTCTTCTTTGATTGCTTCTTTTTTTGCTTCCTCTTTCAATCTCTCTTCACTTAAGGTCTCTTTATATAATATTATTAGCTCTCCTCCATACTGAGCAACCCCATTTAATCTTTTTTGATAATCAACCTCATTTTCATTTTCACGTTTAAGCAGATCTGCGCTCTGTTTAAAAGAATCTGAATGAACAAATCGCACTAAAAGAGGACGTATGTGGCTTAGTTTTTCCTCAACAGCCGGAATAAGGTCTTTAAACATTCGCTGGATGTGGATCTCCATTCCCAAAGCCTTGATAGCAAAAAACTGGGCCCATATAGTATTGTTTAAAAAACTTTCTTCGTCTATGATCAAGCTTAAATCTCTTAAAAAAATCAACGCGCAAGTTGTTTCCTCATCTTCTTTGGCCATTTTCTTCAATACCGAGAAATACTCTTTATTGCACAACACTTTGCGCAAGCAGTATTGATGACAGTTTACATCTTCTCTTCTACTTTTAGCCTTTTCCATCATTTCATTTACAAAAAGATTAGTGGCCATAGCCCCTTTGTAGACACGTTCTATTTCTGAAGCGTCTGGATGATCTGCAGGGATCGCAACATACAAGTCTCGTAAGATTAATTCTCTATGAGTAAAGTACCGCATCATGTTTGTGACTAACTGGCCCTTTTTCACCACATCTCGAATATCTTCACCATTTTCTCCTATCTTCCCTTCCTTATTTTCTAACTGTCTGTTAAACAGTATTTCAATCTTTTTGCGATGATATGGATGTGTAAGCATTTGACATAAAAAAACCAATTCCGGGAAAAAGAAAATAAGGCTGTTTTCGCGAGACAAGAACTCAGAAGAATACCACAGCCCCATTTGAGAGAACGCATTACTGATGCTATTTGATGGATCGGATGAATACCACTTTTTCGCATACTTACAATAAGCTTTTAATGCACTCATGACTTCGGTAAAAACTTGAGCTTCTGCCCTAATCTCTTCAAAGATTTTTTGAAACTCTGCAATAGACAGTATCTCATATACCTCTTCCAATAATTTCAGGTTGTTATGCTCTAATTTTAACAATTCAGCCATCTTTGCTCTAACATCAATCTTTTCCCCCTCTTTTTTAGGAGGTAATCGTGGCTCTCTTCTTTCTACGGGTTTTTTATCTGTTACTATGGCTTCAAGATCGCATGTACCAAAACCAACCTGAGTTATTTGTGCTAGCTTTAAAGGTTGTATGACGCTTTCGAATAATATATCTGAAGATGAAGAACTCATTTTTAAACCTCCTGCTTTTAATTAAGTTACTGAGTATGTTTACAATTACCATTTGTACAACTCTTTATATTTCTAATTATCCGCAATCAAATGAGTATTAAAATTATACCATATTTCATTGTGGTTTACAAATTACCATCAATGCAATATAATAACGAGCGGACATATTTTAATTGTGGATAGGAAAAAATCTAATGGCTCGACATGGTAAAATTCCAAATTGGTATAATAAAGACAGTGAATTTGAAGAATTATTTCACAAGAATACCGCCAATGAAAAAATAACCAATCGCACGATAGAAAAAATACTCAAGAAATATAAGGTTAAAACGGTGCATGATTTTACCTGTGGTACGGGTTCACAGGTTTTTTATCTTTTAAAACGCGGCTATCAAGTGACTGGCTCTGACATCAGTCCAGGCATGCTGAAAATCGCGGCCAGAAAAACGAAAGCAGAAAAAATTAAAATGCAATTTTTGCAGGGAGATATGCGTACGCTTAATGTAGGTAAATTTGACGCTGCCATTACCATATTTAATGCGATTGGTCATCTCACCAAAGCAGGGTTTGAAAAAACGATGCGGAATATTTATAAAAATTTAAACGGTGATGGTATTTATATTTTTGATATTATCAATTTGAAGTATGTTTTAGACAAAAATAACATTGTTAAAATGTCACTGGAAAGAATGGAAACTTTAGGCGATATCAAAGTACGCGAACTTCAACATAGCATTATTGATAACACTGGAATTCTGACTTCCTATACTACCTTTTATACCCAGAAAGGATTGGAAAAACCAAAAGTATCTAAAAATATCATCACTTTGCAACTTTATACTGCTCAAGAATTGAGGAAAATGTTAACTCAAAATGGATTCAAGGTCCTCGGTCAATGTGGAATCGATGGTTCTGAATTAAAGGATACGAAAACTGAACGTATTGTTACAATTGCTCAAAAAAAATAATAGTGATTTTCTATAACGATTAAAAGGAGAAAATAAATATGAGATCGATAAAAGATATAAATAAAGACATACAAGCAGCAAAAAATGGGGAGTATTTTAAGAAATCACAAAAATTTGTATCCATAGTTGCTTGTTTGGCCATAAGTGGTCTTGTAGTCAAATGGGTGGAACCAACTATTTCCGCTGTTGCGGGAGAGATCTGCGGAGATTTATCAGCTTGTATCGTTATAGGCCTGGGGAAAATATGCAGTGGCTATATAGAGAGTGGTATAAAATCTTACTTTTTTGAGCCGCTTACGAATAAGCTAGTACTTCCAATGCTGGAAGCAGAAAAAAGGCAAGCTGAAGAAGAAAGCGCTTTTTCTTTGTTCTATAAGGTTCGAAACTGGGCAGGAGCATAATTTTTAGCGTGACGCTACTTTCCTTACCTATAAAATATAACTCTACAGCCATAAGCGGTTAATTCTACTAGAAATTTGTATATAATACATTTTTTGATATAATTGCACAAAAATATCCAGTCTACAAGAAGGTAGGTACATGTATCCATTACGTCACGAATTCGTTCAACTAGCGAAATATTTAGGACCACAATTAGGCTATCAAGGTGATATTAATGAAGAACTATCTCTGCCCGGATCAGGACTGTGCTTTGGTCTGTGTTGTGTGATCGTTGAAGAGTTACACTCTGGAAAAATGTTCGAGCTGGAACAGCAGTTGATACAACTGAAAGAACTCATAGACAAGGTTCAGATCTTAGAACCAGATAATTTTGATAAGCTGCCTAAAAACACCAAAGACAACATTCGTACGTTATTTAAAAACATTTTAATCCACCATTACCCTGATAAATTTCTCGCCATCCAAAATGCCGAGCACAAAACTTACAACGGCCAAGACTTGGCTAAAACAACGCATACAACGCATCCAGAAGATCTGGGATTACATAAAGTCGCTGCTTTTTGTGGCGTTTATAATGTAGCTGGGAATGATTTAGGAAACTATTTAAGGATATTAAAAGAGTCTTCTAAGGCACTACCCACACACATTCCTTTTACCCTATTCCTATGTAATGAAAACGACGCTACTTTATTAGGGTACGATCCGAAGCATCCTACTGAACCCTGGTTTTTTTGCGATTTTGAAGGCACGCCTGTTATGGGTTCAGAATCTAAAGAAACCAAGATTTTAACTCGTGCAAAATTCGATGATATTGAGAATTTAGAACCCTTTCTAAAAGTTGGACTCTCAAGAAAAGCTGGTGTTGGAACAGAAGTTATCATAAGCAGTGAATTTTGGTGTTTGATAAACGATTACCCTAAGATTGAGGAATTTGTCAATTTATTTCTATCACAACAAATGGCAAACCGTAAATTGCTTATAGAGGATTCTCACGACACAGCGGATCCTTTTGGAAGAACCTGTTTCGACAAAGCCGCCGGGATTGGAGATATTGCAGCCATACAATGGTTCATTGAACATAAAGTCGATGTAAATTATTGTAATCCAAAAAACGGATGGTCTCCTCTTATGTGTGCAGCCCAAAATGGAGAAATTGAAGTCGTACGTTTACTGCTTCTTCAAAATGGAGTCGATGTAGATCTGGTTAATCCTGAAAATGGGGACACTGCTCTGATATATGCAGTTGAAATGAACCATATCAAAGTGGTCGTTTTACTCCTGCAAAATAATGCCAATATACATTTGCTGGATAAGCAAGGAAACTCTGTCCTGATGATCGCTGCTTATAAGGGATTTACTGAAATCATAAATTTACTTCTTCAACGTAACGCCGATATAAATTTGCGCAACCCAAAAAATGGATTTTCTGCCTCGATGTTTGCTGCGCAAAATGGGCATACTGATGCTCTAAACTTACTGCTTCAACATGGGGCAAGCTTAAATTTTTGTAGTACAAACTATCGATACTCTGCTCTGATGCTCGCTGCCGAAAAGGGCCTCACCGATGTTGTCAATTTACTGCTTCAACATGAGTCAGACTTAAATTTGCGTAACCGATACGATCGATCTGCGCTGATACTGGCTCTTCTCAATAAGCATACTGAGATTGCACTGAGACTGATTGAATCAGGTGCTAATATTGCACTTAGGATCATTGAACCAGGTGATATCATTGCATCTGAAAATTTAGAAGAAGAATTGGTTTCTTTATTAGAGCAACATCCAGCCAGACTTATACTTCCTGTCTTAAATGCATTTTACAAAACAGCTTATTTCAACTACAAAAAACACGATTCTTTAAAAGAAATCTTTCAACAGAATTTTGATATACTATTTTCACAAGGGGAATTCACAGAAGAAGACAAAAAAACAATAATCAAATTATACATTGTTTTGCGCGACGACACGGAAAGGCAGACACGTTCATCCATAACAACCATCCCTGGCTCCCTTGCTTTTTTTAGAACTGAATATGCTCAAACTAAAAGAAAGTTAACTGCTGTTTTTAATCCACTGTGTGCTTATTTGGAAAAAAGAAAGGCCGCTCTTCAGTTATTGGAAGCTGTTGAAAATGCGGAGATGCTCCCTCAACATCCAGCATTAGAAGAAGGCATTCTGGGACACATTGCTAAACGATGCTTTCCCACTGTGGAAAGAGAAGTTTCCATCGCCTGCTCAATCTAATTTATCTGGCGGAACATCTAAAGTTCTCAGCGCTTTTTCCATAATTTGGCTGAAAATAGGGGCAACGACTTGAGCGCCATAATAGCCCTTATGCGGTTCTTGTAACATCACCATGACCAACAAACGCGGGTTAGAAGCCGGTGCTGCACCGACAAAAAAAGAAGTATGGCGTTTTTCATCATAGCCTGTGGGACCCAAGACCCGTATCGTCCCGGTTTTACCGAAGACCCGATAAGTGGCCACTTGGGCTTTTACGGCGGCGCGATCGACGACTGCTTCTAACATGATCTTCATTTCTTCCGCCACTTTGGCATCTATGACTCGCTCACCTTCAGGTGGATTCGGTAATTTTACGAAACTTACGGGCATTTTAATACCACCGCGTGCAAGCGTGGCATAGGCATTTGCCACTTGCAAAGGCGTTGCCGACAACCCATAACCAAAGGACAAGGTCGCTAAAGTAAAATCAGACCATTTGTGCAAAGGCAAACTCCCTTTGGATTCGCCGGGGAAACCACTGCCTGTCAACTGTCCATAACCTACTTTGTGTAACAATTCCCACAAACTGTTGGGTGGTGTGGTTAATGTAAATTTGGCTGTTCCCACATTACTGGATTTCACTAAAACGGTGGTCATATCTATCACACCTTCATTGCCCGCGTGATCACGCACCACACGTCCGTTTAAAGTCAGCCAACCGGGATTGGTGTCGATTAAACTATTCGGCGTATACTTTCCTTGCAACAATACATTCGCCAAACTAAATGCTTTCGTCGTAGAACCTGGTTCAAAAACGTCGGTGACACAACGGTTGCGTAAAGTAGGTGATCTTGGATCCACCGTTTGATTGGGATTATAAGAAGGCACATTGGCCATCGCTAACACTTCACCGGTTTTAATATCCAACACAATCACAGAACCCGCAACGGCATCTGCTTTCGCCACCCCTTCGACTAAATCGTGATACGCTAAATATTGAATACGGTGATCCAAACTCAAAGCCAAATCTTTGCCCGGTTCTGCTTCACGCACAGTTCCCAATAGAGCCACTACATGTCCCACGCCATCTTTGGAAACGCGTTCTTTGCCCGGCACCCCTTCTAAGAATTGATTGTAAGCTAATTCCATTCCTTCTTGGCCTTGGTTGTCTATATTCGTAAACCCAATCACTTGCGCGGTGACATCGGATTCCGGGTAATAGCGTCTGTATTCTCGAAGGGTATGCACCCCTGCCAAATGCAAAGCCATCACTTTTTTAGACAAACGCGGCGAAATGTGCCGTTTTAAATAAACGAATTCTTTACCACTATTGGATTTCAACCGTGCTTTTAATAGCGGAACACTGTCGCCCAATAATCCTGACAAAGTTTTTAAGTTGGCTTCATCCGCTACAAATTCTTGGGGATCGACCCAAATGGAAGCTACTGGCGTTGTAATGGCAAGGGGATAATGCTCTCTGTCGGTGATCATGCCGCGCATCGCCGGACGTTCGATGATCCGCTGGCTGCGTGCATCGCCTTGTTTTAATAAAAACCCGCGATCGATGACCGTTAATTGTACGAAACGAAATAACAAACCTAAAAATGCGAGACCTACGCAAATTAACAATAATACCCATCGCCAGGTATGGCGTGTATACGCATTCACTACTCTACCACGATGATATTTTTATTATTCGGAAATTGCATATTCAATTTCGTTTCAGCGACATTTTGCACCCGACTTTGTTGAGACCAAGTGGCTTTTTCCAACAATAATTGAGAGTGCGTAACCGTCATATCGTCGTACTGTTGCCGCGTATATTGTAATTCGCTTGTCAGTTGTCGTTCTTGTCCTCGAATATAAATAATACCGAGCATGCTCAACAATAATAAACAAGCCAATAAAATCGCAATCAAAACTTCACTGTCCAAGATAAATTCCTTAATACGTCCACGGGTAAAATCGCTGGACAAAATCGCTTTAGCAACCGCACTCATTTTATTTTCCTCATGATTCTCAAAACAGCACTGCGCGCGCGTGGATTTTCTGCAATTTCTTCCGCGCTCGCATGGCTAACCATTCCTTTTTCAAGCCCCGGCACCACCTTGGCACCTTGAATCGGTAAATCTCGGGGATAAGGATCGCCCTTTGCCCCTTCTTGTATAAATCGCTTTACCAAACGATCTTCTAAAGAGTGAAAACTGATGATGGCGACTATGCCACCTACCCCTAATACACTCAAAACCCGCGCTAAAAACCGGTGTAATGCTTCCAATTCACCATTGATATGGATGCGTATCGCTTGAAAAACACGCGTTGCCGGATGCTTCGTCAAGCGCCAAGCTTTTCCTTCGGGGACCATCTTAACAATCAAATCTGCTAATTGCTGTGTTGTTTCCAAAGGTTTCAACACGCGTGCAGCGGCAATCGCTTGTGCAATCGGCCTAGCATAAGGCTCCTCACCATATTGTTTAAATACGCGTGTCATTTCATCTATCTCAGCATTCGCCAACCACTTCGCAGCACTGAGTTCTTGCTGCACATCCATGCGCATATCCAAAGGTCCTTCTCTTAAAAAAGAAAACCCCCTATTTGCATCGTCCAATTGAGGTGAAGACACCCCTAAATCCAACAACACGCCATCAATTTTTCCCAGAATGTCCCAATGACGCGCCCATTTTTCTATGTCTGCGAAACTGCCTTTTTCTAGGCAAAAACGTGTATCGGCGATCGCCTTGCCAGCGGCAATTGCGGCATCGTCTTTATCCAAAGCGTATAAACGACCTTCTTCACCGAGGGCTTTTAAAATAGCCAGACTGTGTCCACCTCGGCCAAAGGTTCCATCTAGGTAGATCCCTTTGGGTTTGATCTCTAAACCCGTTATCACTTCTTTCAATAACACACTCGTGTGTCTGGCTTTGTCTATCACAACAAAAGCTCCACTATAATGAGATGTGTTGCAATTCAGGAGGCAGCCCCCCTTCTTGGTTCATGGTTTTATCTTCCGATAACCAGATTTCACGCTCTGCTTCCCACACTGCATCGCTCCACAATTCAAATTTCTGCCCTTGGCCCACGACCATGACTCTTTTATCCAATTTGGCATAATCGCGTAACAAAGGCGGTATCAAAATACGACCTTGGGTATCCATTTCCACTTCGCTGGCATGACCCATCAATAAACGTTGCAAGCGACGAGTCACTGGATTAAAACTGGGCAAAGCCTCTAATTTTCGTTCAATCACTTCCCACTCGGCCAAGGGATACAACAATAAACAAGGCGATTGAGTATCGATGGTAACCACCAGTTGCGCTTTTTCATCCATTTCTAAAATACAGTCCCGCTGACGGGCCGGCATAGCCAACCGACCCTTCACATCGAGACTAACTGCAGTGATGCCCCTAAACACTTAGAAATCTACTCCACAATCTACCACTTATCCCCACTTTCCTACACTATAGCCCACAATACTGATAAAAACAAGCGATTGGAGAAATTTTTTAAAAATTTTGTGGTATCTTGTTAGGTAATTTCTAACCGAGCCGCGACCGTAAGAGAACGGTGGTTCAGAGTGAGAAACTACCACTACGAGAAAATAGCCATTTCAAATCCTGGATATTTGGTTTTTCGTTAAAATGACCACTTTCGGTTAAGCGTGCTTCCTTACTTTGAACCACCGCTCCCTCATGGTCGCGGCTCGGTAAAAGTAGCAGAATATAAATAGGACATTAGAATGTTAAAAGACAAAAAAAGTTTAAGAGAAGAATTTAAAAACAAACGCCAAGCGCTAAGTGAAACCTCACGTACACGGGCGAGTCAGGCTTTGCTAAAACAAGTGATAATACAGCCTTGGTACCAAAATGCGCAAAAATTCGCATTGTATTTAGCAAATTGCGAGGAAATAAGCACAACGCCGCTCATTGAATCGCTATGGTCAGCACAAAAAAGGGTTTATTTACCACAAATCACAAAAGACGATACCTTGCTCTTCGCAGAATACACAACACACACCACTTTGATTTCCAATCGTTTTGGTATTGATGAACCTTCTGCTGGTTCCCCGCTTTGTGCACTTGAAGAGTTGGAAGTCATTTTTCTACCGCTGGTCGCTTTTGATAAAAAGGGAAATCGATTGGGGATGGGCGCTGGTTTTTACGATAAAACTTTGGCAGCACTCAAAAAACCCCCTCTACTCCTAGGCCTTGCTTATGAGTGCCAACGAGGCGATAGCCTCCCGCACGATGTCTGGGATGTTTGTTTGGATGGGGTGGTAACAGAACGACATTTTTATTCATTTATTTAATAAAGATTCTTTGGCCACATTGGCTGCACTTAAAAATGTTCTTTACTCGTAGATCTTGCTTACGAATGCCAACTAAAAAAGCGCTATTACAACCAATCTTCCATATTATCCAAACTCAAAGCCAGATATTCAACCGTATAACCGTCAAAAAAAGGTCTTAATTTTTCCGCTCTTAATTTTAATTCTGTGGTATTGATTTTTTTGGCATTGCGTTTGATTTCAGCCACTACCATACGTTTTTCCAAATCATTCACAGCAATTAAATCGATTTCATTTAAATTGCCTTTTTCCCAATACCGGCCTATGCGGTTATATAAACCTGTTTCTGCCAATAAGGTATGGTAAAAATTTTCTAAAATACGGCCACTGTAATTGGCATAAGTTTTATTCATTATTTTCTTAATATAAGAAAAATTTTCCATCTCAATGGCCGCTCTATTGGCATAAAAATAATAAAACCAGAATTTAATAAAATTATCTATGAGGGTATAACGCTGCAATCTGGATTGTGGCTTAGCCGTCATAGGTTTATACGTTTGGATAACCGTATAATCGTCTTCTAAGCGCTGCAAATACCCGCCTATGTCTTTTTCTAATATAGCTCCAATCTCGGAACGTGCCGTTTTTCCTTGTGCTATCAATTCCAGAATAGAAAAATAAATGGTATATTCTTTTCCAAACTCTTCAATTAATAAATATTTTCCCTCTTCTAAAAAGAGGGAATTCTTGGCTAGCATAACATTTAACATATCAGATAGATTTTGAACGCCTGCATCCATCAACAATTCTACGTATTTTGGCATACCGCCTGTCAGCAGATACAAGTCAAACCAATTTTTAGCATCGAAAATACGATATTCTTTCAATAGATTGCTCAAGGCATTTAGACTAAATCCTTGCAAATGGATGATGGCATCCGCGCGGCCAAATAAGGGTTCCTTTTTATCTCTAAAAATTTTACGCATGAGCGAATAAATAGAGCCAATAAAAATAACATGGAGGTGGATTTGTTTTTTGTATATATCCCAAAGTTTTTGTATATCTGAATAAATGGAAGGATTGATCGACGTAAATTCTTGGAATTCATCGATAATGAGTGTGAACCGGTTTGTTTTGCCTAACTCTAACAATAACTTAAAAATATCGCTAAAAGAACGTATTTCTCCTATGACAGGCAATTCAAAGCAACGTTGAATATCTGCTAGATATTCCTGGCACAATAAGAATTCCGCTTTTTTACTGACAAAAAGATAAATGAATTTTTGGCCCTGTACTTGTTGAAACGCGAGTTCCGTTTTCCCTACGCGTCTACGCCCGGTTAAAACAGTCATAACCCCTTGAATTTTAGTCTTTTGTTCCAATTGAGACAATTGTCTCAATTCATCTTCACGACCATAAAACTTCATAGTGCTTGCCCTTTTTATTGTAACCTGGGTTACTGTAACTTATATTACTATAAAAAAGACCAAATAGCAAATCACCAATTCAACAACACTTTACCCGCCTGCCCAGACTGCAGCACTTTGAAAGCTTCTTCAAAATCTTCCATGGCAAATTGATGGGTAATGACAGGCGTCACATCCAAACCAGTGTGCAACAAAGAAGACATTTTATACCAAGTTTCAAACATTTCTCGGCCATAAATTCCTTTGATGAACAGACTTTTGAAAATCACTTGGGTCCAATCGATGGCGGCTTCACCCGGAATAATACCCAATAAAGCCATGCGCCCACCGTGATTCATCACGTCTAACATTTGCTTTAAAGCATCCACCTTACCCGACATTTCCAAACCCACATCAAAGCCTTCCACAATGTCCAACTGTTGCATGACGTCCTTTAAAGATTCCTTGGCTATATTGACTGCTCTCGTCGCGCCCATTTTTTGAGCCAGGTTCAGTCTATAAGGATCCACATCGGTGATCACCACATGGCGAGCACCAACCAATTTAGCAATTCGTATAGCCATCAAACCGATGGGTCCTGCGCCGGTGATCAACACATCCTCACCCACCAAATCAAAAGACAGTGTGGTATGCATCGCATTGCCTAAGGGATCTAAAATAGCCCCCATCTCATCACTGATATAAGAAGACAATTTAAACACATTCACTGCGGGCATACTCAGGTATTCTGCAAAGGCACCCGCAGGTCTATTCACCCCTAAATTCGAAATACTTCGACACAAATGTCGTCGGCCTGCCCGACAACTTCGACAATGGCCACACGTCACATGGCCTTCTACAGCGACCCGATCGCCCACATTAAATCCAACCACTTCACTGCCGATGGCTTCAATGGTTCCCATACATTCATGTCCCACCGCTGTGGGGACCAGAATAGTTCGTTGTGCCCACTCATTCCAAGCATAAATTTGAAGATCTGTGCCACAAATCGCCGCTTTTTTCACTTTGATCAAAACATCGTTATGGCCGTATTCCGGCACTGGAATATCTTCTAACCATAAACCCCGTTCTCTTTTGGCTTTCACTAAAGCTTTCATAACACCCCCATTTTTTTAGCCACCTCAGAAAAAGCTTCAATCGCTGCATCAATTTGCGCTTCAGTGTGCGCTGCAGACAATTGTACGCGAATACGCGCCTTATCTTTGGGTACTACCGGATAAGAAAAACCAATCACATAAATGCCTTTTTCCAATAAAGCATCAGCCATAGCGGCTGCTTTTTTAGCATCGTACAACATCACCGGTACAATTGGATGCACCCCTGGCACAATGTCAAACCCCGCTTTTTCCATGCCTTGTCTAAAACGACGCGTATTGTCTTGTACTTTTTGACGCAACTGGGGTTCTTGCTTTAATAAAGCTAGAACTTCAATCGATGTCGCCGCAATTACCGGCGCCAAGCTGTTGGAAAATAAATAAGGTCGTGAACGATTGCGCAGCCAATCCACCACTTCTTTAGAGGCACTGGTATACCCCCCCGAAGCACCACCCAAAGCTTTGCCCAAAGTACCGGTAACGATATTCACTCGTTCCATCACACCACAATATTCGGACGTACCACGGCCCTGCTCTCCCATAAACCCAACTGCATGAGAATCATCGACCATCACCCAAGCATCGTAACGATCGGCCAAATCGCAAATCGCTTTTAAATTCGCGATGATACCATCCATAGAAAACACGCCGTCAGTGGCAATCAATTTAAATCGACAAGATTGAGCCGCTTTCAATTGCACTTCCAAATCTTCCATATTGTTGTTTTCATAACGAAAGCGCTTGGCTTTGCAAAGACGAATACCATCTATAATGCTGGCATGGTTTAAGGCATCGCTGATCACCGCATCTTCTTCGCCCAATAAAGTTTCAAACAAGCCACCATTGGCATCAAAACAAGAAGAATACAAGATGGTGTCTTCCATGCCTAAAAATTCAGAAATTTTTTGTTCCAAAGTTTTGTGAATGGTTTGAGTGCCGCAAATAAAGCGTACGGAACTCAAGCCATAACCATATTGCTCCAAAGCTTTTTGTGCCGCTTGAATGAGGCCTGGGTGATCGGACAGTCCCAAATAATTATTGGCACAAAAATTAATGACTTCTTGGCCAGTACTGATTTTAATTTTTGCGTCCTGCGGTGTTGTGATCAGGCGCTCCGTTTTGTACAGTCCCGCTGTTTTTAACCCTGCAAGCTCAGTCCGTAAATGCTCTGCCATCGATGTTTTTTTCATGCTTCAAAGTATCCTTTTCGGTCGTCGAGGCTCGATTATAGCATCAAAAATCCCTAAAAAATCTAGGGCCTGTTGACACTCCTTTCGAACTTCATTTATGCTATGATGTCTTTGATCTAAGCTTAGGCAATGATCATATACGCATAGCAGTTGATTTTTAGGCGAGGGGCCAGCGCTCGAACGTCAGGGGTGTAGTACCTACATGGCTGGCGCGCGATGAGCGAAGGCAACACTTAAGAATCAAATGCGAAGAGTATAGCCCTGAATTAACCACGAGGATACCCAGTCATGGATAATGCAATCGATAATTTAGAACACCAATTGAAAAAAGCTCAATTAGAGCTCGCACAAATCAAAAAAGAGTCAACCCGTCAAATCGCTGAAGAACAAGGCGCTGCTAAAATTGCGGCTGCCAAAGCGGTAGCCCAAGCTTATGCCCAGGGCATGACGGATGCGTTAAAGAAATTAGAAGCGCATATTGCGAAGCGACAGGCTGCTCTAGCAGACGCCGTCTCTGCCGCAGAAGAATCTGCCAAAAAAATGATCAAATCCATTGCCGCTAAAGAAGCTGCGTTAGCACAAAAAAAAGCAGAAGCCACAAAAGCGGCGGCTGCAAAAAAGGCTGCTGCGGCAGAAAAAGCGGCCGCTAAGAAAGCAGCGGATGCACAAAAAGCCGCTGCGAAAAAAGCGGCTGCCGAAGAAAAAGAAGCTGCTAAGAAAGCGGCTGCTGCACAAAAAGAGGCTGCTAAAAAAGCCCACGTAGTTCCTAAAAAAGGAAATTCAGTTCAACCGTTGAAGCCAGTTAGCTCCAACAACAGCAGCTTGCATGAAAAACGGTTGGGTATTTTAGAACGCGAATTTAGCCCTAATAAATCCGCCAAACCCAAAGCTGCCGAAGAAATGGCTGCTCCAGAATCTGCTAATTTGGGTAAGGTATTGGATTAAAGAGAACTCATCTCTGAGCCCCGACTGTAAGTTAGGGAACGGTGGAATGACCACCGCTCCCTAACGGTCCCGCTCGGTAATAAATTCCGACTTATCTGCCGCTGATCTGAACTAAATCCTTTAACTCTCTGCAAATCACCGTAAACATCACAAACTCAGCCACATTACTGCTTCTTAAATTCAGCATGCTTTGCTTCCAGCGATCGGTCACACCTTGATATTGTTCTTTCCAATCTGCAAAAAGTTCACTCGCACTTTTCATTTTAAGCGCAGGATCGTGCAGAATATTACGCACTAAATCTCGATGCAAAATGTCAATGTCATCTCTCAAAGCTGCCTTAGCCAAAGCATCCCAATGGGTTTCTTCACGGTAATTGACCACCAATTCCTGTAACCAGGCCAATTCTAATTCATCGGCAACGATAAAATACATTTCCGCTACCATATCGGGATTGATATGATCTGAAACTGCAATGGCGGTGATATCTAGCATCGGCAATAAGGCGTGAACCGAAGCCAAACGTCGAGAGGTGGATTGATTGACACCTTGTTCCAGATAAGCTTGTAGATTTTCTTCATAGGCATTCAATAGGAGTCCCTTAAAATGCGTTGGGAAATCTATGCTTAAGGTTTCAACCGCAGATTGATACTGTTGAATCATCGCTTCAACTTTATCTAAGTTCCCACAATTTCTTAAAACCCAACGAATAGAACGACGCATAAAGCGCGCCACTGCCAGCAACATATCATGTTGCATTTGGGCTGGAATTTGATAGTCCATTTCTTCTATCTGTTTCCACAAACTATCGACAGAAAAAATATCTTTTACGATGACAAAGGCTTTAACAATGTCTGAATAGCTGGCACCTGTTTGGGTACGCAAGCGCGTCACAAAGGTAATGCCCATGTAATCGACGATCTTGTCACACAATTGTGTGACGATAATTTCTCGGTACAAACTGTGTCGAATAATTTCTTGGTAAAAACGTTCATGCAATGCAACTGGAAATTCCAGTTTCACAAATTTAGACACATAAGGATCTTCTGGTATGGATGAGTTCAACAATTCTTCTTTCAAAAAGATTTTAAAATAGGCCAATAAAACAGCCAATTCCGGACTCGTCAAGCCTTTGCCTGAAGCTTTACGCTCTTGCAATTCTTTATCGGTGGGCAAAAATTCTAAAGCTCTGTCCAAGAGACCGACTCGTTCTAAATCGCTCATCACTTGAATAAAAATATCCAAGCTGCATTTGGTTTGACCTTGGGCCAAACTAATGGCTTGTGTTTGTGTGTAATTGTTTCGTAACACCAATTTGCCCACTTCCTCGGTCATACTGGCTAACAAAGCATTACGCTCTGTTTCCGTCAAACGACCCATTGCTACGATTTGATTGAGCAAGATTTTGATATTCACTTCGTGATCCGAACAATCTACGCCCGCAGAATTGTCTATGAAATCCGTCACAATGCGTCCACCCGCCAAAGCATATTCTATACGTCCTTTTTGCGTCACGCCTAAATTACCACCTTCACCCACCACTTTGGTACGCAAATCACAACCATTCACACGCAAAGCGTCATTGGCTTTGTCGCCTACATCGGCATGACTTTCTGTACTCGCTTTAATATAAGTGCCTATCCCCCCGTTCCACAACAAATCTACTTCTGCTTTTAACAAAGCATGGATCAATTGATTGGGTTCTAAGGCTTGTTTATCGGTCCCCAATAATTGTTGGATTTCCGGCGTTAAGGGAATGGATTTAACATTGCGTGAAAATACGCCGCCCCCTTTTGATATAAGCTCAGGGTTATAATCCGCCCAAGTCGAACGAGGCAATTCAAATAAACGTTTGCGTTCAGTAAAACTAATACGTGGATCGGGCGTGGGATCTAAAAAAATATGGGCATGGTTAAAAGCACCGACGAGTTGTATTTGCTTGGAAAGCAACATGCCGTTTCCAAATACATCGCCTGACATATCGCCTATGCCGACCACTCTAAAAGGTGTGGTTTGAATATTCCAATCCATCTCTCTAAAATGTCGTTTCACCGATTCCCAAGCCCCCCTGGCGGTGATCCCCATTTTTTTATGATCGTATCCCGTTTTACCGCCTGAAGCAAAGGCATCGCCCAACCAGAAACCATATTGCAGCGCCACCTCATTGGCATAATCTGAAAAAGTGGCCGTGCCTTTATCCGCTGCAACCACCAAATAAGAATCGGATTCATCATAACACACCAAATCTTGAGGCTGGATAATCTCCCCTTCGGCTCGATTGTCGGTTAAATCCAATAAAGCACTGATGTATTTTTTATAACACGTCACCGCTTCTTCTTGCGTAACTTCGCGGCTTGCATTTTTAGCCAATTGTTTCAAAATAAACCCACCTTTGGCACCGGTAGGCACAATCACGGAATTCTTGACACGCTGTGCTTTCATCAAACCCAACACTTCAGTTCTAAAATCTTCGCGCCTATCCGACCAACGTATACCGCCTCGCGCCACTTTACCACTGCGTAAATGTACCCCTTCAAAGCGAGGTGAATACACAAAAATTTCAAATAAAGGACGTGGCAAAGGCATATCACTGATATTCGCTGCGTCTAATTTAAAGGAAATGGTTTCTTTGAATTGTCCTTTGTCATCTTTTAAGAAAAAGTTCGTACGCAAAGTTGCCATGATGATTTCACGAAATCGTCTTAAAATTTTGTCGTCGTCTAAATTATCTACGTCTAACAATAAATTATCGATGCGCGTATCCAAAGCCCCACACACTTCTTGAGATCCGCCTTGCCGACGTGGGTCAAAACGCAGCTTAAATAAGGTAGCCAATTCACGCGCGATATTGGGATATTTGAAAAAAGTTTCTTCTATGTAGGCTTGGGTAAAAGTAAAATTAATTTGTTTTAAGAATTTAGCATAAGCGCGCAATATGGAAATTTCACGCCAACTTAAATTGGACAACAAAGCCAAACGGTTAAATCCATCGTTTTCTGCTTCATTAAACCAAACTTTTTCAAAGGTTTCTTGGAATAATTCTTTGACTGCTTCTATGTCCACTTGATGCGTACTATGGGGTGTCATTTTAAAATCATTGATCCAAATCACTCTTTCTTTGCCAATATGAATGCTATAGGGTTGTTCTGTGAATACGCGCAAGCCCATATTTTCCAAGATGGGAATAGCATCTGATAAGGGAATAGGTGTGTCTAAATGGTATAATTTAAAATTGTACTTTGCCGTTTCTTCTTCTGGTAATTTGGAGAAACTCATTTCTAAGGTGTGATTTTTCGATATTTTTTCTAGATGAACAATGTCTTCCACCGCGGCTTTGGGCGTGAAAGATTCGATGTATCCCGCCGAAAAAGCGTCTTTATAACGAGCGAAATAATCATTTCCTTCGTCTTCACCAAAAATATCCACCAATTCTTCGTACAAATCATCTTCCCAATTTCGAGCAATGTTTCTTAGCTTTTCTTCAATGCTCTCAATGTCATACTGTAAAGGTTTTTCTCTATCGACACGAATCAGAAAATGAATGCGTGCCAAAACCGATTCGCTGAATACGGTTGTTTGATACACTTCCAAACCGTGAAAGGCTTTCATTAATATTTCAGTTGCCGCATTGCCCAATTGAGTCGTATAGCGATCGCTTGGAATAAATAAAAGACAAGACATAAAACGCCCGAAAATATCTCGCCGAACAAATAAATTGATGCGTCGTCGTTCTTGCATTTGCAAAATACCTAAGCACAATTCCAACAACTCTTGGGGTGAGCTTTGAAACAAATCGTCTCGAGGCAAGGTTTCTAAAATATTCAACAAGGCTTTTCCGGCATGTCCTGAAGGCGACAAGAGAGAATCTTGCATCACCGCCCTTACTTTTTGACGCAATAAGGGAATCGCATAAGGCCTACTATTATAGGCCACAGAAGTGTACAAACCAATAATTCGTCTGATCCCTACCACATCACCCGCTTCATCAAAGACTTTAATTTCAATTTGATCGGTATAGGCATGGCGGTGTACTGTCGCCAAACGATTGGTCTTTAAAGATTCGATATAAATATTTTTATCTAAAATAATGCTTTTAGCCTCTGGCGGCAATTTTGAAAATTGTCTGGAAATTTTATTAACTTCGCCCTCACGCAACACCCCCAAACCAGTTCCTTCAATAGGCTTTAATATAAAATCACCCTCTTCTTTAAGTAATTTATATTCGCGCCAACCTAGAAAAGTAAAATGATTGTTGCTCAGCCATTTTAAAAATTCAACGGATTCTTCCAAAGCTGCTTTATTAGAAGGGGAAACAGGCAATTTCTTTAAAATGTGAATAGTCTCATCCACTTTATCCATTATCTTTTGCCAATCTTCCACGCATAAACACACATCGTGTAAAATGCGGTGAAGCGATTGTTCCAAATCTGATAAAACAGCGGGATCGGTAATGCGATCGATTTCAATAAAAACGATCGCTTCGTTGCTCGCTGCTTTTTCATCCGTTCCCATCGGGTAAATACGGGTGATTTTATCGTCTTGATCACGCACGACTTTAAAAGCACCGGTATGGTGAATCGTGTGGACGGTCAATTCTCGTCGGTTTAATTCCATGCACAAGGAATCCACCAAAAAAGGCATATCGTCTTGAACCAGTTCGATGATCGTGTATTTAGATTGAAACCCATCTTTTTCCAAAGAAGGATTAAAGATCCGTAATTTTACTTGCCCTGGTTTACGACGATACAATTCTTTCCAAAAAGAAAGCGTTGCGGCAAAGAGATCGGCTCTATCGTGTGCGGTTAAATCTTCATAGGAAGCCGTGGCATACAAGTGTTCTATAAATTGAATGAATAATTCCCTTTCCGCTGGACTGACTTTTTGGTGGGCCATCGCGGCTAATTCAGCAAAAACTTCACGCCGGGCAGCAATACTACTGCTTGAATAGGCTCTAATATTGTTTCGGCGGATCACCGCTCGCTGGATGTCGGGCATTTTAATTCAAACTCCTAACTCACCACTTCTTCTCGCAGATAATTGGGCAAAATCCGCGCAGGTTCGATTGCTTTTCTATCCTGATACGCTTTGATCGCCAGAGATATCATATCTTCTGCATAGGGAGTGCGATCTGGTGCCGATATATAGCACGTCTTGAAGCCTTTCGCTAGTCCTGGATATTCCAGAAAACCACTTCCGGCGCCCACCCATTCTTCAGAATCAATTTCCCTTTCTTTAATACTCATTATAGACAAATCTTGCTGAGATACCATGATTTTACCATCCCAAAGGAAAGATTCTCGATAAACCTCTTCTCGGCGCGCATCCATCGCTACCCTCACTTTTTCCGCGCCATATCGCCGATACACCCCTTGGGCTAAAATGGCCAAGCTGTCGATAGCCAGTACTTTTTTATGCCAGGCAAAGGCCAAGCCTTGAGCGACGGCAATTCCAACCCTCAAACCCGTAAAACGGCCTGGACCGACACTCACGGCCAAAGCATCGAGTGCCTCCCCCGTTATCCCGGCTTCCTTTAATAGGGTGTCTATTAAGCTCAAAATATGCTCTGCTTGAAAATTTTCAGTTTCCGCCGAATAGTGAGAACCATTGCTCAAAGCCACTGAAGAAAAACGACCCGAAGTCTCTAGACACAGTATCACGGCTTATTCCTCTAAATAAGCGCGTTTGTTGGGGACATCCTTCCATTTATCAGCATCGGCTGGGGGTGTTTTCATATGGCTTATATTAGCCCATTTTTTAGACAGCTGTTTGTTCAATTCCAAAAATTCTTCTTGTCCAGCCGGCAATTCATCTTCCGCATAAATGGCATTGACGGGACATTCAGGCTCACATAGAGCACAATCGATGCATTCTTCTGGATTAATGGCCAAAAAATTAGGCCCCTCATAAAAACAATTGACTGGGCACACTTCCACACAATCCATGTATTTACAACGAATGCACCTTTCAGTGACGACAAAAGTCATGGTATTTTCTCTCATGAGACTCAAAGTACGCCTATTGTAGCATTAACCAGCTATTTTAAGAAGAATGAAACTCTTGTTTTTTTAATAACTCGATCTCATCTCGCAATTGAATAGCTTTTTCAAATTCTAAATTCCGTGCCTGCTCCAACATTTCTTTTTCCAAAGCTTTGATTTTCTTACCTAAAGCCGCAGGACTTAAACGCTGAATTTGAAGTGTGCTGACTGGTGTTTTGGCCAAACGCGTAGACAAAGGTGCATGCGCACCTTCCATAATATCCTGCACACTTTTGACAATGCCTTTGGGCGTGATCCCATGTTTGCGATTGTATTCTTCCTGCTTGGCACGACGCCGTTCTGTTTCTGCCAAAGCACGCTGCATGGAACCCGTGATCGTATCTGCATACAAAATGGCTCTGCCTTCGATGTGACGCGCAGCACGTCCAATGGTTTGAATCAAAGAACGTTCCGATCGCAAAAAGCCTTCTTTATCGGCATCTAAAATGGCAACCAATGCCACTTCAGGAATGTCCAAGCCTTCACGTAATAAATTAATGCCGACCAAAACATCAAAAACGCCCAAACGCAAATCGCGGATAATTTCGACGCGTTCGACGGTATCCACATCAGAATGTAAATAACGCACTTTCACGCCATGCTCATCCAAATATTCCGTCAAATCTTCTGCCATACGCTTCGTTAAAGTCGTTACCAATACTCGTTCTTTCGCAAGCACGCAATGGCGAATTTCCGATAATAAATCGTCTACTTGATGGGTGACAGGCCGTATGATGACTTGAGGATCGACCAAACCCGTCGGCCGTACCACTTGTTCTGCTAAAGATTCTCCTTGCTCGAGTTCATAATTTCCAGGCGTTGCCGAAATATAAATCGTTTGGGGTGAACGTTCTACAAATTCTTCAAACTGCAAAGGTCGATTGTCCAAAGCCGAAGGCAATCTAAAACCATACTGCACTAAATTTTCCTTGCGCGCTCTGTCGCCTCGATACATGCCACCAATTTGTGGAATAGTCACATGCGATTCGTCGATAAACAACAAGGCATCTGCGGGTAAATAATCGAATAAAGTGGGCGGAGGTGCGCCTGCTTGTCTGCCTGAAAGGTGACGCGAATAATTTTCGATACCGCTGCAATAACCTAATTCTTGCATCATTTCCAAATCAAATTTCACCCGTTCTGCTAAACGTTGCGCTTCGACCAATTTATTTTCTTTGTGAAAATACTGAAGGCGATCGCGCAGTTCATTTTTAATGGCGTCCACGGCATTCACCACTTTGTTGCGCGGCGTGACATAATGGCTTCCGGGGAAAATCGTTACGCGAGGAATGCGTTGACTGATTTGCCCAGTGAGGGGATCAAAATAATAAATAGCTTCGATTTCATCGCCTAACCATTCTACGCGCACCGCTTCTTTTTCAGAATCGGCGGGAAAAATATCCAACACATCACCGCGCACACGATAAGTACCGCGTTTAAATTCCACATCGTTGCGCGTGTATTGCAATTCGGCCAAATGCCTTAAAATTTCGTGTTGATCGATGAGTTCACCTCGGCTTAAATGCAACACCATACTAAAATACGATTCGGGATCGCCCAAACCATAAATCGCCGACACAGTAGCAACGATAATCACATCACGACGTTCTAACAAAGCTTTGGTCGCCGACAAACGCATTTGTTCAATGTGCTCATTGATGGAAGAATCTTTCTCGATATAAGTATCCGTCGAAGGAACATAAGCTTCAGGTTGATAATAATCGTAATAGGAAACAAAATACTCTACGGCATTGTTGGGGAAAAATTCGCGCATTTCGCCGTACAATTGAGCGGCTAAAGTTTTATTTGGTGCCATAATCAGGGCAGGGCGCTGACAATGCGCTATCACATTTGCCATCGTAAAAGTTTTACCCGAACCCGTCACGCCTAATAAAGTTAAACGCGCCAAACCCGCCTCGATGCCTTGGATTAAAGTCGCAATAGCCGTGGCTTGATCGCCTTGTGGTTTGAAGGGAGAAATTAATTGCAATGATCGTTTCATAGAGGATTATTATACTACAATAAGCGCAGTTATTCATCCAATACTTCAAAAAGACGATCAATATCCGTTTTAAAAATAACCGTTAAATAAGGGGGGATAACCCCATCCTGGCTAGAATCAAAATATTCCCCTGAAAACAAATAAAGACGTGTATAACCCGCTTCGTGCAATTCTTGTGCTATTTCTATGCCTCGAGCGTATTCCCTTTGAAATTGGTTGTCTAGGATAATCTTGACGTCTTTAGGGTAAACGGCTTTATTTTCTAAAAATTTGTAAACCGAAGAATAAGTGTCAATCACTTTATTCCTCGTTTGCATGGCGCGGGTTACTGCTGCCAAAAGATCTTCATCGTCATCTACATAAACGGCATCGACTTTACGTAGCGCTTCTGTTTCTAATTCTACTTTGAATTCAATCGGTACATGTGCTGCCAAAGGTTTGGGCAGTATTTTGGTATGAAGGGATTCGGCCAAGGTTGTTACCTTGGGATTGTCGTTGTGACTCGTCACCAAGATAGAACGCTTTATTCCCGTTTTTTCGACCACTTCTAAACCATGCAACTCTTGTTCTAACAATTCATAATCGGTCAGTAACAATAATTTTTTCTTCGCAGCATCATCAAAATTGTTAATAAAAAGAATAGCTTCTTTCCCCCCTTTAAAATGGTGGCGTGGAATGTTTGGCGCTACTTTTTGAAATCGCGCCTCCCAAGCATCGTGGATAGAATCATCGTCGTCTAAAACCACAATCATGTCGTCTGAAAATAGCTCTATTTGAGTGGCAATCCAATTCGGGCTATCCACTCGAGGAAAAGAGAGTATGATTTTAGTGCCAACTCCTTTAATCGATTCAATCGCCAATTCACCTTCAGCTTCCTTTAAAGTATCTCGAATTTGCCCAAAGCCAATGCCATGTCCATCTGTTTTACTAGCAGTCACCGCGATGTTATTTAAAATTTTTTCTTTAACTGAATCGGGCATCCCCATGCCATTATCCTGGATCGTAATTTGGACTTGCAGCTCACTCGCATCCATGTGAACATCAACTCGACCGATTTTATCTTGAATGGCGTCAACTGCATTATTGATAAGATTCGACAGCATGCGTTTAAAATCCAAAGTATTGATATTCAAAAAAGCAAAATACGCGGATTCGGTGAAATGCGCACAAAAGTCTATCGTTTTCTCGCGATATTCATGACGTTTTTCCGCGATCACTTCGAAGATTTCATTGGAAATAAGCGTGGGTTCTTTGACTGGATTCGCACGATATGCTCTTGCTTTCTCTCCTGGATTGACTGTGCTCATCAATCGATAAGCGACATCATCGATTCGGTTTAGAGATTTGGTAAAAGCAACTCGATATAATTCCGGCAAATAATGTTTACACTCATTTAAATTCATTCTCTGAGCACCAACCGGTGATCGAATATCATGTGCTACTTGTTCTACGATCTTTCGAAATTCGCGTTGTTGTTCTTCAATTATTTTGTGTTTTTCAGCTTCAAGTTTTAGCACTTCGGCTTCTTTTTTAGCAGTAATGTCAATTGAAGTTCCCACAATACCAATCACTTGACCATCATCATCAAATAAGGGGTTTTTTATTGTAAAAAATGCTGCTACCTGATTAGTATGCTCAACAGATATAAATTCTTCACCACGATAAGGGCTTCCTGTGCGGACCACCCAGTCATCTATTTCTTTTACTTTAGGTGCTTCTTTTTTCCACACGAGTTCAAAATCGGTTTTTCCGAGGATTTCATTTAGACTGTTAAGACCCGCAATGTTCAACACATACTGATTACAGCCTAAATAACGCCCCTCTCTATCCTTCCAATAAATACTAACATCCACCACATTAATAATTTGCCTAAATCTTCGTTCTTGCTCCTGAATAGTTTTATAAGCTATATTTTCTAATGCTAAGCGCTCAGCTTCTTTTTTAGCGGTAATATCAACGGACGTACCTATAACACCAATAATCTGACCATTCTTGTCTAGCAGTGGATTTTTTATTGAAAAACCGAGTAGAAGCTTACCATCATGGGTAGATATGGCTTCTTCTCCTCGATAAGAATTTCCCGTGCGCATCACCCAATCATCAATTTCTTTTATTTTAGATGCTTCTCTTTTCCACACGAGTTCAAAATCGGTTTTTCCGAGGATTTCATCCAGACTGTTAAGGCCTGCAATTTTTAACACGTATTGATTGCACCCCAAATAACGGCCTTCCTTATCCTTCCAATAAATACTCGTATCGACCAGATCAATAATTTGCTTAATCATTTGTGAACTGCTTGATAGATCGCTGCTATTTAACATTTTTCTGGCTCCTATCCAAAAACTTCCATTTGATTCATAAAGACTGAAATATGAGTCTTTATGAATTCATTTCGCTCCAAAATATTAAAATGGGTTGCATTTTCTAATTTTACTAAACCAATCTTATTAATGTCAATTATTTTATCTATATTATTGTAAGATAACCCCCTAATATATTCCTTCAGGAACCTATCATTTTTCGAAAAAAATACACTTTCCTTTTGCATGGCTTTAAACAATAAAATCTGAGTATATTTTAGTCGAATATTCAGGGCTTGCGAAGACAAATACCGATCACAATCAAAGTTATTTTTAATTTTAGCTAGATAATTCGGTTCAAATCTAAGTTGTTCCCTAAAAAAATTTAATTGCAATTCATTTAAACCCACTCGCGATAAATAGTCCATCAGCATTTTATCAGGATAAACCGTATCAATAAGAATGACAAAAATATCCTCATAACCGCATTGCTCCAAAATGGAAGCAATACTCAATGCAATTTGCCCCCCTAAAGACCAACCTAGTAATAGATAAGGTTTATTTTCTTGATGCGTTTCCGTTCTAACTTTATCTATTAAATTCAAATAAAAATGGGCTAGTTCTTGAATATCGGTTATTTTCTGAGAATGATACAAATTATAATTATCTAGTCCATAACAACTATAATTGTCCACCAATTGGTCAGATAATTTAATATAAACTTCAGAGCCAGCAAAAGCGGGATGTATCATAAACATATTTAACTTATTATAAACGTGATTTAAATTTGCAATGTAAGATGAATTATCTTTTACAGAAGATAAATGATTGGAAAGATTTTGAATAGTTCGCATAGAAAATACATCTACCACCTTAAGTGTATAATTTAATTTTGAATTTATCATAGAAACCAGTTGGATTGCTAAAATGCTATTACCTCCTATCTCAAAAAAATTATCACAAACGCTTATTTTATTCTGAGACAAATTCAGTACTTTAGAAAAGATTTCACTAAGTTGCTTTTCTAATTCTGTTTTTGGTGCTTCATAATGACTACTAAAATTAAATTTCGGCTTAGGTAAGCTCGTGTAATCAATTTTTCCGTTTGAATTAGTGGGTATGCGATCAAGCAGAATTAAATATCTGGGGAGCATATAATTGGGCAATTGACTTTCTAAATAGTTTTTTAATTTTTCGGTGTATTTATTGTTTAATAATCCCATATTTTTCAACGGATCATTCGAAAAACGTTTTTTTATTAAAAAAACATCTTGGCAATCAAGAGCAAAAGTCTTCGCGGCATACTTTTTATTTTTACATGCTATGATATTCAGATAAAGCGGCTCAACGATACCCAAATAAAATTTTGGCTCATACCCAAATTCATTGAAAATCTTTGTCAACTGAGTAATGTTAAATAAAGCCTTATTTTTTTCCAGAATAAACTCACCTGAGTCATGGCCATATAAGCTTTGACAATTTATATAATCTTCGTAAATTCTTATATTTGGATATTTTAAATAGAGGATTTCTTCGTTATTCATATTGAGGGTTTCTTGGATATTTGTTGTTTTTAAAAAATTATTTTCATCGACAGTGAAAACATTTTTCATGTTGTGCTTATTGATATGTAAAACAACATCATATCTATAACAATTCATTTCATTGACTGAATCGGCTAATTTTGGTAATAGCTCAATATAAGATATACTACTATGGCGATGTTTAAGGTACAGAAAATACTCTGGTGAAATCAATAGTTCTTTTTCTTTTATTTTAAAATACTCAATATCCGAAATGCCAACAGTTTTTTGCTTAAAGCGTAATACTGAATAAGAAAAGCACTCTAACAACCTAAAATCCCGAACATCGCCTATGAAAATCTGTCCTGAAACTTTCATATTCTCTATGATTTTAATTAAAATATTTTCCAAATAATCTAAAGTGGGAAAATATTGGGCCACTGAATTCAGAATGACTGTATCGTAGTCTTTTGGCAAGCTTTCAAATACAATATCGCTTGCTTCAGATAGAGACACTTCACATTTATCAGCAAAACAAAAATGTCTAACCCATTTTTGAATATGCTGCACAGCGGATGCGGAAAAATCGAAGGCACGATAATACTTACATTCATCTATTAAGTTAAAAAGTATCAATCCATTTCCACAACCGATTTCGAGCACCCGTTTCAGAACTAATTGTCGCAGTTTAGTGACGATTTCATCTCGCCATTCACACATTTGCGCCTTCGAAATAGGTGTTCCAGTATAAGAACTATTCCATCCAACAAAATTATTTTTCAAATCTTCCCTATCTAATCCTCTGTAAGTTAAATCATAGATTTCTTGCCAATTTTTAACAAAATCTGTGGGATCACTTCCGGTCCCCTTTATTTCTTTTACATAATAGGCTATTAAATATTTGTCGGTATTTTCTATATCAGAACGATGATCTTCTTCTAAAATAACCAAACTTTGTTTAATATTAGCGTGACGATTTATCACACTTTCTATTTCACTAAGCTCAATTCTATAGCCCCTTATCTTAACTTGCTTGTCCACTCGTCCAAGATAATGAATATCCCCATTTAGTGTAAATCTGACTAAATCTCCCGTTTTATACAATCGATCATCATGCGCATTATTTTCTGCAGATGCAAAGGGATTAGCAATGAATGTTTCTTGTGTTAATGCTGGTTGATTTAAATAACCTCTAGCAAGGCCTACACCACTGATATACAATTCCCCTATTGCACCACAAGGTAATAAATTTAAATTTTTACCCAGAACATATACTTTATAATTATTCAAAGGCTTACCAATCAACTGAACGTCTCCTTCGATAACTTGCTTTCCTATTGCATATATCGTCGTTTCTGTGGGACCATAATAATTAAACAACTCAAAATGTCTGGACCAATATGCACCTGTTTTTTGATCACAGGCTTCTCCAGCATAAATTATTCGGCGTAAATCGGGGTAATTTACTCTGGGCAACAGCGCCAATAAGACCGGTGGCAAATACAAATGATTAATTTTGTGTGTTCGAATATATAAGCTTAACTCTTCTACCTCTCTTCTTAAAAATTCAGGCAGAATATAAACAGTAGCCCCTATGATTAAAGGCGCAAAAAATTCTGAAACCGACACATCAAAAGTATAGGCACAGAATGCAGATATTCTATCTCCGAGGTTCACATCGTATAGACTAGCCAACTGTTGTATTATATTAACAATACTTTTATGCTCAACCATAACCCCCTTAGGATACCCTGTGGTTCCACTGGTATACATAACATAAGCAAGATGCTTGCTTGTGAGTTCTGTTTGAAGATTTGCTCTCGAAAAATCTGTGTGTTTCAAATTTTTATAAAAATTATCCAAAGATAATACTGAGGAGATATTCTGAGTGCTTGGTTTAATATGCTCTAACTTGCTTATATTCCTATCATCGGACAATATAAGTCTTGCTTTAGTATCCTCGAGAATATATTGGATCCTATCCTTAGGATAATCAGTACCTATAGGAACATAAGCAGCACCTGCTTTAAAAACAGCTAATATGGCTAGGAGAATAGCTTCGCTTCTCTCTAAAAATAAGATCACCAAATCCTCTAGACAAAGTTTGTATTGTGTTTTTATAAAATGTGCTAACTGATTAGAAAGCTCATTTAATTCTTGATAAGTGAAGGCTCTGTTCTCATAAACAACCGCTGTCTTATTCGGTGTTTTTAGCGCTTGCTCTTCAAAAAGTTGCTGTATCGTTTTATTTTCAGAATACGGCGCTGTCGTTGCATTCCAAGTTCGAGTTAATTTTATATAATCTTCTTGGGTCAAAATGGTTTTATCTGGACTGCCATCAAGAATCAAATTTAAATTAAATTGATAATAGCTCATAAAATAATCTAGATAAGTTTGATTTATATAATCACTATGGGCAGCCAACAACAAGGTGAAGGCATTTTCTTTTTGATAAACATTCAATAATGCAGATATACTGGTTCGTTCAAATGCAACAAAATTTGAAATGTACGGATAACTATCTGTCAAGGAATGAAAATGTGTAAAGTTAAATGCAAAGTCATAAATTTTATCCTTAAAAATTGACTTTATACAGCCATAGGGTAAATCTTTATACTTATAAAGGTTTATTTTTTCATTAAAAATAACTTTTGCACTCAATGCACTGTTTACTTTAACCCGAAATGGTATTGTATTTAAAAATAATCCGATTAATCTATCCCCTCCTTCTCTTTCCAAACGATTATTGACTACCAACCCCACGATAATATCTTCTTGATCAGAAAATTGTGCCAACGTTCTAAAGTAGGCTTCTAAAAATATCGTGTCTACACTAACGGCATACTCATTGGCTAAAGAATAGAGTTTATTGACTTCTTTTTGACTCAACTCACGACGCACATTGAAAGTACCTCTGCCTGAACTTTCATTTTCAACTTTCCAACCAAATCTTGGCACTTGAAAATCAGCCAAATAATCTTTCCAAAACTGAAATTTAGTTTGATCCTGAATGGCTTTTCTTTCATTTTGTATGAATTCCCCATAACTGATATTAGACAAATCATGGATAACATCTTTGTCAAAAACATAGGCTTGAATAAATTCATTAACTAGAGAAGCAACACTCCACCCATCCACTATCGCGTGATGAAAGGAAAAAATAAAATCAAATCGCTGTTTTTTTTTATTCACGATCAATCTATAGAGACCCGTTTCATTTTGATTAATGTCACGTAATTTTTCTTCAGCCAAAATGTCTAAGGAATTTCGTTCCTCAAACGCTTGAACTTGTACAAGATTTTTTTTCGCAATGACGACATTATACCCATAACTGGACGGGACAAATTTCGCTCTGAGCAGTTCGTGTTTGGCAACCAGCTTATTCCAAATAGAAATAAATTTTTCATGATTAAAAATACTCTCTATGGTGTAACAAAATACATCATGATAAGTTCCTTGATGGTTATCGCGTGTGGATTCAAAAATCATCCCCATTTGCAAATAACTCGCTGGATAAACATCTTCTACTGCGTCATCGATAAGATTAAATGCATCAGAAATAAGGGAAAATTTCTGATAATTTGAATTTTGAATTGACTCATTTTGAAAAGAATTATCTGTTTCTAATACAGCAGCTAGCAGTTCCACTGTTTTGTAGGTAAAAATATCATTGACTTGTAATTTAAGCTGATAGAGACTGTTTAGTTGCGTGACAACTTTAATGGCAAAAATACTGTCACCCCCCAAGTTAAAAAAGTTATCTTTAATGCCAATTTTATTTTTATCCAACCCGAGCACATTGGCAAAAACGGCGCATAAATTCAATTCTAATTCATTACGGGGTGCGACATAGGTGGCGCTATTGGTTAAAAATATGTCCGGAAGCGCTCTGTAGTCTAATTTTCCATTAATGGTTAAAGGAAATTTTTTAAGATACATAAGCGCCGTTGGAATCATATAATCAGGTAAATATTGGGCGATATGCTCTAATATGGCTTTTTTTTCCAATTCAAATTCTGCGGTATAATAACTTATTAAATATTTTTTGGAAGCTTGACCGCCTAACCCGGCTTGAAGCTCTTTCATCAATACAATACTTTGCTGAATACCAGAACAACTGTTGATAATTGCTTCAATTTCAGCTAATTCAATTCTAAACCCACGGATCTTAACTTGGGTATCATTTCTACCAATATATTCTAATTCGCCATTGGGTAAATAACATACTTTATCCCCACTGTCGTATAAGAAAGCATTTTTATGGTGATGCTTTTCATCCAAGGTTTGAAATAAATTAGGAATAATTTTTCTGTGGGTTAAATCAAGTTGATTGAGGTACCCTCGGGTAATGCCTGAACCACCGACATATAAAATACCAATTGCCCCCGTCGGTAATATATTTAAATCCGCGTCTAACACATATCCCTTTTTATCAGGTAGACATCTTCCAATAAGAGATTTATTGCTTAACTCCTCTTTCTTGATAATTTTATACGTCGTATGTATGGTTGTTTCAGTGATACCGTACATATTGACCAGTTTTGGATTATTTGAGGGAAAATGATGAAACCACGATTTTAATTGCATCAAATCTAGTTTCTCACCTGCAAATATTATATACCGCAATTTTTTTAATGATGCACCCTGTCTTTTAAAGATAATTTCGCTGAATTGATAAAATACAGAGGGCGTTTGATTTAAAACAGTAATATTAAAGCGACAACACAATTCATAAAAATCTTCCAAATCTTTAATTTGTTCATAACTTGGTACGATTAATTTTCCCCCATAAATGAATGCGCCCCATATTTCCCATATGCTGACATCAAATACGTATGAATGAAATAATGTCCATACGTCTTGTGTATCAAATTGATATAGATTCTCTGTTGCATGAAATAAACTGACCACATTTCCATGGTTCTGTAAGACTCCTTTTGGTTGGCCCGTTGTGCCACTCGTATAGATAACATAAGCTAAATGAGTACTCGTAACCTGTGTGTTTAGGTTATCTGTTTTTTCTTTGGGTATTCTATTTGAATTTTCCGGACTGTCCACATTGACTAACAATAAACCCGATTTAATATTTTTTAAAGATGCATTGTGCCGTTCATTCGTTAGCACAAGCGCTGGTTTCGCATCTTCTAAAATATAGCGTATTCTATTAACAGGATAATTTGGATCAATGGGAACATACGCGGCTCCACACTTTAATACCGCAAGAATACTGATTATCAGATATTCACTTCTATCCAAGCACAGTGCGATGAAATTATCTGGGCTAATCGGATGTATCCTGGAAATATAACGCGCCAACTGATTTGCTTTCGCATTCAATTCACTATAACTCAATTGCCTATCTTGATAAACTACGGCAATATTATTAGGCGTTCTTTTAACTTGCTCTTCAAACAATTGGTGAAGGGTTTTATTATCTGGGCAATCCACCTCTGTTTTGTTCCACTCATACACTATTTTCTGGTACTCTGCATCGCTTAATAATTGAATGGTTCTTAAATTTTCACCTAGAAAATTATTTTTAAGGTATTTACAAAAAAGCACTTCTAAACAATTGCCAATACTACTCATCTGCAATGCATATTCATTCCGGCCTTCAATAGTAAGTGAATGACTTTCCACATTGATTTTGATCTTGTGTTTATCAATGTATTCATCTTTCCTATTCAAAGTCACCGCAATGTCCGTTAACAAAGACAGATGATAGCGATACCCAAAATCCTTCACTAAAAGATAAGCATCGTCTTTCATTTTTTTTACAGACTCTTTGAGTTCTGCAAAAGTTTCTGTTAGCTTTTCTCGACTCGCTTTGATAAAACACCGCTTTTCAATGAGGTTTTTGAGAGAGTCTGGGATTGTTCCATCAAAATTATACACAGAAAAAATGAAATCTTCTTCAAAAAACCGGGTCAAAACGACATAAACTATCGCTAAAGCGGTCTCAGGTTCCATCGCATCAGGAAGCATTATTTCTTTGGTATAGATCTCTAAAGCATCACGGTTCATCACAGGATCTAAAATAGAAAGCGATGCCTCTTCATTTAGATAGTCTGAAATAGATTGTTTTTGTTTGGGTTCAAGTGCCTTTAGCTGAGAAAGATACAATAAATCTTCTTGACTCAGGTTATAAGCTGGCAATAGCTCTTTAAAAGTAATATGAACATTGGTTTTATGGCCATAAATGTCTAAGATGGTGTTAAAAAGAGATTCTTTTGCATTTTTTTCAAATTTCTCTGCAGTCCATACGCTTGGCTTCGGATCACTTAATATATAAAATCTATCATGCAAAAAAATTTTAAGGCTGGCAACGCTATTGCTATAGCCCTCACCAAAGGTCAATCCTCGGCGCAATCTATCTAAAAAAGAAAAATCTTTAATCCCATTCATCAAGGCATAATTTTCAGGGATATATTCAAGACCATAGTAAGTTCTGTGTACACGGTCTTGTTTGAAGGTAGCGATTGTCCCAGCATTGATTTGATGAATAGCTTCTTGAAATAAAAGAAGTAACTTCTCACTACATTTTAGATTGAGAGATATTGCAGTTTCATTCTTCTCAATGGGAATTTCAGCTTGTAAAATAATATCTCCTGCATCAATTTCAGAGCTGATACAATGTAAACTAACCCCGTGTATTTTTTCATTCTCAACAATAGCCCACGTGGTACTATTCAGACCCGCGTATCTAGGCAGTAAACTATCATGATAATTTAAAGCCAGAATAATTTTATTCTGTTTAAAAAATGATTCTGGAATGATATTGAAATTCACAACGCTAAAAAGATAAAATTCCGTATCATGAATTTCATCCAATCTAGCAAAAGGTAAAACCAAAACTGAATGTTGATTACACCATTGAATAACAATGGGATCCTGTGATACAATAGCAATTAGCTCCCAATGATCATCATTCAATAAATATTCAATGCATTGGATGCATAATTTGCTTTCGCCTAATATCAAAGCTTTTTTTTTAATAATAGTTTTCCTGAAGTATTCATATTGCTTAACCGCCCAATATTATAATAATAAAAATCCACTGTTTGTCGTTATATTTATATTAAAAGTGTCCGATCGGTATAAAATAAATTAACTTATCCGGAGAATTATAACATAAAATGTAGAATTTGTTTGTACAACAGTATCATTTAGGAAATCAGTATTCACTATTTAAAGTAATGTGAATTTCTATTTAAACGAGCTAGCAACACTTACCTGTTTTTATTGCTCAGTTAATTGCAATGATCGTTTCATAATAGTATTTTGTTGAAATTTTTCACACCATCCCCATTACTTCAGAAACCGCTTTATAAACTATTTTGAGAATATCCTCGTTTAACAGAGTCAACGGACCTTCTAATAAACGCTTATTGTCAACAGCGCGAATTTGATCGATGAGTAAATCAGAATCTTGTTTTAAGCGATCTCTTGCAGTAATTCTAAGCCTTAAAGGTGCCGCCCCCTCAATTAAGGCCGTTGTTAAAGGAATGATGAGTGTAGACGGATGTTTAGTCTCTAAAAGAGCTTGATCTTGTACTATCAAAACAGGCCGCATTTTTCCAGGTGCGGTACCTCTACTTGGATTTAAATTGGCAAGCCAAATTTCACCCTTATTCAACATCAGGGTCATGCTCTATCTCACTAAATTCTTTATTTACTTCCATACTATTAGCACGCACTTTCAAGCTCGCTTTTTTTAAACGCTCTGCTCTTTCTTTTTGCTCCAATACCACATTAAAACGAAGAATGGCTTCACGAATATATTCTGCTTGAGACAAATGCAAGCGTTGTGCTTTATGGCGCATATCTGCAAGCACTTCATCATTTAAACGTACCGAAATCAAAGATGACATCATTGCCCCTTTTCTTCTATAAACTTATACCAATAGTATATCATAAGAGTACAATTTGTCAACTTATTTGTTGTTTAAAATGAAAACTTTATGTATTTCGAAGGATATATACAACCACTAAAAATTATATGATAAGATATTGCTAAAGTTAAAAAATTTCTTAAACGAGGCCCCTATGACCATCACAACTGCCCACAGATTAAACAAATTACAACCCTCTCCGACTTTGGCCATGAATGCTAAAGCCAGGGCCTTAGAAGCCAAGGGGATCCCAGTATTAAGCCTTAGTGTGGGCGAACCCGATTTCCCGACGCCAGATTACGTCAAAGAAGCCGCAATTGCCGCTATTCACGACAATTTCACACAATACACGGCCGTGGATGGGATTGCGCCTTTGAAAGCTGCCATTCAAGAGAAATTCAAACGCGACAATCAATTGACTTATGCGGGCAATGAAATCATCGTCACTTCGGGCGCGAAGCAAGCGATTGCCAATGCCTTGTGTGCTATTTTAAATCCGGGCGATGAAGTCTTGATTCCAGCACCTTATTGGGTTTCTTACCCAGACATGGTCATCTTGGCTGAAGGCGTGCCTAAATTGATCCACAGCGATCACACCCAACAATTTAAAATAACGGCTGAGCAATTAGAAGCAGCGATTACCCCCCGCACGCGTGTCTTTATGATCAACAGTCCCAATAATCCCACCGGGATGATTTACAGTGCGAAAGAATTAAAAGCGCTAGCAGAAGTGTTGCTTCGACATCCCCAGGTCATTATTTTATCCGATGACATTTATGAACACTTGATTTGGAGCGACAATGCCTTTGCCAATGTGTTGATGGTGTGTCCTGAATTAAAAGATAGAACCATCGTGATCAATGGCGCTTCCAAAAGTTATGCGATGACCGGCTGGCGAATCGGTTACGCAGCAGGCCCTGCAGAAGTTATTTCACAAATGAAAAACATTCAATCTCAAACGACCTCTTGCCCCAATTCGATTGCACAAATGGCAGCACTTGCAGCCATCACCGGTCCACAAGACAGCATTAAGACGATGAATCAAGCTTTTAGAAAACGCCATGATTTCCTGCTACAAGCTTTAAACACGTTGCCGGGCGTGGAATGCATTTCAGCCCAAGGCGCTTTTTATTTATTGCCGAATTTTAATGCTTGGTTGAAAGATAACCCGAAGTACGAAAGCGATGTGCAGTTAGCTGAAGATCTTCTCACCGAAGCCAAAGTGGCGACCGTCGCGGGCACCCCTTTCGGAGCACCCTCTTGCATTCGCTTGTCTTTTGCCAGCAGTATGGAAACTTTGGAAGAAGCCATACAACAGTTACAGGTATTTATGGAATAGGAAATTAACCAAAATATAGCTTAAAATCGCCTATTGCATTTAACCCTCATATTACTGTACAGTAATAGCACAACCGTAAAAAGCGTAACTTGTTGAATTATCGGGGGTAAGTATATGACTGTCGTTGGATTTATTTCTCACAAGTATATGGATAATTATGACTTTGAAAAAATCTTTGAAAATGGCGATAGATATTTTGCAATCATTTTAGAATCATGCCTCGATTTTTTCCCAAAAGATAAAAAAAAGTTTTTTTCAAAGATATACGCTATATCTGATAAACTTTGCAGCGATGGCCCACTGGTTAAATTCGGGTATGAAGAAATAAAAAGAATAGTTACGAAGGAAATGACATTAAATTTCAAAGAAGAACCCTTTTCTTTAATCTGCATCGATGAAATCAATATAAGTTTAATCGGGAGACTACGAGATGAATTAGGTATTCCTGGACCCAGTGAATCCCTCACTTCTAAATTTCAAGACAAACTAATCATGAAAAAGGCCCTTGAAAACACCGGTGTTCGCATTCCAAAGTATGAAAATTTCTCAAAAGAAAAAATTGAAAATGCCGCCCTTGATTATTACTGCTATTTAACCAATGTATTTGGACTCCCTTTTGTCCTTAAACCACGTGCATATGCCGGGAGTTTTGGTGTTTTTATCGTAAATAATGTAGATGATTTTATGGGTTTTTTATCTAAACAAATTTACTGCACTCTTGAGTATGAAGTTGAAGAATTCATAGATGGAAATCTTTATCATACAGATATTGTTTTAAAAGATGGCAAAGTGATTTTTATTGAGACATGTCAATACACATACCCAAACCACCTGTTTGCCAAAGGAAAAATTATTGCCAGTTTAGTACTTCAGGAGAATGAAGATCTGAAGAAAAAACTAGATGCGCATGCTATTTTGGCTGTTGAAACTCTGGGAAAAGTGAATGGAACATACCATGTTGAGCAATTCGTTAACGCAAATGGGAATATTTTTTTCCTTGAAGCAGCAGTACGACCAGCAGGAATCTCGATAGCTTATATGTACGAAGAAATGTATGGCATAAATTTATTTACTTTAGACCTTGCTTCAAAATTAGGTAGGGACATAAGTTTTCATCGAATTCCTAATCTGTATTGTCTGCAAGCCTCTGTTCCTTATCAGCACCCTTTCCTAGAAAAAATAAATAAACAAAGTTTTAAATCTAAGATTTCTAGATTATGGATAAGCAACCCGATTAAAAGTGACCAAAAAAGTAGCTCTATAGTTGACATTGCTGCAAAATTCTTATTAAGCAGCGATCAGTATGCGGATATAAATTTTGACTTTCATTCCCTGCTATAGAACAACCATTTCCCTATTTTAGGAGGCCTTATGTTTAATAAGATTCGTTTATCAGATTATAGCCCAGTGACTATTTACATTTTATCTACAGCAGCCTCTATGGTTTTAATTCATGATGCTGAGAAAAACATACCTACTTTTTTACTTACTTTTATTGCATTTTCTCTATGCATTTTTTTGTTTAATCTAATCAATATAAAGAGAATTGTCTCGGCTTATGCTTTTTTTTATAATAATAAAAAAGCATTTTTTACAACAAATACACTCACACTGATTATCTGGCTCGGAACCTTTTATGGCTTAAAACTAATTCAACCCTCCATATTTATATCTGTATTTATGGGTTCTCTGCCGTTGTTTTCGATTTTCATTAAGAAACAAGCTGTCAAAAAAAATTCCGTTTATACTCTAGCCTCTATAACTCTAATTCTTTTTGTTCTTTCCGGGTACTATGCTGTAAAACACCCTCCGTATTTAGAAGTTTTTATGGGATTATTTTGCACTGTTTTATCCGCCTTTGTTTCCTCTCTATACATTTGCTACACTGATAAGTTACAGCGACAAAATCAAGTACCATGGATTGATGTGGTATGTACCAGATTTTATTTTATAACGATTTTCTCATTAGTAATTTGTTATTTTTTACCTACTCAGATTGACTTGTATCACATTACAATAGATAAATGGTATGATTTTTTATTCATATCTCTCTTGAGCACTATTTTTCCGGTATATAGTGTACAAAAAGCCATTTCTAATTTGGGTGCAGTAAAGACATCACTCTTAATGGCACTCATACCCTTGTGCGTTTACTTTATGCAAGGTGTTTATGTAGGCATTAACTCTATTTTCGAATTTATTTTCATTATCATTCTGTCTATCTTATTAATAAGACTATATTATCTCTTGTATGCTAAAAATTGACCTGAACATTATCGCCTATCGTGGAAACCACCTTAGTAACCGCGCCTGTAATCTTCATTGTGGTAGGAATGCTCTGGCGTTCCAAAAAAATAACCATCATGATAGCCATTATTGTTATAAGGGTAATATTCAGGCATTCCCCAATAGTAACCACTGCTGTCTCTGTAATAATAGGGGCTACCCAAGGGATAATAACCTTCTACTCCGATACTGGGCCCACAACCAATTTGTAACAAACACAAGAAACTGAAAGTCAACACCACCAAACTCTTTTTAATATTCTTGTACATGATCCGCTCCTTTTTGAGCCGCTGATACAACCAATTAAAGCACCTTAAGTATGGTCTTTTTTTGATCAAAATGCAGCCTAGCCTAAATAACATCCCTTTGTTATAATAGCGCCAAATTTTGTTCAATTTTAGAGTATGTTATGGAAACTAAACCGGTTTTAAACATTGCGGCTTATCGCTTTGTCAGCGTCGATAGGCTACCTGAACGTCGAGAAGCGCTCCAAGTCCTGTGCCACAATTTAGCTTTAAAAGGCTCAATATTATTGAGTAGTGAAGGCATTAACTTATTTTTGGCGGGCAGCAAATCGGCTATCACGGCCTTCATGGATTATCTCCATCAAGACCCTTTATTCGCAGAATTGGACATGGCTTCCACACAATACAAACAAAGCTGGTCTGAAAGCCAGCCTTTTAACCGAATGTTGGTGAAATTAAAGCAAGAAATTATCCCGCTGGGAATGCCCGAGATCCAACCCGCTTTGCACACAGCCCCTACTCTTTCACCACACACTTTAAAAGAATGGCTGGACAATCAGCGCGATTTTATTTTATTAGACACGCGCAACGATTATGAAGTGCGTCTAGGCACTTTTGAAAAAGCCACTACACTCGATGGCTTAGAACATTTCAGAGATTTTCCGATGGCTTGCATCCATCAATTGCCCGAAGAAGTCAAACAAAAACCGCTCGTCATGTTTTGCACCGGAGGCATTCGTTGCGAAAAAGCTTCGGTGGCTTTGGAACAACAAGGCTATCAAGAAGTGTATCAATTGGAAGGCGGTATTCTCAATTATTTCGAACAATGCGGCGGCGCGCATTATCGAGGGGATTGTTTTGTCTTTGACAAACGCGTTGCGCTCGATCCCCATTTAGAAGAAACCGCGGCCATTTTGTGTTACAACTGTCAAAACCCTTTATTACCCGCAGAACAACAAAGTCCTGACTATGTGATTGAAGTGTCTTGTCCTTATTGTGTAAACAAGCCCTAGCGAGACAAGCTGACACTGGTGGTAAACCAGTGTCATGCTTTTCACACTTTAGTGATAGAACTAAGCTGCTACCACTGCTGGGGCTGCTGGGGCTGCCGTCACAACTGCAGTTGGAATTAGTGCTGGTCTAGCAACAGCTGCTGGCGCTGCAGGAGCTGCCGCCGGAGCTACTGTTACAACTGTAGGCACTGCTGCGGGCGCTGCCGGAGTGGCTGTTACCACTGTGGGACGCGCAGCAAAACCAACGACCGTTAAAGCACTTAAAGCAGTGACTGCTAACATTTTTTTGACTGTGTTATTCATTTTTTCGCTCCAAATAATATTAATTAAACTAACTTAAAAACCCATCTCAAATGGATTCATATAATCGATTCGAGATAAAAACATTTTCTCATTTTTCGAATAAAAAAGAAATGAAAAAAACACAATTTAGAGGGGGAATATTGGCATCTTAATGTTTCCGTAAGGATGTCTAATCCACCTCCATCCACCGATTGATTTTAGAGGGTTCGCTATTCAATATTTCTTCTATCAAGGATTCCGCGGTAGAACCCACTTTAATCATATCGTACATTTGGGGCTTCATGAATGCCAATTCTGTAGCCTTGTGAAGTTGCATTAAGATGGGACTGTAGTAATTCATCGAATTTAAAATCCCAAATTGCTTACTGAGTAGTCCGACGTGCATTTGATTTAAAGCATCAAAAAATTCATCCAAAGAACCAATGCCGCCGGGCAATAAAATAAAAGCATCTGCTCTTTTGTAGATGGCTTCTTTTCTTTCGTTAAAGGATTTTACGACAATCAATTCTGACAAAGCCGGGTGAGCTAACTCTCTATCTATGAGAAAATCGGGGATCACGCCCACAATTTTGCAGTGACATCGGAGCGCAGTGTCGGCAACCAAACCCATAATACCTACTTTTCCACCGCCATAAATTAATTCGATATTGTGTTTTGCCAGCAAATAAACCAGCTTCACCACTTCTTTTGACAACTCTGGCTCCGATCCCATCGCAGCACCACAAAATACAGCCACACTTTTCATATTTTCTCCTAAAATACAAATGTCTATTAAAATAATATTATATGGATGAGGGATGTGGGTCGTGATGGATTCGAACCATCGACCAACGGATTAAAAGTCCGCTGCTCTACCGACTGAGCTAACGACCCGTGGAAGAAGGCATCATTTTACATTATTTTTGGAAAAAAACAAGTCCCTAATTTGTCTTGAATTTGACCATGAACACCGCTTATTAACCTGGTATAATGGGTCTTCGTCCTATAGGAAAGAGAATACCGTGCTCAATATTATTTGGTTATTGTTAATAGGCACCTCGGTTGTATTTGGGATTATCAACCACCAAATAGATGCCGTACTTGCGGCTGTCACCAGTTCGGCGAAAGCTGCCTTCGAATTGGTTCTGGGGTTGGCCGGCATCATGGTCTTCTGGTTAGGATTGATGCGCATCGCCGAGACCTGTGGTTTGGTGCGCTTGATTGCCAAAATGCTCCGCCCCGTCCTGGTACGATTGTTTCCGGAAGTACCCGCAGAACACCCCGCCATGGGGGAAATGGTGATGAATATGAGCGCCAATATGTTGGGTTTGCTTAATGCAGCCACACCCTTTGGCTTAAGAGCCATGCAAGCCTTAGAAACCTTAAACCCTTATCCAGGGGTAGCCACCAATCCCATGTGTCTATTTTTAGCCATTAACACTTCCAGTATTCAGCTAATTCCGGTCACTGCCATTGCCTATTTAGCCGCGGGTGGCGCCATACACCCCACCGATGTCATCGCCAGTGGTTTATTGGCCAGCATCTGTTCAACAGTTGCCGCGATCGTCGCGATAAAAATGTTGGTACGACTTCGCTGTTTTAATAAGGTGTATCCCTAAATGTCTACGGTCTTATTTCTCTTATTTGTTGTCGGCATCCCTTTATATGGCACTTATAAAAAAATCAACGTATTTAATGCTTTTATTGACGGTGCTAAACAAGGGTTTGAAACCAGCATTGCCATTGTACCGCACTTGGTTGCCATGTTGGTGGCGATTGGTATGTTACGCGCCTCGGGCTTTTTTGATTCCATCCAGCATGTTTTAGGCCCCTTTTTACAAAAAATAGGGATGCCTATCGATGTTTTACCACTTGCCTTGATGAGACCTTTTTCAGGCAGTGCGGCCAATGGTATTTTGGTCGACATTATTCATCAGCATGGTGGCAATGCCTATGTTTCTTATCTGGCGGCAACGATCATGGGCAGTACTGAAACGACCTTTTATGTCATTGCCGTTTATTTTGGCGTCGTCAATATACGCTTCACTCGCCACGCGATCCCCGCCGGACTGATCGCCGATTTTGTGGGAATTGTGGCCTCAGTCATTGTTTGCAGTTATCTTTTTGGCTATCTGCGATGAAACGCTCAACTTGCGTATTGCCCCGCTTTTAATTATGCTCTATCTATTATTTCTTTGAGTGTGGTAATCACATGAGTTCAATTTTTAAACGGATTGGTTTAGTCGGCCGATACAGACAAAACAACATGGCGCCAACGCTGAAGCTACTGGAAGATTGGTTAAATAAGAATCACTATACGGCCTATCTGGAAGAGCACACGGCCCAAAGCTTAGAGTCCCCTACAAAGGGTATTCCGATAGACGAATTGTGTCAAAAGGTGGATCTCATCATTGTTTTGGGGGGTGATGGCAGCCTCTTAGGGGTTTCTAGGGCTGCAGCCGATCATCAAGTTCCGGTATTGGGGATCAACCATGGCCGATTGGGTTTTCTCACCGACATTCATCCCAAAACCTGCATCGTCGAAGTGGAAAAAGTATTAAAAGGTGAATACCTAGAAGAAAAACGTTTTTTATTGGAAGCGCTTTTTCACTTAGACACCCCGCATTTAGAAACGGCTTTAAACGATATTGTCTTAATGCCCGGCCCCCTGCCCCACATGATCGAATTTGAAATTTACATCGACGATGAATTTGTGTGTCGCCAACGCGCCGATGGATTAATCACCGCTACACCCACCGGTTCTACCGCTTATGCCTTGTCGGGCGGCGGTCCCATCTTATCGCCGCATTTGGAAGCCATTGTTTTGGTACCGATGTTTCCACACACTTTATCGAGTCGACCCATCGTCATTCACAGCCATCAACACATTAAAATCGTATTGACTGCCTACAGTGAAAACAATGCGCGCGTGAGTTGCGATGGACACGAACGCATTCCACTGTCCCTCGGCACCAGTTTAAGCATTCGAAGAAAAAAACAAGAATTGCGTTTGATCCACCCAAAACAATACCGCTATTTTGAAACGCTGCGAAACAAATTGGGTTGGGCGCACAAACCAGCAAACCCTACGGAATAAGATATTATGATAATAATTACTCATTTATCTAGAAATACTGCAAAGTCCAGATTGGGATGCAGGCAAGATGCGCCCAATCTGGGCTTTTAGTGAAAAAAAGACGGATAGCTACTGATGTTAGAGCATATACACATTGAAAATTTTGCCATTATTGAAAATTTGGATTTGACGCTCGCTTCTGGCATGACCGTTATCACCGGTGATACTGGAGCGGGTAAATCCATTGTCATCGATGCTTTGGACATCGCCTTAGGCCACAGAGCAGACAGCAAATTGATTCGCGAAGGCGCTACACGATGTGAAATCAATGCCAGTTTTGATATTCAACATTGTCAAAATGCAGCGCAATGGCTAAGCGAAAACGATTTAGATTCCGACAGCACTTGTCTTATTCGCCGTGTGATCACGTCTGATGGACGCTCTAAAAATTACATTAATGGGCGCGCAGTCACTTTGCAACAATTGCGAACCCTTGCTCTCGAACTGATTCAAATTCATGCCCAACACGAACACTATGCCTTGTTAAAAAAAGAAGAACAACGCGCGATTTTGGATCGCTTTGGTCAGTATCCGGATTTATTGAATGCCGTCAAAACGCACTATGAACTTTGGCGCAATGCCTATGAAGCCTGGCAAACTGCCTTGACTGTCGGCAATGATGACTCGTCTAAAATCGATTTTTTGCGCTATCAATGGCAAGAAATAGAGGCTTTGCAATTGAAGGAAAACGAATTGACTTTACTGCATGCGGAGCAGAAAAAATTAAGCCATTCTCAAGAATTGGTGATGGCTTTATCGACAGCCATCGATGCTTTATCTCAAAACAGCGATCACAACAGCCTCTCTTCTTTGGCCAAGACCCAACGAGAATTGAGTGCTTATCAAAATATGATGCCCGAATTAAGCAATAGTTTGGCTTTATTGAACACGGCCTCGCTTCATTTAGAAGAAGCGGTTACCGAGTTGAATGCGATTTTCAAGGACATGGATTTGGATCCCAAGCGCTTAGAGGCAGTCGAAGCCCGCTTGCAAGCCATTCACCAATTGGCTCGAAAAATGCACGTTCCAGCTGAACAGTTGAATGCTTTGCAACAAAAATTAAGCGCGCAATTGGATTCCTTACAAAATTGGGATGAAAAAGTTTTGGCTTTGGAAAAAGAAGCGCTTTTACAAAAAGCAAAATACCAAGAATGTGCTGAAAAATTAAGTGTTGTTAGACAAAAATCGGCAAAAATATTAAATGAGCGAATGACGCATTACCTTCAGAAGTTGAGTTTGCCGCATGGGCGATTCGAAGCTGTCTTTTTAGAAGCCGCTTCTACGCCGACGGCCTATGGTCTCGATCAAATCGAATTTCACATTCAAACCAATGTTGGCCAAGCTTTGCAGCCCTTGGCAAAAATTGCTTCGGGCGGTGAATTGTCCAGAGCGAGCCTTGCTTTACAATTGATTTCTTCCCAACAAGACAATACCCCAACCCTGATTTTCGACGAAGTCGATGTGGGGATCGGTGGAAAAACAGCGGATGTAGTCGGTGAATTGTTGCGACAATTGGGCGAGAAAACCCAAGTCATTTGCATCACGCACCAACCTCAGGTCGCCGCACGAGGACACCACCATTTGCGGGTTGAAAAAGAACATGGTGCTACCAAGACGGCTTCGCGTTTATTGAATTTAGGTCCGGACGAACGTGCCTTAGAAATTGCGCGGATGCTCGGTGGTAAAAATCAGACCGCTTTGGCACATGCCAAAGAGCTGTTGGAACAAACAACACTATGCTAAAATATACTCTTCGCATTTGACTCTTAGGCTTTGTTGCCTTCGCTCATCTCCCGCCAGTCAGGTAGAGTACTACACTCCTGTCGTTCGAGAGCTCGGCGCCTCGCCTAAAAATCAACTGCTATGAGTATAGCACCAAATTTACATTGGATCATTGCCTATGAATTCTCTTGATTATAAAACTGCTGGCGTCAACATTGATGCTGGTAACGAATTGGTCGAACGCATTAAGCCGCTCGCCAAAAGTACGCACATTCCCGGCGTTTTGGGCGGTTTGGGTGGCTTTGGCGGCTTATTTGCACTGGATAAAAACGCGTATCAAAATCCTATTTTGGTCTCTACCACCGATGGCGTAGGTTCTAAATTGCGTCTAACCCAGGAATTAGAATGCTTTGACACCATCGGCATCGATTTGGTCGCCATGTGTGTGAACGATATCATCGTTACTGGAGCTAAACCATTGTTTTTCCTGGATTATTTTGCAACGGGCCATTTGCGCGTACAACACGGCTATGACATCATCCAAGGGATTGCCAAAGGGTGTCAGCTAGCCCAAACAGCACTACTCGGTGGGGAAACGGCGGAAATGCCCGGATTGTATCAGGGCGAAGATTACGATTTAGCGGGATTTTCGATAGGGATCGTTGAAAAAGATAAAATGATGCGCGCTGAAAGTGTACAACCAGGCGATGCCATCATCGGTTTGGCTTCGGATGGCGTGCATTCCAATGGATTTTCTTTGGTGCGCAAAATCATCGAAGTCAATGGTGCCTCGCTCAAGATGCCTTTCATGGAAAGCACTTTAGGCGACTGTTTATTAACGCCGACGCGCATTTATGTTCAACCTATTTTAAAAGCCCTGGAAACACTCGACATCAAAAGCATGGCGCACATCACGGGCGGCGGTTTACTCGAAAACATTCCACGCGTTTTGCCGCATGGCGTTAATGCCAACCTACACATGGATGCTTGGACTTGGCCCTCCATTTTCAAATGGCTACAAGAAAAAGGTCGTGTTGCCACCCCTGAAATGTTACGTACTTTTAATTGCGGAATCGGCTATGTCGTGATTGTTCCTGACAAACAGGCCGATAAAACTTTGGCCTTATTTAAAGATTTAGGCGAAACCGCCTATCAATTGGGTGAAATAGTGATTGCATCTCAATCTACTGCTCATCCACAGGTTGTATTTTCGTGCGATTAATCGTTTTATTATCGGGTAGTGGGACTCTTTTTGAAGCCATCGCCATGGCCATCGAAGAAAAACGATTGAATGCACAGGTGGTTAAAGTCATCAGCGACAATCCCAAGGCGTATGGTTTAGAACGCGCGAAAAAACATCACATAGAAACTTTGGTGATTGATGCCAAAACTTTTGCCGATAAAAATGAATTTCAAGCTGCTTTAAAAACTGCGCTGATAAATGAAAACCCCGATTTGATCGTCTTATCGGGTTTTATGCGTATTTTATCGCCGGAACTTGTGCGCGCTTTTCCTAAACGCATCATCAACATTCATCCTGCTTTATTGCCCCGATACCCCGGATTACACACGCACGAACGTGTCTTACAAGCCGGCGACACAGAACACGGCACCACGGTGCATTTTGTGGATGAAGGTTTAGATTCCGGCCCTATTATTGCTCAAAGAAAATTAGAAGTCTTACCGGAAGAGACCCCTGAAAGCCTACAAGAACGGGTTAAAGAATTGGAACGCGTCTTGTATCCCGAAGTGTTGGAATGGTTTGTGAAAGGATCAATTAAACTCTAACAAACGGCCCAGAGCGGAATAAAAACTATCTTCTGCTCTCTATCAAAAATAAAATCGCCATTGTAAACATAATACAAATAGTTGACTGCAGGCTCATATTCTCTGAAAGAGAATAAATTTCGTATTTTTTTATTTTCTATGTAATTTGTGTGCGTTATTTCGAAAGGATAGATAGCATTTCCCTTTTTGACGATGAAATCCACTTCAGCACCCGCGCTGGTACGCCAATAGCTAATAGTATTTCGCAATGCGCTTTGACTCAACCAAATTTTTAATTCATTTAAAAACCAATTTTCAAGTCTCACGCCGATTTTACCTGTTTTAATCAAAAGTTCCCAATCATTAAAACCTTGTAGAAATGCAATTAAGCCATTATTTATCAAATACCCTTTGGGCGATTTTATCAAGCGCTTTAAATTAGAATTAATGTAAGGATAGATTTCTTGATACATCAAACTGGCTTCTAAATAATAGCGATATTTATGTAAAGTCTCTCTGTGACAAGATAGAGCTTGCAAGATACGACGATCGTCACGAACAGATCCCGTTTGCTCACTGATAATATCCATCAATCTTCTATATAAAATTAAGTCGGAAATAGAAGCAATAGACAAGACATCTTTTTCCAAATAAGTTTGCAAATAATTTCCGAGATAACTTAGTTTTTCTTCTTCCATAGTTAAAGACAAAGCTTCAGGCAAACCACCCCACCATAGCAATTGCTGCTGACTTTGAACGAGTTCCAAACGAAGTGGCTTCAAAGAATGGATATAATCTTGCCATAAGGCTTCCTCTGCTGAGTGTTCTATTAAATCAAATACACTACGCTCTACTTTGCATTGATGCTGCAATTCTAAGGTTTCCGCCAAACCAAAAGCAGACAATTGAAACAATTGTATTCTGCCAGCCAAACTTTCAGTGCTTAACTTATGCAATTCTAAGCGCGCTGAACCTGTTAAAATAAATTTAATGGCATCTTGATCTTTATAATGATCGTAAAGTATTTTGATTTGTTCAAATAATTCTGGACATTTTTGCGCTTCATCGATAGCTACCCACACACGTTGATTGGCGCGCAAAGGTCTTTTAATTCCCGTTAAAATTAAATCTTCTAATCGGCCTGCTTTAATTTGTTCACGTTCCTGCAGGCTATCCATATTGAATTCAAGCACTGTCCAATCTGAAGATCGATGTAAAAAATGCTGTATCAAAGTCGATTTACCAACGCGTCTAGGCCCTAATAATCCTGTGATAAAAGGGCTCATAAAAGCGGTAAATATAGGTTTTTCCAACAAACGATGACTATAATGCATAAATTATGCTCATTTTTGCCAATAATGATGTAATTTTAACACTAGAGCAGCGAAATTACAAGGTAAATTTAACGCTGTCGTGGTGATTTTACATGGAAATATCATTATCGGTCATAGGATTTGCTTGCATTACCTCGAACCGCCCACCACCAAGCTGCCATGGCCAATAAGGCCAAACCCAATTGGGTGCTGGCCAAAGGTGTTTGAGAACTTTCTGGTAAGGTCGCCATAAAAGCACTAATCACCGCACCGCTGGAAATTTGCAAAGAACCGTAAATCGCGCCGGCCGAGCCGGCAATATGACCAAAAGATTCGAAAGCACCCGCATTGGCGTTTTGGAAAGTTAAGCCTGCTCCCATGCAAAATAAAACCATCGGCAGCACAATCACATATATATTTAGAAATCCTAAGAAACTGAAAATCAGCATACTGCTCGCACCCGCTAGCATGCATAGGATCCCAAATAACAACATTTTATGGACCCCATAACGGATCACAAAGCGGCTGTTCAATAAGCCGCTTGAAAAAATACCTGAAGCATTTAATAACGCCAACCATCCAAATGCGACGGGTGAAAAATCTAAAGTGGTCTGCAATAAAAAGGGTGCCGTTGTGACATAAGCGATGATGCCCGCATAGGCAATGGCCGAACAAATAGCATGCCCCATAAAAACAGGACTCATTAATAATTGCAGGTAATTATGCACTAAATTGTTGAGTCGCATAGCGTGGGGATCGGGATTGCGATGGGTTTCAGGCAAAGAAAACCACAACAAAGCCAAAACACTGCTTGAATACAAGAAAATCACGACGAAACTCAGCCGCCAAGAACCATAATGTTGAATATACCCGCCTATGGCTGGCGCTACAGCCACCGTAAAAGAAGCCGCCATGGCCATTTGTCCACCCAAGCGCGACAAATAATGGCCCGACACCAAATCGCGAACCAAAGAGCGAACCACTGAATTGCAAGCACCCGCCCCGATACCTTGCAATAAACGTCCAAAAATTAAAATGTAAATATTCGGCGCCACACAACACAGAAAACTGCCCAACACCGTTAATCCCACACCCGTCAATAGCGGTTTCCGACGCCCTACGGCATCCGACCAAGGGCCATACGCCAATTGCGACACACCAATACCAAATAAATACACGGCAATGGTAAACTGCACTGCGGCGTGGCTTGCTTGAAGAGCTTGGCTCATCGCGGGCAAAGAAGGGAGATACAAATCGACGCTTAATTGCCCCAAGGTCGACAACATGAATAGCAGCATAAAAAACCGCCCTGGCACTTTACCCGTTTCGCTAATTTCTTGTATATTGTGATCTCGCATGCTGAATCTCTGTATCTTAGTAACCGCATGATAACATAAAATTTCTATATCTATCTATAGGAGAAAATTTTGACGAAAATAACACAAATTCAATTGATGTGGGAACCTTTTGTCGCTTGGGTGATTCCTTTTTTACCTCGTTTTATCTCTGCTATTCTGATTGTCTGCTTAGGTTTACCTTTAGCACGCTATCTGCAACGCAAAGGCATGAGAAAAATACAAGGGACGGAGGATCCCACCCTCAAAAGCTTTTTAATCAATTTGATTTATATTTTAAGTGTTATTTTTATCGGTATCAGCGCTTTAACCACGCTGGGCGTTGCCAGCACTTCTTTATTAACCCTCTTAGGCGCAGCGAGCTTGGCCATTGGTTTTGCTTTAAAAGATTTTTTAAGCAATATTGCAGCGGGTTTTCTCTTAATTTTTTTAAGACCCTTTAAAGTCGGCGATTATATCAATGTACAAAATGCAACAGGCACTGTGACAGAAATCAATTTATTTCTGACCATCTTGCACACGCCGGGAAACGAAGCGCTCTTTATCCCCAACAAACAAATCGCCAACAACAGCTTAACCAATTATACGTATTATCCATTACGCTGTTTGGATGTAAATCTCAATATTGCCTATGACAGCGATATCCCAAAAGCGCGTGAAATCTTAGTTCAAGAAATGCTGGCCCATTCAGAAATTCAAAGAGAGCCTAAGCCCATTGTTTTAGTGCAAAATTTGGGAGACAATGGCATCCAACTGACTGCCCGTTTGTGGGTTAAGCAAAGCGATTACAACCAAATAAAAACCGATTTATTAGAAGGATTTAAAATGTGTTTGGAGAAAGCCAATATTGTCATTCCCTATCCACAATTACAAGTTCACTTATCGCCTACCGAGGAACCCCATGAAAAAAAAGATCATCCTTGACCCCAATGCCGATTTTTACGACGATGCGCTGTTTCAACCGGCTTTTTTAGATCAAGAATTTTTATTGGCCCAAGAATGTAGGCCTTTGCGCTTACAAATGGAATTGTTGAAACCTGAAGTGTATTTAAGCAAAGCAGGCGTGAATGCCACGGTGATTGTCATCGGCAGTGCACGCATCCCCTCGCCTGCTAAAGCCAAAGCGGAGATCGAGCATCTTCAACAACAAAGTCCCATCGATCAAAAAGCATTAAAAATCGCTGAAAACAAATTGCATTACAGTCGTTATTATGAAGAAGCCGAAAAACTCGGATTTTTAGTGACGCAATTCCGAGGACAAGGCGAGATAGAACGCTTGCACATCGTCACGGGCGGCGGTCCGAGTTATATGGAAGCAGCGAACAAAGGTGCAGAACACGCAGGCGGACCCAGTGTGGCTTTGGGCGTTTCTTTGCCTCACGAACTCGGTCCCAATCGTTATGTGACGCCAGAATTAACCTTTAAATTTCATTATTTCGCTATGCGTAAAATGCATTTTTTAATTCGCGCCAAAGCGATGGTGGTGTTTCCCGGAGGACTAGGAACTTTAGACGAACTGGTCGAAACCTTAACGCTGATGCAAACCGGTAAAATAGATCGCCTCCCCATTTTGATTTTTGCGCGCGATTTTTGGGAAAAATTAATTGATTTTAATTGGTTGGTAGAAACGGGAATGATCGCAGAAAATGATTTAAAATTATTTCAATACGTTGAAACGGCGGAAGAAGCTTGGGGAATGATTAAAGCGTTTTATCATTTGTAGTTTATTGTTATTCCTGCTGAATTGCCATCCCTGCGAAAGCAGGGATCCAGTGAAAAACCCTGGAACTCTGCTTTTACAGAGATGATAAAATTGCTGTCTTAATTTACTGAGCCATTACGTGATGGCGAGGCACCTAAAATTCTACGCGTCCATTGACTGGTATCTGCAACAGAATCGCTTTGTTGTGGTTTTTCTGCTGCTTTCGGAGGTGCGAGAAATGCGGGTTGAGAAACTGCAGAAAATTTGGGCGCCGCTGGTTGTTTGTCTAGTTTATATTCGACTTGGTAGCGACGGTTTTTCACAGCCAGGGTAAAATAATCCCCTGTAATACTTTGTAAGAGCTGATCCGCTTCTTGCCACAAATAAGATTCTCGTACCATAAAGTATGGATAACTTAGCAGAGGTAGAAAGGTATTTAAGGCAGCACGGTTTTCTAAAAAGGCTTGGGATAATTGCCGAGCCCTTTCTCCCACGTGATTGGCAGATTGACGCCAAGATTCTACTTGTTCAACCACAGGCTTTATTTTATCGTCTAGGGGAAAAAATTCGGTAAAACTGATGAGATCGTCTTTTCGTTGAATTAAATCATTCACCTGAGGTGTAATTTTCTCTTGCACCAAGCGCTCATCAAAAAGATCAATAGGGCCTAAGTCAAGCTCCAGGACACGGCCTTGTGGTGACCAAGGTGTTTTCATAGCTTCATACCCTTTCTCAACGACTTGCATGAGATGGGATGCCAACTTCAATATGAGCAAGCTTTTTTTATTTTCCTCGATACATTTCTGTATAATCCCTTCTTCACTAGACATTTCGATTCCCCTTGATTTCCCAAACGTTCGGAATAAACACAATATTTCCCCTATTATTGTAACGATTTTTTGTGTTGATTGCCAACAGTACAGTAGTTAAGCCTTCAATGTTGGCGACGGAGTATCCTTCTCATTTTCTTTATTCTTTTTAAGATGAGACATAAACAAATAAGGATTATTAGCCACTGTTCCGCCAAATTGACTATTATGTTTTGCACGTACCAATTGATCCGCGTTTGCCATCTCTTTAGGCAATGCCTTTTCACTGTCTTTCTGCTTTTTAATACCCAAGGCCACACCAGCAACATAGCCCAATGTAGAAATAGCAGCAGTTGCAGCAACAAACATCGGAGCGGCAAAGGCAGAAGTCAGCATAGGACCTATAACGGGCAATGCCAATAAAGCGGGAGGACAAGTTATTCCCACGAATGCTGTTATGGCTATCGCAGCCGTCACGACCATCGTAACGCCTAAAATAATCCCCAGCGACATTAACCCCAAAGCAACCAAATCGGTTTTTCCCTGCTCTTCTAATTCTTGCATGGCCCCTACATATTGTGCTTCAGTACATGGAACCGGTTTTGCTAACTCAACTTCGTTACCTTTATGTGGCTCCATCGCCACCACTAAATTTCTCAATTCATTGGCTTGATAGTTGAGTATGATGGCCAATTCTTTCTTATTTTTTGGATGCTTTTCGCTTTCTCTCGCTACCGCATCCAAAAATGCTCTATTGGCAGCTAACACAGGATCGCTTTTTTCCTTTACGGATTGTAACTCTACTGATATTTCATTGCCCTGATCAGCATCATCTTCTTTTGAAGGTCTTAAGAGATTCTTTAAGCACTCCTTATAAATATTTAAATATTGTTCATATCTTTGAAATGCATTTTTATATTCCTGTTGTTTAAGGATATAGTCTTCATACTGACCTTGTTGGGTGTAACCTTGACAAATGTTTTCAGAATAACAAATTTCTGACATACAGATTTTTACATTCAAAATAAACTTCTTATTCTGAATTAAATGAGCTTTCTCTTTCTCTCCAAGTTCTTCTGACTTTTTATAAGGCTCTAATATTTCTTCGTCTTCCGATTCTATTTCACTTTTTAACGCCTGGATCTCGTCCTCTGAACTATTCATATCCTCCATTTTCATACCAAAATTGGCGCTAACAGATTCCTTAACGAAATCAACCTTTCGCTTTAAACATTTCGCTTTTGCAATAAGATGGTCTCTTTCCATCTGAAAAAGGAGTTTCTCGTTAAATTCTGATGACTTTTCCTGAAACTCAGCAGTCTTTTCATATCCATTTTCAGCGGAAATTTTTTGTAATTCCATTCGAAGCCTTTGAATATCGACTTTTAAATTATTTCTAGCATTTGGATATTTTTTATAGAAATCTTGTTCCTTTTTAAGAAAATTCAAAATCTCTTCATTGAGACTTTGCGCCTCCATGAAGGCCACAATGAAATCAATCTTACTTCGTTTTTTTGCTGCGTTTGATGGACCCTCTGCAATCATACGATCCATCAGAAGAATAGCATCCAATAATGAATTCCATTTGCTAACCCCCATGGCAAACATAGAAGAATCAGAAGCCTGCTTAAGCTTTATTAATAATGCTATTTTTTCTCTGCAGAAATTATCTTCCTGACTGCTTAAATATTCTGGGCTAGATAAAATGTGTTTTAGTTGTCGAATAACCGGAGCAATCGCTTCTGAAAATTGACCGTTAATCGGCGATGGAAATGCTAATGCTTGACATTCTTTTAAAAGATTTTCTTCAGGGTGGAAAATAGCAAAAATTGATGCCTCTTCTTCTAAAGCATGATTCAAACGATATAATTCTTGTATGTTAGAAAAAATTTGTCTCGCTTCTTCTGCCGATGGCCGATCTTCAGGATCGTCTGACACCATGCGTTCAAAGAACACTTTCATCAATTCATTCATTCTGTCTGCAGTAGCAATTTTTAAGTTCCATTCATCGGGAACAATAAAATTGGCATTGATAACAAAGGGTACATTGGAAACAGCTCGAATGGCAAAAATACCTTTAAAATCCACTCTTCGATAGGCTTCTTGTTTTTCTGAAAATAGATTATAATCGGTATCAGAAATATTTTCTCTGGCTGCAAAAATGATATACCCCATCACACCCAGAGGAACTATGTCTATTTTAGGATTCAGAATCAAACGAAATCCTCTTACACTCGCCAGCTGATTAGCTTCCTTGGCGTTCCAAAAAAACTTACCGAACCTGCCTTCAAAGGCTTCCTCTTCACTAGGCAAAAATTGAGATTCACCATGATCGATAATATGGCAAGCTTTATAACCGTTTTCATCAATTTCTACCAATACATTGTCAAAATTCAGATCCAGATAACAAAAAGACTTTCCCGTAGGGGTCTTACCAGTGTGCATCGCATCGAGCTTAGCACACAGATCCATCATAAACTGACATCTATCTTCGAAACTAAGATGCAATAATGCTTGTTCTACCCTTATTCCTTCATCTTCAATTTTTGACACCAAACTCTTACCAGGAACATAATTGAAAACGGTCGTCAAAAGCCGGCCTACCTGAATGACCGGAGTATGTACTTGAATATCGTCTGTCTTAAATTGCGCTTCATGGGTTAATATATTTGCATCTACTCCTGGTTTGAGAACTTTGGCCACAGTAACTTCTTCTACTTCCCCATTCTCGGATAGAAGCGCACTGGGATACACATTGCACGTAGCCCCCTCACCCAAGAGATTTTCTGTGATGATGATACCGTATTGATTTGTATTAGGATTTTTAAAAACAATATAGTTGGGTTTAGGTTCCCATTCAAGCCAATTATCCTCAGCTGTTAGAGACTTACGGCTTCCATTTGGCATGACGGCAATAGCAACGCCTTCGCGTGCTTCTTCAATAGCTGCCTTTATACCCGCACTATTTGCTTGAATAAATTCGTTTATATTTTCTTCGTAAGCACTCATGGGGTACCCTCTTATTCAATGTTTTATTTTCTTTAATAAATACAGTGACTTAATTTTCATCCCTTGAATATTCTGCTCCTAGGCTTATATTAACAAAAAAACATTAAGGGAATATTAGGGGTGTTTGAATAATATTATTTTTTATTTGACTGAAAGAGTTCAGAGTTTATATAAATCCTAAGACATATTTAACCGAGCCGCGACCGTGAGGGAGCGGTTGTCATTTCACCGCTCCCTCACGG
>JAJXUV010000009.1 GCA_021782495.1 Pseudomonadota bacterium | reverse complement strand
GCTCCCTCGCGGTCGCGGCTCGGTTAGATTATCTGTCTTCTTAAAGCTTAGCAGTTGAATAGCGAATTGCCAGCTCTTTGGCAAAGCCTACATAGTCACTGGGATTCAATTTAAGTAGTTGATTTTTAATGTCTTTTGGTAGTTCCAAAGAAGCGATGAATTCTTTTAATAAGTCCTCAGTCAAGGCTTTACCCCTGGTTAAGGCTTTCAGCTTTTCATAAGGTTCTTCTATATTGTATCTTCTCATTACTGTTTGAATGGCTTCTGCCAAGACTTCCCATTGCAGGCTTAAGTCGGTCTTCACTTTCTCTTCAGCGATGGATAATCGTCCTAAACCTTTTTCCAAACTTTGATAAGCAATGAAACTGTAAGCAAAGGCAACACCAATGTTGCGTAATAAAGTAGAATCCACGAGATCGCGTTGCCAGCGCGATAAAGGCAAGCGTTGTGCGAGGGTAGTTTGCAAAGCATTGGCCAAGACCAAATTGCCTTCAGCATTTTCAAAATCGATGGGATTTACTTTGTGTGGCATCGTCGAAGAACCCACTTCCTGAGCGTGTACCATTTGTTTGAAATAGCCCAGAGAAATATATCCCCACATGTCTTGACATAAATCCATGCAAATACTGTTTTGGTGTGCCAATTCATAGAGGAGCGCGACAATGTCGTCGTGCGATTCTATTTGGGTGGTGTAGCCATTCCATTCTAAACCCATCGCTTTTTCTATAAAACGGCGGTTGAATGTCGGCCAATCTATTTCGGGATACGCAATTCGGTGCGCATTGTAATTGCCCACTGCACCATTGAATTTAGCGCGCAAACGGATCGCATCGACGCGTTCCATTTGTCGCTCCAAACGCACCGCATAATTTGCCAACTCTTTGCCTAAAGTTGTGGGTGAAGCAGGTTGTCCATGCGTGCGCGCCAACATCGGCAGAGAGGCCGCTTGTTCAATCAAGGTGTGCAATTGTTTTAATAAAACTGCGCATTGCGGTTGCAGGGTTTCGCGAAATGCTTTTTGCCACATCAAAGCATAAGCCACATTGTTGATGTCTTCTGAAGTGCAACCAAAATGAATGAATTCTTGGGTGGTTTGTAAATGCGGATAAGCCGCCATTTTTTCTTTGATAAAATATTCAACCGCTTTGACATCGTGATGAATCGTTTTTTCAATCGTTTTGATGGCCATTGCATCGGCATCGTTGAATTGTATATACCAACTGCGCAACAAAGTGCAATCGCTTTCACCTAGAGAAGGCAGCTCTGGGATTTCGGAAGCTTGTGACAAGTAAATAAACCATTCGATTTCTACTTGAACACGGTATTTAAACAAAGCTGCTTCCGACACATGCGCTCGCAGTGCGATCGTTTTAGAGGCATAGCGACCATCCACAGGGTTGATGGCAGTGAGTTCCGTCAATGTTGACATAGTAACCTCTTTTTATTTTGCAAGTTGTGTGAGGACATAGGGTAATATACCGCCATGGCGATAATAATGAATTTCATCGTCCGTATCGATTCGGCAGCAAACGATGAATTCTACTTTTTCACTGTTGGCTCGTTGTAATTTTACTTTTAAAAGCATTTTTGGTTTTAATTGTTCGGGCACTTCTACGTCGATGATTTCATCGCCTTGGATGTTTAAGGTTTTGCGTGTTATCCCTTCCATGAATTCCAAAGGCAAAATTCCCATGCCGACCAAATTAGAACGGTGTATGCGTTCAAAACTTTCGACGATAACGGCTTTAACGCCTAACAATCGAGGGCCCTTTGCTGCCCAGTCGCGCGAAGAACCGGTTCCATATTCTTTACCAGCAACGATCACCAAAGGCGTTTTGCTTTGTTGGTATTGCGTGGCCGCATCGTAGATGGACATTTGTGTGTGTGTGGGAATATACAGTGTATAACCGCCTTCAACACCCGGCACCATTTCATTTTTAATGCGAATGTTGGCGAAAGTACCGCGCATCATTACTTCGTGATTTCCACGGCGTGCGCCATAAGAATTAAAATCTTTGACTTCAATGCCATGTGCTTTGAGATACAAACCCGCAGGGCTGTCTGCTTTAATGCTTCCTGCAGGCGAAATGTGATCGGTGGTTATGCTATCACCCAACACTGCTAAAATGCGTGCTTGTTGAATGTTGCCCGTATGCGGTTTTGTTTCCAAAGACAATCCCACAAAATAAGGGGGATTTTGAATGTAAGTGGAATGCGTATCCCAAGCATAAATCTGATCTTGATGGGTGTGGATTTTTTTCCAATGTTCATCGCCAGAGAAGACATCTGCGTATTCTTTGCTAAACAATTGTTTTGTCACCACACTTTTCACCACGGTGGCAATCTCTTGTTCACTGGGCCAAAGGTCTTTCAAATAAATGGCTTTGCCTTTTTCCGTGTGTCCTACAGGATCTTTATTCAAATCAATGCAAGTTGTTCCGGCTAAAGCCATCGCCACTACTAAAGGGGGTGAAGCCAACCAATTGGCTTTGACTAAAGGATGAATACGACCTTCAAAATTGCGATTGCCCGATAAGACAGCAGAAACCACTAAATCTTGTTCTTGAATTTGTTTTTCAATGTGTTCTTCCAAAGGTCCGGAATTGCCAATGCACGTCGTACACCCATAGCCAACTAGATTAAAACCCAAATCATTTAAAGCGGTTTGCAAACCGGATTTTTCCAAATAATCTGTCACCACTTTAGAACCGGGTGCCAACGAAGTTTTGACCCAGGGTTTTTGTTTCAATCCCAAAGACAAGGCTTTTTGGGCCAATAAACCCGCTGCGATCAAAGCAGAAGGGTTGGACGTATTGGTACAACTGGTGATGGCTGCAATCACCACGGCGCCATTTTGCAATTTTTCTTGGTGGCGATCGTAAGTGGCTTCCGGAAAAGTCTTTTTGAAAGCCGGTTCTAATTCGGCAAAATTCACTTTGTCTTGAGGACGCTTGGGACCTGCCAAACAAGGCTCCACAGTCGACAAATCCAATTCCAATACGTGTGTGAACACGGGTTCTGCACTGTGTTCATCATGCCACAGTCCTTGAGTTCTGCAATAGGCTTCCGTTAAAGCCAAAGTATTTTCCTCTCGTCCAGACAAAGTCATGTACGCCAGGGTTTCTTGATCGACAGGGAAGAAACCGCAAGTGGCACCATATTCAGGCGCCATATTCGCAATGGTGGCGCGATCGGCTAGAGGCAAATGTGTTAAACCCGATCCAAAAAATTCCACAAATTTATTGACGACGCCATATTTGCGCAGCATTTCTGTGATGGTTAAGACTAAATCTGTGGCGATAATGCCTTCGCGCAAACGGCCTTTTAAACGCACGCCGATTACTTCGGGGATCAACATGCTGATGGGTTGGCCTAACATGGCGGCTTCCGCTTCAATACCGCCAACGCCCCAGCCCAATACGCCTAAACCGTTGATCATTGTGGTGTGACTGTCGGTACCGACCAAGGTATCGGGATACGCCCATTTTTTATCGCCCTCGGTTTTATTCCACACCACTTTGGCCAAATATTCCAGATTCACTTGATGGCAAATCCCCGTGCCGGGAGGCACTACTCGGAAATTTTCAAAGGCTTGTTGGCCCCATTTTAAAAAGGTATAACGCTCGAGGTTTCTTTCCATTTCTTTATCAACGTTTTTTACAAAAGAGTTCATATGCCCATAACTGTCGACTTGAACGGAGTGGTCGATGACCAAATCTACGGGGATTAGCGGATTAATTTTAGTGGGATCGCCGTGTAAAGTGTTTAAGGCATCGCGCATCGCAGCCAAATCCACGATACCCGGAACTCCTGTAAAATCCTGCATCAACACGCGCGCAGGCCTATAGGCGATTTCTTGAGTGCTTTGGCCTTGTTTCAACCAAGCATTCATGGCTTCGATGCCTTTGGAGGCATTGGCATCGTCTGGGAAACGCAATAAATTTTCTAAAAGAATCTTTAAAGAAACGGGCAGTTTGTGAAATTGGCCTAACCCCGCTTCCTCTGCGGCTTCAATGCTGTGATAATGGTATGTATTGTTGCCGACATGGAGCGTGCGTAAAGTGTCTATTTTTTGAACGGACATGGGATATTCCTTTTAACTAAACTAGGGTAATATTTTAGCTTAAATAGAGGGTTTTTGCTATTTCCTTGAAGGGATTAAGAAATCTTCATCCTACCGTGCTAAAATCGGCGAAAATTAATTCATTCATACTAAATTTTAGGCCAAACATGTACCATTTAAGCGATTACCACTTTGATTTGCCCGATTCCTTGATTGCGCGCTATCCTACTGAAAAACGCTCGCAAAGTCGATTATTGGTCGTGGATAAAGCAGCGAAGCAATGGGAAGACAAATCTTTTGTAGACTTGGCAAACTATTTGCATCCTGGGGATTTATTGGTCTTGAACAATTCCAAAGTGATGTTGGCGCGCTTTTATGGGCATAAAAAAAGCGGGGGGCGAGTAGAGTGTTTGATTGAACGGGTCTTGGATTCAACGCACGCTTTGGCGCATTTACGCGCGAGTAAATCGCCCAAAAGTGAACAAATCATTTATCTCAGCGGCGACGATGCCATCAAAGTGTTAGGTCGTGAAGGCGATTTATTTGTGTTGGAATCCATAACAGGGCGCTCTTTTTATGAAATCATGCAAGCCTTTGGCGAAGTACCGATTCCTTCTTATTTTAAACGTCCGGCCGAAAATTTAGACAAAGAACGTTATCAAACGGTATATGCCCGAGACGATGGCTCGGTGGCGGCGCCAACAGCCGGCCTTCATTTCGAATTGTCTTTTTTAGAAGCGCTCAAAGCCAAAGGAATCGACTTGGCATATCTCACTTTGCACGTTGGAGCGGGGACTTTTCAACCGGTGCGCGTAGACAATATTCGAGAACATGCTTTGCATGCGGAAAGAATAGAAGTATCGAAAAGTGTGTGTGAAGCCATTCTTCGTACCAAAGCAAGCGGTGGTCGAGTGATTGCTGTGGGAACCACGACCGTGCGTTCTTTGGAAACCGCTGCGCGTGATGGTCAATTGAAAGCCTTTGCAGGCGAGTCGAACTTATTCATTTATCCGGGATACGAATTCAAAGTGATCGATGGATTGTTGACGAATTTCCATTTGCCCGAGTCTAGTTTGTTGATGTTGGTAGCTGCCTTTGCAGGTTATGAGACGATGAGAGCAGCCTATGAACACGCCATCCAGGCACAGTATCGATTCTATAGTTATGGCGATTGTATGCTCATTGTGTAGATTCATGAACACAATTACATTAAATCGCAGAGGCACTCATTGGCTGCAAATTTTTAGAGATATCTCTCGAAATCTCCGTTTTTGATGGGTAGAAATAACTGATTCCTCGTTTTAACAAGCCGCTGCCATAAGATATTGTGCTTCGCGTTACGCCACTGGTTATGGCGGCTGTCACTGAGGCAAGCAGTGCGGAAGTTGCTCCGGCTCCGATAAGGCTTAGTCCACCGATGCCCATTTCTTCATGTTCTGTATTTTCTAAGACTTCTAGAGAAACATTGAGGCTGAGGGCCATCAAAAATGTTTGCCTGGGCGATAAATACCTGCAAGTAGCCAATACGATATAGGGTAATATGCCGGCATCAGGATTAGAGGCCAATAAATACAGATATAAATCATTGGTGATGTTGGCCAGTTGCCTAGGTTCTAAAGAAGTACATTCTTTTAAAATGCTCTCTGTTAAACTCAGAATACCTGAAGTCCAGAAAGAAGCGCTGATGGCATTTTCTAGCGAGTGCCTAAAATAATGTATTTGATTCCTGATATAGAGTGGTATATTAGTGCTAAAATATCGATTAAGATATGCTTTTCTGTTCTGGGAGTCCGCAATCGTTTCAGCTGGTTGTTGTTCATAAAAACGAGTATAGGCGTTTACAATATCCAAAAATTCACTTTCATGGATCAAAGGACTCATGGTATCAAAATTGGGTGTAGGATTGTTAGCACACCGCATTTCTTTCAAGTTCTTTAGAGTTCTTCCTGAAATTTCAGGATGTTGTATATATTGGTTGCGTCCTCCGTGATTGTTTTGTGCTATGCCAATTTGTTCTAGAATACATTGCAATATTTCAGGTGTTAATTCCGGAAATGCCCAATGAACATGTGTGTTATTTTGAGCGACTGGACCAGACAATGGTTCAAGATGCACTTTATCGTGCATGACAGACTCTTGCTCGATTGACTTTGGCCAATGCGACTGTTCAGTAGAACAGTAATGAAAATAATCTACCAAAGCGAATACAGCAGACATAGCAAAATTAGCGATCTGCTTTCCTTCAGGCGGATAAGTTCTTTTAAGATAGGCGTTTACCCACGGATCGTTTGGATTGGGATCTTTGCACATTTGTGTATCACGACTATAGAAAGTCAGGACGGGTATTTTAGTCTCTTCTGACAAGAGCGTAACACATAAAGCGTGTACTAAATTTCCTGGCGTATTGAGTATATGGGTAAAAATATTTTTTGGCATAATAATATATTTCTCGTGGTTTTATTTATCTATTTTAAAATGATATGAATAAATAAGTCAATAAATTGTGCAATTTTATTCTGTTTTTCTCCAATATAAAGTGTCCGCGAGCAAAACTAACTCTCAACAAATTTGATTGAAAATCTATAGACTTGCGTATTTCCCTCAAACACAGTAAAGTCTAGGTTTATTTCATTGCCAATAGGAGCTTTTATACCATGAGTTTTCTGATCCCGACTGCTTTAGCGGCCACCACCACAACGGCGACCACGGCTGCCACGGCAGATGCTGCAGCCACCACCCATGCACCAGCGGGCGGCAATTTCAGCTTTTTATTGTTTATCGGTGTTTTCTTTTTAGTCTTTTATTTCTTTTTAATTCGTCCACAATCTAAACGTCAAAAAGAAATGAAGCAAATGCTGGCCGCTGTGACCACAGGCGATGAGGTAGTGATTGCGGGGGGAATTATGGGTGTCATCACGGGTATTCATGAGAGTATTGCCAGTGTGGAAATTGCGAAGGGCGTTGAAATTAAAATTCAAAAAACCGCCATTGTCGCCTGTTTGCCTAAGGGTACGATTAAAAATTAAGGAAATCGGATGAATCGCTACCCAGCATGGAAGTACGTGTTAATTGTTGTTGTTATTTTATTTGGTATCGTTTACTCCTTGCCTAATTTATACAAAAAAGATTTTGCCGTACAAGTGTCGCCAGACAGTAGCCATGCTTTGGACGGTGCGGTACTGAACCAAGTCAGTATGGCTTTGAGTGCGCAACAATTAGCTTATAGTCAAGTTGAAAAAGCAGCCGATGGCAGTGTTTTATACCATTTCAGTAATGCCGACAACCAATTGCGCGCGGACGATGTGATCAAAAGCACTCTGGGAGAAGGCTATACCGTGGCTTTGAATATGGCTAATACAACGCCGAAGTGGTTGCAAGTCGTTGGTGCTCAGCCGATGCATTTGGGTTTGGATTTAAGTGGTGGTGTGCATTTCTTGATGGCCATCGACGTTGATTCCTTGATGAATCATCGAGTACAAGCCGCGGGACGCAATGTTTCCGACAGCTTGCGTGCCGCGAATGTTCGCTATTTGGGGCTGCAAGACGCGCCCAATGGGATGAGCATTCGAGTAGCCAATCGCGCAACGGCAGATAAAGTGATTGCTGTTTTACAAGCAGATTATCCCGAATTTAGTCGAGATGTGGTGCAGCAAGGTTCGCAGTGGTTGGTCACCGCCAGTTTGTCAGACAGTGCGCGCCTGTCCGCGCAAAATTTTGCGGTGGATAAAACTTTATCGGTTTTGCGCAAACGCGTCGACGAATTGGGTGTCAATGAACCCATCGTACAACGTCAAGGAGCTGATCGCATTTCTGTGGATTTACCCGGCGTGCAAGATACGGTGCGTGCCAAGCAAATTATCGGCGGAACAGCTACCTTAGAATTCCATTTACAAGATACCATACACGATGCAAACCAAGCTCAAACTACGGGTATTATTCCGCCAGGCTCTTCTTTGTATGCGTACACGCCTGCGCAGACAACGCAATCCATTCCCATTTTATTGCAAGATAAAGTTATTTTGTCGGGCGGTTCTATCACCAATGCCAGTTCCACCATGGGGGAGGATGGGCAACCGGCCGCCTCGATTACTTTAGGTGGAGGCGGAGAGGCGGCTTTTTATCGAATTACGGGAGAAAATATTGGCAAACCCTTGGCGATTATTTATGTGGAAACGGCTTTAACACCGGTAACTGTCAACGGCCAAACCCAATACACGCAACGTAAAACAGAACGCGTGATCAGCATTGCTACCATTCAAAGTGCTTTACCCAGCACTTTTCAAATTACGGGTTTATCCAATCCGGTGGAAGCGCGCGATTTGGCTTTGTTACTGCGAGCCGGTTCTTTGCCGACACCGGTGGCAATCATTGAAGAAAGTACGGTAGGGCCTAGTCTGGGCCAACAAAATATCGACAAAGGAATATTGTCTATCGAAATTGGTTTTATCGCGATCGTTGTTTTTATGGTCTTATATTACCACTTTTTCGGATTTTTGGCCGACATTGCCTTAGGCATGAATTTGGTGTTATTGGTCGCTATTTTATCTGTTTTAGGGGCAACTTTATCTTTACCGGGTATCGCGGGTATTTTATTGACGCTCGGAATGGCAGTGGATGCGAATGTGTTGATCTTTGAGCGCATCCGAGAAGAATTGCGCTATGGGCTATCGCCTCAGGCCAGTATTCAAGCCGGTTATGAACGGGCTTTGTCGACCATTGTCGACTCCAACGTCACGACTTTAATTGCTGCGATGGCATTGTTAATGATTGGTACGGGGCCTATCAAAGGTTTTGCAGTGACTTTGACGGTGGGGATTTTAACCTCGATGTTTACAGCCATCACAGGCACTCGAGCGATTGTGAATTTAATTTACGGGCATAAGCCTCGGTTGACAAAATTATCGATAGGTATATAGCATGGAATTTTTCAAACACAATACGGCGATTCGTTTCATGGCCTTGCGCAAATGGGCGATGGGATTTTCTTGCTTTATTATTTTCTTGTGTATTTTGACTTTGTGTATGAAAGGTATTAATTGGGGGTTGGAATTCACGGGTGGTACCGAAGTGATCGCAAGTTTTTCAACACAAGCGGATTTAGAAGCTGTACGCACCACCTTAGAACAAGCCAATTACAAAGACGGTAAAGTGCAAATTTATGGAACGCCTAAGACGGTGTTGATTCGGCTAGGCGGAAACATCAATACCCAGCAAGATCAAGACATCGGTAAAGAAGTGGTGGCGCATTTACCCGGGGCTGTGTTGCAAAGTACAGCTTACATTGGTCCGCAAGTAGGAAAAGAATTGGCGACGAATGGCGCCTTGGCTTTGGTTTTAGCTTTGTTAGGAACGGCGATTTACATTGCTGTTCGATTTGAATATCGATTTGCAGTCAGTGCGGCTGTTTCTTTGATCCACGATCCTTTGATTATTTTGGGGATCTTTTCTTATTTTCAAATGGAATTTGATTTAACTTCTTTGGCCGCAGTATTAACGGTGATGGGTTATTCCTTAAACGACACCATTGTGGTATTCGATCGTATTCGCGAGAATTTTAGAAAAAATCGCAGCGGAACGCCCATTGAGATTGTCAATGTGTCGGTGAATCAAACCTTATCGCGTACTATTATGACTTCTGGTTTGACTTTGCTGGCGGTATTGTCTTTGTTTTTCTTTGGGGGTGAAACCTTGCATGGTTTTGCTACCGCAATGGTCGTTGGGATTGTGGTAGGGACCTATTCCTCGATTTATGTGGCGGGTGCGTTAGCAGTGGCTTTGGGTTTAAATCGCAGTGATTTATTACCCCCACCTCGCCAAGCAGTGGATGATATGCCTTAATATGATGATGGATTTATTTTTCTTAGTCTTGCTATTGACGTTATTCTACGTCGGTTTGTGGCGCGTCTTTACTTTGGCAGGAGAGCGGGGGTGGTATGCCTTGATCCCCGTGTGGGTTTTTTATTGTTGGGCGCGGATGGTCAGATTAAAACACCCCCTCTATTATGCAATTGGCGTGTCTTTTTTTATATATGGTAGTAGCTACGTCATGCCTTGGTTTAGTCGTGTTTTTGGTCTCAATGCATGGAACGCGCTATTGGAAAATCCGAATCAAGCGATTCAAAATCAAATCATTCAAGTGTCGAAAACAGAGTTTTTTTGCTTTGGCCTTTTTTTAATAGCACTTTTATTCGGATTGTATCAATACATTCGATTGTGTTGGCGTTTGGCGGAAGCCTTTTCTTTTAGAGGCTGGTTGGCTTTCCTCATGATTTTAATGCCGCCGATGTCATTAATGATTGGTTTGTGGATCATTATCTTAAGCAAACGGCCTTTTAAAGTCTTAGAGCAATAATTGATTTTCCAACCAGTATGTCGTATTATTTTAGACACTAGTTGGAGGAAGAAAAATGACTTTTGAAAATAAACTAGTCGCCATCATCAATAAAGACATCGATGTAGGCGTTGCAATGAATGCCCTGGCACATGCTTCTCTTGCAGTGGGTGCTTTGTTGGGTCATGAAGCTTGTTTCCTGCAATCGAATATGGATGCCAGTGGGAACGATTGGAAAGTTTCAGGCATGCCTTACATTATTCTCCGCGGCAAATCGGGTGAAATCAAAAAAGCCGTGTTCAATGCAAAAGAAGCTGGTATTATGCAACTTGCCTTTGTGGATAGTATGACCGGAGGCGGTTATCTAGAACGAATAGAAAATATCGCTAAAAAAACCCAAGAAGAGCACATTTACTATGCTGCCGTCCTTTTGGGAAAATGGGATACAGTCTCTGAAATCACTAAAAAATTTTCCTTATATAAGTAATGTATAGATTTTCACGAGTATTTTTCCACATTATCTAACTATGGAATACAGTTTATCGCCGCGTCTTCCGCAATTTCTCCAACAAACGCTCGCGCTTTAACGGAGATATTCTGTCTAAATACGTCATCCCATTTAAGTGATCGATTTCGTGTTGCAGGCATTTGGCCATGAATCCTTCAGCGCTTAATTCTATGGGTTCGCCGCGTTCATTTAAAGCTTGAACGACAATGCGTTCGGCGCGTTTGACGCGTTCGCGCAAATGATCGGGATGCACCGACATGCAGGCTTCATATTCAAATTGTTCACCTTCCATTTTGACAATCTCTGGGTTGATCAGACACAAAGGTTCATCTTTATTTTCCGAAAAATCGATGACGGTGATCGCCCAGGGATCGGCAAAATCCAATTGTGTCGCGGCCAGAGCAGCGCAATTCTCAGTGGCATAATGGGTTTCAAACATATCCGCGATGACTTGTTTGATTTCCTCGTTGATGACTTCCACTTTTTTCCCAATGCGTTTTAATTTGGCATCGGGATAATCCAAAATACGAATTTTTGTCATGTTCAACACTCCGGATGATTGACGGCTAAACCGCCTTGTGAGGTTTCTTTGAGACTCGTTTTCATCGCCAGACCCGTTTCCCACATGGTTTTGATGACCGTGTCTAAGGAAACGATGTGTTCTCCACTTTCCATCAAGGCCAATTTGGCTGAATTCACGGCTTGAACGGTTCCCATGGCATTGCGTTCAATACACGGGATTTGAACCAAGCCTGCAATGGGATCGCAAGTCAAACCCAAATGGTGTTCCATGCCGATTTCTGCCGCACTCTCGATTTGTGCCAGCGTGCCGCTCAATACAGCGGTTAATGCACCCGCCGCCATCGAGCAAGCTACACCCACTTCTCCCTGACAACCCACTTCGGCCGCAGAAATCGAAGCGCCTTTTTTATAAAGGATGGCAATCGCCGCAGCCGTTAAAAGATAATCGATAATGCCTTGTTCATGGTATTCTGGGCAAAATTCCCGGTAATATTGTAAGACAGCCGGCACAATGCCTGCTGCGCCGTTCGTCGGTGCCGTAACGATGCGCCCCCCCGCGGCATTTTCTTCATTCACAGCTAAGGCATAGAGATTTAACCAATTTAAATTATCAGCAAAACTTTCTTTGTTTTCTTTTAAAGATAATTTTTGATACAAAGCCGGGGCACGACGTCGTACTTTCAAACTGCCAGGCAATTGCGTTTCAGTGCTGTGGCAACCGGCTTCAATACATGCAACCATCGTTTCTGCAATTTTCAAGCAGCGCGTTTTAACCGCTTCTTCACCATGCAAAGCACTTTCATTGGCCAACATCAATTCGGCAATACTCAAATGGTGTTTTTTGCATAAAGCCAATAATTCCGCAGCCGTAGAAAAAGGGTAGGGTTGTTTTTCTTCAACAGGAGCAGAATGTTGCATTTCTGCCTCGGTGACTATAAAACCGCCGCCGATAGAATAATAAGTTTGTTCGCAGAGAAGCGCTGCGTTTTTGTCGAAAGCGCTAAAACGCATGCCATTGGCGTGTAGCGGTAGCGTTTCCTCATAATGAAAGAGCAAATCCGTTTTAGGGTGAAAAGGAATAGTGCCTAAAACGGCCAGTTTTAATTGTTCTTCTTGAAGAATAGACTGTGCGCGAGGACCCACTTCTTCGGGAACTACATCTTCGGGGGTATAACCTTCTAAACCATTTAAGATGGCTTTGTCGGTGCCATGGCCTTTACCTGTTAAAGCCAGCGAACCATATAAATCGACTTGTATTCTGGTGCACGGTGCAGCCGTCATTTGTGTTAAACTCTGCACAAACGCTTTGGCCGCGCGCATAGGGCCTACCGTATGAGAGCTAGAAGGGCCGATGCCAATAGAGAAGAGGTCGAATAAACTGATGGTCATGAGTGTGACTCTAGTGATGAAACAGGGGATATTGTAAAAAATGTCTTTAATAAATGCAAGTTTGTGGCACAAAGAGATCAAGGCTGTCTCGATACCAGATGAGCGTCGACAATGGCTGCTAGGAGCACCTCGTTTGGTCCAGGCTTTTAAGGCGGCTTTGGGTGAAGTGGTGATGCAAAAATTGCAATACACCTACGCCAAACCTTTTGTCGATGAAGCCGTGGTTTTGGGTTTAGGCCCTGAAAAAGCCCACATTCGACAAGTCCTCATTGGAAGCCAAAGCGGCCATCCTTTGTGTTATGGAAGAGTAATTATTCCTCATACAACCTATGAAGCGCATAAAGAAGCTTTTTCAAACTTAGGCCGACAATTTATAGGCGATAGTTTGTTGCACAATAATCAAGAGGTTGCGCGTCAAGCCTTCGAATTTGCTTGTTTTGATGCGAATTCCGATTATGTCAGTGCTTTTTTTACTTTCAATCCCGATAGCCGGATAAATGAACCCTTATGGCCAGCGCGCCGTTCTATTTTTTTATGGGATGATGCACCTCTTTTGATTACAGAGTTTCTCCTTCCTTATTTGGCTCGAGTGCCGTACTTATAGTTCCGTAGAAATTTTTTTATAGAACCGACAAGCGCTCGTGGCTAGGAGCGAGAAAGTTGGTTCGGGATCGCTCTAACATTTGTACGAGATTTCTGAAAATGAAGGGATTGATTTTGACTTCAAAGAGGGATAATGGGGTCAACTGTTTGATTAAACTGGCCATTTTTAGCGCAATTTTTAAGTGCACTACCATATTATGTTTTTGCTATCTCGACGGCTTTCTTCTACGCTTTTAATATCCATCCTTTGTTGAGAGGTTACCAAATGACCGCCGATTCGATATTTGAAAGTGCTCCACGGACTGTATTAAGTGCTAAGAAAGAGCATGATTCTTCGCAGGCTATTTTATTGATTGAAGATGATACTGTTTGTTTATTCGTCGAAAAAGAAATTTTAGCGCGTTTAACCGATAGAAAAATTGATACCGCTAAAACAGTCTTTGAAGCTAATGAAAAATTAAATCAACAGGCTTATAATTTGGTGGTAGCAGATTTGTGTTTAAGCGATGGTTCGGCGCTAGATATTATTGCTGCCGCGCGAACTCAAGCAGAATCTAAAAATAAAAAGACGCCTTTTGTGGCGTTGACGGCCTATCGTGAACAAAATAAACATCAAGAAGCTTTGCAAGCAGGTTTTACAACCGTGGTTGTAAAACCTTTGACGGAAGAAGAGACTAGAAATTTTATATTACACCAAGTTAAGCATCCATCTTATGAACACACGGATCTGAGTCGACCCGTGATCGATTTAAAATTAGGGATGGATCGATTGTGCGAAGGAACTAAAGAAAAAGCCATTCAAGCTTTGGAATTGTTGATTGTTTCTTTGGCAGACGATTTAGAAGCCTTAAAAAGTGCTCAAAGTGAGCAAGATCACTCGAGTATGAACGATATCTTGCATAAAATCCGGGGCGCTTTGCAGTATAGCGCGACGCCTGCTTTCGAGAAAGCGGTTCAAGATTTGCAAATTGCGTTTCGAGAAAAGCAAGTGGAAGTGATTTCGCGGGGTATTCAAGATTTGGATGAGCAAATGAAGTGGCTCAAAGAAGCTTATTATGATTTACTCAATTATGAATGGTATTAATAAAAAATCCTATTGACAATTTAAAATATTGCGTTATACTTCCTTTTTTTATTGTGTGTATTACTTCATCATTTGCATTTTAAAATGCATTGTATGTATACTCCCTCGCGTTTGAACTGATATGCATAGAGATTATAAATAAAGTGAGGTAAAATGATGGCTGCGATGAGTTCTAAAGTTAAAATAAAGCAAGATCAATTTTTTCTGCCCTTCAAAGAATTTTCAATCGCTGAACAAATAATCTTATTGTCTAATAAAGAATCTGTGATTATTCATTCTAATGATTATGGTCCGGGACCCGGTGCAGAGTCCCTTCTAATAAGATGGAATGATTTTAAAAATGTGCTGGATCGTTCTTTTCCCGGCGCTTCCTTAGGATTCAGAACATTCGATACACAGAAAGTAATAATACCCGTTTCACTTTATATATGTTTATAAAATCTGCAGTATCGAGATGTTTCTCCAGAAGAATTATACTCTAGACTAGACAAAACAAAAAGACTGATTGAGATCATTCATCAATTAAGAACAGAAGAAAATTTACCGCTACAAGAAATATATGCTTTGATTAAAACGGTCGAAAATTTACTAGAACAAAAAGCCGACCCAACTATAGCAGATGGCAACGGTTGGAATATTTTACACCTTGCAGCGTATTTTAATGTTGTGAGTTTGGTCGCCTGGGTGCGGAAGTGTACTAATGAGAATGAAGAAAGAATATTGTTAGTAGCGATGACGCGTGATTCTGAGATTACGCCTGCGGGTTTAGCAAAACAACGAGGTCATGTTTCTATGGCTGAAAAGCTAAGAGGCATGAATAGTTATGATGAAGCTTCATCAAATAGTTTTAGCCGCTAAATCAACGCTTCTTCATCGGCACAAAATTGCGTTGTTTCTCGCCCAGATACAATTGTCGTGGACGTCCAATTTTAGTGTTGCCGGTGGAGAGCATTTCCATCCAATGTGAAATCCAACCCACGGTTCTCGCCAAAGCAAAAATGACGGTGAACATGCTGATGGGGATTCCCATCGCGCTTAAGGTGATGCCTGAATAAAAATCGACATTGGGATAGAGTTTTTTCTCGATGAAGTAATCGTCTTCCAGCGCAATTTTTTCCAAAGCCATGGCGAGTTTAAAGAGTGGCGAATCGCCTTTGCCGGTTTCAGCCAAGACTTCATGACAGACTTCGCGCATGATTTTAGCGCGTGGATCATAATTTTTATAAACGCGGTGACCAAAGCCCATGAGTCTGAAAGGATCGTTTTTGTCTTTGGCTTTGGCGATGTATTGGGGAATGTGTTTGGCATCGCCAATTTCATGCAACATATTCAAGACCGCTTCATTTGCGCCGCCATGTGCCGGCCCCCACAAAGTGGCGATGCCAGCGGCAATACAAGCAAAAGGATTGGCACCCGAAGATCCTGCCATGCGCACCGTTGAAGTCGAAGCATTTTGTTCATGATCGGCGTGCAAAATGAAAATTTTATCGATGGCGCGGGCTAGCGTGGGAGAATTCTGCCAAGGCGAAGAAGGTACGCCAAACATCATTTGCAAAAAGTTTTCGCTGTAATCTAAGTGATTTTGCGGATACATAAAAGGCTGGCCGATGGAATATTTGTAACACATGGCTGCCAAAGTCGGCATTTTGGCAATCAGCCGATAAGCCGCAAGTTGTCTGTATTCGGCATTGTGGATGTCTAAACTGTCGTGGTAAAAAGAAGACAAAGCGCCGACAACACCCATCATGATGGCCATGGGGTGTGCATCGCGTCTAAAACCGTTGAAAAAAGACCGTATTTGTTCGTGAATCAAAGTATGGTGTTTGATTTGATCAATGAATGCGCTTTTTTGCGCTGTATTGGGCAATTCGCCTTCTAACAATAAATAACAAACTTCCAAATAATCCGATTTTTCTGCCAATTGTTCGATGGGGTAGCCTCGGTACAATAACTGGCCCTTGTTTCCATCGATGTAAGTGATACTCGAAGCACAAGCCGCGGTTAAGCCAAAACCCGGATCATAAGTAAAATGGCCGAGATTGGCCAAAGGCGCGATGTCGATCACCGGCTCGCCTAAAGTGGCTTTATGGATAGGCAATTCTGCGGTTTGATCCTTGTTTAGGACTAATTTTGCGTTGTCTGTCATGGTATGTACCCAGGTTGAGTTGGAGCTTTTAATTTTAGCACTCTATTTCATTTTTGGCTACACGGGTAAAGGCAACACAGGGTTAGCTTGCCCCAGATCTTTTTCCAAGAGCGCATACAGTTGACTCATCATCGAAATGGTTTTCTGCAAGTTTTGATCATTGTCCGCTATATAAAACCAATAATTTCGAGTAAGACTTGCCAAGCCTGCTTTGCGATCGGCAGGCGGGATTTCCACCTATTTTGAAAGACAATACAGCATGCCCAAGAAAGATGGGGTTTCGACCTCGGCCAAATTATAAGAGCACGCTGATTTAACCGAGCCGCGACCGTCAGGGTCTTCACGCAACTCGAAACTTTCGGCGCTCTGAGTCGGAGTCTGGAGTTCTGCTTTATTTCTCGCTATACTATTGGCCCTGAGTGAAGCTTGTTATTGGGGATACTGAATGAATAAACCAAGGCCAGTTTATCTGGATCTGAGCAAAATCCGCATGCCGGTGATGGCTGTCGTATCTATTTTGCACAGAATTTCCGGGGTTGTGTTGTTTTTAGCCATACCATATATACTCTACATATGGAACCAGTCTTTAGCCACGGCCAGCACTTACGATGAAATTCACAATGCTTTGCAGAGTTGCTGGACGCGAGGCCTGGTTTACCTGATTTTATTGGCCCTCTTGTACCACTGGGTTGCGGGCATACGGCATTTGTTGATGGACATGGGCGTAGGTGAAGAAAAAATCAGTGGTCGGCGCGGTGCTAGAATAGTGTTAGTGGTGGTAGTACTTTTGGCGATGGGCTTAGGAGTGTGGTTATGGTAAGAAGTGCAACTTCTTTGACGGGGAATGGGGTTCGAGATTGGTTGTGGCAGCGGGTGAGCGCTGTCATTTTAGCTTTGTACACCGTGTTTATTTTGGGATTCATCTGGTCAACGCCTCAATTGGATTATGTGGTGTGGTTTCAATTTTTTCATCACATCGGCGTTAAACTCTTTAGCATTTTAGCGGCCTTCAGTTTATTGGTGCATGCCTGGGTCGGAATGTGGACGATTCTAACGGATTATGTGAAGCCGGCTTGTGTGCGCTTAACTTTAGAAATGTTGGTGATGATCGCCTTGTTCGTCTATTTTGTGGCGGCGATCGTGATAGTGTGGAGCGTGTAATGACTTTAGCAACCTATACCTTTGATGCAATTATTATCGGCGCCGGCGGTGCGGGTATGCGCGCGGCTTTGGCTTTGGCAGAATCGGGTTCGCAAGTGGCCTTGGTGTCTAAAGTATTCCCCACGCGTTCGCATACCGTTTCAGCACAAGGTGGCATTACCTGTGCTTTAGGGAATGTGCATCCTGATGATTGGCGATGGCATATGTATGATACGGTAAAAGGCTCGGATTACATCGGCGATCAAGATTGCATCGAATACATGTGTGAAGTGGGTCCTCAAGTGGTGTATGAATTAGAACACATGGGTTTGCCTTTTTCGCGTTTAGACAATGGCCGAATTTACCAACGTCCTTTCGGCGGTCAATCCAAAGATTTCGGCGGCGAACAAGCCGCTAGAACCTGTGCAGCGGCCGATAGAACGGGTCATGCTTTGTTACATACTTTGTATCAACGCAATATCGCTGAAAAAACCAATGTGTTTTCGGAATGGTATGCTTTAGATTTGGTAAAAGCCACCGATGGCCAAGGTTTTGCGGGAATTTTAGCAATTCACATTGAAACCGGTGAAACAGTCTTGATGCGCGCACGCGCCATTATTTTTGCGACCGGCGGTGCGGGTCGAATTTACCAATCCACCACCAATGCTTTGATCAACACAGGCGATGGCATTGGCATGGCGATTCGAGCGGGGCTACCCATTCAAGACATTGAAATGTGGCAATTTCACCCGACGGGGATCGCTGGTGCGGGTGTGTTGGTGACGGAAGGCTGTCGAGGTGAGGGTGGATACTTGATCAATAAAGACGGCGAGCGTTTTATGGAACGCTATGCGCCACACGCCAAAGATTTGGCTTCGCGCGATGTGGTTGCACGTGCTATGTCTTTAGAATTACGTGCCGGCAATGGCTATGACATCAATGGGGTGAAGTGCGTTAAATTAAAATTGGATCATTTGGGCGCCGATCTTATCAATTCCCGTTTGCCAGGTATTCGAGAATTGTCGATTACTTTTGCGGGCGTGGATCCTATTCGAGAACCCATTCCGGTGGTGCCGACTTGCCATTACATGATGGGCGGTATTCCCACAAACCGTTTGGGCCAAGTGGTCACGGTCGATTACAAAGGCAATGATCAAGTTTTAGAAGGACTGTATGCTGTGGGCGAATGTGCTTGTGTTTCCGTGCATGGCGCGAATCGTTTGGGTGGCAATTCTTTGTTGGATTTGGTGGTCTTTGGTCGAGCTGCAGGTTTGGACGTCAAAGAAAAATTGCACGAACTGCCTTTAAAAGATGTCGGTGATGCAGAAATAGAAGCGGCTTTAAGCCGTTTGAATCGTTGGGACAATGCACGTGAAGGCGAATCAGTGAGTCAAATCCGTTTTGAAATGCAAAAAACCATGCAAGAAGATTTTGGCGTGTTTAGAACGGGCGAACACATGCAAGAAGGCTTGGATAAATTGTTGCAATTGCAACAACGATTGCACCATGCCGCTTTTCAAGATCACAGCCGGGTCTTTAATACTTCGCGTATCGAAGCCTTAGAATTGGATAATCTGATGGCCACGGCTTTGGCCACAGCACATGCCGCGATTTACAGAACGGAAAGCCGCGGTGCACACAGCCGAGAAGATTTTCCAAAACGAGACGATGCGAATTGGTTAACGCATACAGTGTATCACGGTGAGAGTCATCGTATGAGTAAACGTGCAGTGAATATGAAACCTTTGCACATGAAACCCTTTGAACCCAAAGAACGAGTCTATTAATTGTAAGAGGTATGTCCATGTCCGAAGCCATGCAGAGCGTCAAATTTAAAATTTATCGCTTTAATCCTGAAGTGGATGCAAAGCCTTATATGCAAGAATATGAATTAAACATTCCTGCGAATCAGGATATGATGTTGTTGGAAGCGATTTTGCGCATCAAAGCAATGGATGACAGTCTGGCTTTCCGACGTTCTTGTCGCGAAGGCGTCTGCGGTTCTGATGGCATGAACATCAATGGCCGCAATGGGCTGGCTTGCGTGACTTTATTGTCTTCTTTGAAACAACCCATTGAATTGCGTCCTTTGCCGGGATTGCCGGTGATCCGCGATCTTATTGTCGACATGACGGCTTTTTTCAAACAATACGAAAAAATAAAACCGTATTTAATCAACAACGAACCACTGCCTACCAAAGAACGTTTACAAAGTCCGGCAGAGCGTAAAAAACTCGATGGCTTGTACGAATGTATTTTGTGTGCTTGTTGTTCGACTTCTTGTCCTTCTTTCTGGTGGAATCCTGACAAATTTGTGGGGCCTGCAGGCTTATTACAAGCCTATCGATTCATCGCAGACAGCCGTGACACGGCGACTGCAGAACGTTTAGAAGCGCTGACCGATCCTTTCAGTGTCTTTCGCTGCAGAGGCGTTATGAATTGTGTGGAAGTGTGCCCCAAAGGCTTAAATCCAACGCGCGCCATAGGCCATATCCGTTCAGAATTATTAGCAGAAGGAAATTAAGCATGTCTATCCGCGATCCTTATTTACAAAAAATGCAAAAAACGTCCTTTTTAGCGGGCAGCAATGTGGCGTATTTGGAAGAAATGTATGAAATTTATTTGCGTGATCCCAATGAATTGTCTTCGGATTGGCGCCAATATTTTGAAAGTTTACCTAAAGTCAATGGATCTGAAGTGTCTCCATTGCAAGTGCGAGAACATTTTTTAGCTTTGGCCAAAGCGCCTATTCAAGGGGTCGTGACCAGTGCAGGCGCCTCTTCCGTGTATTATAAAATGGGTTTGTGGCTGGATGCTTATCGACGTTATGGCCACACGATTGCAAATTTAGATCCTTTGGGTTTGGCGGTTCCCGTCGCTCACGCTTCTTTGGATCCTAAAAATTATGGCTTATCGGCGGCCGATCTTAGCATGCAAGTGAATCCCCAAGATTTTGGCGTTCATCATTTAGGTGACAGTGCGCCCGTGCAAGCCATTGGACAATATTTAAAAACCATTTATTGCGGTCATATGGCCTTAGAATACATGCACATCAGCGATCCCGCGGTGCTTTCTTGGCTGAAAACGCAATTTGAAGACAAAATGCCAACGCAAGTCTTGTCTGCAGATGAGCGAAAACACATTTTCAAAAAATTGGTTGCAGCAGAAGGCTTAGAAAAATATCTGGGCAATAAATTTGTGGGGCAAAAACGTTTTTCCTTAGAAGGCAGCGATAGTTTTATTCCCTTGATGGATACCCTGGTCCATAAAGCGAGCGATCGAGGCCTTAAAAGTTTCGTCATCGGTATGGCGCACCGAGGGCGTTTGAATGTCTTGGTGAATATTCTCGGCAAACCGACTCAAAAGTTATTCGATGAATTTGCTGGCATTCATTTGCAAAATGGTCGCTCTGGAGATGTGAAATACCATTTGGGCTATTCAACCAATGTAGAAACGCCCAAGGGTTTAATGCATTTGGCTTTGGCGTTTAATCCTTCGCATTTGGAAATCATTTCGCCGGTAGTTGAAGGTTCCGTGCGTGCGCGTCAAGATAGAATCAAGGATACTCAGCGCGAGGAAGTGCTTCCCGTCGTGGTGCATGGTGATGCGGCCTTTATTGGTCAGGGTGTGGTGATGGAAACCTTCACTTTGTCGCAGACGCGTGGTTTTAATACGGGTGGAACAATCCATATTGTTTTAAACAATCAAGTGGGTTTTACGACCAGCGACCCACAGGATGCCCGTTCTTCTCGTTATTGTACCGATGCGGCCAAAATGATCGAGGCACCCATCATTCACGTGAATGGCGACGATCCGGAAGCCGTGGTGAAAGCCGCGCAATTGGCTTTTGCCTTTAGAATGCAATTTCATCGCGATGTGGTCATTGATTTGGTTTCTTATCGTCGGTTAGGACACAATGAAGCCGATGAGCCGGCGATCACACAACCGGTGATGTATCAAGTGATTCGTTCTCGGCCTACAGTCTTGAGTTTATACGGCGATACTTTGGAACAACAACAAGTCATTAGTGCTGAAGAAAAGGCCCAGTGGATTGATGATTATCGAGTTTTGTTAGATGCTGGCAAAGCGACGGTTTCTGTGGTCGATGAAAACCCTGCCTATATGGCAGAATGCGATTGGACACCCTATTTAGACAAAGAATGGGATGTGGCTTATGAAGCCAAAATAGATCCCAAAAAACTACAGGCTTTGGCCCAAAAATTATTGGCGCTGCCTTCTGGATTTTCCTTGCAGCCGCAGGTCGCGCGTGAAATGCAAGCGCGTGAACAAATGCTGGAAGGCAAAGAACCTTTTATGTGGGGATTCGCAGAAAATTTGGCTTATGCTTCTTTGTTAGAAGCAGGCTTTGGCGTTCGTATCTCAGGTCAAGATTGTGGGCGCGGTACTTTTGCGCATCGCCACGCCGTCTTACACGATTACAAAACTGGCCAAGAATATTTGCCTTTGAGTCAATGCACGCAACGTCCAGGGCAAATTGAAGTGATCGATTCAGTTTTGTCTGAAGAAGCGGTGATGGCTTTTGAATACGGTTATGCCAGCACAGAACCCAAAACTTTGGTGATTTGGGAGGCGCAATTCGGGGATTTTGTGAATGGGGCACAAGTGGTCATCGATCAATTCATTAGTGCTGCAGAGCAAAAATGGTCGCGTTTGTCGAGTTTGGCTTTATTTTTACCGCATGGTTATGAAGGCATGGGGCCAGAACATACTTCGGCGCGTTTGGAACGATTTTTACAATTGTGCGCGCAACACAATATTCAAGTGTGTGTCCCTTCCACACCTGCTCAAGTTTTTCACATGATTCGTCGACAAATGCTAAGACCTTATCGAAAACCTTTGATTGTGATGACCCCCAAAAGTTTATTGCGTTCCAAATTGGCTGTGTCTACTTGGGATGATTTATTGAAAGGCACTTTCCAACCCGTGATAGGCGAAATAGACGATTTGGCACCTAAGAAAATAAAACGCATTATTTTGTGTGCGGGCAAAGTCTATTACGATCTCTTGCAAAAACGTCGTGATGAAGGCATCAAGGACATTGCCATTATTCGCGTCGAACAATTGTATCCCTTCCCCGAAGCCGAATTGAAAAAAGTTTTGGCGGCTTACAGTCAAGTCAAGAATATTGTGTGGTGTCAAGAAGAGCCGCACAATCAAGGCGCTTGGTATTCATCGCAGCATCATATGCGTCGAGCCTTAACGCGCGATCAAACTTTGGAATACGTCGGAAGACCTGCTTCGGCTTCGCCGGCGGCGGGGTATGCGGCCAAACACGCGGCAGAGCAGCAGCAATTGGTCGCCGAAGCTTTGAATATTAAAAAATAAGAGAGGAAATGAGTATGTCTATTGAAATCAGAGTGCCAGTCTTGCCTGAATCGGTGGCGGATGCCACCATCATCAAATGGCACAAAAAAGCAGGCGACCCTGTGCAGCGCGATGAAACCTTGGTGGATTTGGAAACCGATAAAGTGGTTTTGGAAGTGCCTGCGCCAGAAAATGGTGTCTTAACTGAAATTGTGGTAGCAGAAGGCGCGACGGTTTTGTCCAATGCGTTATTAGGTAAAATCAATGCGGGGGCAGTGTCGGCAGCGACAGCGCCTCAATCTCCAGCCAAAGCTTCGAGCGAAACTAAAGTTGCTTCTGCGAAAAACAATCCCGATTTGCATTTAAGTCCCGCCGTGCGTCGTGCAGTGGCAGAAGGGGATATCAATGTGCAAGGTATTCAAGGCAGCGGCAAAGATGGTCGTATTGTCAAAGAAGATTTGACTAAAGCGCCGGCCGCTCCAATGGCTTCTGGATTGCGGACAGAAGAACGTGTGCCGATGACGCGTTTGCGCGCTAAAATTGCAGAGCGGTTGGTGGAAGCCCAACACAATGCCGCGATGCTGACGACCTTCAATGAAATCAACATGCAACCGGTGATGGATTTGCGCAATCGTTATAAAGAACAATTTGAAAAAACGCACGGCGTGAAATTAGGTTTTATGTCTTTTTTTACTAAAGCAGTCGTCGAAGCCTTGAAAAAATTTCCAGATGTGAATGCCTCTATCGATGGTCAAGATATTATTTATCACGGTTATTACGATGTGGGAATTGCTGTGTCGACGCCGCGTGGTTTGGTGGTGCCGATCATTCGCAATGCCGAAACTTTGAGTTTGGCCGACATTGAAAAAAGCATTGCTTCCAGTGCTGCCAAAGCCCGTGAAGGCAAATTGACTGTAGAAGAAATGACAGGCGGCACTTTTACCATTACCAATGGTGGTGTTTTTGGTTCTTTGATGGCAACGCCGATCATCAACCCACCCCAAAGTGGTATTTTGGGCATGCATAAAATAGAAGACAGGCCTGTCGCTGAGAATGGCCAAGTGGTGATACGTCCGATGATGTATGTGGCTTTGTCTTACGATCACCGTATCATTGATGGTCGTGAGTCGGTTGGCTTTTTGGTTGCGGTTAAACAGTTTTTGGAAGATCCCGCACGGATGTTGTTAGCGTTGTGAAGAGATTGAATTGCTCTCTTCTACCGAGCCGCGACCGTCAGGGAGCGGAGGTTCGAAGTAAGGAACCATGGTTATGAGAAAACGTCAATTTTAAACGAAGGATCAAAGGTCCGTGATTTGAAATGGCCGTTTCTCGTAGTGGTAGTTTCTTACTCTGAACCACCGCTCCCTGACGGTCGCGGCTCGGTAATATGAGTAAAAATATTATATTTAGTAGGAATTAAGTGAGATGAATTTACACGAATATCAAGCAAAAGCCTTATTTAGGCAATACAATATCCCTGTACCGCATGGCGAAGTGGTGTCCAGTGTCGATGAAGTCGCGGCAGTTTTAGCCAATTTAGGCGGCGAGCGTTGGGTGGTGAAAGCCCAAGTGCATGCTGGTGGTCGCGGTAAAGCGGGCGGCGTTAAAATCGTTTCCAGTAAAGACGATGCCAAAGCTGCGGTCCAAGCTTTATTGGGCACGCGTTTGGTGACTTATCAAACCGATGCGCACGGTCAGCCCGTCAATCAAATCTTGATAGAAGAACCTTCTGCCATTGCCAAAGAATTGTATTTGGGTGCCGTGGTCGATCGGGCTTTAAAACGCATTGTGTTTATGGCTTCGACCGAAGGCGGTGTGGAAATCGAAGAAGTGGCACACAAGCACCCTGAAAAGATTCTCACCACCGTGGTCAATCCCATTGTGGGCTTATTGCCTTTTCAAGCGCGTGATTTGGGTTTTAAATTGGGCTTAAATGCAGCGCAATTGAAAGAATTTACGCATATTTTGTTGAGCTTAGCGCAATTGTTTGTGGATTATGATTTGAGCTTGTTGGAAATCAATCCTTTGGTGATCAAAGCCGATGGTTCTTTGGTTTGCTTAGATGGCAAAATCAATTTAGATGCCAATGCTTTGTACCGTCATCCAAAATTGCGTGAACAACGCGATACGACTCAAGAAGACGAACGTGAAAACAGAGCCAATGCTTGGGAATTAAATTACATCGCTTTGGATGGCGACATTGGTTGTATGGTCAATGGTGCAGGGTTGGCAATGGCGACGATGGATTTGATCAAACTGCATGGCGGACAACCAGCCAATTTCTTAGACGTTGGCGGTGGTGCTACCAAAGAACGTGTCACGGAAGCCTTTAAAATTATTTTATCCGATCCCAAAGTCAAAGGTATTTTTATTAATATTTTTGGCGGTATTGTGCGTTGCGACATGATAGCCCACGGTATTATCAGCGCCGTTAATGAAGTGAAAACCAACTTGCCGGTAGTGGTTCGTTTAGAAGGAAACAATGCCCAATTGGCTTCAGAAATTTTAGAAAAAAGTGGTTTGAATGTGATTGCAGCCAGTGGTTTTGAAGATGGTGCAAAACGTATTGTAGAAGCAGTGAAGGGGTAAAAAAATGAGTATATTAGTTAACAAAGATACCAAAGTCATTTGCCAAGGATTTACCGGCAATCAAGGCACTTTGCATTCACAACAAGCGCTGGATTATGGTACGCAGTTGGTGGGTGGTGTTACTCCTGGCAAAGGCGGGCAATTGCATTTGGACAAACCGGTATTTGATACGGTGAAAGACGCTGTCCGAGAAACGGGTGCAACAGCCAGTGTGATTTATGTTCCAGCGCCGTATTGCAAAGATTCCATTGTTGAAGCCATCGATGCGGGCATTGAATTAATTGTTTGTATTACCGAGGGTATTCCAACGCTCGATATGTTGGCGGTTCGTGCTTATTTAGATACCAAATCGGGTGTCCGTTTAATAGGCCCAAATTGTCCGGGCGTGATCACACCTGGTGAATGTAAAATTGGGATTATGCCAGGCCACATTCACAAAAAAGGACGTGTCGGGATTGTTTCTCGCTCTGGTACTTTAACTTATGAAGCGGTTCATCAAACGACGGCTTTGGGTTTTGGTCAAAGTACGTGTGTGGGAATAGGCGGCGATCCGATCCCCGGAACGACGTTTGTCGATGTGTTGGCTTTATTCCAACAAGATCCCCAAACCGAAGCGATCATCATGGTGGGTGAAATTGGCGGCAGTGCAGAAGAAGAAGCCGCTGCTTACATCCAATCGCATGTCACTAAACCGGTGGTGTCTTATATTGCAGGCGTTACAGCCCCTCCAGGCAAACGAATGGGACATGCAGGCGCCATCATTGCCGGTGGTAAGGGAACGGCTAAAGAAAAATTTGCTGCCTTAGAAGCAGCGGGTGTTCACACCACGCGTTCACCGGCACACATTGGCCGCGCTGTGGCTGAAGTCACAGGCTGGGCAGTGCTTTGATTTTTCTTGTCATCGATTGTTCTTAACCGAGCCCGACCCTAGGGTCGCGGCTCGGTTGGGAGCTTTGAGGCAAATACAATAAAATACCCTCCTTATTATTGCGAATTGCACGCAGGAAAAAATCGAAATAATATGAACATTTTCCGATCAAAATAGTTCAAAAAAATAAACAAAAATAGTTTTAATTTTGTAAAAAATAGTGTAAAATTTGTTCTTCGGAAGTCTATATAACAAGCAATTAATTGAGAGGGTAAAAAATGTCCAGTTCTAATCAAGCAACGTCACAAAAACAGTCGACACCAGCAGCACAAATAGCAAGCATGCATCAAAGTATGCGTTCTGCGATGAAGGCTAACAATTTACTACTATTACGCGACACCTTACGCAGTCGTGTTTTAGATAAAAATACCGGAAACACAATATTAACAGACGAGGAAAGAAGTGCAGAAATCTATAAAGAGATTCTATTGTATGTTTGTGAGCGATACCACACCTACAATCTTCAGCAGAAAGGTTTCAATTCATATGAGGTTACTGAAGTTTATCCAAAAGAGAATAAGGATATGCTTTCTATTCTTTCCGTACTCATGCAGTATATCTTTCCTTTAAGTGAGGAACAAAATGGTGCTCTGTTGTTAGAAGCGCTTGAAAAATCGGTAGAAAAACTTCAAGAGAATAGTGCATCTAATAATCGGATATCTACTGAGCTAATGCCTAGTATACTAGATCGCTGTTCTGAAGAGACTTTATTTCATCTATTTATGAATGCTACACCTAAATTATTCGTTAATCTTCCAAAAAAACCAGAATTATTAAACAGACTCCCATCTGGAAAGCAACAAGCCTTGTTACAAACGGCTATACAAGAGAATAAGTTGGGACTCGCGTATTTGCTCATAATGCTACCTGAGCGCTCCTTATTTCAATCGCTTGAGAGCGACGACTTAAAAATACAGCTTTTAAAACAAGCTATGGAGGCTAAAAATTTGTTCTTGGTGAAAGATTTATTGGAGCGAAATATTGACTTAGTAGATTCTTTAGAGCCAGGTTCTAAGGCGAGATTAATAGAAACGGCTATTCACTTTAAAAAGCTTGATTTAGTTCATCTGTTATTAAAAAACCATCCCAATTTATTTTTAGTGCCTCTTCATAATTTTAAACTCCCCATTTTAGATGCTGCTGAAAAGAATGCCTGGCAAATAGTAGATGCGATATATAAAGGGAGTTTGTTTACACCGTCTCCAGATTCGTATAAAGTATTTCTCAAAGCCTTAAATGCGAATACAGAAGAAACTCGTGCATTGGCTATTCAGTTTGCAAAGCAGCACTCACAATTCGTTTGCGCATTTTATTTTAGCGATGAAAAAGGCAATACGGCTTTGCATTATGCCATGAAGAATGGTGTGGAAGAAGTGGTTAAAATAATATTGAATGAGGAAAATTATACTTCCGCAGGGGCTTCTATCGAAGCATTTGTGCAACAAGAAAATTCAGGCGAATGCAAAAAAGTACTTATCGAGATTGGTGAGCTAGTTATTAAGAGCATTTATGACCAGAGAGTTGATCGGCTTGCAAGAGAATACCGTTTAAAAAATAAACCAGTTACAGCCATAGCCCTAGCAGCTATTGAAGGAAAATGGAATATGGTGGCATTGCACGCAGATTTATATAAAGTAGAACAATCGGAGTGGGTTAAACTTTATTCTGAAACTTTTGTTGCTGCTATTCAAGAGGGTACACCGATGGCGCTTCAGGCAGTTCTTTCTCTTTTGAAGTCTAAAAAGACCAAATTTACTTTTATTACAACGTGGATAATCAAAAGAATTCAAGACCTTATCTTCGACAAAAAGACGAATGATCTAGGTATTAATACGGTATTTTGTGCATTATTAGAATCTGTTACTTCAGAAGGAAGATTTGAGATTATTTCTCAACTTGCTCAAGAAGTTGAGATTTCTTTGTTTGATGTGTTTACTAGAAAAAATAGCTCCAAACCAGATGATATAAAAAACAACGTCATTGCTTTGATTCGGCAAATTAGTTATCCTATCCTGAGGGTAGATATTATTTTGAGTTTCTTATTAAATAAAAAATCCCATGTTTGGACAAAGGAAGAAGATAAATTACACAATGGCACCCGAGAAAAACTCATTGCTATGCTCAATGCGGATTTAAAAGAGATCTTGAAAATGGATAATAGCACTCCCGACATTAAAACTATTTTTGAACGGGTGAATACTTTACTGGATGCTCATTCTAAAGAACCTAAATTAACAATGGAGGGATTTTTTAGTAGTACTCTTCACGCTGTCATGGGGATGCGCATTTTGCAAGATTTTCTGGGCATAGTGCTCGGCGAATCCCCCGTGCTTTCTTTTGCGGAATTTGAAAAATTATCTATTAAAGAACAAACGGCTATTCGAGCAGAGATCTTGTCTATACACGATGGATCGATAGCGGAAGGACCGCTGAATCCTGTTTTTTGTAAAAATCTATTCTCATTCCCGGATAGCGCTATAAGTCATATATTACAAGAGCATCGTCCTAGTGTGAAAAATGGTTTAAACTGTACAGAAACAGGCAATACAGGTTATTCAGAGAAAGAACGAGAATCAGGTGAAAAACCATTAGATTCTGATCCTTATGCAAGTGCGCCACTGCTTGATAAGCCGCTGAATGACAGCGGCACTTCGAGTGATGATGATGAGCCAACTGCAGGTGCAGATGCACTGATGGTGAGCGATAGTTCTCCACAAGGCTATCAAGAACAGGGTACCAGTGATGGTAGAACCAGGGTTCTAGTACCACGTACTCCCGCTGTTTCGCACCCAACACCTTCAGCACCCCCAGCACCGATATTTTCAGTATTGCCTCAGCAGCTCGATCATACATACCCGAACCCACCACTAATGCCTTTGGTGCCTTCAGAATCAACACCTCCTGTCGCCTCATCTTCTTCTGGCTTGTCTTCACCAGTGGGATTTTTTCCGTCGGTACCAACAACTCCTGTTGCTGTTTCAAGTTCACTGGCGATGCTTCCTTCAGTACCAACAACACCGCCTCAAGACAGACGAGCAACGCCTCCTGATTCATCTCCAAGAAAAAGAGAAGCCACTTGCAGTATTTAATTAGCAGAGCCTCGTTAAAATTCTTAACCGAGCCGCGATCGTTAGGGAGCGGTGGTTCGAAGGAAGGAATTACAGTTAGCTAAATGTAGCCATTTTAATTGAATGGATTGTTCCTCACTTCGAACCACCGCTCCCTAACGGTCGCGGCTCGGTTGGGATCTTTCAGACAATATACAAGCGAGTGTGCTCGCTATTTGCGAATTGCTCCAAGGCTTAAAGAAGTCGACATAAATAGGCACTTTTTCTGTTCAAAAAGCTTAAAAAATAGACAAAATAGTTTGTGTTTTACAGAAAAATAATGTAAAATTAGGTTGCTTATAAAACATATTAATAAACAATAACTTATGCGAGGTAACAATGGCCAGTTCTAAGCAAGCAACGACATCAATGCGAAAAATGCATGACGATATTCGTGAGGCAATCCGTGAAAATAACGGGCAGTTATTGTACAATAAATTAGTACACCGTCTTGTAACCCATAATCATAGCCAAACAGCATTACAAGACCAAGAGAAAAGTGATGCAATATATGAAGAGGTTCTATGCTATGTTTGTGAACAATACCCATATCCATATGGTGATAGCCAATCTACGAATGCAGCACTGCTAAATACGCTTCGTTTGCTAATGCAGCATATTTCCTATAGCCCTGCAGTGATCTTAAAAGCACTCGAAAAAGCTGCAGCGAAATCTAAACTCCAGGATAAGCAGTTAGTATTAAATCACTTAATTCCTATAATATTAGTTGAAAATGGCATTTCTGAAGAAAATTTAATTGAAATACTTTTAGGTGCTAGCAGCGCATTATTGAATAATTTTTTAAAAGCGCAGGTGACCAAACTTTTATTGCAACAGAAGCAGCAATTATTATCAAGAGCTATGATAGAAAGAAAGCTAGGGCTTGTAGGTTTATTAATAAATCAACCCCATGTATTTGCCGGAGTGGGTGCTTCCTTAATAACAGAATTTTTCCAATACGTTTCTTCAACTCAAAATTTATCTTTCGTGAAGGCTTTGTTGGCTAAAGATTCTTCATTAATAGCTTCTTTAAGCAAAGGTGCTCAAAAAAGTTTAATAGAAGCAGCCATTGATTCTAAAGATGTTGATTTAATCCATGTGTTATTATCAAAGAAACCCACTTTATTTTTAGAGCATCTCAATAATGGTAAGCTTCCCATTTTATATGCAGCTAAAAAGAATTTATGGGAAATGGTGGAGGCGATTTATGCTTCTACTACGTTTTTGGAATCTGGACCTCTTTATTTAGAATCTGAAGCTCTTTATCAAGCATTTCTAATAGCTTTGCAGGCTAATACAGCTGAGTCAAAGAAGTGGGCTATTGGCTTTGCTTCGAAGTACCCAGGCTTCATTTGCAAAACGTATTCATCAGATGAGGATGAAAACACTGCATTACATTATGCCATGAAGAATAGGATAGAAGAAGTTGTTAAAATAATATTAAATAAAGAAAATTATACGCCTGAAGGTGCTAGTATCGACAAATTTATTCGGCAAGAAAATTCAAATAAAAATACAGCCATAGGCTTAACAGCCAATCAACAACAATGGGAAATGGTGGGATTACATGCTGAGTTGTATCAGCCAAAAACACTTCCCGAATGGAATAAGCTTTATAAAGTGAATGTTGATAATGCCATTAAAGCAAAAAGTCAGAATGCGTTGTTGGCGGCCATGGCACTTTTAGAGGCATTTCCTAAGGAAGCGTCTCCTGAGCCATCATGGATAATTGACAAAATAAAGGATCTTATGTCGAATAATCTAAAGGAAAAATCGATTTTCAAAAGAATAGGGAATGTTATTTTCAATGAAAAAATAGAGGATTCACATATTCAAGGTGTATTATCTAGACTCTTGAGGATTTGTGAGTCTGAAGAACGGCTTAACATCATTTCTAATTTGTCTCGTAACCTTAGTTTTTCTTTGGGTGAATTTACAAAGAAGTCGTCTGAAGATCCTGAAGACATAAAGAAAAATAGCCTTGACTTGATCGGGGTAATCAGTATTCCTTTGGTCAGAGCGGACGTTATTTTAAGTGCTTTAAATAATCAGGATCGTTTATCTCCTGTTTGGACAAAGAAAACAGACAGTCTCTATAATGGAACGAGAACAAAATTGATTGAGATGTTCAATCAAGATATAACCCAGCTTTTAAATGGAGGTTGGAATCCTGACGTGAAAGCAATTGTCAAAAAAATGAATCTATTAAAATTTGAGTTTTCTGAATTCAACTTAGTAGAAGGATTTTTAAGTCCTGAGTCTTCTCCTGCTATGAGAATGTGTATTTTGCGCGACTTTCTGAATATTATCTATCTTGAAGGTCCTCGCTTCTCGAATTCGGACTTGCAAGTCTGCTCTAAAAAAGAAGAAAAAATTATTAAAGCAGAAATGGTATCTATTTATCAAAAATTCATAGAACCTAACCAAACTTTAAAAGAACTTTTTTTAAAAAATGTATCTGGAGTGCAAAACAGTGCTATAAAGGTTGCATTAGAAGGACATGGTCTACAACCTGCGGCTCACCCTCAACCCAGTGCGCCACCGTTGCCGATAGTCTACACAGGAGAGTCAATTGAGGATCAAGCATTTAAACGATACGTTGATTCTCTTCCTCCACCTCAGGGTTTAACTTCGGGGGGGAGTTCAACATGGTCAGGAAACCCACACACTCATTTTCCTTCGCCAACGGGAAGGGACGCGGTAGGGGCAGCGCATGGCCAGCAATTAACGTTCCACTAACCGAGCCGCGACCGTAAGGGAGCGGTGGTTCGAAGTACGTAATTAGAATGACGAGAAGAGAGTAAAGGCTTTTCGCTTTTTTTAAGTTCTCTATTAAAAAATCTTGCAAAATATCTACGATAACGGTGGTTCCTTACTTCGAACCACCGCTCCCTTACGGTCGCGGCTCGGTTAGAACATTACTCCATTTTGGATGTTTGGTTTTAATTCTTAAGCACAATCCGTGTTTTTATTTTTTCTTGAGTTGATGGTAATAATGCAAGGCTTGGATACGCGCTTCACTGTGTTGAATAATAGGTTCAGGATAATTTATTTTAGTATAAATAGCTCTAGAATTATCGGTTTCCCAAGGGGCATGAATGAGATCGTTTTCTAGAGCATGAAGCTCCGGAACCCAGCGACGGATATAGATACCTTTCGGGTCAAATTTCTTGCTTTGAAGAACCGGATTAAAAATACGGAAATAGGGGGCAGCATCGACGCCACAGCCGGCAACCCATTGCCAACTCGCGCTATTATTGGCTAAGTCAGCATCCACTAAAGTGTCTAGAAACCATTCTGCGCCTAATCGCCAATCGATGAATAGCCCTTTAGTGAGAAAGGACGCTACAATCATTCTCACTCGGTTGTGCATATAGCCGGTTGCCCATAGTTCTCTCATGCCTGCATCAATGATAGGGTAGCCGGTCATCCCTTTTTGCCAAGAGATTAATAATGCTTCATCATTCTGCCAAGGAAAGGCATCAAAATCCTCCCTAAAATTTTTATAGGGGAGAGTAGGAAAGTGATAAAGCAAATAATAGGAAAATTCTCTCCAACCTAGCTCCGATAAAAAATGCTCGACGCTGGCCAAATCACACAGGGGATTATTTTTAGCAGGTTCAAGAGCCCTTAAAATGGATTGGAGGCTCAGCTCACCAAAATGTAAATGGGCGGATAAACGCGAGGTTGCATTTTTTTCAGGGAAGTCACGATTTATTTTGTAATGTTCAAGATGCTGATCTATGAATTCAGTTAGTTTTTGCTGGGCTCCTTCTTCACCCGGAGTCCAAAAATGAGAAAATTGACAAGCCCAATTTAGGGTAGGCAAGAGTTTCCAATCGAGAATGTTGTCACTTACAGCTTCTATTCCAATAGGTCGAGTCCTTATTTCCTGCATGGGTTGCGGAAAAAGAGTTGCTCGGGCGGTTTTCCAATAAGGCGTAAATACTTTAAAAAAGTCACCATTCTTATTGCGAATAGTCCAGGGTTCATTCAACAGGCTGGCATTGAAACTTCGTACCTCAATACCCATTTTCTCTAGCCTTGCTTTAATTTTTTTATCGCGTTCGATCATCCGAGGTTCATAGCAACGATTCCAATAGACAGCCTTGATTGAAAATGAGTTGATTAGTTCTAAGATAATCTCTAAGGGGTTCCCTTGGCGTAGAATAAGCTTTAAGCCGAGTTTGGTAGCAAACGACTTTTGTAATGCATTCAGACTATGGTGAAGCCACCAAGCTTGTGCGCTTCCTGGCGCACTGTTTTTTACATCTAAAATATAAAGAGGTATGATATGGCTGTGTTGGGAACAAGCTTCAAAAAGGGCTGGATTATCACTCAATCGGAGATCTTGCCGAAACCACACCATAGCCTTACTCATTAGGGGATATCCTTTATTGCAAAGTAAATAAGCGAGAAGCCAGAGTAGCACAAGTTAAGTTGTTCTCCCAAATCTTGTGCTTGAAAGCCCTATAGTCAAACATACTGAAAAATCACATATAAGAGTGCTATACTCAGGATAATGTTCGGTAGACGGTGAGATGCATGGCAGAAGAAACGGAAAGTACAGGCTTTAAGGCGCCTCCCGGCGTCAAAGTGGTGACCTCTAAGTCCCAATTGGCGGCGAATGACCGGCCTTCGCCTGAAATGGCGGCCTGGTGTCTGCAGCGTAAAAATATCATTGTATTAAAAAGTGGGACCATTTTAACGGCCGATCCTGGCTCGCGCGATGTGCAAAATTGTCGTATTGCGATGCTCAACAAACAAATCCGCCCGGGCGAAGTCTTGGTGGCAGCGCCTTCTTTGATTAATTCTTTATTGGAAAATTTGGGGTCCATTAAGGATTATGAACAAATCCAACAAGACGTGGCTGAAGAAATCAGTGGGCAGCAAAAGCGGTTACGGACTTTGGTTCAAGAAGCCGTGGACGCTGATGTCAGTGATATCCACATGGAAATTCGCACAGACGTCTGTAAAATTCGTTTTAGAAAATACGGTGAATTGTATTTACATGCCGAATGGTTTCCTCGATTGGGGCGCGAAGTGGCGGCGGTCGCCTTTAATAAAGAAACGGATCATGCCACGGCCCATTTTAATCCTCTGATTCCCCAAGATGCTGCTATGCCGCTCAAAGTCAAATCCGGCGACGTGCGTTTGCGTTTGGCCAGTATGCCTGCCCACGGTGGCTTCGACATGGTCATGCGGATTTTAGGCACTGAAAAAGAAAGCAGTATCGTTTCTTTGGACGAATTGGGCTATACCTTAGAACAAATTTACATCATCAAACGCGCCATACAAATGCCCCACGGCGCGGTTTTGTTGTCGGGCCCAACGGGTTCGGGTAAAACCACCACCTTGGCTGCGTGTTTGCATTTGATTAAAAACACCCGCAAGGTGTATACCATTGAAGATCCGGTTGAAAAAGTCGTGCCAAGTGTGACTCAGGTTCCCGTGAATGTCAAAACCGACGACCGCAGTTTTGCCAGTTTTGGCCGAGCGGCTTTGCGAATGGATCCCGATTACATTGTCTTAGGGGAAATGCGAGATGAAGACACAGCCAATGTGATGTTGCGCGCGACGATCACCGGTCACTTAGTGTTTTCAACCATTCACACCAACTCAGCGCCGGGTATCATTTTGCGTTTGGCCGATATGGGCATATCGCCTGTGATGTTGAGTGACAGCAATGTCTTGGTGTGTCTCATTTTCCAACGCTTAATTGCTATTTTGTGCCCGGATTGTAAAATTCCTTTGAGACAAGCTAAGGCGCATGCCGATGAGATGTATCGATGGGAAACGATTTTTGGCAATGAAGTCGTCGATAGATTGTATGCGCGCAGACCCGGCGGTTGTCAACAATGTCATAATACGGCCCTAGGCGGTCGAAAAGTGGTGGCCGAAGTCGTGTGGGTCGATGAAAAGGGAAGAGAATTCATTCAAAAACTGGATATTTTATCCTGGGAACGCTATCTCCGTTCTATGGGATGGCATACTTACAAAGACAGAGCCATTGCTATGGTGCGCGAAGGCTTGGTCGATCCTTTCGATGCCGAAGCTTTAATCGGTGAAATGAGTATCACCGATGAAACCAAAGGCTTTGATTACAATGCCGCACGCGAGCAAATGGAAAAGGATGAGGCGCGGAAGAAAAGAGAGTCGTAATTGTCAACAGGCTCTCGAGCTGAGAAAATTCTCTTGGGACACGCTCTGTGCATCCCTATACCACACTACCGTTATCCATGGCGGGCCTACGATCCCAAGAGAGCTTCCTTCAGCTCGAGAGTGGCAGAGATTACCCTAACTCATCCACATGGTTATCCACAGAATCTGTGGATAAGTTTTGGAAGAAGGGGTTTTTTCTTGTACGAAATTTCTTAAAGAACGGTCAAAAGTTGCTTAAAGAATAATCAAATTTGTATTTTTTTGTATAATCTCTTGATATTTCAGCACCTTGTGTCTAAATTTTTTCCGGAACAATTACCCTTTAAAAGTTGCAGGGTAATTGTATTTGCTCTACTCTATAGAAGTACACGTATGGACATGTGACGCAAGGATGCATGCTAAGGGAGTAGAACGGCAGGTAGGGATAAGATGCCGCTAAGAAGGGATGTTTTTTCGAAGGATGGGACGTTAGGATGAGATGTGCACGGATGCACTAGCACTAAAGGATGAGTGCAATGACTCTAGGATGGAGCAAAATAACCGTCTCTAAGGGATGAGAGACGGGGATCAAAGGGTGGCGCAAGCCACCCTTTTTCTTTAGGGTGTTGTTGTCATCCCTGCGAAAACAGGGATCCTGCATAAATGCACTGGATTCCTGTTTTCGCAGGAATGACAAAAAGGCGCTTTTCTAAGAATGACATTTACCAGCAATGTTTTAATTCCGTATTTTTTCCGCTAAACCCCCGTTCGCCCAATTGATTTAAACTCAGAGTTCCGCAAGCATCTTCTTGTTGAGCGCCGATGGGAATGGCTTGTATACGAAAAGCATTGTCTTCTAGGCTGGCAATGGCCAGTGCGTAATAGCCTTCGGTGGAACGGGGACTAACACCCAGTTCTGCCAAAGTCGCCCCCGCATACTGGTTATTTTCGCTGAAATAGTGATCCAAGCGATTTGCCAAATCTAAAAGTGCCGTTTGCCCATCGCTGCGTCTGGCCTGTTCTAGATGAGTTTTATAACTGGGATAAGCAATCACCGCCAATATTCCGATGATAGCCATGGCTATGATCAATTCGATTAAACTAAAGCCTGTTTGTTTCACGTCGTTTTATCTCCCATTCTGCTGCTTGGGCTTCTTGCATTTGGTGATTGGCCGCATACAATTTAGCCAGCAATTGCCAACCGTGGATGTCGTCCGGGTTTTGTGCCAAACGTGCTTTGACACCTTGAATTAAGCCTTGTAAACCGCCTAATTTTTGTACTTGATTCATTAATTTATAATGCGCTCGGCCGTGTTCTTGCCAATCTTGCCAGGCTTGTTGATGGCCAAATACAGCATATAAAAGAAGGGTCACTGAAATCAAGGGCAATAGAGTGAAGCACCAAGGGCCATAGTGTATAGAAGAGGGGGTGCAAAATAGTGGAGCGCTGACCCACACGCTGAGCAACAGCACAAATAAGGCAAAACACCCTAATAAAGTCATGTGTTTTTCCTCCTGCGTTGAATCACAATCCCTAAACTCAGCAGACCACCGGTTAATAATAAAAAAGGCAAAATCCATAGAGCGGTCGTATTCATTTTAAAAGGCGGCGCAAATAAAACATAATCGCCGTAACGCGTGACTAAGTATTTTTGAATCGATTCATCGCTTTGTCCTTGTAAAACGCGCTGGTAAATTTGTTGCCGCAGATCGGCGGCGATTGCAGCATTTGAATCGGCCAAGTTTTCATTTTGACAGACTAGACATCTAAATTGTGTGAGGAGTGTATTAAAACGCGCTGTGTCGGTGGTCGTAGAAAAAGCGTAGACGTCGGGATTGGTTTGAGTAGCAGCGAAGCTCAGTGGTGAGATAAAAAGAAATAGGAAAATAAGCAATATTTTTTTTGTCCTCCCTGCGAAAGCAGAGATCCAGTGTCTATTTGAAACGGGACCCCTGTTTTCGCAGGGAGGACAGAATACATTCATTGCTTGGTAGTGCGCATCTGTAAAGATATTCATCAGTCTACTTCCCCATTTAATTTCGCCAACAAAGGCACAAAATCCTTTTGCCAATCTGCAAAAGTGATCGGTCCTATGTGTTTATAACGAATCCGATCTTTTCGATCGATGACAAAGGTTTCAGGCGTACCATAAATGCCCCAGTCGAGAGCAACAACGCCTTGGGTATCTGCTGCAATCGCCGAATAAGGATTGCCATAACGGTTTAACCAAGCCATTGCGTTTTGTCTATCGTCCTTGTAATTAAACCCTATCCACTGTGCCGAAGTCGAAGGTGCAATAGTGCGAATAAACATTTGTTCTTCCACGCAAGCCGCACACCAACTGGCCCAGACATTGAGAATCGTGACTTTGTCTTTGAATAGTTGGTTGTTTAGATTTTCTTGAGGATTGAATAAATTTGGCAATTCAAAAGAAGGCGTCAGTTTGTTTAGCAAAGGCGAAGGAATTTCTTTGGGATTTGAATACAGTCCGCGCCACAAGGCGGCAATCAATCCGAAAATAAGCAAAATCGGAGACAAGCGTAACATCGTTTTCATGGCGACTTTCTCCGTGTGGTGAACGTTAATAATATCCCGATAAACACCAATATTCCCCCAGCCCAAATCCAGCGGACAAAAGGTTTATAATACACACGCACAATCCACGTATTTTTATCTAGTTTTTGTCCCAAAGCAATGTACAAATCGCGCCACACGGTCATCTGAATTCCCGTTTTAGTGATTTGAGACTGAGTGATGTCGAAATTTTCGTTGATACTACGGATTTCTCCAAGTCTTTGAAAGATGGGAGTTCCAGCGCTCGAGCCGAGGTAAGATCCTTGGGACACGCTGTGAATACATCCCTGTATGCTCGGACGCCGCATCCATGCGGCGTCCGGTCCCAAATGCCTTACCTCGGCTCGAGCGCTTTCCACGCACATAACTTTATCTACTCGGAATAGTGCCTCAGTTCCGTGATAAGTTTTTGTCACAATGGGAGATAGACGTTCTAAAGTAAAGCGATAATTTGCTAAGATCACACTTTGTCCTACTTGCATTTTGACTTGGCGTTCTCGACTGTGACTCTTATTGATGCTAATGCCCAAAACCAAAATCGCAATGCCCAGATGCGCGAGGATCATCGCAAAGCGTCTTAAAGACAAAGCGTGTTTTCGTAGATGTTGATACAAATCCAAAAGTGTGGCGAAGATAATAAAAAAAGCGACGAATAAACTCGCGATCGCCCAAAGTGCACGACTCTGTGAATCGTAAAAAGCAACGATAAGCGTCATTATTACTGCACAACAGAAAGGCCATCCTATTTTAGAAATTAGACCGGAAAGGCTTTGCATTTTCCAACGAAGCAGCGGCGCAATGGCCATGAGCAGCAATAAAGGTAGCGCGATGGGAACAAAGACGGCATTGTAGTAGGGCATACCGACGCTGATTTTATCTGAATGCAAACTGTCTAAAATAATGGGATAAACAGTGCCTAACACAACGGTGGCAAGCAAACTTAAAATCACCACACTGTTTAACAATAAAAAAGTTTCTCTAGACAATAATTCAAAAGTGTGTTTACTTTTTAAATGATGCGCACGCAAGGCGAACAAGATCATACTGCTGACCCATAAAGCACTTAAGAACAACAGTAAAAATACACCACGCGACGGATCGCTGGCAAAAGCGTGTACGGACACTAAAACACCTGAACGTACTAAAAAAGTGCCCAATAAACTTAAGGCAAAACACAATAAAGCAAGCGTCACCACCCAAGCTTTGAAAGCCTGTTGTTTTTCACTGACGATCAAACTGTGCATTAAAGCCGTCGCACACAACCAAGGCATCAAAGAAGCATTTTCAACGGGATCCCAAAACCACCAGCCTCCCCAACCCAATTCTCGATAAGCCCACCAACTGCCTAAGACAATCCCCAAAGTTAAAAAAGCCCAGGACAAACCTACCCACACGCGTAAACTACGACACCAACTCGAATCTAATTTGCCTTCTATTAAAGCGGAAACCGCATAGGCAAAACCGACGGCAAAACCCACATAACCCAAATACAACATCGGGGGGTGAAACATTAAACCGGGGTCTTGCAAAATAGGCGTTAAAGTTTGAGCGGGGACGACGTCTGTCGGGAAAAAACGTGCGAAAGGCGAAGAGGTTAATAATAAAAATACCAAAAAACCACTTTCCAATAAGGCCAAACAACTTAACACCAAGCGATGGGTTTTCTGGGATAATCCGCGAGGAAATAAAGCAACGCCTGCACACCACAGCGATAGCAAAGCACACCACAACAATAAAGAACCTTCATGATGTCCCCAGGTGGCACCCAATCGATACCACCACGGTAAATCGGCATTGGCATTGCTGTACACAGACCAGAGTGTGAAATCATACTTTAAAAAAGCGAGCATTAAACAGCCTAAGGCCAGAAAGATACAGAGGCTGTAGGCTATCGTGGCGCGTTGTAGAAATAAATGCACGTTGGGATGGCTGTATTTTAAAGGTAAAAGCAAAATGCTTAGACATAAGACAAGAGCCAAAGCTAAAAACAAAGTCCCCCACTCAGCGAGCATTAAGAACCCCTTGCTCTGCCAATAATTCTCTCACCGGTTTTGGCATATATTTCTCATCGTGTTTGGCCAGAATTTCGGTCGCTTCAAAACTACCATTTGCATTCAAGTGGCCCGTCACTACCACACCTTGTTTTTCTCGAAATAAATTCGGCAATTCACCTTGATAGTGTACCGGTATTTGCGTTTTATAATCGGTAATCACGAAATTCACCTGTAATGTTTGGGAATCGATATCTAAACTATTTTCTGCCACAAAACCACCTAAACGCAGTTTTTGCGTTGCCGCTAATTTTTCTGCCACAGCTTGCGTCGGTGTATAATACAAGTTGATATTTTTTTTCAAAGCATACAATACAAAGGCAGCCGCGAGCCCTAATAGAACAATCAGAAAGCAGATAAAACCTAATTTTTTCTTTTGTTTCATGTTCATATTGGTGGTTAAAATTTAATCCTATTAAGCCGTGGTATGTTATCCACTATTTACAATGCATCTTACAAAGCGCTGTATATACCATTCTAAAAATCTGTCATCCTCGGCAAGGTCGCGCAGCGACTACCTGGAGTGCCGAGTACAGGCTTCGCGGGGGAGCCAGGAGATCTAGAAAAAAACAAAATACAACAATCCAACTTTGAAAGTTTGTCGAAGCGTAGAGTTTTCGTGGATCCCCGCTTAACCTTATCGCTGATAAATTTATGCTTTTGCAATAGTGGGCCACGGCGATAAGGTTGGCGAGGATGACAAACTGTGGTTGTGTCTCGTTGCCCCTATCATTATTTAATTATTTTATCACAAGACACTTCTTTAATCTTCAAAATTATCTTTCGTCGATGCCTTTTGGCTAAAATCCATTGCCCACCGAAAATCCCCAAAACCACGGCAAAGGCGGGCCATACATACGCAGCGTAGCCACCCATTGTGTAAAATTCATGTAAGTTCATGCAGTATCTCCTGGACCCAAGCCGCTTTGCGTTCTTGATATAGAATGTCGGCGCACAAACGTTGACACAGTAGTATTAAATAAAACAAAGCAAAGGCGATTATCATGGATAGTAAAGGATACAACATGCTTGGTGCAATGGAAGGATTGAAAACGGTGAGTGTTGCGCCTTGATGCAAGGTGTTCCACCATAAAACCGAATAATGAATGATCGGAATGTTGATAAAGCCGATGATTGCCATCCAAGCCGCAATGCGATCGCGCGCCCAGGGATCGCTGATAGCAGCACGAACCGCGATAAAAGCGAGATACAAAAAAAATAAAATCAAAACGGAAGTCAGGCGTGCATCCCAAATCCACCAAGTTCCCCACATCGGTTTTCCCCACAAAGAACCGGTGATTAAGGCTAAAAAAGTAAAACTCGCACCAATAGGGGCACTGATCTGCATGACCAAAGTGGCCAGTTTGATCCGAAACACCAAACTGATCAAAGCGGTGGTGGTCATGATCGTATAAATCCCCATCGCCAATAAAGCACTGGGAACATGAACGTAGATAATCCTAAAGCCATCTCCTTGTTGGTAATCGGCCGGAGCAAAGCATAAACCCGCGATCAAACCATAGCCCAACGTCAAAAGAAAAGCGCCAGTCAACCAAGGCGACCAATCGGTTATAAAACGATAGCATTGTTGCGGAACTAAAAAATAGCGTGTCAACCGCTGCATTCAAGTAACTCCAATTTTTAAAATGCTTTTTAAAGCCAGAGGGATCAAAGCGATCGCCACACAACAATAAGCGGCTAAATAAGCGAGCAAAGCGCCGATCGGCAAATTTTGTTCGGCCAAATTCACGCAATTCAAGGCTAAAATTAAAACGGGAATATACAAGGGAAAGATCACTAAAGCAAGCAAAGCGCTGCTTTCTCGCGCCTTTAAAGTTAAGGCAGCGCCCAGACTGCCTATCAACAATAGAATTGGACTGCCCAAACACAAGGTTAAGAGTAGAATGAAAATACTATGGGCAGGCAAATAAAACAATAAGGCCAATAAAGGCGTTAACAATAAGCAGGGGATAATATAGAGAACAGCGTAACTTAACAATTTAGCACTGATATAAGGCATGAGAGAAGACGTGCGCAAACAGTATTGTGCCAAAGAGCCGTCCTTTAAATCCGATTGAAACAAACGAGGCAAAGACATCAACAAAGACAACAATAAAGCGATCCAAATGATACCCGCAGCGCTTTGTCGCAAGATGCTTTGCGTACTGCTCAAAGCAAAAGGAAATAGGGAAACGACTAACCAATAAAAAACAAGCGGCGTTAACCATTCTGCGCCGTGCCGGTAGTGTATTTTAAGTTCGTGTTCTAGCAATATTTTAAACTGTTTAAGCATCTAACGCCCCTAGAAAAAGAGGTTCTATGGGGTGTTCAAGGTACTCTATTTTTTCGTGGCTTGCGAGAATCACCCAGCCTTTTTGGGCTAAATGGCGATTCAATAGTTGGCTTAACCATCGTTTTGCCTTGCTGTCTAAAGCCACAAAGGGTTCGTCGAGCAACCACAATTTTTGCGTACCCCACAACAAAGGCGCTAAGGCGAGGCTTTGTTGTTGTCCTTGGGATAAGGCTTCGGCTAAAGTATTTCTTTTTGAATGAAGTCCTAAAATTTCTAGAATGGATGATAGGTTCTCTGAATGACCACCATGCAAGCTTTGCAAATGCCGTATATTTTCTTGAACCGTTAAACCCAGCTTAATGGCCAATTGGTGGCTAAAATAAAACAGTTCGCTTTCAATATTCACCGTTTTTTGCGTACTATCCTGCCAGAATACGGTTCCTTGATGCGGTTTTAAACCGGCTATCATGCGAAGGAGGGTGCTTTTACCGCTTCCATTCGGACCCTGAATGTGTAAAAGTGAGCCGCCAGCGAGGCTTATATTGATATTATTGAACAAGGTTTGAGTTTCAGTGTGTGCTTCAAAGTGATTTAAGTGTAAACAGGGTGTGGCGGACATTGAAGACTCGCAAAAGATAAAATTTTAACCGATTTTTAGGAGCCAAGTAAACCGGTTTTACGCCAGCAAATATGCTATGATTTTCCCTTCAAACAAAGAGAGGATTTTATGTGGTTTAAAAATATTCTAGCCTATAAAGTGTTGACGCCTTTTGAATACACGGCGGAAGAATTACATGACTTATTAGCCGATTTACCCAGCCGGCCTTGTGGACAATTAGAGCATTTAACCGTTGGTTGGGCGCCGCCTTTGGGGGTCGGTCACGACCGATTAACGCACGAAGCCGCAGGTTGCGTGATGATTGCTTTACGCAAAGAAGAAAAATTGTTACCCCAAAGTGTGGTGCGTGAACAAGTCTTACAAAGAATCGCGATACTAGAACAAGAAGGGCAGAAAGTGAGTCAACGAGACAAACGCGCCTTGCAAGAAGAAGTGACTTTGCATTTGTTGCCCAGAGCTTTTAGTAAAAACGACGTGACTTATGCTTATTTTGACAAAAGACATCAGTGGTTGATTTTAGATGCGGGTCGACGCACCAAGGCCGAAGAATTCGTTGTGCTTTTGAAAAAATCGCTGCCGCAGCTGCAATTAGAACCGATCCAGGTTGAAAATTCAATTAGCCGCATTTTGACGCAATGGGCCATAGAAGGAAGGCTTCCGGAGGCTTTTGAGTTTAAAGATTATTGTGAATTGCGCGATCCGCGTCAGGCTAAAAATGTTATTAAATGTTTGAATCAGGACGTTTGCAGCGAGGAAGTCACGCAGCATTTATTAGCTGGAAAGGAAGTCTTCAAAGCGAAAATAGGCTGGCGCGATCGCTTGAATTTTATATTGGAAGACGATTTTAGCATCAAGCGTGTTCAATTTACCGATCTCATTCAAGAAGAAGCCGAAGAAGTGAGCACTGAAACCACGGTCGATCAATTCGACGCAGAATTTGTATTATGCAGTGGCGAGTTTGCCGCATTTTTACCGGCGGTGTTAGAAGCATTAGGAGAAAATACGCCTCAAAAAGAAGTTAAGGCGAAAGCTAAGAAAGAAGAACTGTTGATGGCTTGAACTTGATTAAGGAGAATAACATGCCTACCATGAACATCAAGGGGCGCGAACTACATTATTTGGATGAAGGAGAGGGATTTCCTGTTCTATGGGGCCACAGCTTTTTGTGGAATAGCCAGATGTGGGCGCCGCAAATCGAGGTATTTTCTTCGCGTTTTCGTTGTATCGTTCCGGATCTCTGGTCTCATGGACAATCAGGACATTTGAATGCCACAGAATATACCTTAAAACAATTGGCCGATGATTATTGGCAATTAATGCAAAATCTAGGTTTGAATGAAGTCATCGTCATAGGCTTATCGGTAGGCGGTATGTGGGGTACACAATTGACGTTGGATCATCCAGAAGCCGTTCGCGCTTTGGTGTTGATGGATACTTATGTCGGGGCTGAACCTGAAGAGACTCAGAAAAAATATTTAGGAATGTTATCGATGATGGAAAGTAATCATGGTGTTCCAGAAGATCTAGCCAACATTATTGCACCGATATTTTTATCGCCTAAAACAGTAAAAAATCGTCCTGTCATGGTGGAGCAACTGAAAGATGATTTGATGCGCATTCCCGCAGTAGCGATTCCAGGTGTGGCTACTTTAGGGAAAATGATTTTTACACGCCCCGATTTACTGCCGCAACTTTCTAAAATTCAGCAACCCACTTTGATCGTTGTGGGAGAAGACGATATTCCCAGACCACCCAAAGAAGCCAAAATCATGGCAGAGAGTATGCCCGATAGCCGATTGAGAATTATTCCGGATGCAGGCCATATTGCCAATCTGGAACAGATGGAGGTGGTGACTCAAGTATTGGACAATTTTTTAGACACGGTGCTGTCAGTAGCCCTAAAAATTTAAAGTCCTACTTTAAATTTGCATTGACAGAATTTTGTATCAAGGGGATAAATTTCCGTATAAGTATGCTGTTTCTGTGGTGAACTATCGGGATTATTTGGCGTAAATCGTCTGAGATACTGCTTGTCAAAATGGCTGACAAATGACTGAAATCACTCAAAATGGTTAAATTATTTATAACATCCAAATCCTCAACTTGTTCGCAAAACGCCCTTGTGTGCTTAAGGTTTTGCGATGGAGCGGTGTTACGCTTTGGATCAGGTGGTATTCTCCCAATACGGCATGAATAGACCAACATTGCTGAATTAAGTTGAAGATCTCTAACAAGCGATCTTTAGGCTCGAAAGAAAGCCAGGGTTCAAGAGCCATTTCCTGAATAGATTGATAGTGTTTTTCCGATATTTGAAAATTTTCTTGGGCTCTGTGCAGATAATTGAGCACTGAAAAAAAGGGGTGCGTGATAGACATTTCGCCTAGATCAATTAAAGTGGTTTCATGTGTTTGGGCGTTGATTAGAATATTTTTATCGTGAAAATCAGAATGGCTCAGAGTTTCAGGGATGTTGTACTTCGATAATTGCTCGCAAATGCAAAGCAATTTTTCTTCTAAGCCTTTGAGTTTTTCGATTTCCAGATGATTTAGGCCATCGGCCAATAACAGCTTTTCTTCATTGATCAAGCTTCGATAGTGTTGTGGCAATTTTTCAAGTCGCCAATCTGGGACGCCTTCTGCAATCAAGAAATCGATGCGAGTAATGGTTTTTAATTGTAAGGTTGTATAATCCTGCAAGGCTGGAATGAGCCATTCTGTTTTGAAGTTTTCTTTCAGAAAATCGTGTAAGGGTATTCCCGCATCCTGCATTAAAAAACAATGGTGTTTTGGATTGTCTGCAACGAGATGGGGAACCTTGGCTTTAAATTGGGTTGCTAATATTTTGATAATGAGGACTTCTAGAAAAAGTGGGGGAGGAACTTTTTTAAGGTAAATTGCGCCACGGTGTGTCGCAAAACGATAAACCACAGACCAAGCGGTATCCAGGATTTTTTCGGGAATAGGATTTAGGCTTAGATATCCATGGTCGCTTAAAACATCCCAAGCCCATTTCGTGTAAAAATCACTCATTTCATACAGCATGAAAAAGCCACCGTTAAAAACGGTGGCTTTTGGCTATGCATTTTTACTAAAAAAGCAGTCTAGCTTGCTACAGCAGCCGATTTATGGTGCTTAGCACCACGACGCGTGGATTTACGGGCCGCGGTAGTACGTTTTTTAGCGCCAGTACTCTTACGAGCTTTACGTGCTACTGATTTTTTAGCCGTGCTTTTCTTAGCAGTGGGCTTTTTAGCCTTGCTCTTTTTAGCAACGGATTTTTTAGCTGTGCTTTTCTTAGCAGTAGACTTTTTAGCCGTGCTTTTCTTAGCCGTTGATTTCTTAGCTACAGGCTTTTTAGCCACGCTTTTTTTAGCGGTAGACTTTTTAGCCGTGCTTTTCTTGGCAGTTGACTTCTTAGCAGTACTCTTTTTCTTAGCCGTACGCTTGGTTGTCTTTTTGCCACCTTTTAACAAAGCAGCTTCCGCTTTTTTGAAGAAGGCTACCGTTTCTTGGACGCCTCTGTTATAAGCTTCAGCCAATTGTTTTTTCAATTCAGCAGCTGCAGCAGCTTTGACCTTTAGGATCTTCTTAGCTGCTTCTTTCTTAGCAGCTGCTACTTTCTTTGCTACACTGTGCATTTGTTTCTTCAAAGCACTTTCGCGTTTGTGTGCGACCTTTGAAGCAACCTTATGTGACGCCTTTTTAGCGACACGCTTGTGAGCAGCAGGTTTTGCTGCTTTATGTTTACGCATGGACTTAGCCATCTGTCTTCTCCTTAATTGCCACTACAGTTAAGTTAAGATAACGAGATAATGTTTATTAAGACCTAAATCATTATCCTAACCTGATCACCACTAAAGATAGCACATTTTTTTTATGTCAACACGTTTTTTGATAAAAAAGTACAAATTTTTTTATAAATTTACACTTTTTAGTGCCATCTCTAGCTGACAAAGGATATTCTACAGTAAAAAAATGTGAAATTAAAACTGTTTTTTCATATTTTTTATTAAAAATCACAAAATTTTTATCAAAAAAAAGTTTTTTTTCATGAAAACGCTCGTCATAACCAATAATGGAGTGTTATCTTTAAGGTATTGAGGGGGAAATATGAAACAAAATAATGAAATTCTTCAAAAAATCGAATCTTTAAGACAACAATTGAGGGAATATGACTATCAATATTACGTCTTAGATGCGCCAACCGTGCCAGACAGCATCTATGACACGCTGTTTCAACAATTGTTACAACTGGAAAAAGACCATCCGCAGTATCAAGATCCTAACTCACCCACACAAAGAGTTGGAGGAGCACCCATTTCTGCTTTCGATCGTATCGTTCATATCAACCCAATGTTGTCTATAGATAATGTATTTGATCCCAGTGCATTGATGGCTTTTGCCAAACGCCTTTCAGAACGTTTAGACCAAAGTGAAGTGTTGTATTGCTGTGAACCTAAACTGGATGGATTGGCCCTGAGTCTGCAATACGAAGACGGAAAATTGGTGTGTGCAGGTACGCGTGGCGATGGAATCAATGGCGAAGACATCACCCACAATGCACGCACCATCGCTGAAATCCCCTTGATTTTACACGCTGAAAATCCACCGAAAAACGTAGAAATTCGAGGTGAAGTTTACATGTCTAAGGCGGTCTTTAATCGTTTAAATGCCGAAGCGCGACAAAAAGGCGATAAGGTTTTTGCGAACCCACGGAATGCGGCAGCGGGCAGTGTGAGACAATTGGATCCTCGGATCACCAAAGCACGTCAATTGAGTTTTTTTCCTTATACGATTGCAGCCATCAGTCAAGAATATACTTTGAACCCAAGTCATTATGCGGGTTTGCAGGCGTTGCGAGAATGGGGGTTTAAAGTCAATCCAGACATAAAACGAGTACAGAATATAGAAGCCTGTCAAACTTACTATGAGGAATTATTAGCGCGTCGTGCAAGCTTGGCTTACGATTGTGATGGTATCGTCATTAAGGTAGATTCTCTCGCTTTACAAACCCAATTGGGTGTAGCAACGCGAGCACCGCGTTGGGTCGTTGCTTATAAATTTCCAGCAGAAGAAGCTTTAACGCAATTGACGGAGGTGGAATGGCAAGTGGGAAGAACAGGAACTTTAACACCGGTTGCACGTCTAGAACCCGTTTTTGTGGGCGGTGCGACGGTGAGCAATGCCACTTTACACAATTCTGACGAAATTGCGCGTAAAGACATTCGCATTGGCGATACGGTGATTGTACGCAGAGCAGGCGATGTGATTCCGGAGATTGTAGCCCCTGTATTAGCCTCAAGAGGGTCAAATACGCACGCTATACCCCTTCCTAGGCATTGCCCTGTGTGTAAGAGCCCTGTCTATAAACTCGCTGAGGAAGCGGCTATACGCTGTATGGCGGGTTTATATTGTTCTGCACAACGCAAAGAAGCGCTTCGACATTATGCCTCTAGAAAAGCAATGGACATAGAAGGTTTAGGGGATAAATTAGTCGATCAACTGGTAGGACACGCTTTAGTGCATTCGCCAGCAGATATTTATCGTTTAGATTTAAATGCTTTGGCAAACTTAGATCGAATGGGGATCAAATCGGCTGACAATATATTGCAATCGATAGAATTCAGTAAAAAGACTACTTTTGCTCGGTTTCTTTATGCCTTAGGGATCCGCGAAGTGGGCGAAACAACAGCGAAAACCTTAGCACAGCATTTTGAAAGTTTAGACGCTTTATATGTGGCAAGCCCCGAAGATTTAATGGCAGTAAATGATATAGGTCCCGTGGTTGCCGCCCACGTACATGCTTTTTTCAAGCAAAAACACAATAAAGAAGTGATTTCCGCCATTTTGGCAGCAGGTGTGAATTGGCCAAAACCGCAAATAAGCCTTGCACAACCTTTCAAGGGACAAACCTTTGTAATAACCGGTACCTTGACGAGTTTGTCGCGCGAGGAAGTCAAAGCGCGTTTAGAAGCTTTAGGAGCTAAAGTTAGTAACAGTGTTTCTAAGAAAACACAAGCGCTTATCGTTGGCGATGTGCCAGGCTCAAAACTCGATAAAGCAGAAGCATTACACGTTCCTATTTTAAATGAAGCAGATTTTTTGGCTTTGTTAGAGCGACAAAGGTGAGCCTTAGCTTAACACGCTTCAATTATACCCCTAAAAATGGTTTCAAAATGGCCCTAGGCGCATCTATACTTTTAGCAAGAGGCTTATTTGATTGCTGAAAATATGAGGGTAAGGTTATGGCTTCAGTCACTGTACAGCGATATTTGGACGATTCTCATGCGCACTATGTCAGTATCGCGCATATGCCCGTTTATACGGCGCAAGAGAGCGCAGAAGCCACCCACGTTTCCGGTTATCAATATGCGAAGGTGGTGATCGTTAAAGTCAAAGACGTGTTGACCATGTTGGTCGTGCCGGCTTGCAGCCACATCGACATTCGCTGTTTACAAAAAGTCTTTGCAACGCCTGCCGTCCTTTTGGTGGCAGAAAAAGAATTTGCAAAAGCCTTCGCCGATTGTGAACGAGGGGCCATTCCACCTTTCGGCCATTTGTATCGCATGCCCGTGTATCTATCTCGCATATTTCATGCCGATCGCGCCATTGTTTTTAATGGAGGCTTGTACAACGAAGCCATCCAAATGCCTTATAAGTATTTTATAGATTTGGTGAGTCCGGATGGGTTTATAGACTAGTTGACGTTTACCGGTATTTTACTTGTAAAAATGATATGCAGAGAGTATCATATAACCATAATTTAACCATAAGAGGGGGGTTGTCTTTATGGCTGTTTCAAAAACAATGGTAGGAAGCATGGGTTCTGCTGAAGAGCTAATAAAAGAGCAAGGAAATACTTTTTATAGGGAGGGGCGATATCAAGAGGCACTCAAGTGCTACGAAAATGCCATTTCAATAAATGAAAGTTTCAAAGAAGCATGGTTAAATCGTGGGATGTGCTATGTCCAGTTAAAGCAAACCCCAGAGGCCATAGCGGCTTTTCGGCGCGCTTTAGAAATAGATCCGAATTACAAAAAAGCACGGTATCACTTGGATGTATTACAGTTGTCTGCGCATATTCTATTTGGAATAGTGGATCTTAAATTCACATCCAAGGGGCAAGTAAAGTTACTTGAATTTGGCGAGGGACTATCATCGAATTTTTCAGGCTACGATCGTTTATATCCTGAAAGCCCTATGCTTGAAAAAAAGTTTATAGATGCCTTAGAGAAAATAAAACCCTTTTTCACCGTATTTAATGACGACCCCGAGAGAGCTAAAAAAGAATTAGAGGCGTTTTCAAAAAGGCATCATTCATCCAAAGCGGCATTGTCCTCTAGAAAATTGTCAGATTATAAAGGCGTTTTTTTTGAAATAGCGCGAGAACGGGTGCCACTCATCCCTAATAAAGATATACTGGTTTTGGATAACTCCGTTTCTTGGAAAATGGTAACACGTGACAAATATATGATGCATCAAGTGGCTGTTCAATCTTGTCAAAACTATCGACCTCGATGTAAAGCTTACCCATTAGGTTACGAAAATGGCCTAGCTGATAAGATTAAAGCGGATATCCCTGAGGTTGACTTTTATGTTCTAAAAGCCCCCGATTTAAGTCGAGGTGAAGGTGTCATTATCGTTAAGCCCGAAGACTTAGAGGGTATGTTAAAAAAATTGTTGTGCGATAACCACAATCCATCAGAAGAAATTAGCCCTTGGCGATCAACCAAATCGAAGGTATTTTTAGTGGAAGAATATTGCGGATCTAAAGAATTGAGACTGCAAGGTAAAAGCTACGATCCCACCATGAGAGTGGCATTTATTATCACGGTTAACGAAGGACGCGCAAACTTTACACCTTTGGGCTGTTATTGGAAATTGCCTAAAACACCTTCGAGTGAAGGGTCACTGAGAGAGCGAACTATATCTCACCTAACACTTGAAGGTTTTGGCTCTGCGAAAGTAAGTTTAGAGGATCAAAAAGAAGTTTATCAACAATTAAGAAAATTTTTGCCAACGCTATTTTTAGAAATACTCGTTCTAAACATACCAAAGATGATAGAAGACCTTCAAGGCGATCCCGAGAATTTAATGAAAAAACAGGCACATTTCTTGATAGCCCTTTATAGTAAAATGCTTATGCTCTCAGGAGAAGCGGAAAAAGCCTTTCAGTTTATAAAAAGGTTAAAATCAGAAGAGCCCGCGCGTTACTATACTGAAAAAGCGGGGTTCTACTTCAGAAGTGAAAATTTTGAGAAAGTAATTAAAAAATGTAACAAGTCATTAGAATTAAATCGAACAGATAGCAATACTTTTTTCCTGCGATCAAAAGCGCATGAACGATTAGGCAACGTACAGCAGTCAAAGTCTGATTATGCAGATTATAAAAGGTTTTCTACCGCTTAAACTTCCAACCTGTTCGTACAAATAATGCCCACAAAACTTCTTGTTGTATTAACAGAATTTTTTTGTTAAATGAAAGTATGACTAAGCATAGTAGAAATTTAGCGCCTGACTTTCGGTGGTGCCCAAATTCGGCCACGTTTATAATGGCGAATATTTTACTGAAAGATAGGCTTACAAATCGTGGATATTAAAACCAAACACTTTTATTACAAAGCATTGCTGGAAAAAAACAAAGAGTACGATGGTATTTTTTACGTAGGGGTAAAAACCACCGGTGTTTTTTGTCATGCGACTTGTCCGGCCAGAAAACCTAAGTTTGAAAATTGTGAATTCTTTTCTACGGCCAAAGAAGCTTTGCTGGCAGCCTATCGTCCTTGTAAGCGATGTAATCCCTTATTGCTGCCTAATCAAGCATCTTCTGTGATTAAAAGTCTTATTGAGGCGGTTGAAAATAACCCTGAAAAAAGGTGGAAAGATCGAGATTTTAAGTTGCTTGGGATAGACGAATCTACAGCTCGACGGCAATTTAAAAAGCGTTTTGGTATGACTTTTATTGAATATGCCAGATCAAGAAGAATGGGTTTTGCCATGGCGCATGTTAGAGCGGGAAACTCAGTCATGGATGCTCAACTTGAGGTTGGTTATGAGTCATCCAGTGGTTTTCGCGATGCTTTCACCAGAATTCTTGGCGATGCGCCTGTCCGAATAGATGGAAAAGTGTTATTGGCAAATTGGATAGATACACCGCTGGGCCCCATGATTGCGATAGTAGACACAGATTATTTGTATTTATTGGAATTCATCGATAGGCGTGCTTTAGAAAAAGAAATTGAACGCTTGCGACAAAGACTGAAAATTGGCGTCATTCCGGGCAGAACAGCTATTACCGATCAGATTGAAGCCGAATTGTCAGATTATTTTTCCGGAAGATCTTATACGTTTCAAACCCCTTATTTTCTATTAGGCTCAGATTTTGAAAAATCTGTCTGGGACGCATTGAGAGCAATTCCCGTTGGAAAAACATGCTCTTATCTCGACATTGCAAAAGCCATTAGCCATACCAAAGCCTTTCGTGCCGTCGCCAATGCCAATGGCAAAAATCAACTTGCTATTATTATTCCTTGTCATCGCGTGATTAACGAGAATAGAGAACTTGGCGGTTATGGTGGTGGATTGAATAGGAAGCAGTGGTTAATTCGTCATGAAAAAGAATGTCCGCTTTCCAGAAATTAGCGGAAAGTATTTAGGCCAAAATTTCTATACTTCCACCTGCACCTCAATCATCCCATTTTGAATTCGGGTGGGAAAAGCTTTGATGTCTTCATAGGCGGGTGGGGTGGTGACCTTGCCGTTTTTGACACAGAAACGGGCCCCATGGCGAGGACACACGACTTCATCGCCGTCTAATTCCCCATCCGCCAAATTGCCGCCGTCGTGTGTACACAAATCTTGTATGGCATAAATGTCGTCGTCTAGATTGACGATCAACAATTCTTCTACGCCGGTATCGAAGGTGATCCATTCTCCGACGGGGATAGCGGTTTTAGCGCAAACGCTTAGCCAACGGTATGCCATCTTATTGCTCCCTAATCAAAAAACCCCAAGGTTACTTTGGCTTCTTCAGTCATGCGCTCGACCGACCAAGGTGGATCCCAGACCATTTCCAATTCGACATCAGCAACGCCCTCGACTGCACGAATGGCGTCGGCCACTTGAATGGGAAAAGTTTGGGCCACGGGGCAACCAGGTGCTGTCAAAGTCATGTCTAAATGAACGATGGCATTTTCGTCGATTTCAATGCGATAAATTAAACCTAAGTCATAAATATTAACGGGAATTTCCGGATCGTAAATTTCCTTCAAAGCGTCAATAATCCGTTTTTCTAATTCAGCGTGGGCATTAGAGGTCATTGCCAGTCTCCGTTGAAACGGTGCTTGCATCGTCGGCTAAGGCGGCTTTTAAAGTATGCCAAGCTAAAGTAGCACATTTGACACGTGCTGGAAACGCATTCACACCGGCCAGTACCGTGAGTTTTCCCAAAGAAGCGGTGTTAACCGTTTTTCCCGTCAATAATTCGTGAAATTGTTCGAATAAACCATAAGCTTCGGCGACAGGTTTGCCTTGCACCATTTCGGTTAACAAGGAAGCTGAAGCAATCGAAATCGCACAGCCATTGCCTTCAAACATGATGGCCGTGATTTTATCGTCTTGGTCGATGTTTAATTTTAAATTGATTCTATCGCCGCACAAAGGATTAAAACCAGCAGCTTGATGATTAGCATTCGGCAAGACCCCATAATTACGGGGATGGTGGTTATGCTCCATAATGACTTCTTGGTACAATTCACTTAATTCGTCGTGGTTCATTTTATAATTATTCTCCATATCTACGAGTACTGTGAAGCACAGATTTGGATGCAGGTTGCGTGGAATTTCGAGGCAAAAAAGCGGAGTTTACACTGCGGTAAATGAGCATTTTTCCCTGAGAAATTACGCCCAAGATGCGCCAAATAAGGGCTTCTCTTGAAAAGTGATGTGAGCAGTTATGGTTCATTTAAACATCTCCCGAGTTTTGCGTAAGGCTTCAAATAAACAGTCAATTTCACTCTTCGTATTGTAAAAAGAAAAAGAAGCCCTGAGGGTGGCAGGTACATGGAAAAATTCCATGACGGGCAGGGCGCAATGGTGACCTGCCCGTACAGCAATGCCATAATGGTTTAATATGGTTCCCACATCGTGCGCATGGATATTATCCAAAGTAAAAGAAAGAATACTGGCCTTATGCAAAGCCTCGCCGATAATATTCAATCGATGTTCACGGGCGAGGTTTGTGGCGTAATACAATAATTCTTGTTCATAATGGCCGATGGCGTCTAAACCCAAATGACAGAGATAATCCAAAGCCACTTTTAAACCAATGGCCCCTTCGATGTGTTGAGTGCCGGCTTCAAATTTATAAGGCGGATCTTGATAGAGTGTTTTTTCAAAGCTCACCCATTTGATCATTTCACCGCCGCCTTGATAAGGTGGCATGGCCTCTAGCAAGGCTTTTTTTCCATACAATACACCAAGACCGGTAGGTCCATAAATTTTATGGCTAGAAAAGGCATAAAAATCGCAATCTAAGGCTTGCACATCGATGGGAGTGTGCGGCGCCGCTTGAGCGCCATCGATTAGTACCACAGCGCCCACTGCATGGGCTTTGGCGATCATGTCTGCAATGGGATTGATGGTGCCGAGTGCGTTGGAAATGTGTCCTACGGCGACGATTTTGGTTTTTTCCGACAAAGCGCGTTCGTATTCTTCCACGATCACTTCGCCTTGCAAATTGATTGGCGCAACCCTCAAAGTGGCACCCGTTTGTTCGCAGACCAATTGCCAGGGAACAATATTAGAGTGGTGTTCTAAAGCGGTGATCAACACTTCGTCTCCAGGTTTAAGGCGCGGTCTGCCATAGGATTGCGCAACCAAATTAATGGCTTCTGTGGTGCCTTTGACAAACACGATTTCGTTGTTGCCCGAAGCATTTAAGAATTGTGCCACACGTGTCCGTGAAGCTTCATAAGCTGCGGTAGCACGTTCACTGATTTCATACACGGCTCTATGAATGTTGGCATTGTAATCTTGATAATACTCTTTTAATGCATCGATAACACACTGGGGTTTTTGTGAGGTATTGGCGTTGTCTAAATACACCAGCGGATGATCTTTAACGCGGATTTTTAAAATCGGGAAATCGGCCCGAATTTTTTCGATATCGGCAGGGCTGAATCGAGTAGAAGACGTGTGAGCAGTGTTCATGATGAGGTATCTCTGTATAAATCTGAAATCAGGGTATTGTCTAAGGCCAGATGAGTTTTAATCCAGCGTTCTAATTCGGTTTGCAAAGAGGGATTATCAAGTGTGTCTAAAATGCTGCGCGCAAAGCCAAAGATTAATAATTGACGCGCTTGTTTTTCATCCAAACCACGCGATTGCAAATAAAATAAAGCATTTTCATCGAGATCACCCACGGTGGCGCCATGGACGCACTGTACATTTTGGTTGTAAATTTCGAGTTGGGGTTCAGTGTAAGCTTGCCCTGTCGCTGTCAGTAGAATATTTTTATTGTGTTGATTGGCGATGCTGTCAGAAGCATTCGCGTCAACGAACACATGCCCATGAAAAACGTGGCAGGCTTTGTCGTCGATGATGCCTCGGTATTGTTCCAAACTATGTGTTTTAGGCGCTAAATGGTTAATTCGGGTTTGGTTGTCTATGTGATCCAGACCTCGAGCAATTGCTAAACCATTCAATTGACATTGCGAAGCATCTCCTTTTAGGCACACAGTGATTTCATTGCGCGATAATTTGGCGCCGAAGTCAAAATTGAAATGCTTCAATTGGCTATTTTCGGCTAAATGTGCATAGGTGTGTAGAATATGATGCCCCGTATTGGCAGGCTTTTTGATGTGCGTACAATAGAGGGAAGCACCTTCTGCCAATTCGATTTCTATCATCTGTGTGGCAAGATGCGTGCTGTGGTTATTATCGCCATCCACGATAACAAGGTGGCTTTTAACGCCGGGATGCACTTTGATGTGGTGGCGTAAATGATGGCTGGTGGGGGTATCGCGATCGCCATACCAAAAGATTAAATAAATGGGATCGACGGAATCGGCGGTGATATCTAAATACAGACCTTCATCTACCAAAGCAGCGTTCAAACGTTCAAAATAAGAAAAAGGCATTTGCGTTTCTTTATTGATTTGAGGCCAAGGACCACGAGACAATAAATAGGTATCAGAAGTCAAAGGTGTGGACAAATGCGCTTTGAATTCGCCATCGACAAAACAAAAGCGATTTTTTGAAAAGGGCAAAGGAATGCTTTTTAAATTCAGCTCAAAATCAGTTGGACAAGCCTTGGCAAAAGAAATTTTTTCCAAACGAGAAAGTGAGGTGTATTTCCAGGCTTCATCGCGAGAGGAAGGAATAGCCATCTTTTGCCACATTTCCCAAGCCTTCAATCGTTCTGTTTCATTCCAGCCAGGCAAAGCTGTTTTTTCTGCAAATAAGGCTTCGCTTATCATGGGTTGATTCATGAAGCGCCTCCTGCCTTTTTACGCAGAAAAGGCTCGTACCCTTCGGCTTCTAAAGACATGGCTAAGCGGTAATCGCCTTGGGCCACGATTTTTCCTTCAGAAAGAATGTGTACGACATCGGGTTGGATGTAATCCAATAAACGTTGATAATGGGTAATGAGTAAAATGCTGCGATTCGAATTGCGCAAAAAATTAATGCCTTGTGCGACGATGCGTAGGGCATCGATATCGAGGCCTGAATCGGTTTCATCTAAAATACAAAGACTGGGTTCTAGCAACAATAATTGCAAAATTTCATTTCGTTTTTTTTCACCGCCGGAAAAACCGGTATTCACATCTCTATAAAGATAACTGTCATCCATGTGCAATAATTTCATTTTTTCTCGGACCACAGCTAAAAAATCGATGGCGTCTATTTCTTCTAAGCCCGAATATTTACGTTTAGCATTCAAAGCAGATTTTAACAAATACAAATTAGAAACACCCGGGATTTCTACTGGGTATTGAAAACTTAAAAACACGCCCAAATGCGCGCGTCCATCCGGGCTTAAGGCTAAGAGATCTTGATTGTGATACTGTATAGTTCCTTTCGTAATTTGATAATCTTTGTGGCCTGCGAGCACATTAGCCAAAGTGCTTTTCCCCGAACCATTCGGTCCCATGATGGCATGTACTTCGCCTGGCTGAATCGTGAGATCGACTCCCTTTAAGATTTCTTTGTCTTCTATGCTGGCGTGTAATTGATGTATTTTTAACATGTTCTATTCCTCTAACCTATAGCACCTTCTAAACTTAAACCCAATAATTTTCTGGCTTCTACGGCAAATTCCATCGGCAGGGTTTTCATCACTTCTTTGCAAAACCCATTGACGATCATCGAGACGGCATTTTCAGTGTCGATGCCGCGCTGAGCCAAGTAAAATAATTGATCTTCGCTGATTTTAGAAGTAGAAGCCTCGTGTTCAATACGAGCATGGTTGTTTTTAATTTCTATGTACGGAAAAGTGTGTGCGCCACAATGATTTCCCATCAGCAAGGAATCGCATTGGGTGTAATTGCGCGCATCTTCCGCTTGGGCCACTACTTTCACCAAGCCTCGATAAGTATTTTGCGCAAAGCCTGCCGAAATACCCTTGGCAATCACTGTACTTTTGGTGTGTTTGCCAATGTGCACCATTTTCGTTCCCGTGTCGGCTTGTTGATGGTGATTGGTGAGCGCTACTGAATAAAATTCGCCGATACTGTAATCGCCTTTTAAGATCACACTGGGGTATTTCCACGTGATCGCCGAACCCGTTTCGACTTGAGTCCAACTGATTTTGGCGTGGGGGCCTCTGCATTCACCGCGTTTGGTGACAAAATTGTAAATACCACCGACGCCATTTTCATCGCCTGGATACCAGTTTTGAACGGTCGAATATTTAATTTGCGCTTTTTCCAAAGCCACCAATTCTACCACAGCGGCGTGTAATTGGTTTTCATCACGTTGAGGCGCCGTGCAGCCTTCCAAATAACTGACATAAGCACCTTTATCCGCGATAATCAAAGTTCTTTCAAATTGTCCCGTGGAACGGGCATTGATCCTGAAATAAGTCGATAATTCCATGGGGCAGCGCACACCGGGTGGAACATACACAAAAGAACCATCGCTGAAAACCGCCGCATTCAAAGCTGCAAAGAAATTATCGGTGTACGGTACCACGCTGCCTAAATATTGTTGCACCAACTCTGGATGCTGTTGTACGGCATCGGAAAAAGAACAAAAGATGATGCCCAATTCACTCAATTTGTCTTTAAAAGTAGTTGCCACCGAAACACTGTCAAACACGGCGTCTACAGCAACACCGGCCAACCATTCTTGTTCTTTTAAAGGGATCCCCAATTTATTGTAGGTTTCTATCAATTTGGGATCGACTTCGCTTAAATCTTTGAGATTTTGTTTTTTAGGCGCGGAATAATAACTGAGAGATTGATAATCGATGGGTGTGTATTTCAAATGGGCCCAATGCGGCTCGCTCAAATGACGCCAATATTCGTAGGCTTTTAAACGCCAATCCAACATAAAGGACGGCTCATTTTTTTTGGCAGAAATCGTGCGAATGGTATCTTCGTTTAAGCCAGGCGGTAGCGTATCGCTTTCAATATCGGTCACAAAACCATGCTCATACTGTTGCTCTAGTAAAGTTTCTAAAGTTTGATTGGATTTAGCCATAGTGAACCCCTCCTTCTTCAAAGTGATCTTGTAGACGATGGCCTTTGAGCAAAACCATATCTTGCAAACTGATTTTTTGCAGAGTTTCGTACACAATGCTGCTGATGGTTTGCCAATTGCCTGAAATGGCGCAGGTCGGTTGTAAGGCGCAAAGCCCATTGTTGTGACTGCATTCCGTTAAACCGGGTTTTCCTTCCATGGCAGTGATGATGTCGGCAATGCTGATCGACATGGCTTTATTGGCGAGCGTATAGCCGCCATGCGCACCGCGATGGGAAATCAATAAGCCGCTTTTGGTCAAGGCTTTGAGGATTTTACTGACCGTCGGTAGGGCAATGTGTGTTTGGGCGGTAATATCTTTGGCATTGTGCAGGCGTTCAGAATATTGGGCCAAATATGCCATCACGACCGTGCTGTAATCGGTTAACTTGCTGATTTTTAACATTTTTTTAACCCTCCTTTGCCAGGGCGCTAAATTAGGACCTCTATAGTACTAATTATAGCGCATCTGTGCAAGAGAGATTTAAGAGATCAGCAGGGCAATCGCATCTAATATTTGTACAAAAATGTCATTTTTGCTAATAAAAAGCGCATGAAACCGGTGTCTGGACAAATCGTCCGACCGCTCTAACCAAGCCGCGACCGTAAGGGAGCGGTGGTCCAAAGTAAAAATCACAATTAACTTCGATATTTTGGAAGATTTTTTAATAGAGAACTTAAAAAAGCGAAAAGGCTATGACCATTTTCTTGTCATTCTAATTCCGTACTGCGAACCACCGCTCCCTTACGGTCGCGGCTCGGTTATTATGCTAAATTTTAGATGCGTTTACCCTGAGAGATCAGTAGTCCGAATTCAAGGAGAAAAGATTGCGTAAATCTGTGCCGTCGAGAATTTCTTCAGCAGAAAAGCCTCCTTGAACATTCGGCGTCTGATTATGGAAACTGTATCTCGAGCGTGCTGGATTCCTAATAGAACTTGAGGAACTAGAAGAGGATCCTGCTACCGGCGATAAGGGTGAATCACGGCGCTGGGGCGAATCGACCAAATCTGTCTCTGAACCTTCAATGGGGGAGTCAATTACAACGTTTTCCATAGAGCGGCTTATTAACCCAGGAGCAGTTTGCTTCATAGTGCGAGTTGTTTCACCCACATTTTGGTACATTTCATTCTTGCGAATTTTATGATTACGCCAGGAATGTAAACTAAAGCCTGCACTGGTCATCGCACAAGAAATGGCAGTGCCGACTAAAGCGGAAGGGAGCACTGAAATCAGGATACCGCCTACGGCAAATGCAGCGGGTATCACGCCACCCGAAGCTAAACCTAAGCCAACCAAACAGCCAATACCCAAGGCAATACCCAGACCCATTAAAATACGAGAAGCCCATTTACCCCTAGGCGTCTTGACCTCAGCAGGTTCGCCATCTTTTTTAAGATCATCTAAATCAGCAGCCGGTTGATAAGGATCAGCACTTGGTGTTAAAGATTGGTGTATACACTGTACAATTTCTTGATTGACTTCATTTTCAAGCTTTGTTGCTTCTTCAGCAGTAATAATACTATCTAATACGCCTTGCTGGATATCTGCGTGAAGTTCTTTAACTTTTTGTTGCAAGGGTTCCATATTGGATTGTTTTAACAAAATATCCAAATAGTCTTTTGTTTTCCTCGAATTTTTGTCTGGTGAATGGGGATCGACCCAAGCGTGCACGAGAGTAGCAGTGTTCGCATTCGAACTATGAAGTTGCAAGAGCCAGGCTAGCTTCTTTTCCCCCACAACGGGCCCTAAAATTGCTTTTAAGGTTTGAGCAAGTTCAGAATTGCCACCTAAAACGATAGCCTCCAGCAAATAAGGGCAATCTTCTATTCGTTTTTCCTTAGAATTTACTTGCGTTAGCTCATAACGTATCATATGATCTGCTTGCTTGAAGGCTTTATGCAGAGCACTATTATCTTCGCGGTACAAAAAGTCTAAAATTTTATTTTGTAAATCGAGGTCTTTAGACGAAATCACAGCCCACAATAAGCGGGGACACTCTTGCATACGTTTTACACCAAACCATACGGCTAACAGCTCAGAATATTCGTCTTTATCCTCTTGCACCTCAATGGCAGATAAAATTTCCGATAGAAGAGACCAATCAGTATCATGAGCATGCACGCGCTCTATGATTTTTGAATTTATTTTATCTTCGGATCTTCTTATTGAATCTTGTTCACTAGAATGACAAGCTCTAATTTGTGCTAGCAACGGGTCAACCACTTCTTTTAGGCGTTCGATTTTGGGCTGTTGTAACAAAGCATGGGCATATTGTCTTCTTAACTCGGGATTATTTTGCGTATTTTTCGAATCCAACCAAACTTGAGCCAATTCGGCCGTATTATCACCGGAGCCATACAATTCTAAGAGCCATTCCAATTCTTGGGGTTTTATGAGATCCGGTTCGGACAGTAAAATCGCTTTAAGTGCGTGCGTTAATTCAGGAACCCCACACCAAGTAATCGTCTTAAGTAACATAGGGCAATTGCCAATCTTTTTCTCTCCTGACAATAGCTTGGGTAAATCACGATAAATGGAAGACAACATGATCTTATCTAGAGTAACCGCAGCATTTTCGCGATTTATCAGTTTTTTGTTATACGACTGATCTTTTAATTCTGCATGTTCTTGCGTTAAGCGCAGAATAGATTCTAATAATTTTCTTTGCTCTTCGTTGGGTGATGGTTCTGTATAATATGCTCTAAATTGCGAAAGGTCCAATTCTAAAATATATGTTGCTCTTTGTTCTTCCTTTTCCGCTTCAAGAATAGCCGCCTTTAAATTTTCCAGACTAAATTTTTGGTTCTCATCGACAATTTGAATACCATACACTGTCAAAGGAGGGTAATAAACGATTTCGTCATTCTCGTTTCTAATCGGTGTATATTCTAAAATGGCTTTGAGTAAGGCGTTACTGCTGTGATAAGAGAAAATCTCAAGACCACCCTCAGGATGTGTTTTAGCAGTAAAAAAATACTCCCCGGGAATGACAATAGCAGCGGGATCGTGTTCTTCTGTGATATAAGGTATTTCTAAACCAGAAGACAAGGTGGCTAGATTTACGATTGAAGCCTGTGAATTACGAGGAAAAGCAAAACCAGAAAACGCTTTTGAATTGACCTTGGTTATAAATAATCCTGGAAACTGTTCTTCAAAACCAACACCGACATAAGAGAGTAAATCGCTAGAACCTTGAGTGTACCCATGAGCCAAGGTGTCAAGTAATTGGTCAAGCTGTTTCTGTTCTGCTGGAGACAATAATTGTTTAATTTCTTCTTTTTGAGCTGCTATTTCTACCCCTAGAGAAAAACGCCCACTCATGCTTGTCGCATAAATACAAAGATCTCGATCAATGTCTTTAAGAACCTGGCGCAAATCAATTTTAACATTTTTATCCGCATTTCTTGCTACTGCTCTTAACAAACCAGCGGCTCTTATTCCTTGACGGCAATTTTCTTCATGGTGACGCAATGCAGTCATGCTTCCAGGGTAAGGAGACACTATAGGATAATTTTTATGTGCAGTCTTTACCGCGTGTGCTACATCAGATTGAGCTGCTGTTTCAGCTCGAACGGCCGCTAATTTTTCTGCAACGGAGCGACATTCAGCCAGGACTTCTTTTTCTTTAAGTTCTTCTTTACCTTTATGGTCTTCGCGCAATTTTAGGCCGGATTTTATTTTTCCTTTTTCTGATTCTTTTTCTTTACCCTTACTTTTTGCGCTATCGCTAATTGTAGATTTGCCCATTATTAAACCTCTTAATTTATCATGCTGTGGTCGATATTACACATTGTATAACACTGAGCTTAAGGAAATATTATGAGTATTACACGACTTTATGTGTGTCCTCTGTCCTGGACAAAAACTACGATGTCATCCCTGCGAAAGCAGGGATCCAGTTTCAAATAGGGTTTCTTTACTGGATCCCTGCTTTCGCAGGGATGACAGACCGGGGTTTGTATTTTTATATAGGCTAGTTTTGTTTTTTGGCCAGTACAGAGATGTGTGCCAGGATAAACGCATCTAAATTTTAAACAAATTTAGCCTAATTTAACCGAGCCGCGACCGTCAGGGAGCGGTGGTTCGCAGTACGGAATTAGGATGACAAGAAAATGGGGATAGGCTTTTCGTTTCGACAAACCAAATGTCAACAAGCCCTAAGATAATTGGGATTTTTAATTCGAACCCTGACGGTCGCGGTTGGTTAGAACGGTCCAGCGATTGTGACAAGATAGATAGGGGGTTTATCTCCTATTTATTAGTGAAAAATTCATTTTGTACAAATTTAGATGCCTTAGCCTGTATCTGTGTGCTCTGTACCGGGCAAAAAGATGAAAACTATTCGTAACTAGTTGATTTTTAATTAAAAACACCCGTCACTATGTCCGTTTCAGGATGATAAAAGCATTTATTTGCATAGTCTTTGGTATCTAGGCGCTTGATTTAATCGTGGAATTTCCGGCTTTTTACATTGCCGGCAGCGCTTTTTTAACCGGATGGCAACCTTGTGTTATGATGAGAGGAAAGTGGAATGTGTTTATCCCTCTTCAAAAGGAGCTTTAAGTTAAACATGGACAACAACATTGTTATTTTTGCGATTTTTTTGATTTTTTCGGGTGCTGCGATGATGGCCACCGTGGCGCTATTCACACGTCAATCCTTATTGATGGTGTATATTGGTTTGGGAATGTTGTTGGGCCCGTGGGGATTGAAATTCATGTCCGATCCCATCTTAATCAAAGAAACAGGCGAAGTGGGCATTGTCTTTTTGCTGTTTTTAATGGGGCTCAATTTATCCTTAGAAGATTTCATGAAAACCCTACGTCAAATGGCGGGGGTGGCGATTCTGAGTTCGATTGTTTTCGCACTCGCTGGCTTTGCCGTGGCATATTTTATTGGTCTTAAGACGGCAGAAGCGATGGTCGTTGGCGCGGCGATGATGTTTTCCAGTACCATCATCGGTTTAAAATTATTGCCCACCACGGTATTGCATCATCAACACACGGGTGAAGTGATGATAGGGATCTTGTTGTTGCAAGACATCATCGCTATTTTCGCTTTGTTGGTGTTAAAGAGTTTGGGCGAAGATGGTGTGGTATCGGGCACAATGATGTTGCGTGCCATGCTGGCTTTTCCTTTATTGATGATCGGCGGATATTTTGCAGAACGCTATATTTTGCGCGTCTTATTAACCCGTTTTGATTACGTGCGCGAATACATTTTCTTATTGATGATAGGCTGGTGTTTGGGCTTTGCGCAACTGGCACAAATGCTGCATTTATCTTATGAAGTTGGGGCTTTTATTGCCGGCGTGGTCGTTGCAGCAAGTCCGATTGCTTTGTATGTGGCTGAAAGTTTAAAACCTTTGCGCGACTTTTTTCTCGTCATGTTTTTCTTTTCCATCGGCGCAGGTTTTAATTGGCATTATGGATTGGAATTGTTTTGGCCAGCCTTAGGCCTCGCCATATTAATCATGTTGTTAAAACCAGTCGTTTTTGCTTTCTTATTAAAAAATAGAGGTGAAACAAAGCCTGTAGCCTGGGAAATCGGTGTCCGTTTGGCACAGAACAGTGAATTTTCTTTGTTGTTGGCTTATTTGGCGCGCAGTAGTGGCCTGATTTCCAGAGAAGCGTCTAACTTAATTCAAAGTGCGACCATCATCACTTTTTTAGTGGCTTCTTATTGGGTGGTATTAAAATACCCTTCACCCTTGGCGTTTAGTGCGCGTTTGAGGCGGGATTAAGCTATTTATATTATTTATGTTTGATTTTTTATAGGTTTGAGCATATAATAAGCCTATTTTGAGGTTCTCTCTGAGAAAATTGCGATGGGAATGGGTGATAGAACAGGGACTGGGACTATAAAAGGTCTACCGTGGCAGGCTTGAAAGATACGCATGAGGTACTATCGAATCGCGAAAGTGGTTACGGTCGCTACGACATTATGATTGTTCCTAAAAATAAGGCCAATCCTGGACTCATGCTAGAATTTAAAACCGTGCGTGACGAAAATGCAGAATTCATGGCTGCGGCTCAACAAGCAATCACACAATAAACGTACGCCATTATGAAGCGCAATTAAAGCAAAAAGGGATCCAGCCTATTTTTAAACTGGGCTTGACTTTTAGGGATAAAGAAGTCGAAGTGGCGTTTTTAAAGAGTCATTGCAGATACGTAGATGTAAAGAGCATATTCCTGACGAATTTTGAGGGAAAACATGAAAAACTATTATAAAGATCTGGGTTTTAGTAAAGAAGAATTTGATAAAGGGATAACTCCCAGGGCTATAAAAAAACGATATTATCAAATGTCCTTAAAATTTCATCCAGATAAAAATCCCGATGATCCTCAATCTGAAGAAAAATTCAAGGTAATACAAGCAGCCTATGATTTTTTAAAAGATCCTGCGAACAAGCAATCTCATGATGAAGAGTTAAGGAAAACACCTGCCACATGGGAAGGTGAAGTCAGTGATTTGTATTTAAACATTCCTGTTTTGGATGATGAAGATTTCGAGGATGAAGGCAACGAGAATAGAGATAATCCTTATCAATTAGCCCCATTTAGTAGCACAGGTTTAAATATTAGCAAATTAATCCAGTCGGCAAATTTCAACGGAACCGATATTTTAAATTATGCGCGAAATAATTTAGATTTTGCGGCCGCCTTTTTAAAGAATGAACTGGCTATGGCAAGATTAGAAGAAATTGAACGAAATCAATTACTATTAATGGTTTTTCATGGTTACAAACAAAAACGGTTAGATATAGAACTATTAGAACAAATCACCTCTATTAAAAATTTGTTGAGCCATATAGTTAGCCATCAGGGGGAATATGGCTTTATAGCTGCTTCTGGGAATATGCCAGAGGAGTTTGCAACATTTTTGGAAATTTATCCAACTTATTTTTCTAATTTAAGTGATGGTGCTTTATACAATTTAGCACAGGCGCAACCAAAATATATTGAGCAATATATTGCCCGCTGTATTTACAAGCAGTCCGTTAGCGAGATATTTGTTTTAGATAAAAGCTTCCAAGATGAGAAGAAAAATAAAGCTTTTTGGGAGGCTATTCATCAACATGTAAGTCCTGAGCAAAAAAGACAACTGGCGATTATTGAGATGCTAAAAGATAATCCAAAAGACATTATGGAAGAAGATTTACCCATATTATTATCGCTGCCTTATAAAAAAATCCAACTTGATAATAGCCAGTTGAAATTGATTTATTTTATTTTTGCAAAGTACGCACTTAAAAACGAGGGGAATCTTCCCCAAATATTAGCAGACAAAACCCATTTATTAGAAGGAAGCATATTAGCACAAAGTATATTGGCATTTCTAAACCCGTACGAAAATTTGTTTTTAGAAAGTGTTAATGTGGCTTTGGGAACTGAATTTGAGCATGAGTTTTGTGCGGGGATAATTTGTCAATATTTTAGTCAATATGGCCTTAAGAAGGAGGCTGACTTTTTAAAGCTAATTCAGTATGCGTTCTCTAAAAATTCTTTCTTCACAAAAAAAGAACAAGACTATTTCGTTGATTTTTTATGGGGATTTAAATTCGCAGCAGACGAAACCTGTATTTTGGAACTATTAAAAAGCAGTAACCCGTTCGATCGTCGCTACAGACTTCTTTCTGCCTGCAAAAATAATAAGAAATTTTTTCTTAAAATGCTTGATTCACTTCAGGAAAAAGATCAAAAATTTTTATTAGAAGCAGAAGGGGAATTTATATTTGAATGTTGTAACTCACATGGTCTTAACATGAACGATTATCTCTGGTTAAAAGAGGCTTTCGAACAATCTAAACCTGATTTGGATGTCGATAAAAACATTACATTAGAAAGATTTTCGGAGCTTTTAGACAAAAATGGTGTTACTCAGCAACTTATTAACGCAGAAACAGACGATCCTCGAGTTAAATTACGGCAAATAAAACTTTCCGTTGAATATGGGTTTTTCTTTACTTCTTTAGATGTCCGCCGCGTTTGGAGAGCCGTATTTGCCGAAGTGGTTTATGCTGCTAATGTCAATGATTTCTTGCTTTTTTTGCAAAGTTGTTTTATCAGAGAAAGCCCCGCGGAAGAGCTGTTTTTATCTGTGTTGGGAAATAAATTAGATATAGCTACGATAGTGGGTATTAAAAGTTTTGCTATTGAAAATCTACTATTTTCTCTTGAGAAGCTAATTAATGAGTTTTATGAAATAAGTTATTCGTTACTAACGGGCAGTTTTTTAAATAACATATGCTCACTATCTTATGAATGCAAATCTTGGCATGATAGTATGGTTATGCGAGCAGCACATTCAATTCCTTTCAAGAAAAGGGATGAATGTGCATTTAATGGAGTGCACGATAAATTTAAATCTATAGAAGGCGATCAAGAGCGGGCAGCATTATTTAAATCTTTTGCTGAATATTGTGCTTCGGGGGAAATAGAAAAATTGCAGCAAACTGAAATGGCGTATTGGCATAGATTATCAAAAAATGAAAAAGTTCAAGAAAAAATAGGTTGTTACAAAAAACTATGTCAATATCTAAAAGCGGTAAAAGACTTATCGCTGGAAAATATTAACCAGCAATATCTTGATGCCTTGTGTGAATATCTTATAGGGGCTGGTTTAGATCAAGAAATTTTTGATTTGCTTATTATTAAACTTAAGCATTTAACCCCTTTACTAGCAGAAGCATTACGCTATTGTTTGCAACAAGCCGATGATAAAATAACGCAAAATATGAAAAACGTAATAAAGAACTTTTTAGATAAAGATCTCGATGTCAAAGCTGCAAAAATAGAAAATTATTTTCTTTCGGCTGCAATATGGTACATTCGGGAAAATGCAAAAAAGATTAGTGGGGGCGATTTGCTATATTTACATGAAAAATTTGGGAGCGAATTACAACCTGTCATTGATGAGATGGGTTTAAAGAGACAGCTTCTTGCAGCAAAAGGATTAAATAGAAATTTAAATAAAAGTTCTGGTCAATTTCAGTCCCGTTGTGACAGCTCTGATAAAGAAAACATTGAACATGTCTATAAACTAATTAAGAGTCTTAAAAGATTATCTGGTCTAGATAAAATTGAAAGCATTTTTTTAGAGATGGAGGGCTTGATAGCCATTATAGACATTCATAAAGCCGATAAAGAAATCCAGAATTTTGCTAATGCGCTTTTTAAACGGCGTAGCAATAAGGATTGGATTGCCTTTATTATTGAAAATGCATTGTTAGAAAATCAATATTGTAAAGATATACTGATTTCTTGGGTAAATACTGGATTATTGCCGGCTGAGCTATGTGTTTCATCTATTCCTGTGGAAAGCGTTCAACAAGACGAAAGCCCTCAGGAATTTATCCGGTTTTTCTCTTTTATTCCTGGCGAAAATCTATCGGAATTTCATCACGAAATATTTCATTTATTTCTATCGAGGTTTATAGGGCAAGAAATAAACGATAATATTAGAAATAAATTTTTCCATATTATTCGGCCTATTTTTTCAGATTGGTTGAGGCAAAATGCTTTGGGTCAAAAAGGTCTCGATGAATTGCAAAATTTTTTAGTAAGAATAAAAGATATTACGAAAACATCCTTTTATCAGAATATACAAAGCAAAATCTTACAACCTTTGTCAAATTGGAATAATGCAATTTTTTCTGAATTCTTTCTGGCGTTACATAAAAATATTGGGGATCACCATTTCGAGGAATTTCAAGCACAATTTTATCAAAATCTATTAATTTATTCTAATGGCCCTAATTTTTCTACCTTTTTGTTTTCTGAGATTATTTTAACAGCAGCGCATAAAGATGACTTTTGTTTCGATCTATTAAAACACTTGTTTAAAAATAAGAAAATTACATTGGATAATGTCATATATCTCGCTGTAAAAGAACATAATAGAGAAAATTTAGAAAAATTGGTTATTATTTTACTGAAGCTTAGAGCAGATGCTATTCTCAATGAAGAGCAAGCAGTGTTTGACCGTGAAGTATCCAATCAATTATCTAAGTATTTCATTGAAAAAATGTCGGCTAGAAATTCGTCTCCTATTGGGTTAACGAAATTTGAAGAAAATGTGTTTAAGGAATTGTGGCATAATGCTGTTCATAGCGAAGGTGATAAAAAGCAAAAAATCCTTGACGGTTTTGAAAAAGCATCTTCACTGATGAATACTGATTTTTATCAAAATGTTCAAAGCAAAGTCTTTAATAAATTAAATAAGCAAGCACAACGTCTTCGAAAAGGTGAACATGAAGAAACATTTTTTCAAACTTCCGGTACAAAAAGCGCTCAAATTTTTGAGCGGGTGCTTATAGAACTACAAGGAAAAACCACCGAAATCTGTCAAAGCGATGAAAAGAACCCTGGCCAAATAAAAGATTTCCTAAAAACGGGTTATGTTGAAATATTGAAGCCGTATGTAGAAAGTCGTGAGCCTGATAAAAACCTTTCTATGCATCGAAATTTACTAAAAGCCTTTTTCAAAGGATTGCTAGGGGCTTTGCTCACTATTCCCACGCTAGGAATTATTATTGGAGTTAAAGAATCCAGGGATTATTTCTTTAAGACAAAATCTCAAAGGAAAATAGAGTTAATATCAGAAAAATTGATGGCCTTGCCTACAAGATAGATAACCAAAATAGATTGGTTATCCCGGGTTTTTATATTTTCTATAGGGAGGCATTTATTTAAGGCTAGGTATACTTTAAAGTTTATGGTTTTCCTCGAATTTCTAATGATATTCTAAATTAAACCGACCGGTCGAAATTTGCAATATCCAATAAAATGGTGGAAAATAAGCCTAGTCAAGCAAGTTGTTTAAAAACGAGCCGCTCTCGGAAGTTGCGCTCCGTTAGAACATGCTTACAACGCATTTGGGTGAAGAGGGAGGTAATGAATGGGCAAGTATTCTGCTGAAAAAGCCACCCCCGGCCATGCGGAAAAAGACTCTACTTCTACCCCTGCGCGTGTTCCTAAAAGATCGTGGATAGAGTGGCTTTTTGGACGGCGCCTTTCTCAAAAACAAGAAGAACAACAAGAGCCTTCTATTTATCTTCCTGAGCCTGAAAAATCCTCAAGAGGGTGGATTTTTAATCGGCGTCCTTATCACGAGCAAATTAATCTTCAGGAAAAAACGATTCGTGGTATGTCTGCCAAAGAGTTTATTCGTATACAACGAGAGCGTGCAGAAGCGCACAAGAAAAAAAATCCGTTCTCACAATTTTTGATTGAATATTTTAATATTGACCACTATACCCAATACCAAGAATTATCTGCATACTATCAAAAAACGAAGGAGGTCGAAATGAAAGGAAAATTTGAAAGGGCATCCTCCTATTTCATGGAACAAATCGCTGAAGCAATCAATAGGCTTTCCGGTTCTTTAGGCAATGAAGAGAAAATTAAATTCTTAGAAAAAATAGACATTAATAGAGAATTCCATTCTGTGATGGAAAGGGACATAAGGAGTAATCCTAACTTACTGCTACCTACCATAGAGCCATTATTCGATGTTGTTCATGCCATCTGGCATCATCCGCAGTTTAATTATCGTGAAAAAGGCGCAGACACTATTGGTATTATTGGTGGCTATACAAATGCCGTAAAATTTAGAATTGAGCTTGAACTAGCAAGAGAAGAGATTTCTGATCAAATGGATAAAGCAGTGGTGGATACTCTTTTGAAGCCAATTTGTGGTGCTTATGAAGAACTTTTTGCAAGCATGTATTCTATATTTGAGATTTCAGAAATGGATGAATTTGGCGCTAAGTTAGATGATAGTAGCCGTAGGAGGCGCTTAGCCAATAAGTTTAATAACCTGGAGGAAGAAGTCGAAGAAAATCCACGGGCTGGCGAGCAATTGATGGAAGCTATTAGAACCTATCAAACAACAATCATGGATATCCTATCTTCCTATCAACACCTATCTTCTTCCTCTTCCTCGGGCTATCCAGCAGGCCATTCTCCTTTATCTCAATCAGTATCACCGCCGATATTCTCTTCATCGTCCCCGTCCTCTTCTTCTAATCCTTCTAACACAGTGTTGGTTTCCAAGCTTAGAGAAGGAATCCCTGACGAATCTTGCCAAGCTTTTGAGGAAAAATGGAAGCGGGATAGGGAAGCATGGCTTGATTTATTAAACCGATTACCCCCTCTGGCTAACCCAAATCGAATGAGCCACGAACGTTTGCTAAAAAGAAAATTCCGCACACTGGCTCTCCGTTATCATCCGGATAAAAATCCGCAAAACCTTAAGGCAGCTGAAGCTGCTTTTCAATGGATCGAAGAGGTTTATCAGAAGGCTCTTTTAGATGGCAAGAGTAGAGAGGATTCTAAAGAATGGTACACAAATTATATGGCAGAGTTGGCAAAATTGCGAAAGGGTTGGGCTGAGGTAATAGAGGAACAGGATGAAATTGCTCAACAACATGATGAAATCCGTAAAGGGCATGATGAAATCCGTAAAGGGCATGATGAAATCCGTAAAGGGCATGATGAAATCCGTAAAGGGCATGATGAAATCCGTAAAGGGCATGATGAAATCCGTAAAGGGCATGATGAAATCCTTAAAGAAACTGATAGGATGGAAAAGATCATTGACGAAACAGCCGAGCAAATTAATGAACTCCAAAGAATTCTGGATGAGATGCAATCAAATACGCTTAATGGGGCACAAATAAAAAAGGAAAATGATCCTGATGCAGCCCTTGTTCCGAAGTTTAGCGATGGGGTGCCTGAACAATCCTACCGAGTTTTTGATGAACCAGTAGGCCACTCCCGAGCAAAGGAAGCAGAGAAGATGAGGAAAAGGCCCGTTGATCAGAAAGCTGAAAAAGCCGATGAATGGTTAATAAGAATTAAAAGGCAGTTTGATGAGTTCATTAATAAAGGAGCTATAGGTTTTTTCCTTGAGCCTGATCAGGAAGAGAAAAAAGTTCCTTATCCAAGGCGCTTATCGGCCGCTGCTGGTGGTTTTGAGCGTGATGAAAACGGTAACCTTTTTTTCCAATCCCATCAAAAAGAGCAAAAAATGCTTCATCGAAGATGGCTTTCAGATTCTAGTCTTCTTGAGTCTATTTCGAAGAAAAGTTTTTGAATAGTGGACAAGTGCTTAATGTATGTTTTTTGATGGAGGTTGGATTCTGTGTTACTATAAGTTGGCTCGCTGAAGTTTGAGCCGATGCATTCTGCAAAGGTGTTTGCTCGTTATACAAGTACCCAGATGTTTTGTTGATTAATTATAGGAGATTACTATGAGCTCTAATGAACTCACGATTCTGTCATCCTCGTCTTCATCGTCCTCAGCTGGAGAATTGTCTCTTGCTTTATCCCAAGAAGGTGCATTGGTAGCGGTACAACCTGATCGAACAACGCAGTGGGTCCGTGAGGCGCTTCGAAGCAATGATATTTTTTTGTTAAAAGCCTTAATCCGCTTAGGGGAAAATCCTGAATTTGAAAATTTAAAAAGAGAATATGATGAAGTACAATCTATTTATTGTAGAGAATTACCCGAACAGAAAGCGGCTTTCCTGACCCAACTTTTAGCATGGCTATCGCATTACCATCAACTTGAACTTGTGGCGGAGAATCCCCATGAAGAACAACAGAAAGCTCGCTTGAACCAATTACTCTTGACAAGGGTACGCCTAGAATTGCTTAAGTCTCAAAATTCAGTGATAGCTGCGTTCAACGATAACGCCAAGGGACGAAAGCAAATATCAACTGTAGAAGCGGAACAAGTCGCTCATGTTTGTGAAACAGTAACATCATACTTGAGGGTTGCTGCCAGTATGCTGGACTTTATGTCTAACAACAGAAGAATTCAACATTTTTTACTAAGGGACATCATTGCGAGTTTAGCAGAAAGCATCTATATGGCCATGTTTGAAAAAGTGACAGCGGATAACTTAGAGCCTTGTCTTGCTTGTTTTGACCCCATCTTGAAAAAATGTCTAGAACTAGAATGGGTAAGTGCTTCTGATGTCCAAAAAATCTCTGATGAGATCAGAGATAAATTAGAAGATCACGTTAAACACCCGGCAAAGCCGATGAGCCTTAGTGTACTGGGTGTTCTTCCACAATTTAAGCGATTGGATAAGGCCAAGGCAGAAGAAAAACAAGCAGAAAGTAAAGAGGTGAGCTTTGAAGAATTATGTGGTTTGGTTGAATTTATCATTCGTTTTTCTGCAGAATATCTTGAAAATAACGGACAACAGTTTAGTGAAAATATAAAAACTATTTATGAAATAGCTGCAGGTGTTAAAGGATGGTTAGGTGAAGAGGAGATGAATAATATTTTTCTGCCCGATAAAATTGAACTTTATATAAAGAAGGTGAAATTTTATTGTGAACAGATCGAGGATTTACATGAAAAGATACCACATTTAAACGAGAAGCTGCAAAGTAACATTTTCAGAAGAAATAAGCAGGAAAAAGAAGAGGCAGTAAGGCAAATTTTAGAAGACAGGCATAATGAAGAAGAGAAAAAATTGCATACGCGTTCAGATTTGTACCGTCTAAATCGCCTTGATCCCAACACAGTTCGCACCGAAGAAGAAATCAAACAATGTTTATCGAACTGGGAAGTAGACGTAAATGATATGGTAGACAGTAATGGTAATCGATTATTACATTATGCCTTTCATTATAACAGGGTGGATGCTGCTCTTTATTTGGTACGTATGGGGGGAGATGTTGAAAATGCAAAGAATATAGACGGACGAGCCCCGATCGATTTGATTGAAAAAGAGGCCCGCCCAGCTTTCATGAAAGCTTTGTCAGATTTTCGTCGGCAAAGGCCCTTTAGTGCCCCCGCAAAAGTGGTTGTAAGTCAAATTCAGAATTATCATAATATGTTGATTGAGGAAAGGGAACTTTATGCGACTTGTAGGCAAGTCTCTCCACTGTTATGCACCTTTGTAGGCAGTGTTCAAGAGTTTGTTAAATTTTTGCATGGCGTTGAAGCGGGAACGGAGTTGGATGTTAGGGATGGTATTCCACTATGGCCACAACTGGAAAAAAGTTTTGAAAAATTGATGGGTGCTATGCAGGAAGATCAAGCCTCTTGGGTGGATCATAAAACCCGAGCCGCATTAAAAAAATTGTTAAAATTATTAGAATCTTATCCAAACCTGCGTAAGTATCGTCCCTCTCTTGAGTTTCTTGCAGGTTATATAAAATCCATATTAGATACTCCTGAAGAAAGTGTTTCTCTATTATATGAATTTCCCCTTACTACAACGTACAGGCTAACAGAAGGGTTTCCTTTGGGGACTTTGGATGTATTAAAGCGAGATCAATTGCTCATAGAGAGAGAAGAAAAACGACACTTGGAAGAAACGCTACAGAAAGCCCTAGCCGAAGAAAAAATGGCAAAAGAGAAAAGTGAGAAGCTAAAGCGAGAAAATGAAGGGCTGAAAGGAGAAAATGAAGGGCTGAAAGGAGAAAATGAAGGCCTGAAAGGAGAAAATGAAGGCCTGAAAGGAGAAAATGAAGGCCTGAAAGGAGAAAATGAAGGCCTGAAAGGAGAAAATGAAGGCCTGAAAAAAAGCATCGCTAACCTAGAATCTAAGTTGGCTGATAACACTAGAGACATAAAGGCAATACAAGCGGTAATGTTGTCTATGGGAATAAAAATTCCGCCTTCACCCTCTGAACCTCGGAAAGCACCTGGAGACGCATCTGCTTCTGCCTCCAGCCCTCTCAAAGCCGGTGCAGACAAAATGCCCGATTTACCTTCTTCCGCATTTTTCTCCAGTCAAATGCCAGCTCCCGAAAAAGCAAAGGGGACCCCTTCAGGAGAGCCTAAAAAACCTTCTAAGAGCGCTCCTTTAGGCAAGGGAGGAACCCACTAAAACGCAATTGCCAGAAGTAGAATAGACCAACTATGCAAATCAATCCCAAAACCGGCTGGGCAGAAGGCGTGCGCATTCTGCCTTCGCCCAACTACAATGAACGGCCCGCAGGAACAGAAGTCGACTTATTGGTGATCCATTGTATTAGCCTGCCGCCCGAGCAATATGGAGGCGGGTATATCGAAAAATTGTTTAGCAATGAACTGCCTGTGGCCGATCACCCTTATTTTGCTTCGATTGCCGAGAACCCCGTTTCTGCTCATTTTTTAATCGATAGAAGGGGGCAGATCAGCCAATTTGTCAGTGTGTATCAACGTGCCTGGCATGCGGGGGCGTCTTCTTTTAATGACCAGGCGGATTGTAATAACTACTCTATAGGGATAGAATTGGAAGGTTGTGTTACAGATAGCTTTAATTTTGAACAATATCAAGCCTTGCAAAAGCTCTGTGTTGCACTAAAAGGATGTTTTCCAAGTCTTAATTGCGATAGAATAACGGGACACAGTGATATCGCCCCTGGTCGCAAAGACGACCCAGGCCCTTTTTTCGATTGGCAGCGGCTTTATGCTTTGTTAAGAGAAGTAGGGTTTAATTAAGGTTAGACCGAGCCGCGACCCTGAGGGGAGCGGATAATATTCATTTAAAGGATACTAATATGACTATTCTCATTATCTTGCTTTGTTTGGGATTAAATGCGTTTACCCCCGTAGGACGATGGGCGCGACAGTACAACTGGTTGGGCCATTATTTTACGTACCATCAAAAATGGTTGGGAACCACGCCTTTTGGCAAAGGGGTTTTGGGATTGTTTATGGCTTTGATGCCGGCGGTGATTGTGGTAGCGATTCTACAATGGATGATGTTTTATTTTACCTGGGGTATTGCAGATTTTATATTTGAAGCGCTGATTTTATTGTACGCTTTGGGCGTGATGCCGCAAGTGGAAAAAAGTTCTGTGAAAAAAGCCAAAGCGGTGCCTAACCCAACCATTGAAGAAGCAGCGCGAGGGCAAATTGTGGTCCTGACTTCAGAAGACAAGCACGGTATCTTATGGCAAGCCCAGACAAATATCTTCGCTGTGTTATTTTGGTTTATTGTATTAGGGCCAGCAGGCGCTGTTTTATATCGGTTTTCACGGTTATTGTCCGAGCAAACTTATGTGGAAGGCTCGCCTCAAATACGACAAAGTGCGGAGTGCTGGATATCGTATTTAGATTGGTTGCCTGTGCGATTGCTCGGAATATGCCTGGTATTAGCCGGCCGTTTTGAAAGTGCCTTTAAAGTGTGGTGGGGACAAATCGGCACAAGTCCTAAAGACAATGCGGTTTATTTGGAAGCCTGTGGTCACGCTGCTTTGGAGCATGGACAAGATAATCCCAGCACGCAATGGTCCTTGTTTCAACGTGCTTTATCCATTTTATTAATTGTATTGGTTATAATAACTTTGACTGCGCGGATGCATTCTTAACTGAGTAAGAAGAAGGTAAATGAAAAAAATTTTAATTGACAATGATCCCATCGAAACACAAGAATGGGTCGATGCGCTGGATTCTTTGATTCGTGAAGAGGGTATTGAGCGCGCGGATTTTATTTTAGCTCGTGTTTTAGATAAGGCAAGACGATTGGGCGTCGATGCGCCTTTAACCACCACCGATTACATCAATACCATTGCCGTAGAAGAGGAAGGCGCTTATCCAGGCGATCTGGAGATGGAAGAGCACATCGATGCTTTTATCCGTTGGAATGCCATGGCGATGGTGGTTCGTGCTTCTTATTCTGCGCCGGAAGTGCAAGGCCATATTTCAACTTTTGCTTCTTCAGCCATTTTATACGAAGTGGGTTTATTGCATTTTTTCAAAAGTGTGGATTCTCCTTCGCATGGTGATTGCGTTTATATGCAGGGCCATTCTTCTCCAGGAATCTATGCTTTTGCTTATTTGATGGGTCGTATAACAGCTCGGCAACTCGATCATTTTCGCCGAGAAATTGACGGCGAAGGCATTTCTTCATATCCTCATCCTTGGCTGATGCCCGATTTTTGGCAATTTCCGACTGTGTCGATGGGCTTGGGTCCTATTCAAGGCATTTATCAAGCACGATTTTTTAAATATTTAGAAAATCGCGGTTTGCAAGATACTTCACAACGTAAAGTGTGGATATTTTGCGGAGATGGGGAAATGGATGAACCTGAATCCGTCGGTGCTTTGCACATCGCGCAAAAAGAAAAATTAGACAACCTGATTTTTGTGATCAATTGTAATTTACAACGTTTAGATGGTCCGGTGCGCGGTAACGACAAGATCATTCAAGAATTAGAAAGCCATTTTAGAGGTGTGGGCTTTAATGTCATCAAAGTGATTTGGGGCAGTGAATGGGATGAATTGTTTGCGCGTGATACCGAAGGTTTGTTGCGTCGACGCATGATGGAAATGGTCGATGGTGATTACCAATTGTTTCAAGCCAAAGATGGTGCAGTGGCGCGGGAAGTCTTGTTTGGTAGCGACCCCCGTTTATTGGCGATGGTCGAACATTTATCTGACGAAGCCATTTTTGAAATGCGTTATGGCGGCTTAGATCGCAAAAAAGTCTATGCGGCTTATGAAAAAGCGGTGAATATGAACAATGGTCGACCTACTGTTGTTTTAGCCAAAAGCGTGAAAGGTTATGGTTTAGGCCCAGTGGGGCAAGCGCAGAATACGGCGCACAATCAGAAAAAATTGGCCTTGAACGATGTGACTTTTATGCGCGATCGTTTTCATATTCCGCTCAAAGATGCCGATTTGGTGGAAGTGCCTTATGTGCAATTTGCCAAAGATTCGCCTGAGATGAAATACTTGCAAGCTCGGCGAGAAGCTTTAGGGGGCGAGTTCCCCAAACGCAAACAATCGCAAGGCCATTTAACCATGCCCGATCCCGCTATTTGGGAACCGCATTGGCAAGGTTCTCAAGATCGTGAATATTCCACGACCATGGCTTTCGTGCGTATTTTAAGTAGTTTATTAAAAGATAAAAATATCAAAGACAGAATTGTGCCCATTGTGGCCGATGAATCGCGTACTTTTGGGATGGAAGGTTTGTTCCGCCAATTGGGTATTTATTCGATAGACGGTCAATTGTATAAGCCCGTCGATTCGGGTGAATTGATGTATTACAAAGAAGACACCAAAGGACAACTTTTGGAAGAAGGCTTGACGGAAGCCGGTGCTTTTTCCTCTTGGCTGGCTGCAGCGACTTCTTACAACACCAATCAATTGGCCATGTTGCCCTTTTATATTTATTACTCGATGTTTGGTTTTCAGCGCATTGGAGATTTGGCTTGGGCCGCAGGCGATCAAAGAGCGCGTGGTTTTTTAATCGGCGCAACGGCGGGTCGAACCACTTTATCCGGAGAGGGTTTGCAACATCAGGATGGACACAGCCATGTGATGGCTGGATTGATCCCAACCTGTATTAGTTACGATCCGACTTTTCACTATGAATTGGCCGTGATCATGGAAGACGGTTTGCATCGTATGTATGGCGTCGGTGAAGATGTGTATTATTACATCACCGTCATGAATGAAAATTATGCGCATCCCGCAATGCCCGAAGGGGTTCGTGAAGGCATTGTGAAAGGTTTGTACTGCTTAGAAAAAATTGCAAAGACCACAAAACCGGTGGTGCAATTATTAGGTTCAGGTACTATTTTACGAGAAGCCATAGTTGCTAAAACTTTATTGCAAGACTATGGCGTGGAAGCCCAAGTGTGGAGCGCTACGAGTTTCAATGAATTGTATCGAGAAGCCTGGGGCATAGAACGGCAAAATCGCTTGCATCCTGACAAAACACCCGAAGTGCCTTATGTCACACAATGCTTGGCTGAAACCGAAGGGCCGATTATCGCTGCAACCGATTATGTGCGTGCTTATGCTGAACCCATTCGTGCTTATTTGGGCGATCGTTCTTATACGGTATTAGGAACGGATGGATTTGGCCGCAGCGATACTCGTCAATCTTTGCGCGCATTTTTTGAAGTGGACAGTAAATCGATCGCTTATGCCAGTTTAAAAGCTTTGTATGATGAAAAGAAGATTGATATCGACGTGTTGCAGAAAGCGATGAAAGAATTGAGTGTGGATAGAAATAAAGAGAATCCGCTGAAATGTTGATTAAAAGTCTGTCATTTGTCATCCCTGCGAAAGCCAGCGATTCTGTCATCCCTGCGAAAGCAGGGATCCAGGGTTTGAAACTGGATTCCTGCTTTCGCCGGAATGACAACGCATATTATAAGAGGTTTATAAATGTCACAAATCATTGAAGTAAAAGTTCCGGACATTGGACAAGATAGTGCAGTCGATGTGATTGAAGTGTTGGTGAAAGCTGGCGATACCGTCGCGATAGACGATCCACTGATTACATTGGAGTCCGACAAAGCGAGTATGGATGTGCCCAGCCCTTATGCCGGTGTGGTTCAAAGTATTGCTGTTAAAGTCGGCGATCAAGTCAAAGAAAGTTCTGTGATTTTATCCTTGTCGACAGAAGATGCTGTCGCTGTGCCTGAAATTCCGGCTAAAACAGAAGAAACTAAAAAGACGACAAGCACAGCGCTTAAACCCGCTGCGTCCGCGCCTACTGCGACATCGGCTCAAGAAAAAGAAACGACAGCTGATGAATTACACGCAAGCCCTGCCGTCAGACGATTGGCGCGTGAATTGGATTTGAATTTAAGACAAATCAATGCTACTGGCCCCAAAGGACGCATTACCAAAGAAGACGTCAAAAATTATGTGCATGCTCGCATGCAAGGCGGCGGAGGGGGTGGTGCTGGCTTGGCGATTGCGCCATTACCTGCGATCAATTTCAGTCAATTTGGTGAAATCAGCACGGAACCTTTGTCTAAGATTAAAAAATTATCGGGTGCCAATTTACACCGAAATTGGGTCAGTATTCCACACGTCACCCAATTCGACGAAGCGGATATCACTTCTTTGGAAGCCTTTAGACAAGAACGTAAATCCGAAGTCGAAAAACAAGGCTTGAAATTAACGCCTTTGGTTTTCATTATGAAAGCCGTAGCTGCGACATTGAAAAAAATGCCGATTTTTAATTCCTCTTTGTCCGCAGATGGAACCTCTCTTGTTTTGAAACATTATATTCATTTGGGTGTGGCTGTGGATACGCCGAATGGATTGGTGGTGCCAGTTGTTCGCGATGTGGATAAAAAATCCGTGTTGGATTTGGCGGCAGAATTGGCAGACATCAGTGAGCGTGCACGCAACAAAGCTTTAAAAACCCCGGAAATGCAAGGCAGTTCTTTTAGTATTTCCAGTTTGGGAGGCATTGGAGGAACCGCGTTTACACCCATCATCAATGCACCGGATGTGGCGATTTTAGGCGTTTCTAAAGCGAGTCAAAAACCCGTCTACCATGAAGGGACTTTTGTTCCCCGTTTGATGTTGCCTTTGTCCCTATCTTACGATCATCGTGTTATCGATGGGGCAGATGGCGCGCGTTTTTGTAAGCAATTAGTAGAATATTTGGAAGACATACGGTATTTGGTTTTGGTTTAGTGCTGTCATTAACAGTGATTTTGTAGTTTAAAATACAAGAAACCTAATGTAATAAAAGTCTGTCATCCTCAGCAAAGCCGCGTAGCAGCTGCAGCTGGGGATTCAGGAGATCTACAAAAGAATAAAGTGCTACAGTTGGACTGTGAAAGATTGTCGAAGCGGAAAGATTTCCTGGATCCCCGACCGCGGCCTTGTCGAGGATGACAGTACTTCGTATAAAGATATGATGGCGAGAAAACAAGTATAAATTTATTTTGGAGACAAGAATGAGCGAACAACAAACAATGCAATTTCCCTTGGTCGTGATTGGCAGTGGTCCCGGCGGATACACTGCGGCTTTTAGAGCAGCCGATCTGGGCTTAAAAGTATTATTGATAGAACAGTATGCCAATATCGGCGGTGTGTGTTTAAACGTTGGTTGTATTCCCTCCAAAGCGTTGTTGCACAGTGCGAAAGTCATTGACGATGCCCACGAAATTCAATCCTGGGGTATTGAATTTGCAGCCCCTAAAATTAACACCCAAACTTTAAAAATGGCCAAAGACAAAGTCGTTGGTCGTTTAACGGGTGGATTGAAAGCATTGGCCAAACAACGCGGTGTTACTATTTTACAAGGGGTGGCGCAATTCCAAGATGATAAAACTTTAGTGGTGAACAACGAACAAGGCAAGCAAATCGTTCAATTTGACAATGTCATTATTGCAGCCGGTTCAAGACCGGTGAAATTGCCTTTTTTACCGGACGATCCACGTATCATCGATTCCACTGGTGCTTTGGAATTGGCGAAGGTCGATGGGAATATGTTGGTGATCGGTGGTGGGATTATTGGTTTGGAAATGGCAACGGTGTACAGAGCCTTGGGTTGCAAGATCACCGTCGTGGAATTAATGGATGGCTTGATGCCTGGCGCCGATCGCGATCTCATCAAACCTTTCCACAAATTTGTGGCCAAACAATACGAACAAATTTTATTGAAAACCAAAGTCACTAAAGTCGAAGCAAAGAAAGATGGTTTGTGGGTGACTTTCGAAGGCGAAGGTGCACCGACTGAGCCGCAACGCTTCGATCAAATTTTATCGGCTGTGGGCAGACGCCCCAACAGCGATCGATTAGGCTTGGATAAAACCAGCATTAAAGTCAATGAACGCGGATTTGTTGAAGTTGACAGCCAAATGAAAACCAATGTGCCACATATTTATGCGATTGGCGACATTGTGGGTCAACCAATGTTGGCACACAAAGCCGTGGCAGAAGCGCGCGTGGCCGCCGAAGTGATTTCTGGTTTGAAACATTATTTTACGCCCAGCTGTATTCCTTCGGTAGCATACACCGATCCTGAAGTGGCTTGGACAGGCCTGACTGAAGAACAAGCCAAAGCCAAAGGTTTAAATTATGGTACAGCGACTTTCCCTTGGATGGCGAGCGGCAGAGCTTTGAGTATGGCACGCGATGAAGGGCTAACCAAATTGATCGTGGACAATGACAATCATCGCATTTTAGGCGCAGGGATTGTAGGACCGAATGCCGGTGAATTGATCAGCGAAATTTCTCTGGCTATCGAAATGGGCGCCGATGTGGAAGACATTGCCCTCACGATTCATCCGCATCCGACTTTATCCGAAAGTATTGCAATGAGTGCTGAAATTTTTGAAGGCACAGTGACGGATTTGTATATGCCGAAGAAGAAGAAAGAGTGAGAAAGCATGTCATCCACTCTATTTTATAATTCCGTGCTGACTACGAAGTAATGAACGTTGTATAACGAAAGCCTATCATCCTCGACAAGGCCGCGTAGCGGTCGCAGTCGGGGATCCAGGAAATCTAAAAAAAACGAAGTGCAGTTATCTAACTCTCTCAAACTCGCCATCGCACCGATGATGGATTACACCGATAGGCATTATCGGTATTTCATGCGCTTATTGTGCGCGCACACGGTCTTGTATACGGAAATGGTGACGGCCATGGCTTTGGTGCACGGCGATGTCGAGCGTTTATTGGCTTTTGATCCCAAAGAACATCCCCTCGTTTTGCAACTTGGTGGTTCCGATCCGGATTTATTGTTTAAAGCAACGGAACTCGCTGCAGAATATGGCTACGATGAAGTGAATTTAAATGTGGGTTGTCCTAGTCCTCGGGTACAAGAAGGTCGTTTTGGTGCTTGTTTGATGGCGGAGCCAAATTTGGTGGCAGACTGTGTGCTTGCCATGCAAGAAGCAAGTCCACTTCCCGTTACGGTCAAAACGCGTTTGGGCATTGGCAAAGCTGAAGTACAAGAATTATTGTATCCTCTTATTGATATTTTGGCGCAAGCCAAGATCCAGCATTTTATCATTCATGCGCGCAGTGCTTGGTTGGAAGGTTTAAACCCCAAAGAAAATCGCACGGTGCCACCTTTAAATTATGAAGCCGTTATTCAGCTTCAACAGGATTTCCCCCATTTGTCTTTTAGTTTGAATGGTGGCATACAAAGCCTAGAACAAATTCTTCGTTTAGCGCCACAATTTCATGGCTTAATGATAGGGCGAGCCGCTTACCATCATCCTTATATGATGGCAGAAGCCGAGCGTATATTGTATAAAAGCAGTGTGCCTTTACCGGATCGCAAAGAAGTGGCGCATCAATATTATCATTACGTACAAGAACAATTAAGTCGAGGGGTTCGCTTATCGCCTTTATTAAAACCTTTATTGGGTTTATTTTTGGGAGAACCTAAAGGTCGTTTGTGGCGCCGCCTTTTAAGTGGGGTGAGCGCCAAAAACGATCCCAACGTTATTTTGCAAGCTTTGGCGCAAATGTAGTAAGCGGTAAATAATGCTTTCAATTACTCATATTTTTGCGCTGTTGATAAAGTAGATAAGTATGATATACTGCGCGCGCGCTTACACATGCAATATGCGGTGACCTAAACAGTAGAAATAGTTTGATGAAAACGTTGTGTAATAGACGAGCTTAGCTTCAATAAGCCTTTTTACCCAAGGAAGAGTAGCGTATTTAAGGGATTAATTCACATGATCAAGTTACCATTTAGTTGGCCATTTATCAAAACTTTTGCCTTTTTGGCTATTATAACTTCCATTTCTTTGCCTGGGCTAGCAGCTATTTCACCTACATGGACTGGTGCCAGTAGCACTGCTTGGTCAACTAATGGCAATTGGTCATCACCCGCCACTGTGCCTGGTTCTAACGGCAGTCCTTTTGATATTGCCATTTTTGCAGGGACGGCTATCCGTACTACAGCAGCAAATACAGGTACCATCACGCTCAATGCTTTACAATTTAACGCAGGTGCAACTGGCTATACTATTACCAACAGCGGCGCTGGCAATATTACCCTTGCGGGTGCTGGTATTGTTAACAACTCTTCCAATGTCCAATCAATTACTAATTCTAGTATTTTAAATTTTACAAATAGTGCAGATGCTGGTTCAAATACAACGATTACCAATAACTCCGGCGGTACCATTAATTTTCAAGGAAATAGTACTGCCAACAATGCAACGATCGTTAATAATGGAACCGGAGTTGTCAACCTCTCTGGGTTAACTGCCTCAAGTATGAGTATTGGAAGCCTCTCGGGTGCAGGTAGTGTTAACTTAGGGGCAAAAGAATTACAGGTAGGCGGATTAAATACTAGCACTACCATTTCTGGCGTTATTTCAGGTGTGGGTGGACAACTTACAAAAACTGGGACTGGCACGCTTACACTTTCTGGTACTAATACATATACTGGGCCAACGACGATTTCAGCGGGTACATTGTCCTTGGGCGCAGGTGGAACGACGGGGAGTGTGAGTGGCGATATTGTGGATAATGGAACGCTTATATTTAATCGTTCGAATGCGATGACTTATGGAGGCACTATCAGCGGTACAGGTAATATC
>JAJXUV010000008.1 GCA_021782495.1 Pseudomonadota bacterium | reverse complement strand
TCTTCCATTCACGGCGAAATGCACCCTTATCTTCGGGTAATATAGAGGCTGCATCGAATCGCTTTAGTCCGAAATAAGCGTCGTTAGATGAACCCTTCTTTCCCATACGCTTTCACACCTTCTTCGACGGTTTTGAAGGGTTGCTCATCACCTGCAATAGATTACACAAAAGAGTACAAAGGCTGGGGGTTGCAAGAGGATATCTTGTTCCAATAATATATTAATGCTACGCTTCCATGTTCGTGCTTCCAACGGCTACCTTAGCGAGTCCGTATAGGTTAACAGGTGCTACTCTCGCCACTTCAAATCTAACTCTCTAGCTGCTTTCAAATCGTCCAAGCGTCGTACAGGCAACCGATGCGGAGCTTGTTTGACAATTTCCGGAGAGACTTCGGCTTCTTTTAAAATGGTGATAAGAATATCCACGAAATTATCCAATTCTTGTTTGGATTCCGTTTCAGTGGGTTCAATCAGAAAACATTCTGGTACCAACAAAGGAAAATATGTCGTCGGTGCATGAACGCCAAAATCCAACAAGCGTTTGGCAATGTCTTTGGCGGTGACGCCAAAAGTTTTAGCTTCTTTTTTAAAAGTGATAATAAATTCATGGCTTGCACGTCGGTCTGGAAAAGCCAAAGTGAAACCAGCTTGTTTCAAACGTGCCATTAAATAATTCGCATTGAGCGTCGCGTATTCAGCCACCCGACACAAGCCCTCGCCACCCAATAAACGGGCATAAATGTTAGCCCGTAAAATAATTCCTGCATTGCCCATAAAAGCAGACAACCGACCAATACTCTGTGGGCAATCTTTTTCATTCAACCAACGATAGTGTTTGCCATCAAAGCCGACCGTGGGGATGGGTAAAAAAGGTTTTAAACGATCGTTAGCAGCCACCGGACCCGAACCCGGTCCACCACCGCCATGCGGTGTGGCAAAAGTTTTGTGTAAATTAATGTGCATCACATCAAAGCCCATATCTCCCGGTCTGCATTTGCCTAAAATAGCATTTAAATTTGCGCCATCGTAATACAATAAACCGCCTGCGGCGTGAACAATCTTGGCAATTTCTCGAATTTGTCTTTCAAACACGCCTAAGGTCGAAGGGTTGGTGAGCATAATGCCCGCAGTGTGAGGACCTACAGCGACACGCAAAGCTTCTAAATCAACATCACCACTTTTATCCGTGGGAATTTCTTTGATTTTAAAACCACACATCACGGCAGTCGCAGGATTGGTGCCATGTGCGGCGTCAGGTACTAAAAATTCTTGGCGCGCTGTGTCTCCACGCGATAAATGATAAGCACGTATCATGGCAACGCCTGCAAATTCGCCTTGCGCGCCGGCCATGGGTGTTAAAGAAACGCTTGAAAGGCCGGTGACTTCAGCTAATATCGTTTGCAATTCATAAGCCGATTGCAAATACCCTTGACTGTGGCTGACAGGTGTCAAAGGATGGTGTTGCAAAAATCCTTCTAAGCTCGCTAATTGATGCACACCGCGCGGATTGTATTTCATCGTGCAAGAGCCTAGAGGATAAAATTGCGTGTCGATAGAAAAATTTTTTCGCGACAGAGTCGTGTAATGTCGCACGACTTGCAATTCAGACACTTCGGGGAATACAGGTTTTTTAACGCGTAAATAAGCAGCCGGAATGTCGGTAGGTTCTGGCGCACATGAAGGCGCTTGCAAATGACTACGACGACCTGGAGAACTTAGTTCGAAAATGAGCATGATGGTGATCCTATACAGTAGTCGCGGATGAAATGTTTAATAAAGCTTGTTTTACCGCATCCACATAAACCTCGATGTCTGCTTTGGTTTTAGTTTCAGTCACACACACCAACAAACACCGACTTAATTCGGGGGACAGGATACTTAAATCCAATCCCGCTAAAATACCTTGTTTTAATAAAGCTTGAACTAAAACATCAGCAGCACAAGGACATTCTATGACAAATTCATGAAAGAAGGGTGCATTAAAACGCAAGCGTATGCCGGGTACGGCTTTTAATCCATCGCACAAAGCTTTGGCATTGGCATGCGAAGCTTTGGCTACATCTGCCAGTCCGCTAGCACCCAATAAACTCATGTAAATGGTGGCGGCGGTGACTGCCAAACCTTGATTGGTGCAAATATTTGAAGTGGCTTTGGCGCGACGAATGTGTTGTTCGCGTGCTTGCAAAGTTAAAGAAAATCCGATGTTGCCTTCTTGATCAACAGTTCTGCCAATCAAACGCCCTGGCATTTGTCGCACGTATTCCATTTTCGTGCACAAGAAACCAAAATACGGTCCCCCACTGGCAAGTGGGATCCCTAAAGGTTGGCCTTCACCACAAGCGATGTCAGCGCCACTTTTCCCCCAAGAACCCGGTTCTTTTAACAAAGCCATCGCGATGGGATTCACCACACCAATCACCAGAGCTTGATGTTCGTGCGCCCAATCGGTGAGTGCATCGACGTCTTCGAGGCCGCCAAAAAAATTGGGTTGGTTAATAATCAGCGCAACAACATCCTGATGTTGGATCGTGGGTAATCGCTCACGAACGATGGATCCTGTTTTTTCATCATAAGCCAGTGTTTCTAACACAATGCCTTGTGGCCGCACTAAGGTTTCAACGGTTTTTCGATAGTGTGGATGTAAATTACCCGCAATTAAAATGCGGGGTTCTTTAGCCCCTGTGTTTGCGCGTGTGGCCATCAACACGGCTTCGGCTAAAGCAGAAGCGCCATCATATAAAGATGCATTGGAAACATCTAAGCCCATGAGATTCGCCATCATAGTTTGGTATTCATACAACAATTGTAAAGTACCTTGACTGGCTTCAGCTTGATAAGGCGTGTATGCCGTTAAAAATTCGCCTCGACTGGTAATTTGCCAAACGGCAGCAGGAATATGGTGTTCATAAGCGCCTGCACCGACAAAACAGGCTAAACCACCATCTTTCAAAGCACGCGCTTTCATGTCGCGGGCGATCGTCATTTCATTTAAACCGGATTCAATGACGTTCAAATCGTGAATGCGCAAATTCTCGGGAATTTCATCAAATAAGACATTGATGTGCTGAACACCAATCGTGTCCAACATCGCTTGAACATCATCTTCTGTGTGGGGAATAAAGGGCATAATAACACCTGGGCCTGTTTAAAATTCTACTACACTGGCTATACTACGTTGATTTTTTGCGCTCCGTTGCTCATTTACCTTTATGTAAACTCCGCTACGGTGCTCAAAAATCAACGTATTCTAGCACAGTCTAGCGAATTGTAAACAGCCCCCTAGAGTTCTTCGTCTAACATGGATTGATAATCTTGTGCGGAGAGTAAAGTCAAAGGCAACTCACCGACGATTTTAATTTTGAATAACCAGCCTGCGCCATAAGGATCTTGGTTGATCAATTCAGGGGCATCACTTAAAGCCGTGTTAACTTCAATCACTTCACCGTTGATAGGGCTATACACATCGGCTGCGGCTTTGACGGATTCCACCACAGCGGCATCATCGCCAACAGCCAGCCCTTTTTTGACCGTGGGCAAATCTACAAAAACCAAATCGCCCAACAAAGATTGCGCGTGTTCGGTGATGCCAACGGTGGCGATGTCATTTTCAATGCGCACCCATTCGTGCGTGGTGGTATAACTTAATTCTTGGGGAACAGTGTGCATGTTGAGCTCCTTAGTGTTTTTGACTGCTGTTAAAGGGAACAAAAGGGGGTTTGACTATTTTGGCTTTATAGGGTTTATCGCGAATGATGACTTCGCAGTCTTCATAATCGCCTTTGGGAATACGTGCCAGTGCAATGGATTGTCCCAAGGTCGGTGAGAAAGAACCACTGGTAGTCATGCCTTCTTTGCCATCAGCGAGTACAACACGTTGATGCGATCGCAACACCCCTTTATCGGTTAACACCAATCCCACCATTTTTTGCTGAACGCCGTGTTCTTTTTCAGCTAGCAAGGCATTTTTACCTATAAAGAAACGATCTTCAGGTTGAAAAGCGATGGTCCAAGCCAAATTGGAAATCAGGGGAGAAGTGCTTTCATCCATATCTTGTCCATACAAATTGTAACCCGCTTCCAAACGCAGCGTGTCTCGAGCACCCAAACCGCAAGGTTTAAATCCTATTGCACTTAAATTTTCCCATAAAGCAAGGGCATCGCGATTGGGAATAATGATTTCAAAACCATCTTCACCGGTGTAACCTGTTCGTGCAATGAATAAATTTTCCCCCAAAGCACATTCGAAACGACCGATGGTGTGGATAGTGTCCGTGATGAAAGGATCGTTGAGGCGATCCAATAAAGTGCGTGTTTCAGGGCCTTGAGCGGCAATAATGGATAAATCATCTCGTCTTTGTAAGCCCAAAGCAAAATGCTGCGCCTGGCTTTCCATCCAAGCCAAATCTTTTTGCGCACTGCCGGCGTTTAAAACAATGCGATAATGTTGCGTATCAATAAAATACACGATGAGATCGTCTATGACACCGCCTTGTTCATTCAACATGCAACTGTACAAGGCACTGCCGCGATGCCCCATCTTGTCGATGTCATTGGACAATAGATGGCGTAAATAATCTCGAGCGCCTGCGCCGAGCACATCGACCACCACCATATGGGAGACGTCAAAAATCCCCGCGTGTTGACGAACTTGATGGTGTTCTTCTAGTTGAGAACCATAATGAACCGGCATGTCAAAGCCAGCAAAGTCGACCATTTTGGCACCCATGGCAAGGTGCGACTCATACAAGACAGTACGTTTGCCCATTTTTTATCACCACTTGATTTTATTATTGTGTGTGGGGCGCATTATCGCATATTTGTGAGCGGGCTGCATCATGTGGCAGTATTCGAGCGTAAGGTCCTGTCACTGTGCCTGCACGCGCCGGGCACTCCATTCACCGTGACACCCCGGATAACGATCGTATTCACCTAGCCGCGACCGTAAGGGAGCGATGAAATAACAACCGTTCTGTCATGGGTGCGGTTTGGCTAGAAAGACGCTGCTCAAAAATAAACCAAATAAGAGAGGGGGGTAGAAGCCTCGCTTTTACGGCAGGATTGTCTCTATAATAGAGCGCAGTGATCCTAAAACCGAAGAGAGTTTAAGAGAAGATGTTAAAATTTTTAAGTCGAAATAAAAAAGAAAAAGAAGAAACCGAAGGCATTCAAGAAGTTGTCCCCAAAGAATCCCAAGGCTTTTTCGAAAAATTAACCCAAGGCTTGAAGCGGACTCGGGTGGGTTTAACCAATCAGATTGGCAATCTTCTTTTGGGTAAGAAGTTGATAGACGAAGCGCTCTTAGAAGAAATTGAAGACGCTTTATTGTCGGCGGATGTTGGCGTAGCCGTGACCAAAGGAATTATTGCAGATTTAAGTCAACAATTGAAACGCCATGAATTGCAAGATGGAGAAGCTTTGTGGGTCGCCTTACAAAAGCATTTACAAGCTTTGTTAGCGCCAGTGACACAACCCTTACAAATCCCTGTACTCGATGAGCCTTATGTCATTTTAATGGTGGGCATCAATGGGGCAGGAAAAACCACGACCATTGGTAAATTAGCCAAACGCTTGCAACAAGACAATCGAAAAGTGATGTTAGCGGCTGGAGATACGTTTAGAGCCGCTGCCGTGGAACAATTGCAAGTATGGGGAGAGCGTAATGGCATCACTGTTATTGCCAATGCAGAAGGCGATTCTTCCTCAGTCATCTACGATGCGATGCAAGCCGCTAAAGCGCGCGCTATGCATGTTTTGATTGCTGATACCGCAGGGCGATTGCACACACAACACCATTTGATGGAAGAATTGAAAAAAGTAAAGCGGGTGATGGGGAAATTGTCTGCGAATGCGCCCCACGAAGTGTTGTTGGTTTTAGATGCGAGCATCGGACAAAATGCTTTAACTCAAGCGATTCAATTTAAAGAAGCCGTGGGTGTAACAGGTTTGGTGATCACCAAATTAGATGGAACGGCCAAGGGCGGTATTGTCTTTGCCATTGCCAAAGCCTTGCAATTGCCAATTCGTTTTATTGGTGTCGGCGAAGGCATCGACGATTTAAAACCTTTTAATGGAGAAGATTTTGTGGCTGCACTCTTTAGTAAGGAGAATCCCGAATGATTAGTTTCAACCACGTCACCAAAGTGTATGGCAATGGATTTCCTGCCTTAAAACAAGTGAGTTTTGAATTGGCCGATGGTGAAATGGCTTTTTTAACCGGACATTCTGGCGCAGGCAAAAGTACTTTGTTAAAAATTATTTTGTTGATGGAGCGTTGCTCTAGTGGTCAAGTGATCGTGAACCATCATCCTTTAGATAAAATAAAAGGACGTGATGTAGCGTATTTCAGACGTTCTATCGGTGTCATTTTACAAGATCCGTATTTGTTGCCGAATTCGAATGTGCATCAAAATGTGGCTTTGCCTTTGATCTTGGCAGGATTTCGTCATCAAGACATTGCCAGTCGTGTTCGTGCGGCTTTAGACAAAGTAGGCTTACTCAGCAAAGAAAAAATGCCCATCGAAACTTTATCGCAAGGAGAACAAGAACGCGTCAGTATTGCCAGAGCCATTGTGCATAAACCAAAATTTTTGTTAGCCGATGAACCCACTGGTAATTTGGATCCCAGTTTGTCTGCAGAAATCATGCATTTGTTTGAACAATTTAATCAGCTCGGCGTTACGGTCTTGATTGCAACCCACGATTTGAGTTTGATTGGACATTTGCGACATCGCATTTTGACTTTGCATCAAGGACGTATGGTGAGTGCGGGCGTTAAAATGTCGATGAATGAGGAGTTATTCATATGATAGAAGACAAATCCCTGGAAAGCGCCATCAAATTAAGTACCTATTCTTGGTGGGAAGCGACTTTATTTAAAGTGCGACAATATTTATTAAGTCATTATGTCGCATTAAAACAAAGTACCCAAGAATTAAGACAAACGCAATTGGGCACTTTACTCACTTTTTTAATGATAGGCGTGTCGATTGCTTTGCCGGCAGGATTGTGGACTGCGGTCCACAATATGAAAGGATTAACGACGGGTTTAAGCCACAATGCGCAAATTTCTTTGTTCTTGCGGCTGAATATCAGTCAAGAAGAAATCGACAATGTCATGATGGTTTTGAAAAACAATCAAGCGATTGCAGCGAGTCATTATATTTCTCCCGAAGAAGGCCTTAAAGAATTTTCATCGCGCATTGGCTTGCAAGGTTTAAACGACAGTTTACAAGACAATCCACTGCCTGCTGTGATTACAGTAGAACCAAAACTCGTGGGTGAAAATCAAAGTGAATTAGAAAAGCTGACGATTTTTTTAAGAAATTTACCCGGCGTAGACAATGCCACGCTCGATTTTAAATGGTTAAAGCGCTTACACAGTTTACTCATTATCGGACAGCGTACAGTCTATGCTTTGGCTTTGTTGTTGGGCTTGGGCGTATTGTTGGTGGTGATCAATGCCATTCGGTATTTGATTCAACGTTACCACAAACAAATTCAAATTTACCAATTGATGGGTGCAACCGATCCCTACATTCGCAGACCCTTTATTTACATGGGATTACAATATGGATTTTGGGGCGGCTTATTGGCGTGGGTGATGGATAATTTAATTTTATTGGTTTTAACCCCCAGCGTACGCAATTTAGCAGATTCTTATGGCGTGAATTTTCACGCACCGTATTTGGGCATGCTCGCTTTATGGACTTTACTGTGCATCGGCAGTGTTTTAGGCGCCTTGGGCGGCTATTGTGCGGTGAGTTCCTATTTGCGATCACAACAACGAGGCTAAGCCACCTTCATTTAAATAAGAATTATTCTCAATTCTGCCGATCGATTTCCCATCCATTTTGGCTGATTTTTATTCAAAAAAGCTTGTTTTTCAGCACCATATCCCTTACAATCCACCTGTCGATCGTTTCAAGGATAACAGCGCCAATATACCAATCACAATAAGCAGGAGGGTAATCATGATGGCCACAAATCGCGAGCAACTACACGCTTTCTTTGAACAACATAAAGACTTCATTTTGGGGGATGTACTGCCTTTTTTAGCGGTGTTCACATCCAGCGAGCTGTCCTGTGTCTCCACGCTGTATGGACCTCAGGATGTTCTCAGGGAATTTTTAACGTTCATAGGGTATTACGCCCAAGATGGTGAGAGTGTAGGGTACGATTTTGACAGTGCTGGAGAAGCACACGGTTTAGCCGCGACTATTTTTGCTGAAATCCTACTGTGGGCTTTTCCTATATTACTCACTGTGAACTTCAATGCGATACTGCGTGCCATGCCGGTGCCAACAGCTATGAAGTATTTTAAGAATTTATGGGCCGAAGGATTATCCCGCGAGTGGGGACTAGCCGCACTTTTTCTTACGCCGGGTGTAATGTCGGCAGCCGGAGATACGTTGAACAATGTGTGGTTGTCTCAAAAATTAAGGGATGAGTGGTCACCCATCGCTATTTATGGCCAAGCAGCACTATCTTTGGTATTTTTATCGCTATTGAACTTTTATTTTACATTTAGAGCCTATAATTGGTTGCGATACTCCTTTGGAAGCGGGAATTTAAAGCTAACGGCAACCCAATTTAAAATATTCTCTTACCATTTGGGAAAATTTCAACCTGAAGAACAACTGGGGATATTACAAAGTATGTATCAAGATGCCGGTCTAAATGGAGCCGGCGCACCTAGAACGTATGATGAATTGAAGCGCAATTTTGCAGGTAAAAATTGTGAGGCATTTAAGCGTGAGGTGGCAACCATTTCTGAACGCCGCAATCTGCGAGATGGGAATTCCAAGGGTAGTACTGTCATGACGGTCCTAACGGCTTCATTGTCTGCAGGATCCGCTGCGACGACTGGACTTACACCTTATCAGGCTTACAGAAAAGAATTGGAATTTCCGGTGTGGGCAGCGGGCCTCATCACGGGCAATGGTGTGGGGGTCAAATTCTTGGTGTATTGGTTGAGTTATGATTCCCTCCTATTGATGATCAAACACTGGAACACTTTATTTGGTGCATCCCCTATTAAGTGGGGAATAGCGACTGTTCTTGCAGCCTTATCGGCAATAGGATTTTTGGAAATCGCACAGAATGGGGTGGATGCGGCTTTCCCCTCCATGTTAGAAAGCTTACCGTGGTGTTATTGGATCTTAGTGGACGCGCTCTTTTTCGCAGGCCCTGCGACAAATCTGAATGGTTTTTATCTCACTGCCTTAGGGGTGCTGCAAAAATGGAAAAAGTGGTCCCCAGATTATAGCCCCGATTTGGCCACGGGATTTGCAGAATTAGCAGAGGAGATACTGGCGATGCCTTTGACAAAAAAAGTGCGTTCAGACGAAGAAGAAGCGCTATTTTCTGATGATGGGCATATTAATGTTCTTATGCAAGACCTGAATAGCGAAGGAAAAAGGAAAGAATGGGATGGGGAAGTAGTGGAAGATAGCCTCCCTCCTGCGCCTTCTCCTAGTGGCTGGCGCAGCTGGCTTCCTTCTCTTCCTCCCCTTAGCGGTTGTTGTTGTAGTCAGTCGTTTTTTTACAATTCGGGAGAACCAAGCTCTAGGCGTTTTATCCCAAACACCTTATTGGGGCCTTTGAAACACATTGTCCCTAATTTTTAGGCATACTTTGCTTTTCATTCGTGGATTAAAGCCTGCCATGGAGCCATCGCGCTGGATAAATCAGGATGCGCGTTGCATGATGATAAAATCCCCTCGCTTTGTGCTTAATTTCATGTATAATACAACCCCTTACCATTTTGCATTAAATTGGGAGTGATGAAATCCTATGTCTTTGACAAGTTTGAATAAATTACGCAATATCGCTATTATTGCCCATGTCGACCATGGTAAAACCACCTTGGTGGACAAATTATTGCAACAATCGGGAACTCTCTCGGTGCGGGGCGATATGGAAGAACGAGTGATGGACAGCAACGACATCGAAAAAGAGCGGGGCATCACGATTTTAGCCAAGAATACCGCAATCAATTGGCAAGATTATCGCATTAATATCGTCGATACGCCGGGCCATGCGGATTTTGGCGGCGAAGTAGAACGTATTTTATCAATGGTCGATTCGGTATTGCTGTTAGTCGATGCGGTGGATGGTCCTATGCCTCAAACGCGGTTTGTGACGCAGAAAGCTTTTTTACAAGGTTTAAAACCTATTTTAGTCATCAACAAGATAGATCGCGAAGGCGCCAGACCGGATTGGGCGGTGGATCAAGTCTTTGATTTATTTGTCAATTTAGGCGCAAGCGATGCGCAATTGGATTTTCCCATTGTGTATACTTCGGCTGTTTTAGGCACGGCCACTTTAGACATTGATAAACCCGGCACCGATTTAACACCTTTGTTTCAAACGATCATTGACAAAGTATCTCCGCCGGCAGTGGATTTAGATGGTCCTTTTCAAATGCAAATTTCCAGTTTAGATTATTCCAGTTATGTGGGTGCCATTGGGATAGGCCGTATTAGTCGCGGGAAAGCGCGTTCTAATATGCCGGTCACGATTGTCAATGCTGAGGGAGAAACGCGTCAAGGCCGTATTTTGCAAGTGTTTACGCATTTGGGTTTGCAGCGTGTCGAAACCAATGAAGCTTTGGCCGGAGACATTATTGCTGTCACGGGAATGGAAGGTTTGGGTATTTCGGATACGGTCTGTGATCCTTCTTGTGTGGAGGCCTTAACGCCTTTAACGGTGGATGAACCCACAGTCACGATGACTTTTTGCGTGAACAATTCGCCTTTTGCGGGTCGCGATGGAAAATATTTAACGAGCCGACAAATACGCGATCGTTTAGCGCGCGAATTAATCCACAATGTGGCTTTGCGTGTAGAAGATACAGACAATCCCGATCGTTTTCGCGTGTCTGGACGCGGTGAATTGCATTTGTCTATTTTAATTGAAAACATGCGTCGAGAAGGTTATGAATTGGGCGTATCTAGACCCGAAGTGATCGTCAAAGAAATAGAAGGCGAGTTGATGGAACCTTATGAAAATTTGACCGTCGATGTCGAAGAAACGCATCAAGGTACTGTGATGGAAAAATTAGGTTTAAGACGAGGCGATCTGAAAAACATGCATGCCGATGGCAAGGGTCGAGTGCGTTTGGATTATGAAATTCCCACGCGTGGATTGATTAGTTTTCACGGAGAATTTCTCACCATTACCTCAGGGACAGGATTGATGTACCACGTTTTCGATCGCTATGCACCGGTTAAGTCAGGCAAAATTATGGCGCGTAAAAATGGCGTGATGATTGCCAACGGTCCGGGCGTGTCGGTTGCGTATGCCCTGTGGAATTTGCAAGAACGCGGTCGTTTATTTTTAGGTCCTCAAGTGGATGTGTATGAAGGCATGATAGTGGGGATCCATTCTCGAGACAATGATTTGGTCGTGAATGTTTCTAAGACCAAACAATTAACCAACATTCGCGCTGCGGGCTCCGATGAAAATATTTTGTTGACGCCGCCACAACGTTTAACCTTGGAACAAGCCCTTGAGTTTATCAGCGACGATGAATTGGTGGAAGTGACGCCGCACCATATTCGCTTGCGTAAGAAATTGTTGAAAGAAAACGATCGCAAACGGCAGGGTAGAGAGGCGTAGTATGTTCATTTTATATGCATTTTCACTGTAATCGGCTGATAAATAGAGATAATTTAACTGAGCCGTGACCCTGAGGGGGCGGTGGTCATTTCACCGCTGCCTCAGGGCCGCGGCTCGGTTAGAAACTACCCCGCCATTGTGACAGCATACTTCCACTCTTTCTCTAGCAAAAATCCCAATTCTTGCCTATAGTGTAGTAGGATATTTAAAGGAAAAAGTAGGATTATGTACAGCTGTTATCCCCCCCTTAAAGTAAATGAGGTGTATACCCTCCCGGTAGGGGGTGGGCATCAATTATATGTCGAAGAATCGGGCAATCCTGATGGGATTCCGGCCGTGGTCATACACAGTGGCCCTGGGGGATTTTCTGAATCGATTCACCGTCGCCTTTTCGATCCAGAGCGTTATCGAATTATTTTGTTTGACCAACGGGGGTGTGGTCAGTCAACGCCCTTAGCCAGTTTAGAACACAATACCACTGCGGATTTATTATCTGATTTAGAAGTGATTCGAAACACCTTGAACATAGACCGTTGGCTCATAGCCGGAGGTGGCTGGGGAAGTTTATTGGCTTTGTTGTATGCGCAAAAATACCCGAACCGAATTCGCGCTTTATTATTGTGGAGTATTTTCTTAGGTCGCAAAGAAGACATTGATTGGTTTTTTAGCGAAGGAACACGACGTATTTTTCCAGATTATTGGGAAGCTTTTGTCGCACCTATTCCTGAAGTGGATCGCAATCGCCTTTTGGAAGCCTATTATCAACGGTTGACGGGAAACGACGATCTCATGCGTCGTGCAGCGGCCAAGGCTTGGGGAGCTTGGGAAGGACGTTCAACGACTTTGGAGCCTCAGCAAAAACGCATCGATCATTTCACAGAACCTTCCCACGCCAATACTTTGGCGCGCATCAGTTGTCATTACTTTCGACAAAATTGTTTTTTAAAAAACAATGAGGTATTGACTCAGGCGGGTATTTTAGCGGATATTCCAGGTAAGATTATTCACGGTCGTTACGACATGGTATGTTTGTTGGAGAATGCGTGGGAGTTACATAAGGCTTGGCCGGAATCAGAACTTAAGATTATTCGCGATGCCGGACATGCCATTACGGAGCCAGCCATTATCGATGCGATTGTGCATAGTACGAAGGAATTGTTAGAAGTATCTTAAATATGGGTTGAATATGAGCAAAGAGTGCAGACATTTTAAAATAAAAGGTAAAGTGCAAGGCGTCTTTTATAGACGCGGAGCACAACAACAAGCTTTGGCTTTGGGTTTAACCGGACGTGCTTTCAATGTGAGAGATGGATCGGTCGAAGTCACAGCCTGTGGTGAAGCAGAAGCGCTGGATCGCTTAGAAGAATGGTTGTGGGAAGGTCCGCCTCGTGCGCAAGTGGAGGATGTGGAATCGTGGACAGTTCCGTTTAAGCCCTTCACCGATTTTTTGATCAGTTAAGTTGAAAAGGAATGAAACTTATTTTTTTAGGTTCAGGATCCGCATTTACAGTCAATAGTTCTAATTATCACTCTAATATGTTGTTGATCGATGATACTGGTGCCAAATTGTTGATTGATTGTGGTTCTGATGCGCGATTGTCTTTGGCTGAGTTGGGTTTTACTTACAAAGACATTCACGATGTGTATGTGAGTCATTTACATGCCGATCATGTGGGTGGCTTGGAATGGTTAGGCTTTAGTTCTTATTTCGATCCCGATTGTGAAAAACCCAATTTATATTTACACCATTCTTTAGAAACGCCTTTGTGGGAGAATGTATTGTCTGGTGGCATGTCATCCTTGCAAAGTCACATGGCCGATCTCAGCACTTATTTTAAAATACACACCATCCACGACAACGAAGCTTTTTTCTGGAATAAAGTGCGTTTGCAAACCGTGCAAACACTGCATGTGATGAATGGTTTTAAAATTTTACCGAGTTTCGGTTTGGTTTTTACCGTCAATGATACGAAAGTATTTATTACTACAGACACCCAATTTTCGCCCACTCAACTAGGCGATTTTTACGAGTGGGCGGATATTATTTTTCAGGATTGTGAAACCGCTAATACGATGAGCGGTGTGCACGCCAATTACACAGAGCTGCTGACTTTAACCCCCGAAATTCGTCGTAAAATGTGGCTCTATCATTACAATCCAGGCCCTTTGCCCAATGCCAAAAAAGATGGATTTTGCGGATTTGTGGTCAAAGGGCAGGTGTTTGGTTTTGGTTAAAAAAGGCATATGTGCTGCCCTCGAACTGAGAATATTCACTTTGGGCCGGCATTGCGGGAGGACTATCTTAACGCGAATTTTGCTTAAGAATTGAAACCAAACCGAAACATCCAAAATGTAGTGATGTTCTAACCGAGCCGCGACCGTGAGGGAGCGGTAAAATGAAAATGGGGCCCGCTTTCGTCCGCCCCCTCACGGTCGTGGCTCGGTTAGAGCAACTAAATCTGCATTCTTACACAGATCTTGTGCGAAAAAGCAGGGCCAGCAACGGTCGACGTAGGCAAAAAATGCGAGCGAAGAGCGCGAAGCGTGACAAGCATTTTTGACGCCCGAAGTGCGAAGCACGAACTCAGTAAGTGCCGAGCCAGTTGCGATCTTGATACGGATATTTTCCTGAGAGCATAAACTTAAGTGAGATTTAAATTACAAAAAACAATACTTTGCTATGATTGACCGTTCTTCCATAGGTTGGAGAAATTGCGGCAATGTTTTCAGGCGTGATAAGAACTCAGCTGAGTCTGTTCCAAAGATTTTTCTTCTGTCCTTCTGCGTTTTTTTGAATTTTCTATCCAAAATGGTGTATGAATAATTGATATCGGTGGGTATAGCAACACTGATATACTAGGCTTTTTAAGAGCTTCAGTGATTTTATCTTGAGTAAGAATGCTCGGATGTTCGCTTGATCTGTGAGAATGGGTTTTTTCTTTTGCTTTTAATTCAGTGTTAACTTCCTTTCTTAGTGTATTAAGATCAATACGCATCCCCGTCGTTCTAACATAACCACGGCATATATAGTTCATATAGTCTTCAATTGATAAAAAAGATTTATCAGACAGAAATACTTTGTTGTTTTTAAGTGCGCTATTGAATTCTTCTCCATAAGTATTCTGAATAAAGGTTGATGAATGTTCTAACATATCATGAGCCACCATCAAACATTTTAAGGTAAGTTTCATATAATATAGAGAATCAAGGTTTTCCTCATCTTGTTGAAACAAAAAACCACTTAAATTGTAGTATAAATCGGATGCTAACAGATAACTTGGAGTAGAAGGTCCTAAGGATTTAAGCAAATTTTTTATCAAAATTTCATAGTCTTGGCCGGATAATATTTCTTCCATTTTTTGATTTTGTAATAGAAAAATATGATGATTTACCAAACGGATAGCAGCTAACAACGAACCATGAGATGCTGCCTCGAAATATAAATTTTTGACATCTGTAGTTAAATAGCGGTTTTTTGTACCATTATTTAAGGTTCTAACATATTGATAAACCCCTTTTAATTCTTGAATCGGCTCAAGGATCATTTGTGGTTTTAAAGGATATACGCCAATATGCATATTACTAAGCAATGTACTGTGATCGATTAGAAGTTGCTGGAAATATTCAGTAAAAATAGGCTCAGAAAATAATGTTTCAATCCCGGGTCTATCCAGGAAAATTAGAAAATCATCTATATTTTTCAAAATATCTTTGCTATTTGATGCCCGTAGTTTTTCTAAATGCTGCCAAATAACATCAGCAATGTGTTGTAAATCAACATCTTGTGAATAGCTTCTTTTTCTATTTGCGAACATTTGAGCATCTTCCTATATAAAGAAAATAGTGTACGGTCCGCATTCAATCTACATACAGTGAATTCAGGTTTACCTTTTTGAATAGCACAAATCAGGCCTCTACCACAATGACAACATCTTAAGCCAAAATAATGGAGTTTGAAAGAGGCTACAGAGTGAATCGTTGTACTTATTCTTTGTTCAATAGATTTTCAACAAAATCAATATCTGTTTTTAAAACGGGAGTCAAATAGTTTGGAATAGAATTATCTTCGCTAAAATCATGTCCAGAAAATAAGTAAAGACACCGATAACCCAGTTCATGCAATTGTTTCGCCAATTCTATACCCGTTGTGTTTTCATTAGAAAATTGATTATCCAAAAAGATTTTGGTGTCTTTAGCATAGGCTTGTATATTATTTAAAAGCTCATGTGCCGTGTAATAGGTATCAGCAATTTTGTCGTTTGATTCTATCACACGTACTAAAACATCCAGAAAATCTTTATCATCATCCACAAAAATCGCATCTATTTTTTTTATCTCAGTGCTGGGATTAGACTCAGGTCTTGTTTTTAATATATGGATTGCAACCTCAGAAGCCAGCGGTTTGGGTAAGATTCTGGTGTTAGTGACTTGAGCCAAATCACGTACAGCCGAACTATTATGGTGACTGGTCACTAAAACGGAGCGTTTAACGCCAGTCTGGTCAACCACGTCTAAACCGTGTAAATCCTCGCTTAATAATTCATAGTCTGTCAATAGAAATACGCGATCTTTCTGCGTTGCGGGTATATCATTAATAAATGAAACGGCTGCATGGCCTTCTTTAAAATGCGTCAGTTTGATTTCCGGCGCAGCTTGTTTAAACTTCGCATTCCATGCACCATGGATTGAATCATCATCATCCAAAATAACAATGATGTCATCGGAATAAAGTTCAATTTTTTCTGCCATCCAAGCCGGTGCTGCAATTTTGGGGAAGCTTAAAATTATTTTTGTTCCAGCGCCAATCGTAGATTCTATATCGAGAGTGCCCTGACTTTTTTCCAAAGTCGTTCTGATTTGTTCAAACCCAATGCCATGCCCCTTCTCTTTATCAGCCGTTACAGCAATATTATTCAGAATGTTAGTTTTAACTTCTTCCGGCATGCCTTTGCCATTATCTTGTATCATAATTTGCACTGTGCCATCGACCACATCCAGAGCAACGGTTATTTCACCGATTTTACCCTCACATGCCTCCACCGCATTGTTAATCAAATTAGATATCATGCGTTTAAATGCATGAATATCTGCATTGATAAAAGCAAAATAACCCATCTGGCTTATGTGGGTATTAAAATCTATAGGCAACTGAGTGTACTCATATTTTTTCTCCGTGATAATTTCCAAAAGCTCAGCAGAAATAAGTGTTGGCGCCAGAGCCGTTTCATCTATTTCTTCTTCAATAATGATTGGCTCCTTGGGTTTAAATTTATTTAATAAATTATTTGCAATATCTCTAATGCGCGTTGCCGCTTTATTCAGCGGAACACGTAAATGCTCCGGCAAATTATGGCACATAGGTAAAATCATTTGCAGAGAAGAAATCGGAGAACGAATATCGTGAACGACTTGTTCAACAATTTTTTTGAATTTTCGTTGTTGTTCCTGGATGATTTTATGTGCTTGATTTTCTAATGCTAGACGTTCTGCTTCTTTTTCTTCAGTAATATCTACGGCGATACCAAGGATGCCAATGACATTTCCAGCTTTATTAATCAATGGTTTTTTTTCTGTTCTTAGAATCAGATCACGGCCTTTTGCATTTTTTACCCCAGGATTATCTTCTGCGACAATTGATTTTAGATTTGTGATAACATACAGGTCATCTTGCCGAAATTTATCTGCAACTCGAACATCATTTACCCCATGAGGTAAATCATAATCGGTTTTACCAATAATATCTTCAGGAGATTTAAAGCCTATAATTTCCGCAAGATTTTGATTACAACCTCTATAAACTGAATCTAAGTCCTTCCAATACATATATCCGGGTGTGGATTTGAGTATGAATTCGATATCTATTGCTAAACCTTCTGCTTCTTTTTGCTCAGTAAGATCTACTGCAATACCAAGCACTCCCATCACATTGCCAGCTTTATCCATCAAAGGAATTTTTTCTGTTCTAACCACTATCTCCTGACCTTTTGCATTTTTTGTCCCCGGATAATCTTCTACGACGATTGATTTTAGATTTTTTATAACATACATATCATCTTGTCTAAATTTATCTGCAACTCGGGGATCCTTTATCCCGTAAGGTAAATCATAATCCGTTTTACCAACAACATCCTCAGGGGATTTAAACTCTATAACTTCCGCGAAATTTTGATTACATCCTATATAAACTGAATCTAAGTCTTTCCAATACACATAGCCGGGTGTAGATTTAAGTATGAACTCAATATCTATTGCTAAACGTTCTGCTTCAAGTTTTAATCGTTCAGCTTCTTTTTGAGCTTCTTTTTCAGAAGTAATATCAATTGAAATGCCAAATATACCGACTATATTGCCATTTTTATCTCGTAATGGAATTTTTTCACTCTTCACAACCATAGACACACCATCTTGGCTTTTTATCCCTATAGTTTCTTCAGTTGTAGTTGACTGGCCAGTTTTCATGATATATCTATCAACTTTTAAATTATACGCCACTAATTTTGGATCCGATGCCCCCCACGATAAATCTTTATCTGTCTTACCGATAATATCTTCCACTCGGTTTAACCCAGAGATAAATGCCATATTTTTGTTACAGCCCATATAGACTGAATTTAAGTCCTTCCAATACACATATCCTGGCGTAGACTTGAGTATAAGCTCAAGATCCACAGCGGACGCTTTTTTATTTGAATCCTTCATAATGCGTTTTATTTTATCGTTGAATCGCTTGATAAAATTATTCATTCATATCTTCCATTATTTTCTTTTTCATACATAAATTAGAAATTTCATCAATGCTATAGCATAATAAATCTGAAATATCTATGTTAATATCCAACTTTCGTAATTGAGCAACTAACTTAATAGCGCTCAAAGATGTCCCGCCTAAATCAAAAAAATTCTCAGAGGCACTACATTGCTCAAGACCCAATATTGAACAAAATACAGCTATAATTTTTTGTTTGACTGACTCCGCAGATAATATATGGCTTATATTCTTATGATCGTTGCTAGCATTGTTAGAGATAATAATATTATTCATGCTGAGCTGCAATATTCTATTTAAAATTTCTGGCAATTGAGTACTGTTAGTATTGTTTACACCGCGATCTGGATTGTTTTCATAGGAGAAAACAAGAAAAGCTTTATTTTTGCGATGGCCAGATGATATTTCTAACTTTCCCACCCCTTCCCATTCCCTGGTGTAAAATTTACTCATTGAATTTTTTGAAATTTCTTCCTTGTTCGTATCGGGTAAATTCAACCAATAAATCTTAGATTCAAAATGATATTTAGGCGGTTTTGCTATTTTAATTTTTCTATCATCGTATTGATAGTATTTATTAAAATCCAATTTATATCCCTGCGCCCATAATCTACACAACAACTCTTCTTTTGAGGCAATATCCTCTCGTATTTTATTCTCAGTTGGCGAATTCAAGAGCTGCGCAACATTGATTTCACGGTTTGCATAACTGTTTTTTTGGCCAACTGCAAGTTTTAACGACCGGCCTGGACCTGCTTCAATAAAATATATATCTGGGTTAAAGTCTATTAATGTTTCTATTCCTTTAGAAAAATTAACTGTTTTTCTCATATGTTGAGCCCAATATTTAGGATTGATAGCATCCGCATCCGATATAAATTCTCCCGTAACATTGGAGATAAATTTTTCTACGGGCGCATTGAGGGATACATCCTTAAACATTTGGCTAAATTTTTCTGCAGCCTCTTCCATAAAGCGCGAATGATACGCATGGGATACTTTTAAAAGAGTGGCTGGAATTTCATTCTTGATGCATTCGTTTTTTAAGTGATTGATTTGTTCAAGGGGGCCGGAAATCACGAGATTCTTATCTGAATTGATGACGGCCACTTCACATAGACTATTTTTTATTAAATTTTCTATCCTAACAATATCAGTCTCCACCGCCAACATACTGCCAATGGGCATGTCTTGCATTAATCTACCACGCCGTATAACCAATTTAATAGCATCTTCCAGACTAAATACACCCGCTAAGGTGGCTGCTACCCATTCTCCAATACTGTGACCTATGAAAGAGTTTGCTTTTATATTGAGTTTTTCTAATAGTTTGGCCAGTGCATAACTGGTTATATATAAAGCAAGCTGTGCATACTGTGTTTGATGAATATCATAGATATTCTGCGTATCTGAGAATAAGGATGGGAATAAAATTTTTCTAAAATCTACTTCCATATATTGATTGGCAATAGCAATACAACGATCCACTGTATTCTTATAATCCATATCATTTTTATACAAATTGATGCCCATATTCGCGTATTGATTACCCTGGCCTGGAAACATAAATACGACATTTTTTGCATCGTAAATCGAACATCGCTGTATCTTTTTATGGTTGCCATCCGTTACTAACTTTTCAATTGCAGATGTAATTGAATCACAACTAAGTGCATATCTATATTCAAACCATTCTCGTTTTAATTGCAAAGTGTAAGCTATTTCTTCAATAGAGTCCCTTGTATTTCGCAGATAATGGATAAAATCTATTTTATAGGCTTCTAGAGAGGATCCAGTTTTAGCGGACAAGGGTAAAATATAAGATTTTATTTTTTCAGATGATTGACTATCTTCAATATGAGTATTATTACTGGCGAGATAATTGCTCAGAATAAGATGCGCATTGGTACCCCCTATGCCAAAGGAGCTAACACCCACCATCTTCGGCGTGTCCTTTATCCACGGTATCGTTTCTGTGGTTATTTTAAAATTTGTCTTTTGTAAATTAATTTCTGGATTAAGTGTATTAAAGTTAATTTGTTTGGGTATGATGTTATTTTCTAACATTTTACATGCCTTAATTATACCAGCAACGCCGGCTGCACTGTCTGCATGCCCTATATTCGCCTTAACGCTTCCCAAGCTACAGCTCGGCAATAGGCTATCGTTAGAGTTCTGTTTTTGCAGTGCCATTTGTAAGGCTTCAATTTCTATTGGGTCTCCTAAGCGCGTACCTGTCCCATGGCACTCAATATAATCAACTGAAGTTACCCCAGCCATTTCCCAGGCATTGCTAATACACTCCATTTGACCCAGGATACTGGGAGAAGTGTAATTCATTCTTCTATTGCCATCGTTATTCGTTGCATAACCTTTAATAACCGCTATGATATGATCATTATCTCTTTTTGCATCCACTAAGCGCTTTAACAATACAACACCAACTCCCGAGCTCATTACCGTTCCGGATGAATCCCTATCAAAAACTCGACAATGCCCGTCTGCGGACAAAATCATACCTTCATTATGGATATAACCAAGTTCTTGTGGCATGAGCAGCGATACACTACCCGCTAATGCCATATCACAATAGTGGCCTGCCAAATTTTTGCAAGCCTCAACAATAGTGACTAAACCGGTTGAACATGCCGTATTTATACTGTTAGATGGTCCAGTTAAACCGAGAAAATAGCTCGTTTGAGTGGCAATAGCATCTTTGCTGTTAAAATGGATGGCCTCCCATAAATCCACGGCGGTTTGCTGTTTATCACTCATAATATTGTGGAGGTATTTATTATTCCCACAACCTGCAAAAACACCAATATGCCAATGAGAACGCAAATGGGAATAACCAGATTCTTCTAAAACGTACCAACAATGTTCTAAAAATTTACGAATTTGAGGATCCATTACTTTTGCCAGAGTAGGCGCTACACCCCAAAAATTTGAATCAAATTTATCCATATCCCCAATATGACCAGAAGCGGGAATAAAGTTAATATCGCCAATGAACTCTTCACTCACACCTAAAGTATTGCATTCATCTAAGGTATAATGCTTGATACCTTCTTGCCCAGACTTGATTAACTCCCAATATTCCTCTAAGTTATTACAACCAGAAAATGCGCCTGACATTGAAATAATGGCTATTTCAGTTTCAAGCTTATGTGTACCAGTAGTCTGCTCACTCAACTCTTCTTTTTTAATCCCTCTAATGAAATCACTTAATTGCTTTATACTGTTATATTTAAATAAATCAGTTATTCTAATAAATTTCAATTGTTCTAGCGAAGAGAGCTTATTTTTTAATTTCGAAATTAATATAGAATTGCCTCCCAATTCAAAAAAATTATCCCTGATTCCTATCTGTGAAGCAGGAATACTTAAAACATCCGCCCAAATGGCAGCCATTTTATGTTCTAGCATATCTCTTGGCGCAATAAAATAATTTGAGTTGCCAAATAAAGTGGGTTTTGGCAATGTTTTTCTATCTATTTTGCCATTCGGAGTAAGTGGCAATTGATTGAGAGGGAATAATTGAACCGGTACCATGTAATAGGGCAAGCGCTTTTTTAAAAAATCCATTATATTTTCTTCAACCAATTTGGTTCTGGAAACATAATATGCTACTAAATAATTGTCCTCGCTGAGATGCTCTCCATTATTTCTACGCGGCACGCTGACGACAACACTTTGTTCTACCCCAATAAAACTATTGAGTACAGCTTCAATCTCAACCAATTCTATACGAAAGCCCCGTATTTTTATTTGCGAATCATGACGGCCAATATATTCAAGCGCACCATTGGGTAGGCAGCGAACCATATCTCCCGTTTTATACAGAATAGCATTTTTACCCTGAAGTTTTTCTTCTGCGGTTTGGAATGGGTTCGCAATAAAACATTTCTCGGTTAATTCTGAATCATGAATATATCCTCTGGCCAATCCCACACCACTCACATACAATTCACCAATTTTTCCCGTTGGCAATATTTTTTTATCTATATCTAAAATATAACTTTTTACGTTAGCTATTGGTTTACCAATGATGTTTACTTTTTGATTTGTATTGTAATGGTTTAAACTAACGCAAACGGTGTTTTCAGTTGGGCCATATCCGTTTATTACCTCTACATTGTTTTCTACATATTTATCCAATATTTTCTGCACAGGTGTTTCGCCTGCCACAATCAATGCCTTTAGGTTAAGGATATTATCCAAAGTTAATATCGCCGGTGGTATGCTTGCTATCTCTATGTTATGTTTTATGATGTATTGACTCAGTAAGTCTAAATCTTGCCTTGTCTCATCATTTATTAGGTGAATAATATGTCCATTTGATAGGGTAGCATACAGCTCCCACACATGAGCATCAAAAATATAGCTCGAATACCAAAGACAATTTTTAATGAACTGTTGATCATTGAGCTTTAATCCAAATTCTTTGCGCTGCACAGCGATCAAATTGATGACGCCTTTATGCTCAATCATCACTCCTTTAGGCTTACCGGTTGTACCACTGGTGTATATAACATAGGCTAAATTATGCTTGGAAACTTCGGTTGTTAAATTGTCTACATTTTCCTGCATTAATTTCGCTTTGGTTTCCTCAGTATCTACCAATAAAATTTCTTGTGTACGCGCAAATTTATTTTTATAACTCTTATTCGTTAACACAACTTTAGCTTGAGTATCTTCTAAAATATACTGTATTCTTTTGTTCGGATAATTAGGATCTATCGGTACATAGGCAGCTCCTGCTTTTAAAACTCCCAGTATAGCTATTAACATGAGCTCATTTCTATCCAGACACAAAGCGATTAAGTCATCTGGTTTTATTTGATATTGTTTGTGTAAATAGTGTGCCAACTGATTGGCTTGTTGATTTAAGGCTTGATAATTTAGTGCGGTATCTTCAAATACAAGCGCAATATTATCGGGCGTTTTTGCTGCCTGTTCTTCAAATAATTGATGGATCGTTGCCATGTTACTACCGATTAAAAATTAAATTTTACACAACGCTATTATTTTATATTAATTCTAAATAAATTCTATTGTACTAGGTTAAATAGGTATTGCCCATGGTAGTAACACACTCATTACTGTTGAATATATTTTTATCTGTCATAAAAAAGTGTATTGAGTACGTATCAATCAAGTCTTCGGAAACCTTACTCTAAATTCAGTATATTCACCTTTTAGAGCAGCGCAAGTAATGTCACCTCTCCTATGCAGTAATTTAAGCCGGCAAAAACCGAGACCAGGTATGGTATTGCCATTATATTTTACAAAATACCAATTAAATGCTCTCCCTGCGCCAGCTTCATCCTGTGCTCCTGCAGTATTCTTAAAATAGAGCATGAAACAATCCGCTTCTTCTTCAATGCGAATATAAATTTCGCCTTTGCCCATTTGTTCTATGTGAGACAGGGCGATTTGTAGGAGATTGACAAACAAATGCTCGATAAGAAAAGAATCTTCTTTCAATTGAACATGAACATTGCCTTCTAAATGTATCCACTGCCGCTGTTCATCGCTAAAAGGGTAATGTTCTAATACAGTGTGTAAACAAGTGGCCAATGGTATGGGTAAATCGGATTCATTGGCGGGTAACTGTTTGTTATATTGACGCAATACTTTGAAAAAATCTAATATCCTATCTACTTGATTTTCAATACCCTCTGAAGCGTTTTCCAAGGTACTTAAAGACGATGGTTTTATCTGCGGTTCTATCAATTTATGCTGAACGGCCAATTCGTAAACTTCCAGTAATTGGGGCAACATTTTTTTGAATTGATTATTCTGAGCCCGTATTGCTGATAAAGGAGTCGATACATCATGCGCGACACAATTCAGCATCCCAATCCATGCTTCTAAAAGCCTATTTCGCTCTTGTTTATCGACCATTATGTATATTCACCTTTTAATCGTATCATCATTTTCGGGTACTATTTCAACCAGATTCTAACAGTAAAATTAGGTGAATGCTATGGGCCTGTTGCCATTGGGTTTATCGATTGCAAAATGAGGGAACCGAGGCAAACCCAATGTCAACAGGTCCATAACTTTTTTGTAAATTGCAGTATTTTTGAGCAAATCTGCTTTTTTTTGTTTCGAGCAGTCATTCAACTCCACGTTCTGAAACTCCGTTTTTTCTTTATCCTTTAGGTGGTCGTTGCGAGTCAATCCAGGTAGGATCTTTACTATATCTTCCTGGATTGCTTCGGCACTACGTGCCTCGCAATGACGGCGTTCAGGCTATTCCGATTCCTCAAAAATTTGGCTACTGTGCCGGTAATTTAAAACTTGGTGATCAAATACTTTTTGTTCATGTTCGCCGCTATAAATGAGATAAGTCTTCAGGGTATAAGAAGGGGGTAATAGTGCTTGAAATTGGGTTAAATTTTTTAGAAAATCTTGATTAAAGGTTTTTGCAGATTTGATTTCGATTGCGATTAAATCAATTCCATGTTGAAATACCAAATCTACTTCTAATTGATTGTTGTCTCGATAAAAATAGAGTAAAGGTTCTTCACCCGCATTTGACAAAAATTTAGAAATTTCATTTACAACCAAATTTTCAAATAAATATCCCCGTAAAGGATGATTCAACAAATGTTCTGTGTGTCGAATGCCTAATAGATAACACACAAGACCCACGTCATTGAAATATAATTTAGAAGATTTAATGATTCGTTTTCCTAAATTCTCAAAATAAGGGGGCAGTGTGGTGACAATGAAAGAGGCTTTTAATAGCGATATCCAAGCTTTGATGGTATGGCGTGAAATACCTAAATCATTGGCCAGTTGTGTATAATCCATCAATTGGCCAACGCGGGTTGCAATTAAATTCAAGAAACGTCGAAATTGATCGAGATCTTTAATGTTTATCATCATTTTGAGATCGCGCTCAACATAAGTTTGTATGTAATCTCGGTAAAAACGTTGCGGTTCAATAGAATGTTGATAAATTCTGGGGTAAAAGCCATATAGCAATTGTTGATCTAAATCGTGATCTAAAGAAACCGCGGTTAATTCAGCCAAACTTAAAGGCATTAAGTGTAAAATAGCCGTCCTACCGGCAAGTGATTGCATAATCTCTTCTTGCAATGGAAGTTGATGGCTTCCGCTTAATATAAATAGACCCGGGGAATTTTTCTTATCAACCAAGCCTTGGATATAAGACAGTAGCATAGGAACCCGTTGTATTTCGTCTAAAATAGCGCCATTGGGATACTGTTCTAAAAATTGGCGGGGGTCAATTTGCGCAAAACTGCGAATATCAGGGTCTTCCAAGTTTAAGTAAGGCTTCTCGGGAAAAGCCATTTTCACTAAAGTGGTTTTTCCCGATTGGCGCGGCCCTAATACGGTTACCACCGGATATAAGGAGGCGCAGTGGGTCAATTCAGGCAGAAGAGTACGTTTTATTTCCAACATAAAAAAGGACAAAAATTTGCAAAATGTATAATCCAATTATACATATTACATGAAGTAAAAGCAAGGTTTTCATGTAAAATGTATGATTGGATTGAATATAGGAGCGTTTTTACCCTAATTTTCCTTAAAAAAAGGAAATATCATAGCCTCTATTTCCTCCGTAGAAGGAAATAGAGCTTATTTCACTCGCTCTAAAGCCGCAATCCTTTCTTCCAAAGGCGGATGGCTGGCGAACAAACGGCCAAAGCGGCTTTTTTGATCGGAAATTTTAAAGGTGGCCAGTGAGGGCGCACGGTTATCTTCGGGAACGCCTTTGGCGGTTAATTGTTGCAAACGGTTTAAGGCCGCTATCATACTGCTTTTGCTAACGAGACGACTGGAACCGGCATCGGCTCTGAATTCTCGCCAACGCGAAAAAGCCAAAACCACGATGCTCGCAAGGATGCCAAATACAATTTCAAAGGCCATGCTCACCAGCCAATAGGTCATAGTACTGATACTGCTGTTTTCTTCGTCTCTTTGTAAAAATTGAGCGACTACAAAAGCGGCGATGCGCGCAAAAAAGATAACGAAAGTGTTCAACACGCCTTGCAATAAAGTCATCGTCACCATGTCGCCATTGGAAATGTGCGAAATTTCATGGCCCAAAACGCCATTTAATTCTTCTGGGTTCATGTTTTGCAATAAGCCCGTAGACACCGCGACCAAAGCTTTATTTTTATTCCAACCTGTGGCAAAAGCATTGGGTTCAGGACTGTCGTAAATACCCACTTCTGGCATACCGATATTGGCTTTTTGTGCCAGATTTTGTATGGTGGCCATCAATTGACTTTCATATTGGTTACGGGGATTTTCAATGCGTTTTACGCCCATGCCGTAAATAGCCATGGTTTTAGACAACAAGAGCGAAATGAAAGCGCCAGCAAAACCAAAAATTAGCGCAAAGATAAATAAGGATTGGTAATTCAAACCCTTTTGGTTTAAATAAGGGGTGACATTGAACAAGTTTAAAATGAATGAAGCCACCACGATGACGGCTAAGTTGGTCAATAAAAACAAAATGATGCGTTTACCCATGAGTTACTCCCAATTTATACCTTCTTAACACGAATTCTGCTTAAAAATTCAAACCAAACCGAAACATCCAACAATATAGTGATGTTCTAACCGAGCCGCGACCGTTAGGGAGCGGTGAAATGAGAATGGTGCCCGCTTTCTCCACTCCCTAACGGTCGCGGCTCGGTTAAAGCAACTAAATCTACATTTTTAAACAGAATTCACGTTCTTATAATATGAGAGCATTATAACAAATTGCAATAGTGTCTACTACTATTGGGTCAAACGATTTCCTGCAATGCTTGCTCGTTGAAACAAAGCCAGGGGGATCAATATGCATAAAAGGATCCCGCTGAGCAATTTGACGGGATAGGTCCAGGTATTGCCGACATGAATGCCATCGGGCGCTAACAAACCTAATCCTATGGCAAGTACGCAACTTAAAATCCCTAAACCGGCTAAGATCCACATCCCTTTTGTGCCGCCGGGAACATTATAGGTTCTGTAATGCAAGGGGTATTTGTATCTTAAATGAATCGCCGCTGTAAACATGAACACATAAACGATCATCGCCAATTGTGCCGCCAATGCGGAGAGGACCCAATAAGAACTTTGGATGTTGGGCATGTAAACGAAGATCAACGAAATGAAAGAGAAGATAAGTGCTTGCAACAACAACAGAGTCACAGGGGCATCTTTTTTATTGGTATAACTCAGCCAAGTGGGTAAGCATTCATCTTCTATTGCGACCATGAGTCCTCGAACCGGGCCAATCACCCATGTCGACACACTGCAAAAAGCGCCGATGGTGATCGACACAATAATCCACGGTGTTAAAGCTTGTAAATGAAAGGGGGTGAGAAAAGCCACGAAAGCGTCAATTAAGCCTGAAACCAAATTCAATTGTTGTTTGGGTAAGACGATGGCAATGGCCAAAGAAGATAAGGCTAAGGACAATAGAATAATTAAAGCTGAATAAGCGATGGCTTTGGGATAATCGCGTTTAGGCTGACGCACATTTTCCGCATGCGTGGCTGACATTTCCATGCCGAGTAACCCAAATAATACAGCCACTAGAAAAGCCAGATTGCCACTCATTCTATTAGCTGGAATGATAGAATGCCAATTAAAATCGATGGCGCTTGGATGGCCCGTGAATAACCACACGGCCGCCAATACAATCAACAAAGCAATCGGCAATAAAGTGCCGACGATCGCACCCACTGTACTCACCCAACTGGAAAATTGAATGCCACAGCAATTGATGATCGTGGTAGCCCAGAAACTGATGAGTAAAACACTGATGAGATAGGTTTTGCTTTGCGCCAAAGCGGGATCGAATAAATAAGCCAGTGTCGTCGCAACAAAAGCGAGGATCGTCGGATACCAGAGGATGTTGTAAAACCACTGCAACCAAATGGTCACGAAAGCCCAGCGTTTGCCAAAAGCTTCGCGCACCCAAATGTAAATACCGCCGATTTGCGGCCAGCCTGTGGCGAGTTCTGCTGCCACAAACGCCACTGGGAAAAAGAATAAGAAAGCCGCTAATATATAATAAAAAATGAGGCTGGCGCCGAGTTCTGCATTGATGGCCAAACTTCTTAAGCTGTCTACGGCGATGACGTTGATCATCACCAGGCTAAATACCGATAAAACTTTAGGGTGTTTGTGGATAGGTATCGCCATAAAGGGGTATTCTCTGAAAAAGTTAAACAATAAACCGAGCCGCGACCCTAGGGAGCGGTGAAAAGAGAGCGGAGCCCGCTTTCTCTGCTCCCTAGGGTCGCGGCTCGGTTAATGCATACAGTATACATTACTGAGAGGCATATGGCAAAAGAATGGCTTCTCGCACGCGCTGTAGCAATTTCATTCGATCTTTTAAAGTGTAATCACGCGCATTGATGGGTTCTCCCAGATAAATTTTCACAGTTCGCCCTTGTTTAAATTGCCACGTTTTGGCCGGTAGCAATTGATCGGTTCCTTTAATCGTAATGGGCACAATGGTGGCGCCCGTTTGAATCGCCAAATTAAAGGCGCCTTTTTTAAAAGCGTGTAATTGACCATCGTGCGAACGTGTGCCTTCCGGCGCAATCCACAAACGCACACCGCGTTTCATTTTTTGTGCGGCCAAGTCTAAATCTTGCAGCGCTTGTGCGGCATTGTCTCTGTCAATCGAAACGAAATCACTTTGTTGCATCGCGTGCCCCCACAAAGGCACTTTGAACAATTCTTTTTTAGCGATCATGCGCACTGTGCCGGGTAGAGAAACCAACAGGACAGGAATATCGTATAAACTCAAATGATTGCTCATAAAAATAATGGGCGTGTTTTCGGGTAATGCCACAGGTTGGAGTTCAATCACTTCGCATCGCACATCGATGACTTTCAACAAAGACTTTGCCCAAGTAGTGATGATGTGGCTTAACGTATCTGGATTGCTTTTCATCCAAGCATAAATCAAGGTTTTGAGAGAATAGTAAGCCGTGATACCAGCAGAGCAAGTCATGATCCAAATAAATTTTAAGGGCAATTTTTTCATTGCGGTATCACCTGCGTGTGTGAAACCAAATGCGTTTGTTCCAGTTGCGTTTGAGTGGTTTTGGCTTGCGTGACCGTGTCATAAGGGCCAATCCAGAGTCGATACCAAATAGCACCGTTGACAGTAGCGCTGTTAATGGTCGTAGGATATCCGCGTAAAATTAATTTGGCTTTTAATTCATCGGCATCTTTATACTGTTTAAAAGCCGCTAATTGCAATCGATAACGGTTGTTTGTTTTAGGAGGCAACGGCGTGGGTGCGGCACTCACAATCGGCGCTGTACTTTTAGCAACCGTCGTCGTGGTAGCGGTATTGTCGGCTTTGGCGGTGCTGACCACAGTGTTCGTTGCAGGTTTCTTGGCTTCTAGATGAGTGGCTTCAGAATGAGGTGTATTGCTTTGTGGCAATAGTGTGTAGAATTGGTAATCGGGTTCTACAAAAGCTTCTTGAGTGGATTTTTTGCTTTTCGCACCGGCCAGCGTTTCTGTTGCTGAAGGATGAAAAGTGATAGAGCCTGCATATTGATTGTAAAACACAATGGCAGCTGCACCCATCGCCAATACGCCCACATACAAAATCCATTTTTTTTGATTTTGGTTTTTTTTACGACGCCTGCTTCCGGAGGAAGTGGAGTTTTTTCTTCTGCCTTGTGTTGCCATCTTTTATAATCCTTTCTTCATTTACATCATTTCGGGGCAACTCACCCCAATTAAAGTTAACCCATGCCTTAAGACATACCGTACCGCGCTGATTAAACATAAGCGAGCGTTTCGCAAAGCGGTATCGGTCACCAAAAATTGATGGGCATTGTAATAGGTGTGGAATTGGTGTGCCAAATCCCTTAAAAAATGCGCGATCCAATGCGGTTCATATTGCAATGCAGCTTCTGCTAACATCGCTGGATAACGATTTAAACTATCGCACAAAGCTTTTTCTTCTTCAAGCTGCAATCGTTCCAAATGCTTTAACCCTTCTTGTTCATCATAAGACAATCCTTGTGCCTGCAATTGCCGAAAGACACTGCAAATTCGGGCGTGTGCGTATTGGATGTAATACACGGGATTCTCATTGCTTTTTGATTTTGCTAAATCCAAATCAAAATCCATGTGTTGTTCATGACGGCGCGATACATAAAAAAAGCGCGCAGCATCACGACCCACTTCTTCTCGCAAAGAGCGCAAAGTGACAAAAGAACCGCTGCGCGTTGACATTTGCACGCGTTCTTTGCCGCGATACAAAATAGCGAATTGAATGAATTGTACTGATAAACGTGTGGGATCCAAACCCAAAGCGGTCAACATTGCTTTAATCCGAGGTGCATAACCGTGGTGATCGGCCCCTAAAATGTCAATGATGCGTGAGGCTTTTTGATATTTCAAAGCATGATAAGCAACATCCGACGCAAAATAAGTGGGTTGACCATTTTTACGAATCAATACTCGATCTTTTTCATCGCCAAAGGCGGTGGCTTTAAACCACAAATTGCCGTCTTCTTCGTAAGTGTACCCCAGTGCTTTTAAGCGATCAACACCTTGTTCTAATAAACCTTGTGTCGCTAATTGTTTTTCAGAAAACCATTGATCAAAGTGCACACCGAAATCCGCTAAATCATCGCGAATATCGTCTAAGACATCGTTTAAAGCCAAGTCAAACACGACATTGTAATGGGTTTCACCCAAACATTGTTGCATGGCTTGAATTAAATCATCGACGTGTTTTTCTTTGTCACCTCCAGGGTTACCTGCATCGGGCGTAATATCAGAAGGCCACCATTTTGAAAGTGCATAGTGTAAAGTCTGTTGTACGTGCATTTTTAATTTTTCTGCGATCCCCAGAACATACTCGCCTTTATATCCATTTTGAGGGAAAACAATCTTTTCGCCGCACAATTCCAGATACCGTAACCAGACGCTCAAAGCGAGAATAGCCATTTGACGGCCCGCGTCATTGACATAATATTCTCGGTGCACGGCATAGCCTTGACTGACCAACAAATTACCTAAGGTATCGCCATAAGCTGCGCCACGACCATGACCGACGTGCAAAGGTCCGGTGGGATTGGCCGAAACAAATTCTAAATAAACCGATTCCTGTTGACCCAACTGGCTATTTCCATACTGTTCTTTTTGTTTCAAAACCTCGGCAATCACGGCCAAGAAGCCTTCGGTCTTCACAAAAAAATTAATGAACCCCGGACCTGCAATTTCTACCTGCCCTATATAAGGATGTTCGGGTAAATGGCGAATAATGGCTTCGGCCAGTTCGCGCGGTGTTTTTTGAAGGGGTTTTGCCAATAATAACGCGATATTCGAGGCAAAATCGCCAAATTTTCGATCCCGCGTACGTTCAATTTGGATCGCAGTTGCAGGTAACTGCTCCCCCAGCTCCATTTTTCGCAAAGCTTGTTCAATGAGTTGGCTAATTTCTTGTTTCATGTTGGATCAATTATCTATATTATAAAAAAACATTATACAGCCAGATGAGAGGGTTTGTCAGCTTGTATCTTGTCAGAATTACAGGTTTTTCTAACCGAGACGCGACCGTAAGGGAGCGGTGAAAGCGGACCCTGTTCTCTTTTCACCGCTCCCTTACGGTCGCGTCTCGGTTAAATTGTCGCTAATTTACCTGGCAATGGTGATAGGGTATGTCAGCTTGTTTTCAAAAGAGTGAGTGTGCTAGTCTTTTAAACCTTGATATAAAAGGATAAATACTCATGGACGCGTCTTCCGATAATCCTTTATTTCCTTCCTCAGCCAATGTGCCAGAAATGACCTTTAAAGCCATTGTGCTTGCGTTGATTTTAACAGTGATACTGGCCGCAGCCAATGCTTTTTTAGCCTTGAAAGTGGGTTTGACGATTTCAGCCTCTATTCCAGCCGCAGTCACTTCTATGGGAATTTTGCATTTCTTTAAGCGTTCAAATGCCTTAGAAAGTAATTTGGTCCAAACCTCTGCTTCGGCAGGCGAAGCCTTGGCTTCCGGCATGGTCTATTCTTTGCCCGCTTTAATTATTTTCCATTATTGGGTCGGCTTTAATTACGCAGTGACGATGCTCGTCGGTTTGATAGGCGGACTTTTAGGGGTTTTATTTACGGTTCCCATTCGGAAGGTATTGTTGACAGAACCCAGTTTGCGCTTCCCAGAAGGCACGGCCATTGGCAATATTTTGCGGATCAACGCCGAAAAAAGTGTGGGCTTAAAGGATTTATTAACCGGTGGTGCTTGGGGCGCTGTTATTGCCCTTTTTCAAACAGGCTTTAAAGTGGTGGCCGAGGCCGCACAAATTTGGTGGGTGCGAGAACATATGGCTTTTGGCTTAGGTTGTGGGTTTTCACCTGCCTTAATCGGAGCGGGTTATATCATTGGCGCGAATGTGGGGATGGCGATTTTAACCGGTGTGATTTTAGGTTGGGTGGTTGGCGTACCCATTTTGTCCTTGGTGTATGGCATACCTTCTGAGAGTCTCGCACATCCGGGGCAAATTGCTGCCAGTTTATGGCAATTGCACATTCGATACATTGGAGTGGGTACTATGATGATAGGCGGTATCTACGCCATCATCGGTTTGCTAAGGCCCATTTACTATGGCATTAAGACTTCGATCGTCTCTATGTCGAAATTTAAAAAAAGGGGATTGTCGGCGATTCTTCGAACAGAACGCGATATACCTATTTTAAGGGTTTTTTATGGCATTGTTCTTTTAACGATTCCAGCCTATTTTTTACTGGCGCATTTTGGATTGAATCCAAAATTATCGCTGCCTGCAACGGATGCCAGAATGATGGTGGTTTTGTGCGTGTTTTTTGCGGTTGTGGCAGGTTTCTTTTTCTCGACTGTCTGTGCTTATTTTGCAGGATTGATCGGTTCTTCTTCGAGTCCTATTTCGAGTATGGCTTTAATGTCATTGATTCTGTCTTCTTTGCTCATCATGTTGTGGTTAGGTAGAGCCCACGCTAAAGTAGAAGATATCCACACTCTGGCAGCGATGGCGCTGGCCATTATGATCACCGCACTTATTTGTTCAGCTGCGGCTATCAGCGCTGATATCATGCAAGATTTAAAAGCCGGTCATATGGTTGGCGCAACGCCGTGGAAACAACAAGTCATGATGATGATAGGCGTGGCGGTTTCGGCCTTGATTTTACCTTTGATTTTAGATCTCTTATTCAATGCGTATGGCATTGGTGGCGTATTGCCTCATGCAGGGATGGATCCAGGGCAAATGCTCTTAGCGCCGCAAGCCGGTTTGATGGCGGCTGTGGTTAGTGGCTTATTCACGCACCAATTCAATGACACCATGTTGGCGCTGGGAATGGGTTTGGCTATTTTGGCATTGTTGTTGAATCCTGTCTTACAAAAAAGAGGATTTCGAATTGCGATCTTGCCTTTAGGCTTGGGAATTTACTTGCCCATCAGTACGACAACGCCTTTGATTCTCGGTGGCCTGTTGTCGTGGTACATCAAAAAAGGGCTGGAAAAACGTCTGTGTAATGAATCCAAAACGGTGCGTGAGGAAAAAGAACATCAAGCTAACCAGACGGGTTTATTGATTTCTTGCGGACTGGTGGCAGGTGCTTCGCTCATGGCAGTGCTATTGGCAATCCCCTTTGGAATTAAAGGCAATGCGAATGCGTTGCGCTTGTTGCCCTCACAATATGCACATGTTGCTACGGGGATGGGCATTGTGGTGACCATTGTCTTGATGGCGTGGTTGAAGCGGCGCGTATTTAAAGCGATTTAGAATGTTTTCTTTATAAAACTCGCTATTTTACTTGGTATGCTTTATGCTATAAAAAACCGAGCCGCGACCGTCAGGGAGCGGTAAGCTGATAAATGAATGGAAAGTACAGTATAGTATGGCCAGAGAGAAAAACTCAAAACCAAAAGCGCCTGCCAAAGGCTTTAACTTCGATCGCTTCCTCTTTAGAGGCGGCGACCAGCAAAGTTTTTTAGAAGACTTGGCGACTTTAGTCGAAGACGGGGTTCCAGCGCCCAAGGCTATCGTCGTGTTGGAAAAGGTGATGGAAGGGGCTTCTAAAATGGTGGCGAAAAATATTTCGCGTGCTTTGGCAGAAGGAAAATCTTTCTCGGATGGCATGGTGGGTTGGTTTCCGCATTATGTGGTGGAATTGGTGCGTATTGGCGAACAAGGTGGTACGATGGTACACAATATTCGCGTGGCGGCTGAAGCTTTAGGGCAGCAATCTGAAGTGCTTGCTACGGTGCTTTCCACACTGACCTATCCTCTGATTGTTTTAGTTTTTGCTTGTGGTATTATTGTGAACTTTAATAGTAAAGGCGGATTGTTAGATCAATTTGCCCTTGTGAAGCCAGTGGCACAGTGGCCGGGAAGTGGCCAAAACTTGTATCTTTTAGCGCAAATGTTGACAAATGGATGGTGGATCATTATCTTAGGTATAATAGGTTTTATCATTTTGTTAAATTTCATCCTGAAGACCTACATAGGTCCAGGACGGGAGCTGCTCGACCAAATTCCACTGTTGAATTTGTACCGTAAATTAACGGCGGCGAATTTCATGGAAACCATGGGTTTGTTGGTCTTAAATGGCGTGGTGTTCAAACAAGCTTTGTCTTTAATTCGAGGGCAAGCCAGCATTTACCTGCGCTTTCACATGCGTTTAATGGAGCGGCGGTTGGGTAAAGGCGAAGGCAATATTGCCGATGTCTTGGATACAGGCTTAATTAATAAAAGCGATATCATTCGTTTAAGAGCTATTGCCGAAGCTAAGGGTTTTGAACATGCTTTGGTGCGGCAAGGCAAACAAGCCAATGCCAAAGGGTTGAAAGTGCTCAAGAAAGCAAGCAATATATTGGGGATGTTGCTTTTGTGTTTAAGTGCGGTAGTGGCAGGCTTAATGGTGATGGGAACTTATAGTATTTCCCAAAGTTTAGCAAGTTGAGAAAGAATATGAAGGCTTCTAGGCGCAATACAAAGGGGATAACGGTCTTGGAAGTCATGATGGCTTTGGCCGTCAGTGCTTTGGTGTTGGTGGGCGTTATTGCCTTCTATCAATCAGCGCGGCAAACCTCGGCTGCGACGAAGATAGTCAATGATATGAATGCAATTTTAAGTGCGTATAAGGCGTATGTGGCACAGGGGAATATATTGGTTTTAAGTGGAAATAACGGTGTTCCCATGACTACTTTACAACTGCAGGGTTTTTTGCCTACGCCTTTGAACGATCCCTGGGGGCAAACTTATGTTGCAGTTTCATGCTCTCCTATCGGTAATACAGAAATAGTGATTGGGATCCAGTCATTGGGGCCGCCAGAGAAGGATAAAACTTGCAATGCTGTGAAATCAGCAGTGAATGGTTCAGCAAAAGTTATTGGAGGAGGAGATTGTGGCAACAGGATTGGTAATCCACAATGTGGTTTTGTCTATGCGTTTTAAGGATGGGGTTGAATAAGAAAGATGTTTCGCGACGAAGAATACCTGAACATACAAGGATTGACGCTCTTAGAAACTATGATGGCCTTAGCCCTGGGTGCCTTGGTGATTTTAGGAATAGTGATGTATTATGGAACCGTAAGTTATGGCTCGAATGTCAACAAAGCCGTAGCAGATATGAATGCCATTGTAGGTGCTTATCGAGATTATGCGACGGCTTATCCCGTGACAACGGATACGACGATTCAGGTTCTGCAAGACAATGATTTGTTGCCCAGTTCACTGATCGATCCTTGGGGACAAGCGTACACGACCACCGTTTCTGAGTCAGTGCCAACGACTGTGACGATTAATCTCATTGGACTTGCAAAAAATACGGATAAGCAGTGTCAAGCAATTAAACAAGCTGTTCAACCAGCGGGGAGTCCAGCGGGGAGTGGTTGTTCTTTTATGTATACGCTTTAAAGTGTTTGGGGAGTGTTTTTAATGTGTTTTTTATCAATTGAGGAGAGGATGTAATGAAACGAATGTTAACGAAAAAATGGATTCGCAAAATGCCGGGGATAACAGTACTCGAAGTGATGTTGGCTTTGGCCGTCAGTGCCTTAATCATCATCGCCGTCGTGATGTTTTATAATGCGACTAAAACCAGTGCTTCGGTTAGTAAGGTTATATCGGATATGAATGGTATTGTCGCTGCCGCGGATACTTATATTGCGGGTGGGGGAGCTGCTAGTAACTTGACAGGTGATAATGCGATTTCTACTTTACAAGGTGCTGGTTTATTACCTGCCACACTCAACGATCCTTGGGGCTTGCCATACACGGCAACAGTAACAGCTGCTACAGCCTCAACGGCAACGATCGAAATTGGGATCCCTGGAGCAAAGAGCGGAGATTCTAATTGTAATGCGCTTGTCTCTGCGACGGCATCACAGAGTAATGTGACGCCGGTGAGTGGTGGAACATGTTCTTTTGTTTATCAGCTGTAGAGTGTAGCCAACATGACAGCGTTTCCAGTCAGTTTGAAAAATCGAATTCAATCTTCGGGTTTAACCTTGCTAGAGACGCTGTTGAGTCTAATCATCGGCGCTGTGATTCTCCTGGGCGTGTTGATGTATTATCAAACCGCCAGTGAAAAATCCAAAGCGACGGCGACTATCAAGATAGTGGGGGATATCGGCAATGCCGTGCGCGCGTATGCGCAATCCCCCAATTATCAATCTGGAATGATTAATCTTGCCGATCTCGTCGCGCTGGGCTTATTAAGTGGTTCAGATGCAGTGAATCCTTGGACGGGTGGAAACATCATCGTGTCCACCAGTGGCAATTATCTAGGCATTGGTATTAGTGGTATTCCCGCGAGTCAGACGGCTGCTCAGCCTGGCGGAGGTGCACATCTATCTTCGGTCACGGGAACCTGTGCGATTTTAGCCGCGCAATTGACGCGTGCCTTGCCCCTTCCTTCGCCGGGAACCGTCACCTTGAGTGGCACTACCTATGTTTTTAGCAATCCTTCGGGGGGTGGAATCGATATTACGCCCGGTGGGAGTTCACAACCAAAACACGCTCAGGGAGCTGCGCTGTGCAGTTACATCACCGGTACGACGGGAATTTTGAATGTGGTGATGGATTTGAGTTAGAGAGCTTATAATAGCCTCTGCCCCAGTTCTGTCATTCCTCTGCTCGCTTTCGCGAGCATAAAATCCAGCAGCAATCCAGTGAATTTAAAACGGGATCCCTGCTTTCGCAGGAATGACAAGAGTCTTAAATACAATGTTTTGGTTTGGGCAATCCGGCAATCTTAGCGCCTTGGGCAATAGGGCCTTTGGGAAACAAAGCATACAATTGTGGACTGTCGATGTCTTTCAAGTCACATTCGCGCTGTAGATAATTCAAAAAAGCACGCATAGTAGGCAGTGTAGCGTATTGTTGGTAAAATTGCCGTAAAGCGCGTAGGATTTCCCAATGTGCTGGACTGAGAGTCAAGCATTCTTGTTCGGCGATTTCTTCAGCCAGTGCTTCGTTCCACATTTGAAGATCTAACAGATAGCCGTTTTGGTTGAATAGTTTTAAGGACATAAATTACCTACGGTTCTGTCATTCCTGCGAAAGCAGGAATCCAGTTTCAAACACGGGATCTCTGCTTTCGTAGGGATGACCAAAAAGGAATGACAATCTATAACACATATATCCATTTACTTCTTTCTACTAAAATATTCAGTTCTGCTTTACTGAGTGGTTTTGCCGCGATACTGAGCGATGCTGAACTCAATTGTCGTACTTTCAAACTTTCTTCATCCACCCAAATGTCGTGGACATCGAATAAAGGCAAGGATTGCAGCCGTTTGCTGTGAATCGATTCTTGATCGGCAACTAACAAAGAACGCGAGCCCTCGTCTTGAAAAACCAAATCGATGTGGTAATCAAAACTCGCCAGAGCCGTGACCAGATCCAAATATTCGCATTCATAATCCGGACTTTTTGGCGCACTGCGTTTGATACAGACCATGTTTTTTGACATCTAGAAAACCACCACTTCATCGTTTTCTTCATACAACTTCGCCAAATACCCCAATCCGACCACTTCAAAAGAGGTTTCTCGTATACCACGGCGTTTCATACTCGACACACACACACACAAAGGCGTATGGAGTATCGACCAATCTAATTCCATTTTTTCATCGCTGTTTATTTGATTCAACAAAGCGTGGTAAGCACCATCCCCATAAAAAAAAATGCCACTTAAAAAATGTTGAGATTGCGCAATCCAATCTTGTGCGAAGCTGAAAGCTTCATAGCTTTTGCGATCACTTGGAATGCATTGTATAACCAGAGCTACACGCTTCTTTTCCAAGCACTTAACCCCCTATCATCGCCACACGTTGTTTGATGCGTTTGGGCAAAACCGCATCGGTGCCTAAGCGCTTGATTTTATCTTCTTCGTATTCACTGAAGCTACCTTCAAACCAGGTGTGCGTGCCATCGTCTTCAAAAGCGAGGATGTGTGTGGCAACGCGATCCAAAAACCAGCGGTCGTGCGAAACGATCACCGCAGAACCGGGGAAAGTCAGCAAGGCTTCTTCTAAGGCTCTGAGCGTTTCAATGTCTAAATCGTTCGTCGGTTCATCCAGCAACAAAAGATTACCACCACTTTTTAACATTTTAGCCAAATGAACGCGATTGCGTTCACCGCCCGACAGATCGCCGATGAATTTTTGTTGATCGCTGCCTTTAAAATTGAATCGACCCAAATAAGCCCGCGAAGGAATTTGATAAGCGCCCACGACAATTTGATCCAAGCCATCGGACAATTCTTCCCACACAGTTTTTTGCGCATTCAAATGATCGCGCGATTGATCCACATAAGACAATTGCACCGTGTCGCCCAAGCGCAAAGTTCCACTGTCGGGTTTTTCTTGATCTGTAATCAATTTCAATAAGGTGGATTTCCCTGCACCATTTGCACCGATGATCCCTAAAATGCCGCCTTTGGGTAAATTGAAAGACAAATCTTGGAACAAGACACGACCTTCAAACGATTTGGTCAAATGATTTGCTTCTATCACCAGATCGCCCAAGCGTTGCCCGGGTGGAATGTAAATTTCTTGAGTTTCATTGCGTTTTTGAAATTCTTTGGAATTCATTTCTTCAAAACGCGCCAAACGCGCTTTGTTTTTGGTGCGTTTTCCTTTGGGATTGGCACGAACCCATTCTAATTCTGCGGCCATGGCTTTTTGATGTGCTTTTTCTTGGCGTTCTTCCAAAGCCAAACGTTCTTGTTTTTGTGCCAACCAAGCAGAATAATTGCCTTCAAAGGGAATGCCCTCACCCCGATCCAATTCTAAAATCCAACCGGCAACATTGTCGAGAAAATAGCGATCGTGTGTGACTGCAATAACGGTGCCTTTGTAATTTTGTAAAAAATGTTCCAGCCAAGCCACACTTTCAGCATCCAAATGGTTTGTGGGTTCATCGAGTAACAACATATCTGGAGAAGACAATAGCAATTGACACAAAGCCACGCGGCGTTTTTCACCGCCCGATAATTGATTGATGTTGGCTTCCCAAGCCGGTAAACGCAAAGCTTCTGCCGCCAATTCTAAAGTGCGTTCTATTTCCCATCCATTCACGGCATCGATTTTATTTTGCAAATTACCTTGTTGTTCTAAGAGTTGATCCATTTCCGTATCGCTTAAAGGTTCTTCAAAGCGCAAGCTGATTTCATTGAATTGGTTTAAGAGTTGCAATGTATCGGCTACAGCCAACTCCACATTGCCGCGCACGGTTTTGCTGAGATCCAATTGTGGTTCTTGAGGCAAATAGCCAATCCGTGTTCCAGCCAAAGCTTTGGCTTCGCCTTCAAATTCTGTATCGACACCGGCTAAAATCCGCAATAAAGTGGATTTTCCCGCGCCATTTAAACCCAAGACGCCGATTTTGGCACCCGGATAAAAAGACAAATAAATGTCTTTTAAAATTGCGCGATGCGGTGGTACGATTTTGCTGACGCCACGCATGTTGTAAATATATTGTGCCACTTTGGATCCTCGTTGTTTTAATATTGGTCATAAGATAACCGATTTTGAGATTGAAATCAATATAAATGACTTTTTGTGGCTTTTCAGATAAGATTCAAATCAAAACCTCGAGGAGAATCCACCATGTTTGATAAGCACTTATCTTTAAGCGAAGTCGATCCAGAATTGTATCAGGCCATTCAAGCGGAAGAGCGCCGACAAGAAGAACATATTGAGTTGATTGCTTCGGAAAATTACGTGAGTCCCGCTGTGTTGGCCGCACAAGGCTCGCAGCTGACTAATAAATACGCTGAGGGCTATCCGGGAAAGCGTTATTATGGAGGCTGTGAATATGTAGATAAGGCTGAAACCCTGGCTTTAGAGCGCGTTAAAACCTTATTTGGTGCAGCGTATGCCAATGTGCAACCGCATTCGGGTTCTCAAGCCAATGCAGCGGTGTATATGGCGTTGATGGAACCGGGGGATGCCTTTTTAGGCATGGATTTGTCTCAAGGCGGCCATTTAACCCACGGTTCTAAAGTGAATTTTTCCGGTAAATTGTATCGACCTATTGCTTATGGCTTGGATGAAAAAGGCTTTATCGACTATCAACAAGTCGAAGCTTTGGCCTTGGAACACAAACCCAAGATGATATTGGCAGGTTTTTCAGCCTATTCACGTACTGTAGATTGGTCTATTTTTAGGGAAATTGCCGATCGGGTCAATGCCTATTTTGTGGTTGATATGGCACATGTAGCGGGTTTGGTGGCTGCTGGTGTTTATCCTTCACCGGTGTCCATCGCCGATGTCACGACCTCTACCACCCACAAAACCTTGCGCGGGCCTCGAGGCGGTTTGATTTTAGCCAAAGCCAATCCGGAGATTGAAAAGAAATTAAATTCGGTTGTGTTTCCAGGCATGCAGGGTGGTCCTTTAATGCATGTGATCGCCGCCAAAGCGGTGGCTTTTAAAGAAGCGATGAGGCCTGAATTTAAGACCTATCAGCAACAAGTGGTTAAGAATGCCCAAGCCTTAGCGACGGCTTTGATGAAAGAAGGTTTTGACATCGTGTCCGGAGGGACGGATAATCACTTGTTTTTATTGAGTCTTTTGGATAAATCTTACACAGGAAAAGATGCGGAAGAAGCTTTGGGGAAAGCAAATATCACGGTTAATAAGAATACAGTCCCTAAAGAAACCCGTTCGCCTTTTGTCACCAGTGGCTTGCGTTTGGGTACAGCGGCTTCGACCACGCGCGGTTTTAAGGAAAAAGAGATGCAAATTTTGGCTTCTTGGATAGCAAAAGTGTTGCACCATATTGGCGATGAAGCCGTAATACGACAAGTGCGTCAAGAAGTGTTACAATTGTGCCAAGATTTTCCAGTTTATCAGTAGTTCTGTGATCCTCGCGACAGTTTTGTCATTCCTGCTTTCGCAGGAATGACAAAAAAGTACTTTCGCAGGAATGACATCACATGAGGAAAAATAAGAGTGTATTGTCCATTTTGTCATTTTGAAGAAACAAAGGTGATTGATTCTCGTTTGGTGATCACCGGCGATCAAATTCGGCGCAGACGGGAGTGTTTATCCTGTAATGAGCGTTTTACTACTTTTGAAGTGGTGGAATTGTCCTGGCCGCGTGTGATTAAACGCGATGGGACGCGCAGTCAATTTGACGAAACTAAATTGAGAAGGGGTATTTTAAAATCTTTGGAAAAGCGTTCTGTGGCAACCGATGTCGTGGATGCCGCTATTCATCGCATTTTAAGTAAATTGCGCGCGGTGGCAGAACGAGAAGTCCCTTCTTCTTTAATCGGAGAATGGGTGATGGAAGAATTATTGTCTTTAGACGAAGTGGCTTATGTGCGTTTTGCTTCGGTGTACAAATCTTTTGAAGATTTAGAAGCCTTTCGCAAAGAGATACAGCAATTAAAACGTAGAGCGGAGTAGTAAATTATGCAACAAATTAATCCCAGAAAAAGACGCATGTCTCGACGATATGCCATGCAAGCCATTTACCAGTGGTTATTAACGGGCAATGAGGTGCCTTATATCAGCGAACAATTCATGGCAGAAGAATATTTCAGACAAATGGATGGAGAGTTTTTTACTAAAATTTTCACCGGGGTTGCAGAACGTTATGAAAAATTGTGTGAACATTTAGCTAAAGTCTTAGACAGGCCCTTAGATAAAATCGATCCCATTGAACGATCTATTTTATTATTGTCTACCTATGAATTTGCGTATTGTTTGGAATCGCCTTATCGGGTGGTGATCAACGAAGCGATTGAATTGGCTAAAATATATGGAGGTGAAGAGAGTTTCAAATATGTGAATGCCGTTTTAGATAAATTGATGCCCATCTTAAGATCGGTCGAATGGCGGTCTTCGCAATCCAAGAGGATAGAAAAAGAAGATGAATAAAAAAATATACTCTTCGCATCTGATTCTTAGGCTTTGTTGCCTTCGCCCATCTCGCGCCAGTCATGTAGGGTACTACACTCCTGACGCTCGAGAGCTCGGCGCCTTGCCGAAAAATCAACTGCTATGAATATAACGCGTTTGGTCTGGTCTAATCCACTGCATTATTTGAGTTGCGGTTTAGGCAGTGGCTTGTTGCCGCGTATGCCAGGAACCTGGGGCAGTCTCATTGCCATTCCTTTTTTTTATGTCTTTAGTCGATTGAATGTATGGGAATATAGTTTGTTGTTGCTGTTCACTTTTGCTCTGGGCGTTTTTATCTGTGGCTATTCTGAAAAAGCTTTTGGCGAAAAAGATCACAGCGCGATTGTCTGGGATGAAATGGTCGGCATGTGGATCACTTTGGCCTATGCACCTTTTCGTTGGGATGTGGTGATCCTAGGATTTATTTTATTTCGCGTGTTTGATATTTGGAAACCCTGGCCCATAAAACGCTTGCAAGATCTGCCCGGTGGCTGGGGCATCATGACTGACGATGCCGCAGCGGGTGTTGCGGCATGGATTTTATTACAAGGATACGGTTTGTTTATCTAGGGCCGAGATAATTATTAGCGCCCATAGGCTCTAAAGTTGGCAATAATTGCTCAAGTTTTTCTAAAGAAGCACTAACAATTCCATATATGCGACTCTTATGACTGCTTAGAAATCGGCCACGCAAGCTCCGGGTGTGTTCGGCGTCCATAGATGTTTTCATTGCGTGAAGGTTTTTTATGAAATCGGCGGTTACTTTAGTGGGCTGTGGATATTCAATAGTGACTTGATCCTGTGCTACAGAAGCAGCTTGTTTAAAAAAGTCTGGTTGTCCTGTTGATGAACTTGGGTTCACTGCAGAAATTAAGGGAGAGCTTGATACACCAATGTCTCCCAACTGATATACCTTTTGAAGCAATTCTTTTACCTGCAGTATACGTTCTTTATTGGGTAATCGGCTATTTTCTTCCTCTCGCAGATATCTGTTTAATTCATTCATGCACTCTCTTATAATAGCTGCAAGCTTTTTTTCGGATTCTGAAATATCAATGCCGTTTGGCTGATGCTGATAGTGTAGATACACGGTGTAACATTGAAAGATAAAATGTACTGTATCATTATCAGAAGAGACACTGTCAGGGTGGTGGCTATCATTTGCTGTATATTGATAAGGGAATGATTGTAACCATGCAACGTATTTAGGCACAGAAATCATTTCGATTGCTTCAAAATGATTTTCTACATTTTGCGTATAGGCATCCATCAAGCGCATGACTTCGAATTCAAAATGACGTGCTATATCGGTATGATCCATTTGGTCTTTAGAGAGGTATGCATCCATTAAAATATCTTTCCAAGCACGACCCAACTCTTCAATCAAGCGCTGTTGCTCTTTTAATAATTGTTGCCTTAACTGTAGAATCCCCTCTGAGTTAAAACGCGTATCTCTTTGGCAAGAGTAAAATAACGCCATAACAGAGCGACAATAGGCTTGTGCAGGACGGGTGATATCGCCGAACAATTCACGCAATTGACGTTCTTGCTGCTTAATATTGACTAATTGCTTTTGATGATGCTGAATTCTAGATTTGTCATCGACAAAAAGATCAAATAGGAAAAAATCATCTACCCGCGGAATAGCAGCTTTATTGAAAATAGCATAATATTCTCCCTTTATACGAATACGATATATAATCTGTTCCGTTTGTCGTTTTTTTTCGGGAGATATTTGAATTACGATCAAAGGAAGTCCTTGGGGGATAATATCAGCACCGCGCGCTAGAATAGGAGTTGCTAAAGTAATGGCATTTTCACGACGTGCTAATTGCTGTAACTCTTCCAGAGAGCGGCCATCCGTACCGGTAACCACCGATAAATTTTGTAATGATTTTTGCCCAAGATAATGAGAAATGGAATACACTTGAGGGATATCGCGGCACACCACTAAAATGGGTGCATTTTCTGTCTCAGCATTTTTCCTAATAGCGCGGATACAATTATGAATGTCTGCTTGCCAGCTTAACTCATTCGAGGATAATTTTAATGTATTTCTTTTAATAGCCACTTGACGATAACGTGGTAAATCCACCCCCACTATTGGCTGCAGTTTGCGTGCTAATTCTTCCAGTTCACTGCTTTCTCCCATAGTTCCTGAATTGAGGATGAGCGTGCCATCTGTTTCCTGACAATGGCGAAACACATCCAGACTGGTTTCAGTTGCAACGTGTTCTAATTCACGATAAATGGGAAAAACAGATTGTTTATATTTTTCAGCTAAGAGGGCTTGCAAGCATTGATCGACCCCATCGCTGAAATGAGACAATGGTTGTGGAACACTGTCTATTAAAGGGCAGCCGCGTTGATAGGCCTGACCTTGTTTATTGGTAAACGGTTGTATGACATAATCTCGCTCTTCTGTCAGTTGCATTGCTTTCCAAGAAGCCACCAACCATCTGGCGAGTTGATAAGAAGAAAACTGATTTAATTGTGCATATTGTTCCGCGGTTACTCTAGTGGCAAGATAATTATATAAGTCCATAACTGTTTGTGCAAAAATCTGCAACCGCCCATTTTGAGTGGGTTGTAGGGGGCAAGGTTTTTGTTGCATGAATTGATTCAGAAACGGATACAACCAAGCATAAGGATTCACGGTTGGATCGACATTCGCTTCTGTGTCGACGGATAAATTGTAACAAATCTCGGAATCGAAGACATGAATATCGCCTTCATTGGCAATGAAGAAAACAGGTAATGCGTTTTTCGCAATGTGATTTAAGGCCATGCCTTCTATAGCCAGCCGGTTCCAAATTAAAGATAAATCCGCCATAGTACAGTAAACAATGACGCCAGATTCATGGCCCAGTATTTCTTTGAGTTCTTCGGTTGTATTGTTAACAGTAATATAATAACAGGGGATTCTCAAAGCGCGATACACGGGCAAAAACTTATCAAAATCACGTTGATTTAATAAACCATTACCGGGATCGACCACAACGATACTCGATTGTCGCGCGAACAATGCTAGGGATTGCAATGCAGTGGTGATGGTTTTTCCCTCACCAGGCAACATTTGAAAAGCAAGATTGGTCTGAGGGTACTGCGCCACCATTAAGCTGGGTACCAATTGGTGCGCATAAGGAAATTCCCCTTCCGGTGTAAAGCGAAAAATAATCTCACGGCACACTGCCAGAAAATGCAAATAATGCTGTACTTGATTCGGATCTTTTCTTAGCTCTGCTATACTGACTTGCGCTAAGTCTTGTAATTCAGGAATGCTATACTTCAACAACACTTTGCCGTTATTCGTAGGCGAAAGGTAAAACCCAATCGTATTGATATAAAGGCATTGTGCAAATAATTCATCTTTAACAGCTGCGGATAATTGCAAATCTCCTGAAAACAACGATCCTATGCGATCGATAAAATCGCGTAAATAGGCTAAGCTAAATTGCCCTTGTAATGCGCGTGGATCGGCGCGTTTGCCACTAGGGTCTAATTCCGATTGTTTTATAAAAGAGGCGATTTCTTTTCCTCTTAAAGCAGACAATAATACCTTTAATGCTGGTTTAGGAAGGCCTGGTTGATCGTACAGTATTTTAATCTGATTTAAAGTTTGTTCACTCATATTTTTTAATTCCATGATGGCTTCCATCATGTCATCAGGTCCTGGGGGATTATCTCGGTGAAGCAATGCTGCTGCGTTCATAATGGCTAATATAGTATTGGCTTTGCCGCCCATGTTTAAGAAAATATTGATGAAGTTGAAAGCATTAGCCACATCAGGATATAGAGCAAAATAATGCAGCCAGTCATTCCATATTTTAGGGTTAACATCCAGTGTTTCTGTTGTCAGCTGAAGCCATGCCTCAATTAGGGGGGCGATATGAGGAACTTGGTCTATACATAGGCGATGTATTCCTTCTAGTAGTGCAATAATGCCATCGTACTGAGATAATTTTTGTCCTAAGCTAAATATTAGGCCGAAATTAATCGATAGATTGCCTGTTAAGACAGCTATATGCACGAATGCAAGCGCATCCGCTTTCGACAACGCATGATAAGCTTCTTGTGAAAATAATGCCGATAATTTTGTGATTATTTGATTTAATTGTGCTGTGTCATACGGAACAGGCGCATTAAAAATCAATGACCACACCGTGTCAAATGGCAGACTTTTTTGGCCACATAAAGTTTGAAAGAATTTCCGCCACACAGCCATATCGTAATTCTGCCTCTTTTGAGCGAAATCGGTGACCCATCTCTGCATGGCACTGCCCGGGTGTTCGCAAGCTTGACAAAATTGAGTCTGTATAAAACGATTGCAATCTTCTAGTTGCGCTTCAATAACTTGTAACTGATGCAAATTGATGGCTTCAGTCCTAGCTAAACCATCAAAATATTGCGATAAATCTTCTAAGATCGTTTTTGCTGCTTGCAAATGTGGATTGGTTTCAAAAAAAGCCTGCAAGGTTTCTTTGGCATGCAGACAAGATTGTTCTATCATATCTTTGACAGGATCATCACTGACCCATCCAGACGACAGTAGATTGAATACACCTTCTATAGTATCTATGCTTTGCTCTGATCCGGATGCAGCAGAGAATAGAGATTGTGCCAATACCTGAGCGGCATTGAGTTTATGTGCTTTCATTTGCGCTAAAATAATCTCGATTCCCTCTAATTTTTGCTGAGGAGAATTACTTTGTATTTTAACATGAGCTTTTTTTAATAACGGAATATCAAACCCGTGCTGTTTAAGTAAGCCCATTGTGGCCTCATTTTCTAACAATTCTCCCAGCTTTAATTGCTCGATTTGTTGTACTAATTTAGATAAGGAGTAACCGATGACCTGATTACCATAACAAGTCAAAGGTAAGCGTTGAGACAATACAGCAGCAATCTTTTCTTCTTCATAACCTGCAACAGACAAATGTCGAATACATTCCGTTAATTGCGGCAAAGTGGGCAATTTCTGGCTGCGCGACACATTTATTTGTGCAAATTGCCGCAGGACTCGCAATAAACGTGCTTTCTTGCCTTCAGAAGACAGATCTTCAGTCAACATGTTTTGGCAAGCTTTTATAAATTCTGTTTCCTGTTGTTTTTTTTGTTCTTCATTTGTGCCGGTAACAGAAGTCAATACTTTCACTAGAGGAATTAAACATTCCGCCATATCGCGTTCCCAGCGGTTATCATAAGACTGTTCTTTTTCTGCGAAGAGCGTGTATATAAAAAACAAGGGTTTATTTCTTATATGTAATCCTGAGGTATAGGACAACACCGTCGTCATGGCTTGATGTAAATATTGCTCGCGGTATTGCCCTTGTGCATTACAGCGATAGAACATTACTTGTGCCGCGATCAACTCATAATAAATTTCACCAAATTGATTAATACCGGCCACGTGCTCTCTAAATGCCTGCAAATTTTCTTTATTTTGTTTTTGTGCTGCATATTCCACCAATAATAATCCATAAAATTCTTCAAGAGTAGGCGGTATTTTTGCATACTCAAGAGAAGAACCTATCCCCTTTAAAAAAGAAACCAGAGTATCTTCAGGTTCCATACGATCGGATAAGGCTGGATTTCTAAAATGAAAAGAGAGTGGTAATTCATTTTTCTTTAAACAATTTGATAAGCATTCCAATAACCACACAAATTCTTGAGCAAAACGTTCTATATCAACAATAGATTGATTGGTTGCTCGAGGATGCGTTGTTATTCTAGCTAAAATTAGCAATAGCTTTGTTTGAGCAGCCACACTCATCTTAGAATTTTTTAATTTAGAAAATAAGACCTCATAATCACTGAAGACCAAATGCACTGGAAAGGTGAAAACATAACGATAAAAATACACGCTAAGGGCATCAAAGTCATTGGCAAATACGGTGGATTTTTGAGATAAATCATCTGATGTACATGGGTAATACAAGTTATCTGATAATTTATTGACATTGCTTAAATCACGTTGAGACAATGGTTGATAATAAACAGAGAAATTAAAGGTAAAGCCACCAGACAAAATGTCCTCTGTTTCACCCACAAAGTCTCCTACCGCGTTAACTCCTGCAGTAATAGCAGATGCCATTTTTACACAAGATAGACCGCGATAAACATAGGTATTATAAGGGGGCAGTGGTGAGAAAGCCAGCTCTGTTTCTGCTCGAAGCGTTTGCTCTTCTAAACGGCAGTAACCCAAGCGAAACAGAAATATATGTTCAGTATGGGTTACCCCTGAAAATGAGAAAGAAACGGCTAAATGTTTAAAATCGAGCAATGACAAGATATAGTTTATCCAGGCGGTATATTGTTCTCGCTTGCTATATTGTTCACTAAACTGGGTAAAATCCATTTTCTCATAGATGTTCGGCATTAAATTTGCGATACTGAGTTGTTTAACTACATTTTGGATTCTGCAATATCCAGAATCTTGCATCTTATCAGGAGTCTTGAATAATATCCCCCAGGATGCCTTAAGCTCTTCTTGAATAATTGTTTTTAACAATTCTTCCTGTTTTCGTGCTTTTTTCAAAGTTTTATTATGGTAAAATGATTGAGAGGATGATGATTTATCGTGTGCCGACCGCGAATTTCTATTTTCATAAAATTCCTCATCCCCGTCAGGCTTTTTGTTATGGGGAACACCTTTTGAAAGCAATACGTAATAATCCGCTTTAGGTGGTTTTTCACAAGGATTAAAAGTCGTATTGCTAGCATGAACTTTATCTATACTCCAATCATAAGATACATTCTTCCTATTTGAATTTGAATCATAAGAATCAAAAAGGCGGTATTTTATAGCTTCATTTTCTAATAAATCTCGCAAATCTTTATTTTCTGCATCAGGAACATCGTGTTGAGCTAATTTTTTGACAGGTATATAAAGAACTCCGCTAGGCTTTTGAAAAGCGTCAAGCTGAAAAGGCTCGATCCGTTTCAGTTGGTCACTTTGTACATGACCTTCTGCGTCTATTTTGATTTCCTGCACAGAGCACTCTGGTACAGAGCACGAAATCAATGATTCTGTGGGTGTTAACTGCATTGCGGGGATTGCCGTTCTAATACCTTGGGCAAACGCTAAGGGAACACTCTCTGGCGTTAAATCCAATTGGTGTAAAATATTGAACTGTTGTTGCGGTGAATCGGCTTGACGCAACACTTTTAAAATCAAGCTTAAAAATACTTGCATGTGTATGGGTTTAGCTTGTGGCGGTTTTTGTGGAATTTGTAATGGCGGTTTAAAAGTTCCTAATTGCTCACAAAAATAAGAAAATGCATTGATTAAAACAATAAAATCACCCTGTTTAATACATTCGTGATGATCTTGAAGTAATTGATCAAACCATTGTCTTTGTGGTGGCGTAAATTTTTCATAGGCATCTAATGCGACCATTGCCTCTGCTTCTACACAGGAAGATAAATTGGGCATGGTTGCGATGCAATATTGCTCTATGGCACCACCTCGCTCCAATCGTGGCACACATTGTTTTACAAATTTATACAGACCTGCAACGCCTTGAAACTTTAATAGACAGCTGAGGCCGTGTCTATTGCGTTCCCAATAGTATTGTAGGGTTCTAATATTTCCTTCTTGCAATAATTCCGAAACCAATTCGCCCGTTTTTTTATTTTCTTCATCGGTATAGCTAGAGTGAACGCGATTAATTTCGCTCAGAAATTCTTTAAAATCCGAATAAGGGTGTTGCTCGTATAATGGGTCTTGTGCAAGACGAATCGATAAAGGATTCAAACATCCTTTTTCTTCTTGTTGTGCAATCAAAGCTCGGTCAAAACATAAGAGATTTTCGTAAATAGGATGAGGATAAGAGACGGTATAACGGTATATAAAAAAACCCGCGGGTAAATTTGCCGAATCCAATCCATATAGAAATTGCGGATAATAATCCAATATTACGTACATAGCCCGATCTTGAATTTTCGTAATAACCCATGGTGTCCCCTCAGGATCTGCTCCTTCAGCCGGTATTTTATGGCTGTTCGTACCGATAGAACGATCCCACAACTGGCGCAATTTGTCGCCAGTAGATAGTCGGGTATCGCCTAAAGGACATTGTTCTTTTTCAGAAAAAGAATCGGCAAAGTCGACGATAGTATTTCGATCGCAGTAAGCGTGTTCTTCGAGCAAAGCGGATGTATCGTGTTGTAGCTGTTGCTTTAATTGCTGCTGCACATGCATCTGCACATTTTGTTGAACTTGCTGTTGCTGCGCTAATTGTTGGTGTAAATGGTGCTGATGTTCTACTTTCAATCTACCGCCAACACGTTCTTCATACAACAATTTCCCTTGTGTAGTCAAAGCTTTCCGATGTTGTATGGGCAATATTTGATTTTGGATCGCGGCCAAATGGCGGCGATGATTTCCTTCTTGTCGTTGTGCATCCAGGTAAAGGTTTAAGCGATGACAATATTGCTGAAGGGATACATCCGCCTCCTCTTTACATCTAAAACGCTTGATACGATTGTGTAAACTCTGTTTAGAAAGAATTGCTTCAATGGATGCGATGGTATCCTCGGATACTTCAAGCTGTAGGCTGTTTAAAAATTGCTCTAATACTACTGATGGTTGTTTATGTTCATCAAAATAACTTATTATAGTAAGAATTTGCTCTTGGCGCATATTTTTACCTCGCTATAATTTATTATTTTCTATAAAAAATTCTATCATAGCGGCCCATAAGTTTCAAGATTTATCTTGAAATTCGGCGTTATTTATAGTTCAATTTTACCTTCTTCACCGCGCCACAAACGATGAATATTGCCACGATGTTTTAGAATCAACAACAATGACAAGATAATGATAGCGGGCAAATAAGCCGGATCAGAGCTCAGATAGATGTAGAGGGGTAATAATATCGTGGTGATCAATGCGGCTAAAGAAGAATACTTGAATAAAGCTGCTACGATTATCCAAGTGATGAGCGTTGCACAACCCACAGGCCAGCTCAAAGCCAATACAACTCCCAAAGCAGTGGCAACACCTTTACCACCTTTAAAACCAAAAAACACTGGAAATAAATGGCCGATAAAGGCACTGAGTGCCACATAAGACAATTGCGCTGGCGATAAGGAGAAGAAATGCGCGATAAACACGGGAATAAAACCCTTTAACATATCGCCTACCAAAGTCCAAATCGCTAATTTTTTGCCGCCTAAACGCAAGACATTGGTGGCTCCTGGATTTTGAGAGCCCTGTGCGCGTGGGTCACCAATACCGGCCACGCGGCAAATGAGAATAGCACTGGAGATTGAGCCTAATAAATAGGCAAAAATTAGAAAGGAAATAAACAGTATCATTTGGCGCTTTATAGTTTAAAGTTTAAGTGTATTAAGTGTATACTCGTTATACTGCATAATGCAAATAAGGTATCGAGCATGAACCAAGAAAAATTAGATCTCATTTGGATAGATTTGGAAATGACGGGCTTGGAGCCCGACTCCGATCGCATCATTGAAATAGCCACCATTGTCACCGATAAGGAACTGAATATTCTGGCAGAAGGTCCGGTGATCGCCATTCACCAAAGCGACAGCGTTTTGGCTAAAATGGACGAATGGAATGTGACGCAACATCAAGGTTCAGGCTTGGTGGCGCGTGTACATGCCAGCCAATACGATGAACGCAAAGCAGAATTAGAAACAATCGCTTTTTTAAAACAACATGTTCCTGCTGGAGTCTCACCGATGTGTGGCAATAGTATTTGTCAAGATCGACGTTTTCTCGCACGTTATATGCCGGAGTTAGAAGCCTATTTCCATTATCGACAAATTGATGTGAGTACACTCAAAGAATTGGCACGTCGTTGGCGTCCTGAAATTTTAGACGGTTTGCAAAAACAATCGAAACATTTAGCCTTAGATGACATTCGCGAATCTATTGAAGAGTTGCGATATTATCGACAGAAAATACAGACTTGGTAGAGGGGTAGTAATCGAGCTGTGACTGTGAGGGAGCGGGGTGGGTATTGTTCAGCGGTTCTGAGCTCCGCTCCCTAGGGTCGCGGCTCGGTTATCACATTTTTGTCCTAAAACGGTTTCGCAATACACCAGTATTCTAGTTGCAGTGGACCTGTTTTTAACAAAGCTTTGGCAGCGGCTTTTAAAGTACTGCCTGTGGTGCTGACATCGTCGAATAAAGCCAGATGTGCAGAGGGAAGCGCATTTTTCAAACTAAAACTCTCTTGCACATTGGAATGGCGTTCTTTCAAACGCAATTCTCTTTGCGGTTTGCTATAACGATGGCGTTGTAGCGATTTTATCTCCATTGGCATTTTAAAATTCTTACAAATCGTGCGCGCTATTTCCAAAGTTTGATTATAACCCCGTTGCCTTAAGCGTCGCACATGCAATGGCATCGGGATAAGAGATTGCGGCCAAGGTGTGGTTCTTTGCTTGGCCAAAGCATGCGATACCAATTGACCCAACAAGCGACAATGCAAAAAACTTTTTTGAAATTTGGCCGCATGGATCCAATCGCTGATGGGGGAGGTGTAGTGAAACAAAATATAGCTGAATTGTTGTAAGTTTTTTTGTGTCAGACAATGTGCGCAATAGGGTTGTGCTGTCGGCAGTGGTTCGGCACAAGTCAGACAAGCGGGCGTGTTCCAAGGCAAATCATCGAAACACCCTTGACAGAGATGATCCACTGGCCAAGCCGTGTCTACTTTTTGTAGGCAAACCAAGCAATGTGTAGGCCACCAGGATTTTAACATTCGGTTAGATAGCTAAATCTTCAAACAAAGGACCCACGTATTTTTTAAATACGGCGATATAGCTGGAATGACAAGCTTGATAAAAACGTTCTTGCATTAACTTCTGACGCCAAGCCTGTAAATACGGATAGGGGCTCAAATCGACTTTAATTAAATCGATTACATCTAAGGCAGCCAATAAGCCAAAATCGGCGATGCTGAGTTCAGAGCTTGCAATGTAAGTGTATTGGCTTAATTGTTGCTCCAAAATGGGTAGATATGCATTTAACCATAAAAAACCCTCTTTCAAAGAGCGTTCATCCTTAGAAACGCCGGCCAATTGATGAAAAAAAGTATTGTACATGACTTTAGAGGTTGCTATTCCAATGTGGTTTGCCGCAAAATCCATCCATTGCTCTACGATAGCGCGTTCTTCCAACTTTTGGGGATAGAGGCTAGAAGGGTATTTATTCGCCAGATAGCGCAAGATGGTGCCGCTTTCTGCCAGTTTGAAGCCATTGTCGTCTAAAGCCGGCACTTTTCCGTAAGGGTTGATCTTTAAAAACTCAGGTGTTTTTTGTTGGCGCGCCGCTAAATTAATCGTTTTATACTCATATTGGATGCCAAGGCGATTCAATAAAAATCGTATTTTGTTTGCTGGGGAAGAGAGCGGAGTACCGTATAGCGTTAACACTGTCATTATCTCCAGAATTAAGAGGAAGGTCCTAAGTTTAACAATCGGTTTTGCTGTCTACAAGGGTTTTGGAAATAATCCCCCAAAACTATTGACCTCGATGGGAAAATGCCGTATTTTTCAGTGATTGATTAGTTGATAGAGTGGGCTATGACTGGAAAGAATATTATAGAGTTGCGGGGCATTTTTAAGTCTTATAACGGGCAGCAGATTTTAAATGACATTAATCTTAACATCAAAGATGGTGAATTTTTGACTTTGCTGGGGCCTTCGGGCTGTGGTAAGACAACGCTGCTGCGCTTGTTGGCGGGCTTCGAATCGCCGATCTCAGGGCAAATCCTCATTGAAGGGAAGGATGCCAAAGAGCTGTCGCCCCAAGAACGCCACATCAATACTGTCTTTCAAAGCTATGCTTTATTTCCCCATATGAATGTTTTTGACAACGTCGCCTTTGGTTTGCGTTGTGATGGTGTCACTGAGGATGCCATACAAACGCGGGTGACTGAAATGTTGCGTATGGTGCGCTTGTCGGGTTATGAAAAACGCAAGCCGCACGAATTGAGTGGCGGTCAGCAACAACGCGTAGCCATCGCCAGAGCCGTGGTAAAGGAACCGATCGTGTTGTTGTTGGATGAACCTTTGAGTTCTTTGGATTATCGTTTGCGCAAAAATATGCAAATTGAATTAAAACAATTGCAACGTAAACTGGGCATTGCCTTTGTTTTTGTGACGCACGATCAAGAAGAAGCTTTGTCGATGTCTGACACGATTGTGGTGATGCAACAAGGTCATGTGGTTCAACAGGGCACACCGCGCGACATTTATGAAAATCCCAAAAATCTTTCGGTGGCAACTTTTATTGGCGAGAGTAATATTTTTGATGTACTCATTGAAAAGGCCGATGAAAAAATGATCCAAGTGACCGTACAAGGGATCTCTTATACTTTAGAAAACCGCGAAGACTTCCATCAAGGCGATAAAATTCATTTGTTGATCAGGCCTGAAGATACCCGTGTGTATCACCGATCGGAAATTGAAACCACAGAAGGCATGTTTCCTGCCGTAGTGAGTGAAGTCATTTACAAAGGCACGACAGTGGATTTGATCATCAAATTGCCGGATGGCAAATTATTGTCGGTCACAGAATTTTTTGACGAAGACAATGGTGAGGATGTGACATATACCATCGGGGAATCGGTGTGGGTGAATTGGCCTATCGGTTGGGAAGTGGTGTTGCCTTATGAAGCATAAGTTTCAATATTTTTCCATAGGGCTGATCAGTAGTTGGTTGGGTATTTTTGGCTTAGCCTCATTTTTAATTATGGTCGTGATGAGTTTTTTAGAACACGATCCCGATCACATTGCTTTATGGCATTTTACCTTAGAAAATTATAAGGATTTATTCAATCCCATTTTTCTGCAAATTTTTCTAAAGTCTTTTTACATTTCTTTTTTAGTGACGGCAACTTGTTTGATATTGGGCTATCCTTTTGCGTACATTATGTCGCGTTTGCCCGAAAAACTACAAAGCTTTAATTTGTTGTTGTTGCTTCTTCCCTTTTGGACCAGTTCTGTGGTGCGCAGTTATGCCATGATGAGTTTGTTAAAAGCCAAAGGCTTAATCAATATGATTTTATTGTCCATGGGGATTATTCATACGCCGCTACAAATTTTATTCACCAATGTGGCGGTGGCCATCGGCCTGATTTATAATTTACTGCCTTTTATGATTTTGCCCATTTATGCCAATTTAGAACGTTTTGATATTTCCTTGATTGAAGCTGCTAAAGATTTGGGGGCAAAGTACCACACTATTTTTTGCAAAGTGATCATTCCTTTGAGTATGCCGGGTATTTTAGGTGGCTGTACGCTGGTCTTCTTACCAGCCATGACTTTGTTTTACATTTCCGATTTGTTAGGCGGGGCTAAAGCCTTATTGTTAGGGAATTTAATTGAAGATCAATTTTTAATGGCCAACAATTGGCCGCGTGGTGCGGCAACCAGCGTGTTGTTGACGCTCATTATGGGGATCGGTTTATTGATTTATTGGTTTAAGAGTAATAAGGGGACCCGCTATGAATCGGTCCTTTAAATTCTCCTATTTAATCGTGATATATCTTTTCTTGTATATCCCCATCGGCACTTTGATCCTGTACTCTTTTAACAATGCCACCTTTTCGATGTTGTGGCGGGGATTTACCCTCGATTGGTACAAACAAGTCTTGCAAGATGGAAATTTGTGGATTGCGGTGTGGCATTCTTTTTATTTGGCTTTGACAGCAACCATTTCGGCTTTGTTGATAGGAACATTGGCGGCGATCAGCCTATATCGCTATCAATTTAGAGGTAAAAACATTTTACAAGGATTATTATTTATACTCATCATTTCACCCGATATTGTTTTGGGGATAGCCTTACTCATTTTATTTTCCTTGAACGGATTGGCTTTAGGATATTGGTCTTTGTACATTGCACACGTTACTTTTTGTATTCCCTTTGTGGTGGTGATTGTGTATGGTCGCGCCAAAGGAATCGATCCCAATATTTTTGCGGCAGCCAGCGATTTGGGCGCCAGTGAGTTGCAGATATTTACCCGCGTCGTGGTTCCTATTTTGCTGCCGGCGATTTTATCTGGGGCCTTATTATCTTTTGCTTTGTCTTTCGACGACATTGTGATCAGTTATTTTGTCGCAGGCCCAGGCTTTGAGATTTTACCCATTAAAATTTTTGCTTTGGCCCGTTTGGGGGTAAATGGTAAATTAAATGCGCTATGTAGTTTATTGTTTGCATTGACCTTAGTATTGGTTTGTGTGTCGCAATGGATAGTCCAGCGGAGAAAGCTATGAAAAAATGCTTAGCCTTAGCGCTTAACTTTTTCTGTGCCATGGCTTTCGCCGACGACAATGTCGTGAATGTCTATGTTTGGTCTCAGGAATTAAGTCCCCAAATTGTGGCACAATTTCAAAAAGACACGGGCATTAAAGTCAATTATTCTACCTTTGACAGCAATGAAGTTTTGTATGCCAAAATGAAAGCCAGTAAAGAGGGGGAATACGATGTGGTCGAACCCTCGAGTTATTACATTACGCGGATGGCCCGCGAAAATAGAATAGAAAAATTGGATAAAAGCAAATTATCCAATTATGGTAATTTGAACCCCGCTTTTACGCATCCGGATTACGATCCAAAGGGAGAATACAGTATTCCTTGGGTCTGGGGGTTAACGGGTATTTTTGTCAACCGTCAATATTATCCTGATGATAAAATTGCAAAGTGGGCCGATCTGTGGTCACCCAAATACCGAGATTCCGTCTTGCTCTTAGACGATCCTCGAGAAGTGTTTAATATCGGCTTATTAACCTTAGGCGATAATCCCAACACCAGTAATTTGACACAATTGCAAGACGCCTACACAAATTTAGTGGCCTTGTTGCCTAATGTGCGTTTGTACAACAGCAGTTCGGTGCCGTCAATCTTGATTGATGAAGACGCCACGATTGGTATGGCTTGGAATGCAGATGCTTATAAGGCAAGTCTTCAAAATCCGAACATAGAATTTATTTATCCCAAAGACCGATTTGTGATTTGGGTCGATGCCTTTGTGATCCCCAGCAATGCACCACACCGTGAAAATGCCTACAAATTTTTGAATTACGTGATGCAAGCTAAAATCGCCGCCTGGCAAGTGCAAGAAACCTATTATCCGACCGCCAATTTGGCCGCCATAGCAGAGTTGCCACCTGCCTTGGCGAAGAATAAAATTATCTTTCCCGATGCGGCTATTTTAAAGCAAGCGTATTTTCAAACGGACATTGATGACAGTGCCTTAGACGCGGTATCGCGCTATTGGCAATTATTAAAACTACAGTCATAGCAGGTTAAAATCATGTCTATCTCACACGCAGATTTAGTGCTGAATGCCGAAGGTCGTATTTATCATTTAGATTTAACACCCGAAGAATTGGCAGCCACGGTGATTTTGGTCGGCGATCCGATGCGCGTTGAAAAAGTATCTAAATATTTCGATACCATAGAAGTGCGGCGACAGAATCGTGAAATCATTACCCATACGGGTTGGTTGGGAAATCGACGTTTGTCGGTAGTTTCAACCGGCATGGGAACCGACAATGTTGACATCGTTTTAAATGAGATGGATGCTTTGGTCAATGTAGACTTAGCGACGCGACGCATCAAAGAAAAATTAAATACTTTGAATCTTATCCGCATTGGAACCACCGGCGCATTGCAAGCAGAAAATGCTCTAAATAGCGTGATCTTATCCACACGTGGTGTTGGCTTTGACAATTTATTGCAGTATTACAGAGAAGAGGCTTTGGACGTTGATCGCCCCGTAGAAAAAGCCCTCATTGCCTTTTTTGCCGAAGAAAAATTGCAACCGTATGTCGCTTCGGCCGATGCGGATTTATTGGCGCATTACAAACCCTATGCAGACAGCCTCGTCATGACGGCCAGCTGTTCGGGATTTTATGCGCCTCAAGGACGGCATGTGCGTTTAATGCCGCGCTTTCCCCATCTTTTAGATAAATTAAAAACCTTTACTTATCAGAATGAAAGAGTCGGTAATTTTGAAATGGAAACTTCAGGGCTCTATGGCTTAAGCCAATTGATGGGGCACAAAGCCTTGTCGGTCAATGTGGTGGTGGTCAATCGCGCTTTGGGCACTTTCGCAGGCGATTATACCGTGGTGATGGATCGCACGATACAAACCGTGTTGGCGCATTTGCCTTAGGGGCTCATGTGTTTCTATGATTTTCCAATCTCGCATACCAAACGCGGCAGTTCATCGATCATATACATGGGGATAGACAAGATCGCATTTTCACAAGACAATGGTTTCAAGGAAATGCGAATAGCAATCCGCTAAAGTTTGATAGATAGATCGTTCCATAAATCACCACAGTTTGTCTATAGGGAAAAGCAAAATAGGCTAATTTTCAGAATTTCGCGCAAAATATATACGAAAACACAGTATCTTGTCACAATCGCCGGACTGTTTCTAACCGAGCCGCGACCGTGAGGGAGCGGTGGTTCGAAGTAAGGTATTATGGATGACGAGAGAAGGGTGATAGGCTTTCCGCTTGGACAAAGCGAATGTCAACAAGGCCATAACAGCTCCGATAAAAAACCTTAGAAAATCGAAGGTAAAGGATGATTCCTTACGGGGAACCACCGCTCCCTAACGGTCGCGGCTCGGTTAAATTATCTATATTTACCCGGCGATTGGGACAAGATACAAAACACACATTCCGAAGGCTGCCCTTGCGAGGAGACCGTCTTACGAAACATTCATAGAACGGTTTTTTTCGCAATTACGGCTTGGGATATGTGTTTTTAAATAAAATAGTTTTCTAAACAATTTAAGCTACTTTGTGCGAATCAAAATACCACAACAATGATCGATGTTTTTCGAAATGGTTTTTTTAGGAGAAATCATGAATGCTGTGGGTTTTGTGATTTTGATGGGTTTCTCAAGAAGTACAGCAGCAGATGCATTTAAGTATTTTTTATTCATCATTTATCTCCTTTGAGTTTAAAACGCTTCACACGACGATGGCAATAAGGTGTAGAGCCTTTGTGTTCATAATAGTGTTGATGGTAATTTTCTGCAGGCCAAAAAGGGCTGATGGGCAACAAGCGCGTACTCAGCTCATAATTCATGGCTTTTAGTTCATCCATCACCGCTTGCACAGCCTGCTGCTGCATTTTATCATAATAAAAAACAGCACTCAAATATTGGGGGCCGACATCGGGGCCTTGGCCATCGGTTTGCGTGGGATCGTGAATTTCAAAAAAATAGCGAATCACTGTGCTTAAATCGATTTGATCGCAATCAAAAATTACGCGCAGTGCTTCATAATACCCCGTTTTTTTCTGACACACGGCTTCGTAAGTGGGATGTGCCACATGACCGCCCGTGTAACCCACTTCTGTTTTAAGGACGCTAGGCAATCGATCCAAATAATATTGCACACCCCAAAAACAACCTGCAGCGAGAATGATTTCTTCGGTGTTCAGCACTTCGGTATCAGGCACAAATTCGATGGCCAAGCCATTGACGCAGTGGCGTACATTAGTGGCGGTCAAACGCTCGCCTTCAAACACATGGCCCAAATGCGCGTCACAAGTTTGACAGAGAATTTCCGTGCGTCTGCCGTCGGCATCTATTTGACGACGCACGCGCTGTGGCAATTCATCGTCGAAGCTCGGCCAACCACAGTGGCTACTGAATTGAGAATCGGCTCTGAATAAAGCCTTTCCACAAGCTCTACACAAATAAGACCCTTGTTGCAGTGGCTTTTCCGTGTATTCGCTACTAAAAGGTTTTTCAGTGCCTTTGTCGTGCACAATGTGCAAGATTTCGGGGGTTAGGGAAGGGTATTTAAACATATTGAAATTCCTCTATTCTTTAATACGGGATCCTGCAATATAGTTAGCATCGCCTAAATGTTCTATCAAATGATAGCGTATTTTTGAGCGATGAATTTTTAAATCAGGGTAAACGCATCAAATGTATACAAAAATGGGATTTTGCTAATAAAAAGTACATAAAACCCGTATGGTATTAGCATCGCCGCGCCGTTTCTAACCGAGCCGCGACCGTGAGGGAGCGGTGGTTCCAATGAATAAATCACCCTTACCTTTGATTTTCGAAGGTTTTTTTAATGCCCTTATTGAGATAGGGTCTGTCGAAGCGAAAAGCCTATCACCCTTTTCTCGTCATTCTAATTCCGTACTGCGAACCACCGCTCCCTCACGGTCGCGGCTCGGTTAGAACGGCCTGGTGATTGTCGCACGATATTAAACCCCCTTTATTTCACTTGTTCTTTTAAAGGCTTAAGATATAGATGCGGTTACCCTGGGTTTTAAATGAATTTATTTAAGCCTTAATAATTCCTTAAGTTAATTATGGTGTAATATAACTGTGTAGCTTTATTAATGAGTACAAAAATTAGACTAAAAGGCCAGGGAACCGAAAATGCCCAATGTATCGAAATGGATGTCTGGTGTATCGAGATTGAGCAAACGTTTTAGGATTGCTTAAGGAATTTTGCTAGGATGGCTTTATTTGTGGTAATATCATTGAATTATTTGTCTAAAAATTAACCTAAGGGGGTAATCATGGCCGCTTCACCAGAAAGAGTAGAAGATGAACTTACGCTGCAAGAGATAGAAGGCAATATAAAAGAACAGTTAAAAGCTATACAAGCAGACGTAGACGCTATACAAGCAAACGTAGAAGCTATAGAAAGACGATTAGCTGTTGTAAGGGCTTTAAAGGCTATGCATGCTAAAGCGATGTCTTATGCAGGGAGAAGCCCAAAAGGCATAGCCAAAGAATTGGGTGAGATTTTCTTAGATTCGCTACCAGAGGAAACAAAACAACTAAACTGGTTAAAAACATATCACAGCCGATTGGCTGATTGTAAAAGAAGATACGACTTTGATGTACAACAAAAAGAAGCTTATAAAAACTTTTCAGATGGATACAAAAAAAGGCATCTCAACGGGCTAGTGAACCGATATACGGAAGAACTAAAAAAGCTAAAAGAAGAACACAAAAAAATGCTGGATGATTTAACCCCGAAAAAGCAGGGGGGGGCTGTATCCTCATCTGAGGTAGCAGAGTCAGGGTGCCTTATTGGCTTCGCGAAAGCACTCAGCGCGAAAATTCAACAGAAGGGAAAAAGTTCTGCCAGCAAACGGGATTCGTGGATTCAACACACTATAGTGTATTTTAATGGTTTGTTGTCACAACCAGAGATTTTTGATGTTGACATCCAAAAACAGCTAGAGCCTGTAGCCGCATTACTAGAGGAGAAGAAGGGCGCCTCCTTAGATCATCAGGAAGCCATAACACAAGCTTTAACTCAATTTGATGAAATTAAAAAGATTACGGCAAAAGCTGACCCTAATCTAAACATTTCTGATGTACTTGAAAAGAACTTTAGACAGCTAGCTTCACCAAGCACTCCATTGAATGAGTATAAACTACGGGATTTGTATCACGTGTGTATGGACCCTTTTTCAGCTAATAAAGTAGCTCAACGATATATGTTTATTTTATTGCTCCAGAAACTACAGGAAAAGTGTGATCAACCATCACTAAACAGATTGAGAGACTACCACAGAGAGTGTCAGGCACTAAAACCGTCTTCGTCTCCTAAAGGAGAAGAGAAAGAAAAAGAGAAAGAGAAAGAGAAAGAGAAAGACGGAAAAGATGGGGTCCAATTAGGACTAGGGCTCTGGTTCGATGATGAGGGTAAGCCTAGAACCAATGCGATTAGTTCAGAAGAAGGCGATGAAATAGTAGAAGGTGATGGTGTTTTCGAAGACACTTTTCCCGAAGGAAGAGCACCAAAAGAAGTTGAAGTAAAATATAATTCGACACCACCTTCGGCAGGAAGCAGTTCTGCTCTGCAGAATAGCTCTGCAAGCCAAGTCGGTGCTCCCAATGCAAGTCAAACCCTTGATGCTTATGCTACTGTTTTTAAGATGACCACAGAGCAAAAAGTCCTAGCCGGTGCTCAAGTCGGGATAGGTTTAGTCCTGCTCTTAGGCGGTTTTGTTTTGGCAGCAAGTGGATTTCTAACGATTGCCCCTTCTTTGGGTACCTCTGCAGCAGCAGGAGCAATTGTCGGGGGTGCAATCGGTTCAGTAGGTGTTGCACTTCTCACATCGGGCTTGGCCAAGTTTGGGCTTTTTGGCCGAAGGGCGCAAGAGTGTGCTCTATCATCATTGGATTGGGGGATTGATCCTTCTAGCCTTGGCATTATGCCCCATCACAAATAGTGAGCCTAGTGACAAAAAATCCACATTACCCACCAATATCTTCCGGCAACACCACCCCCTGTAATATCCCTGGCACAAAGGGATTAACGGGGGTGGTGAGGCTGGCGAGCGTATATTGAATGTTGTCTGTGCCAGCATTTAAGTTAAATACTATTTCAGTCGGCGTCGTTGTGCTTTTTAAGCGTCCTTGATTGATCAATTCTACCCAAGCCCATAAGCCATCCGCACTCAGATGTTGGGTTTGGTTATTATTATTCGTAATGCTTAAATGAACAGTGCCTGCATTGCCAGGCCATGACAGTTTCACGGGCTCGGCTTTTTGTTGATCGTAAACCGCCCTTTTCCCATTCACGTCAATGGCCACGGTTTTAATATTTTTAGGCAAAGTCGGAATGAAAGCCAATTGAATTTCCGCCAAATGCACTTCCCCTTTGAAAAATAATTGGGTCACCAAATCAGCTTGTTTTAAAGCACGCAAAGTGTTTTCAGACAAAGCAAGACTTTCACCATCGCGGGTTTTGTTTTGCCATTGGGTGGGATTGTCTTTGTTGATAAAGGGATCCAGATAGTGTGTCAGAAAAGCATTGAAAGATCCTTTGGGTGCAAAAAAAGATTCAAAATCTTTTAAAGGAATGGCTTCTTTGGCACTCACATCTATGGGAAAACGGTGTGCGACACGGGCGCTGTACGTCGGCCAAATTTGTTCCTGCCACAGCGTTTTGATGTGGTTTTGACTTTGAATGAGCAGTGCTTTCCACGTTTGGGTTAACAATTGCAGGGACCAGGTTTGCCAAGGCAGGGGGACTAAAGCGGCTTTTTCTTGCAGATCAGAAAAAATATCCATTTCTTCTGCGTGCGACATCCGATATTGTGCCAGTGACAAGGCTTTTTCCTGAGGCCGAATAGCGGTATTCACACTGTCGACTAAATGGTTCAAGCGATTTAAATCATGAACCCAGGCTTGATTTAAAGTATTGGCGGGCGCGAGGGTCGTATTGTTAAAAGCCAAACTGATGGGCGTGGGCAATCCTTGATAGGACACATTGGTATTATTTTGGATCGTTTTCAAAAAATTCGATAAGGTTGAACCGGTGTCGACCATTTGTTTTAAGGTAGCGCCGATTCGATTCAAATCCGTACTATTTTCCAAATGCATCGATTGCGGCACGGTTTCCCAAGTGCGAATGTATTGAGCCATATACTCATCGCGTGCTTTTTGTAAAATGTCTCCTTCCGCGAGAGAAGCTAAGGGATAATTTTTGACAATAGATTGCCCTTTTTGCAATTGGCTCAATGCTTCTGGCAACTCGCCATTGTAGACCGCCGTAAAATTTTCTTTGGTAAATTGCGGTGGAATGCTGTAATTGTCGGCATTGCGTTTGAATTGAAATAAAGTATCTTCTGTGGGTAATTTAATAATAAGGGGTGCGTGTGTTAAAGGATAATCATTGTTCACCATCGCATTGACTATTTTTTCGGGCGGTTGTTGCGCTAAATTGGCATAAGCTTGTTTTAACAGCCTTTCGGACACGGTGATTTTAGGCAATTCTTCGAAGTTCTTTAATTGGTTTTCGATGGTGTGCAATTCTTCCGAATTGGGATGAAACGTCGTTTGCCAGTATTGCGTCAACCAATTTTGTGCGTAATTTTTTTCAAATTGTGTGGGCGCATTGATGGCTTGATAAGTTTTTAAAGCGCCGTAAAGCAGTGTTGGGGAAGGTGCAGGGCGTGCCAGTTCTTGTTCTAATAAGTGCGACAATTGCCAAGACAATATTTTTTCCAAGCCAGCGCTTAAGGTGGCCTTTTCTTGTAAAGACAGATCTTTATCTCGAGTTGACCATTGTAATAATTTAGGCAACCGTGTTTTATCAATGACGCTTTGCATGTCAAATAAACTTTTGAGTGCCGCAAAAGATTGCTGTGGCGATGGATTTTCTGGAAGCTCAGTGAGTAAAAATTGATAGTGCGCGATGATTTTTTGAGCGTTGGCGACATTGTTGACATTTTGTGAAATGTGATAGCCCCAGTAAAAAAAGGTGCCAATAACACTTAAGGTGATACCTGTCAGCAAAGCCCTGCGTTGCCACAATTGGTGTTTAAATTGAATTAAACTTCTTTGTAAGTTAAATATTCTTTGATCGGTTAAGATCACTTTTCTAAATAAATTTCGAATAAAGAAAGGTTCTTTGGCAGGGCGTTGTGAGGTGGATACAGGACCCTGATAAGCAGCCAAAGCGAAACTTTGAGACAAAGGTTTCAATAGCCTGTCGATAATGTGCTCTTCTGGAATGGCACTGGTAAAATAAATTCCTCTTAATACGAAAGTAGATAAAGTGGTGAAATTGTCTAATTGTTTATGCAGAAAATAACTGAGCGTCTTTTTTAAGCTTTCAACTTGCAGCGGAAAATCTTTAATCGAAGCGCGTCGATGCCAATCGCGTTCACTGTGTAAGCGGGTGATGAGACGATCGTTTAAGTTTTGAATTAAACTATTAAATTTTAAAGTAAAAGTGTCTAAGAGCGTTTGTGCAGAACTTAATTCGTCTTCATTAAAACTCAAGCCCCAAGGCTGTTCGCGTTCTTCTGGCGACAAATCATCAAAATATTCACTAAATCCTGCCAAACAATCTGCTTTGGTCAATATTAAATAAATAGGCGCCGTGTGTATTTGTTTGGCTTTTAATTCTTGTAAGCGTTCAGAAATATTTTGAAAATGCCAAGATTGTTCTTCTTTGCTTTGCAGTGCGAGTCGTTCTAGGCTCAAAACAAGCAAGATCCCTTGCAGAGGGGATTTCTTTTGCGTGAATAACAATTCTAAAAAATGTTCCCACAATTGGGCACTGTTTTGGTGCGCTGCATCATGTAAGGTAAATTGTCCGGAAGTGTCGAAGAAAACGGCTTCACGCGATACCCATAAATCACAATGCCGGGTAGCTGGAATGGTGTGTCCCGGCAAAGACGTTTTTTTGGTTAAAATAAAATTTAAACTGGAATGGGCGAGCAAGGAAGATTTTCCGGTTTGGGGTCCCCCCAATACTAAAAACCAGGGCAATTCGAACAAAGTTCTTCCCTTAGGATCCGAATCGACTTGGGTGTTTTTTAAAAATTCGATGGCACCATTGAAAGTTTTTTCCAAAACGCTTAATTCCGTGGCAAATTTAATTTGAGGTTTGACTTTGTCTTCGGGAATAAAATTTTTCATGAGGCACCCTCCGTCGTTGAGGTATCGGGCGTAGTCAGTTCATCCAAAGCAGTGTACAAAGGGGCTGAAGTAGTGTGTATCAAATAATTGGCACTGCAATACAACATCAATAACATGGCCGCGGAAGACAATACGATCATCCACAAGGGCGATAAAGTCGGCGGTTTTTCTTGGATGCGTTTATAAGGTTCTTGTTTGTGAGACAACTGATGTGAATAATAAGAGCGTTGTTTTCGGATCAACTGATAAAGGTTGTCGATGATGGCTTGCAATTGCAATTTACCATGTTCAAAGACGCGAAATTGTCCTTCAAAGCCCGTAGAAAGACACAGGTAAATAAATTCTAACAAATCGATGTAGGTTTCAGGATATTCATACAATTTATCTAAAATAATAAAAAAACGTTCTCCGCCCCAGGGTTCACCTTGAAAATAAGACAATAGATTATTGGCATGCCATTTGGCTTGTTTGCCCCAAGTGGTATTTTGAATGATCTCGTCCAAGGTCGCGCAAATCGTATAACGCGCCACTAAAACTTCATCGTCGCTGTAAGAGTGGCGCTGTGCACTCCAAATAAAGGCATTGACTTCATGGACCAAATTGGCGTGTAAAGTGTCTATTTTAGGGTAATCTTCTAATTGCCTAAAACGACTGGCCAATGAAAACAAAGCACTGGCAGCAGCGGCTAAGGGATTAACACCTTGTTCAGGGATAAAGGTTTTGGATTTGTAGCGTTTTTGTAAAGTACTTAAAGGCTGACCATTTTTGGTGATGTCTTTCAAACTCTGTGGTTGAGCAGGTGCGGAATGGGTTTTTAATAAAGCTTGTGCTTCTTTACTCAGCACTGAATTGCCTACCACGGTGGATTTTATGTCCTTTGAGGTATTTACTTCAAGCGTCATATTATTCCCTCTTGACAGCGCGCCAACCAATATCCTTACGGTAAAACTTGCCAGGCCAAGTGACCTGTTCTGCCCAATAGAGTGCTTTTTCTCGTGCCTCATGCACTGTTTGGCCCAATGCGCTGATGCATAGCACACGTCCACCGGCCGTCATTAGTTGTTGATTCTGACTTTTTGCGCCAGACACAAAAAATTTGACCGCTGTGTCTCCATCCATTTTGTAATGGTGGATTGCATCACCCGTTTGAACGGGGCCAGGATATCCGGCTGCACACAACACCACGGATACTGCAACTCTATCGTCCCATTCTACACACTTGTTTTGAAGTTGACTATGGGTTGCAGCCCAACACAATGCAAAAAGATCGGTTTTTAATCGGGGGATTAAGGCTTGTGTTTCGGGATCGCCTAATCTGCAGTTAAATTCTAAGACATGAATGTCGCCTTTGGGTGAAATCATCAAGCCGGCATACAAAAAACCGCAATAAGGTGTATTTTCTTTTGCCAATGCTTTCAAAGTAGGTTGGATGACCGTGTTCAATATTTTTTCTTCTAAAGTAGAATCCACCCAAGCCACGGGTGAATACGCGCCCATGCCACCGGTGTTGGGGCCTAAATCGCCTTCGTCGCGGCGTTTGTGATCTTGACTGGTGGCCAAAGGAACAATATGAATGCCATCCGTCATCACAATAAAACTCACTTCTTCGCCTTCTAAAAAGCTTTCAATGACGATTTCGCTCTGGTGATCGCTTAACAAAGTTTCAATAGCTGCCAAAGCTTCTTCTTTATTTTCACAAATGATCACCCCTTTTCCCGCCATGAGTCCCGAGGCTTTAACGACCAAAGGCAGAGGATGATCGTTGATGTATTTTTTCGCGAGCACTTTGTCCTCAAAAGTGGCAAAAGCCGCGGTGGGAATACCGTGTTTGGCCATAAAGGTTTTGCTGAAGACTTTAGACGTTTCTAATTGTGCAGCCTTTTGAGTCGGGCCAAAGATCGGAAAATGCGCTGCTTGGAAAGCATCCACAATGCCTTCGGCCAAAGGCGCTTCGGGACCGACTATGGTTAAGTCTATTTTCTCTATACGTGCAAAATCGAGTAAAGCAGGAACGTCCGTTGCCGCAATGTTGACATTGGTGATGCCCGGTTCTAAAGCAGTGCCCGCATTGCCCGGTGCCACAAAAATTTGGCTGACGTCGGGAGATTGTTTTATCTTCCAAGCGAGTGCGTGTTCACGGCCGCCTTGACCAATAATTAATACTCTCATAGTACACTCCGTTTTTCTAGAAAGCCCATATTAGGCGCATCTTGCGTGGAATTTTGGCGTGAAAAATGCTCATTTACGCTTCTGTAAACTCCGCTTTTTCCCTTCGAAATTGCACGCAACCTGCATCCAAATCTGGGCTTTTTGGTATGTTTAGATTGGGATAAATAATTATTCATATTCACTTGTTTTTAATGTTTAAAGTGTCGAATGCCAGTGAATACCATCGCCAATTCTAATTCATTGGCGCGTGCGATAATCGCTTCATCGCGCAAAGCACCGCCAGGTTGAATGATGGCGCGAATGCCGGCAGCATGCGCACTTTCCAAACTGTCGCTGAAAGGAAAGAAAGCATCGGAAGCCATCACAGCGCCTTCTAAACTTAAATGGGCATCGGCCGCTTTGAGTACGGCGATGCGCGCGCTGTCGATGCGACTCATTTGTCCCGCACCGATCCCCAGCGTGTGTTCGTGGTGTGCATACACGATGGCATTGGATTTAACGTACTTCGCCACACACCAAGCAAATTTTAAATCTTGCCATTGTTGTTCGGTGGGTGTGAGCTTTGTCACCACTTTCAGCGTGCTTTCAGACAATACAATGTTATCGGTGGTTTGAACCAAATAACCCCCTGAAATGGCTTTCAATTCATAAGTCGGTCTTTGATCGTCTAAGGCCACTTGCAAACAACGTATATTGGGTTTTTGTTGTAAAAGAGTTAAGGCCTTTTCTTCAAAGTGCGGGGCTAAAATCACTTCGACAAATTGTTGGGCGAGAATGGTTTGAGCCAAAGTTTCTGTCAGCGTGTCGTTGAACGCTAAAATACCGCCGAAAGCCGACGTGGGATCGCAGGCATAGGCTTTTTGATAGGCTTCAATCAATGTCGTCGCTTTGGCCGCACCGCAGGGATTGGCATGTTTCACGATCACACAGGCTTTTTTGTCGGAGCCTAAAGCAACCAAACAAGCCCAAGCCGCATCGCTGTCGGCCAAATTATTATAAGATAAAGCTTTGCCTTGCAATAAAGCACTCGATGCGAGCGTATCGCTTTTATGGTCTATGCTGTACAAACCCGCTTGTTGATGGCTGTTTTCGCCATAACGCAGCATTTGCGTTTGTTGCAGCGTCAATCGTAGTGTAGACGGAAATGTATTGTCCTTTGAAAAATAAGCAGCGATGGTAGCGTCGTAATCCGCCGTGTGTGCAAAAGCTTTGGCAGACAATTGTGCACGCATGTCATCGGATACCGTTTTTTTCTGGGAAAGAGCTTCGATCAACACCGTGTAATCGGTGGGATCCACCAAGACAGTGACACGCTGTCTGTTTTTGGCAGCAGCGCGAATTAAAGTGGGTCCACCAATGTCGATATTTTCTATGGCATCTTCCAAAGTACAACCTTCTTTGGCAATGGTTTCTTTGAAAGGATACAAATTCACAATCACATAATCGATGGGATCGATAGCCAGTCTTTGCATGATCGAAGTGTCTTCAGGTAAACGTCCCAAAATCCCGCCGTGAATTTTAGGCTGCAAGGTTTTAACTCGACCTTGCATGATTTCTGGAAATCCTGTGTAGTCTGCCACTTCGCAAATAGGCAAATGGTGTTGTCGTAAATAGTGTGCTGTACCGCCTGTCGATAAAATTTCGACGTCATTTTCAACGAGTGCTCTTGCCAATTCAAGCAAACCATTTTTATCTGAAACACTAATTAATGCTTTTTTTTTCATTGTAAAGAACCTTTTAGAGAATGATTGTAAAATAAATATAAACCCTGCGCCAATAAAGCACTGAATAATAATAAAAGTGCCAAATCTATTTGTGTTTGATTGTCTAAGTGAGAGGCGGTCACGCTCATGAGAAATACGGTAGACAATTGACATACACTGAACAAACCGGCAGCAGTGCCTTTGGCGTGGTTAAATTCATTTAAAGCGCAGACCATCGCATTGGGCATGACAATACCCGAACCCAGCATAAATAAAACATAAGGCCATACGATCGCTTGAATGCTAAAATAACCGAGCAAAGCCAATATTGTCATCAGAGCGGGGCCTAAGCCCAAAAACAATAAGCCTATCTTTAATCGAGTCGGAATAGTCCAACGTTTGGCTAATAATAAATTAAGTCCTCTACTCGCGACCATTGCCAGTGCAGTTGCCAGCGCTAACCAACCATATTGTACAGCACTCAACCCCAATTTGCTTTGATACAAAAAAGGGCTGATGGCATAATAAGCCAAGATACCACCTAAAGAAACACCGCTTAATAGAGCAAATACGACAAAAGAAGGGGTGCACAACATTTTTTGATATAAGCGCAGTAATTTAGGCAAATGCAGTGCGTGTCGATCGCGTTGTAAGTGGGTTTCAGGCAATTGAAAATAAACCAGTGTGCCGATAACGATTAAGTAAAGACAGAAAACAATGAAGACACTGTGCCAACCAAAATATTGTTGTAAATACCCACCGAATACAGGCGCTATAATGGGCGCAATGCTAAACACCATGGCTAAAGAAGAAATGGTTCGGGATAATTTTTCGGGATTGCCATGATAGAGATCTTGGGCAATGCTTCGAATTAAAATGGCACAAGAACCCATGCCCATCCCTTGAATCAAACGGCCCAGTAATAATAGATTAATGTTCTGCGCCATCATGCACAATACACTGCCAATGATAGCGATGCTAAAACCCAGCAATAAAGTGGGTTTTCGGCCGAAACGATCGGAGAAGGGGCCATAGAAAAGTTGCAAGCTGGCAAAGCCAAAAATGTATATAGGGATAGTCCATTTAACCGCTTGTGTTGAAGTGTGTAGTGATTGAACTATAGAGGGCAAAGAAGGAACATACATATCGGAAGCCATGGTTGCGGCAGCAAAACAAGCGATCAATAAAAAACGAATCATCCATTTTTTCTGTTCTAATAAGGATTCTAGAGAGTCGGGCGTGGTATTCATAGGGCCTAAGCTTTTGTGATTATCATTTGGAGATATACTCTTCGCAGTTGATTCTTAGGCTTTGTTGCCTTCGCTCATCTTGCGCCAGTCATGTAGGGTACTTACACTCCTGGCGCTCGAGAGCTCGGCGCCTCGCCTAAAAATCAACTGCTATGAGTATACTTTCTCAAATAGTAAGGAGGCTGTCAATCCATTTGATCCATTTGATTCGAGAAATTAAAGAGCATACAATGCTGCGGATGCATTGAGGGGAAAAACCGTATGAGCTTACAACGTTCGCTGAATTCCAGACAAATCAGTATGATAGCCATTGGTGGCTCTATTGGCACCGGGTTATTTTTGGCGAGCGGCAACACCATTCATTTGGCAGGCCCGGGTGGCGCTTTATTGGCCTATACCATTATGGGTGTGATGGTGTATTTTTTAATGACCAGTTTAGGCGAGATGTCTGCCTTTATGCCCACTTCAGGTTCTTTTTATACTTATGCAGCGCGCTTTGTCGATCCGGCGCTGGGTTTTGCCATGGGCTTTAATTATTGGTACAACTGGGCCATTACCGTGGCGGCTGAAATTGTGGCTGCTACCGTCGTCATGAAATTTTGGTTTCCCGATGCTTCGCCTTTTTTGTGGAGCGGGGTGTTTTTGAGTTTATTTGTGGGGCTGAATATTTTTTCAGCGCGTGGTTTTGGCGAAGCAGAATATTGGTTGTCCTTGACTAAAATCATCGTTGTTGTGGCTTTTATCATTTTGGGTGGCGCCATGATTTTTGGTTTGGCCGGCCATCATCGTGTTGGTTTTAGTTATTGGCAATTGAATGGCGGTCCTTTTCAAGGGGGATTTTGGGCGCTGTTCGGTGTTTTTATGGTAGTGGGATTTTCTTTTCAAGGCACTGAATTAATTGGGGTGGCAGCGGGAGAAACGGTCGACCCGGGAAAAGCGATCCCGGCTGCCGTTAAAAAAGTATTTTGGCGGATCATTATTTTTTATATTTTAACTATTTTAGTGATCAGTTGTTTAATCCCTTATACTTCTAATCAACTCATGAGTGGAGAGGTGAAAGCTAGCCCTTTTACCTTGGTGTTTGAAAACAATGGCATTCCTTTCGTAGCCAGTTTAATGAATGGCGTGATTTTGGTAGCAATTCTGTCGGCCGGAAATTCGGGGATGTATGCTTCTACGCGTATGTTGTGGTATTTGTCCCATCAGAAACACGTTCCCAAAATTTTTTCCAGAGTCACTGAACGCGGTATTCCGGTGTATGCTTTATTGGCGACAGCAGCGGTGGGATTGTTGGCTTTTCTCACAGCGTCTTTTGGCAATGGTGTGGTGTATTTGTGGTTATTGAATGCCTCAAGTTTATCGGGATTTATCGCGTGGCTTGGAATTGCCATCAGCCATTACCGTTTTAGAAAAGCCTATGTTTTGCAAGGTGGGCGAATTAAAGATTTACCTTATGTGGCCAAAGGCTATCCCTATGCGCCTTTGCTGGCTTTTGCGTTGTGCATCATCATTATTGCCGGGCAAAATTACAATGCTTTTTTAAAAGAACACGTCGATTGGCAAGGATTGGTCGTGTCTTATATAGGCGTTCCTCTTTTTCTGGTTTTGTGGTTAGGTTATAAATTTTCTAGAAAAACAAAATTAGTCAATTTAGAAGAATGCGATTTTAAAGTTTGGCCTTAATAGAGTATACTGGATCTTGTTTTAACATTGATCTTGAGGAGTAAAAAAATGCACAAAAGATGGATTAGTTTAACAGCGGTTTTGATATTAGGTTTGATGAACGTACAGCCAGCACTGGCGGCAGATGTCAGTATTTCGACAGGAGGCCCTAGGGTTTCTGTGGGAACCGATACGCACCTTGGACGAGACAATTGGCGCTGTGTTGCGAGAGGGCGCGATGATAAGCAGTATAGAGCGACCGGTTCGGATCACGATAGAGCGCGCGACAATGCTTTAAATTATTGTGAGAAACACACGCGTAACTGTAGAATTGAAAGAGACGGTTGCAAGCGTATTTAATCGTCTAGGATATTGGGACAAACATTTTCATTGATGTTTGTCCCACATAAGGAGATGCACCATGAAATTTAAACAGCCAGGATGTCGTATTGGCTTGATTTGCATGCTGATTTTTTATTATTGCAAACGATGAATATGTCGCAGAAATCGCGGTAAGTCATGCATGAACGTGCACTTCATGATGTGGTATGAATAGCGATTTAAGCTTAAATGAGCGGACACAGTATTTCAGGTGCATATTTTCTTAACAGATTGATTATGTTCTACTTCATCTGTATTTTCTGGTAATCTCTCTCTCATTGTATTATTACCTTGTTCACCAATATGAGCAACAAATCCATGTGAGCTATGTAATGCATTTAAACTATTAGGGTTAGCTTGTTCATTTTCTTTATGAACTATGGTAGACACTAAATCTGCTGTAGAACTATAGATTCTTAGCTTTTCATAAAATGGTAATTGTTGTTTTATAAGTTCCTCTATTCTTTTTTGTTCTTGCATGAGTAATCCATTGTAATAATCCGGATTATCTGAACGTAATGGTTTAAAGCCTGTTGATTTAATTGTCTCTTGATGCCAATTTCTGCCAGTCTTCCAAGCAAATGGTAAATTTTCTTCTTTGCTTGGCCATTTCAACATTGCTTCTTTAAAATCTATTTGTGTGTACTCACAATAACGATGGATGACTTTTTCGGGTATTTCACCTAAGTGTTCTGACTCTATAAGTAATGGTTGTTCTTTGGTTAATTGCCAGCATAATTCATATGTTTTTAATAGAACTTCATAATTTAGTTGCTCTTCCATGAAATTGAGTACTTCAGCGTGTGCGTACGTAGCTGTTTTATGGAAAGAGAGCGTTGTTGTACGAGGATGGCGCATTAAAAAACCAAATTTCGCATAAAGTATCTCCTATATTTAGGATATCTAGTTTCAAAGGATAAGCTAAATAATAGCTAAAAGTGATAGTTAACCATTATACGGAAATGGATCGAAAAAAGCACATGTTCCATTTTCATTTTGGAGAATACTGCTAAAGAGGGTATATTACTCGATCTAATCAGGATTTTTCGCTGATCAACCGAAATCTAGAAACTTCTTTTCCATCAACCACAACATTTTCGAGAAAAGATTTTAAAGAACGGATCCAGACAGCGTGATCACCAAATTCTGGAGAATCGTACAAAGCCTGATAACAAACATACAACTGTCGGTCTTCGGAGGAGCGAGCGAATGTCAATACTTTATAATGATTTCCCTTGAAATTCTCGAAAACTCCAGAAATGGGAACTTGTTTTTTTTCAGTATCTCTTCTTCTATTTGCTGAACCATTGCTGAAACTCCATGGTGGGCCCACTAGGACTTGAACCTAGGACCAAAGGATTATGAGTCCTCTGCTCTAACCAACTGAGCTATGGGCCCCTAGCCCATAAGTGTACGGAAACTAGAAGATGCTGTCAAATCTTAGCTTTATCGCGTAGAATGTAGGGACATTTTATAATCCGCTCCCTGAGGGTCGCGGTTCGGTTAGATCATCTTTAAAGGTGCTGAATGACTACACGCATCAAAATCAGCATGGTACCTTTGATTTTACTGGTTTTATTAGGCTTTATTTGGGGCTCCGGTTATACTTTGGCAAAATTTGCGGTGACGCATGGCGTCTCACCTTTAGGCTATGCCTTTTGGCAATCGCTCGGGCCCGCCTTATTAGTCAGTTTATTTGTATTTTTTACCAAAGAAGCTTTTGTTTGGGATAAGACCCACCTTCTTTATTATGCGGTGACTGGTTTTTTGGGGATTGCGCTCCCAAATACCAATATGTACTTGGTGGCTGCGCATTTGCCGGCGGGTTTGTTGGCAATCATCGTGAATACGGTGCCGATACTCACTTATCCTTTGGCTTTATTCTGGCAATTGGAGCATTTCCGCTTTTTGCGTTTCGCAGGCGTTATTTTAGGCTTTGTCGGCATTCTCTGTATTGTATTTCCAACGCAAATAGGGCTTTCTGCCCCTAACGGCCAAAAAGGCTGGGCGTGTTTAGCTTTGTTATCTCCTTTGTCTTTTGCATTGGCGTCTTTGTATATCCATAAAAAAAGACCGCCACAGGCTTCAGCCATCAGTTTAACGGCCGGTATGTTGATTTTCTCGACGGTATTTTTGATTCCTCTGATGGGGTATACGCGCAGTTTTTACCCCTTGGTTCACCTAAGAGCGTCTGATTATGCGGTGATCTTGGAAATCATTCTCTCGACGATGGGGTATATCTTATTTTTTATTTTGATTAAGCGAGCGGGCGCGGTGTATTACAGTTTGGTCGGAGGTATTGTGGCGCTGACCGGATTATTTTGGGGGTATCTAATTTACAATGAGCGCTTAAACGCGATGGATGTCTATGCTACTGTGTTAATTTTATCCGCACTGGTTTTATTATCCTTACCGCTTAGGACAAAAATAATAGCAAAAAGACATGACTTGCAAGAGACGCCCCCGAAAAGCAATGGGTTTTAAGCCTGAAGTTTTGTACGAAATTTCTTAAAACTAAAGCCTGATGAGGGTGCTTTTTAGTCAAACCCAAAGAGGATTTATTGTTAACTTATTGATTTACATAATAAATTATGGTTTATGCAAGTAAGGCACTTGAGAAAGTGTTTAAAAAATGTCCCTTGTCTTTTTTGCAGACTCTGGTACAATGAACATTATGTCAGGGCAGGACATGCAAGGACGTTTTTCTAGGGATGGTGGGCTATTAGGATGATAGCTTGAGGGGAGCTGACTCGTTCAGTTAAGGAGACCCTAGAAAGGAATCAGAGGCGGTGCACCGATTTCAGTGTTACCTCCTTAAATGCTTTGCAACTGTTTTGAGTCTTATTCAATTAAGACTTTGTTTACCTTCGCTAATCTCCCTAAGTCCATATTGTTAGGGAGATCCTAACGGCATAATTTTAATGCCAAGCCCCGGTACCTAATCGGGGCTTTTTTTTATCCCTATAAATACCATGACCATTTAATAGTCTGCCGTAAAAACTGCCAATCCTTGGGTATCAAACCAATGGGGATCGTTCGCGCTGAGGTATGGCTGTAATTCCGGAATAGTGTCTATGCTATTGTATCCCGTCGTGACAAAATAGCGCTGGCCTGTCAAACGAAATTCTTTGCTGTTCTTAGTTGGGGTTACCAACAAGTGTCCTCGGTCAATGAGCGGCATGATTTGTTTGACAAAAGAAACGATGGCTTCTTTGTTTTCGATGCCGTTTTTTACACCCAAAAGATAAGGCACAAAAGCCGTGTCGAAAGAGGCCGCAGCGTGTTCTTTGACGGCATCTTGAATTTCACCGCAGTGAAAAGAAATGTCTTTGTCTAAAGCGAATTCCTCGTTGAGTTGCAGTTTCAATGCCTCTTGTACCAAAGATAACATCTGGAAAATATAAAGACGTCTTAAGGCTTTTGGATTTAATATTCGCAATAGCCAATGCTTGCCTGAAGGCAGTGTTAAAGCAGGTGGGTACCAAGCAGTTAAAGCTGTCATGATTTCCCCTATGGAAGAACAGACTTTTTTCTTACCTCTATAATGATAATATTGTTTGAATGCTTTCATCCAGGCGATGGTCAGTGGATCTTTATCGTATACCCTGATCGATTTAGCGCCTGCCAGCGCAAATAAGAATGCACTGTTACCATAACCAGAAATCACGAGTATTTTTTTGTGCACGATATCTGCTTTAATGTCGTAATGATAAGGATCCGGTCCTGATTTCAATAATCTAGAATTTAAAAATCGTTCTGCGCCCATCGGATAAATAAGCGCTTCTTGATTGTCTGTGATTCGAGTGATGCGTCGTGCTGATAACCATTGTTGTTCTTCGGGGGTTAAAGATGACAACTCATTCTCCCACAAAAATAGCTTTACGCTTCTCCAAAAAAGCCGCAACGCCTTCAGTTTTGTCTTGAGTGGCCGCAGTTTGTGCGAACAATAGGGCTTCTAATTCCAAAGCATCTTCTAAGGGCAATTCAGAGCCTTGATGGATAGCTTGCAAAGTACGCTGTAAAGCAAGCGGCGCTAAAGTACGTAATTGTTGTAAATACGTTTTAGCGGCTGTTAGTAAAGTATCGGCTGGATGCAATGCATTAACCAAACCCCATTGCTGTGCTTCAGCTGCTTCTATAGTACGGCCCGATAAACAGGCATCTAAGGCGCGACCTTTACCAACCAAACGCGTTAAACGTTGTGTGCCACCGAAACCGGGGATCACCCCTAATTTAACTTCGGGTTGCCCAAAACGCGCGTCTACAGTGGCAAAGCGCAAAGAAGCGGCCATCGCTAATTCGCAACCGCCCCCAAAACATACTCCATGTACCGCAGCGAGTGAAGGTTTCCCCACCGTTTCTAAAGCGTTCAATACGTGTTGTCCATGACGTGCAAAAGCATAGGCACTGTTAGCATTTAATTCAGCGAGACGACGAATGTCAGCGCCCGCACAAAAAGCTTTGCCACTGCCCGTTAACAACACACTATAAATTTTTGGATCGGTTTTAGCTTTGATTATTACATCGAATAGTTCATCCAGCAATGCTTGACTCAAGGCATTTAATTTATCGGGACGGTTTAAAGTGATGGTTAAAATGCCGTCTGCATCTAAGTCAGTGAGGAGGTTTTGATAAGGCATGATTTTACTTCCTTCCGTTTAACAATTTTTTGGAAATAATAACGCGCATAATTTCATTGGTGCCCTCTAAAATTTGATGTACGCGCAAATCGCGCATATAACGTTCGATGGGGTAGTCGCGTAAATAACCATAACCCCCGTGTAATTGTAAAGCATCGTTACACACTTGAAATCCTATATCCGTCGCCAATTGTTTGGCCATAGCTACAAAGAGGGGTGCTTTTTCTTCTTGGTGCTCTAGTGACAATGCCGCTCTGTACACGGATAAGCGCGCCGATTCTAATTGCGTGTACATGTCTGCCAGTTTAAATTGTATGCTTTGGAATGCATTTAAAGGTTGATGAAATTGTTCTCGTTCCTGAGTATAATTCAATGCCAGATTAAAACACTGTGTCGCTCCACCTAAAGAACACGCCGCAATGCCAAGTCTGCCGCCATCCAAAGCGGATAAAGCAATGTTAAATCCTTCCCCTTCTTTGCCGATGCGATTTTCGACAGGCACTTTACAATCTTCAAAAAACAACATCGCCGTCGGCTGACTATGCCAGCCGAGTTTTACTTCTTTTTTACCGATGCTCAATCCGGGCGTGGTTTTTTCTACTGCAATACAACTGATGCCTTTAGCACCTTCACCACCGGTGCGCACCATGCAAAGATACAGATCGCTTTCACCTGCTCCTGAAATAAAGGCTTTGCTGCCATTTAAAATATACTGATCGCCTTGACGAACCGCGGTGGTTTTCAGATTCACCGCATCGGAACCGGTAGAGGGTTCCGTCAAACAATAACTGGAAAAATGCTCTAAAGTTGTTAATTTGGGCACAAAACGCAAGCGTTGTTCCTGCGATCCAAAATGATCGATGAGGCCTGTCACCATATTATGAATAGACAAATACGCTGCCGTAGAAGGACAAGCTTGCGCTAAGATTTCAAAAATCAAAATATAATCCAAACGCGATAAGGCACTGCCGCCGACATCGCTTTGAACGCAAATACCCGCAAGACCCAATTGCGCTGCATGACGCAATACCTCTTTGGGGAAAATGGAAGCTTCATCCCAATGTGCCGCATAGGGCATCATCTGTTCTTGCATGAAATCAAAAACCATTTGTTGCATGGCAATTTGTTCTTGGCTTAAGCTAAAATCCATGGTGAAAACCCCTTGACTTGTCTTCCAGTGCGCATTTGCAGTAGGATGGAAGCATTCTACTATAAAATATGAAATAGGAACATGGCTATCATCGATCGGCGCGGTTTTCGGTCTAATGTGGGGATTATCATTATCAATGGGGAACAACAGGTGTTTTGGGCCAAAAGATGTGGCCAAGAAGCCTGGCAATTTCCTCAAGGCGGGATGAATCCGGGTGAAACACCGGAGCAAACCCTGTTTAGAGAATTGAATGAAGAAGTCGGCTTGGAGCCTGCGGATGTGCAAGTCATGGCCGTTAGCGAACGCTGGTTGTATTATCGATTGCCCCAAGAATTGATTCGTTACCATTCTAGGCCGCTGTGTATAGGCCAGAAGCAAAAATGGTTTTTGCTCAAATTAGTGTCAGATGAAAGCCGCATTTGTTTGACTTCCTCCGATTGCAGGCCTGAGTTCGACGGTTGGCGGTGGGTTTCCTATTGGTATCCTATCAAGCATGTCATCGCTTTTAAAAAAAATGTGTATGTCAAAGCCTTAAAAGAATTTGCGCCTTTAGTTTTGGATAATTCCTCATCATGTTAACTGTATTAAGGCGTATTGCGCAGGAAATCGATTTGGCTGGCGACTTGATGAGCGCTTTGAACATCGTTGCGCGCTGTGTTCGCGAAGCCATGCAAGTGCATTTGTGTCGGATTTATTTGGTCGATCACAAGCAAAAATGCTATGTCTTAATGGCTTTTGACAACAATGACAAACTGCCGGTTCCTTCATCCTCCGTGGCCTTAGATGATTCTTTATTGGGCTTAGTGTCACAGCGCGTTGCGCCGGTCGCACATTTAAATTTAGTGGGTAATGATCTCAGTGAAAAATTGGCTTTTTTAGGCGTGCCCATTGTGCATCACCAACAAGTGTTGGGGGTGATTGCCGTCGAAGAAGCCAATCACCGATTGTTTACAGAAGATGAAGAAGCCTTTTTAGTCACTTTAGCCGCACAAGTGGCAGGCACTGTCGTGCATGCCAAAGAGATGGGTTTTGTTTTTAAAGAGGGTGCAAAACCCTTAGAAATAAAGTGTTTGCAAGGGATTTCAGCAGTCAGCGGTGTGGCGATAGGAACGGCCAAAGTGGTTTATCCACCTGCAGATTTGGACGCTGTGCCGGACCGTTCGACCAATAATATTGACGAAGAATTGCAACGATTCAAAGATGCTTTGGATTTGGCACAAAAAGACATTGTGCAATTACAGCAAAAAATAGAACCCGTTTTACCCTTAGAAGAACAAGTGCTTTTTTCAGCGTATTTACAGGTATTGAGTAGCGCTGAATTGAAAGACGATGTGGATGAAGAAATCCAAAAAGGGCAATGGGCAGAAGGTGCATTGCGTAATGTCATCAAAAAACACATGATGCAATTTGCTTTGATGGAAGATTTATATTTAAGAGAACGTGCTGAAGATATTTTAGCTTTAGGGCAACGCATTTTGTACCATTTACAAGAGCGATCGCTGGAGCCCACGCAATACCCTGCCAAAACCATTTTAATCGGGGAAAAATTAACAGCGGCAGATTTAGCCGATGTGCCTGAAGGCGCTTTGTGTGGTGTGATTTCTTACAGTGGTTCTCACAATTCGCATGTCGCTATTTTAGCGCGGGCTTTCAATATTCCCACTATCATGAGTGCGACAGGACTCGCCGTGACGGAATTGGAAGCCAAAGCCGTTATTTTAGATGGGTATCATGGTTGTTTATATGTAGAGCCTTCGATGCAATTGTCGAAAAATTACGAACGGTGGGCTAAAGAAGAAAAAGAATTGGATCGCGCTTTGCAAGGTTTGAGTAATTTGCCCAGTCAAACAGTGGATGGCAGAGCGGTTTCTTTGTTATTGAATGCAGGTTTAATGCGCGATGTGGGTTTGTCTTTGAATAAAGCGGCAGAAGGCATCGGCTTATTTAGAACGGAAATGTCTTTTATGGACAAAGCGAAATTTCCCACCGAAACAGAACAACGCGAAGTGTATCGACAAGTCTTGCAAGCTTTTTCACCGCGCCCGGTGACCATGCGTACTTTGGACATCGGGGGAGACAAAGCTTTGCCTTATTTGCCCATTCAAGAAGAAAACCCTTTTTTAGGATGGCGCGGTATTCGCTTTACACTCGATCATCCCGATATTTTTCTCATGCAATTGCGCGCTTTATTGAGTGCCAGTGAGCATTTGGAGAATTTACAAATTTTATTTCCGATGATCACCAGTGTAGAAGAAGTGGACGAAGCTTTGCAATTGTTATCGCGCGCCTATGAAGAAGTAAAAGCACAAGGCTTAAATGTCACAATGCCCAAAGTGGGGGTGATGCTAGAAGTGCCGGCAGCGATTTTTCAGATCAAAGCTTTGGCGGAGCGCGTGGATTTTTTTTCGGTGGGTTCAAATGATTTAACCCAATATATTTTAGCGGTGGATAGGAATAATACTCGAGTGTGCAGTCGATTTGATGTTTTACATCCAGCCGTGTTAAGGACTTTACAATACGCTGTGGAAAGAGCCCACGCTTATCACAAACCCATTAGTTTGTGTGGCGAACTGGCCAGCGATGCGGTTGCTGCAGTGTTGTTATTGGGTTTGGGCTTTGATCAATTGAGTATGAATGCAGGGATCTTATTGCGTATTAAATGGATTATTCGTACCATACCCTATGCGCGAGCGAGTGCCTTGGTACAAGAGGTTTTGGCTTTGAACAATGTCAGTTTGATTCGAACGGAAGTGGAAAAAGTATTGGACGAAGCCGGTTTGGGTGGATTAATTAGGGCAGGAAAGTCATGAAGAAAAATATAGAGCACAGTCACTACGCAGAAGACATTATGCAGCGCTTGTCTGTCAAACCAAAGCGCAATTACTTGCGAGATTGGATTTATGGCGGCATCGATGGTGCTGTGACCACTTTTGCCATTATCTCGAGCGTAAAAGGGGCAAATTTAGCCACGAACGTGATTCTGATTTTAGGCTTTGCCAATATCATTGCTGATGGGTTTTCAATGGCGGCTGCTAATTATTTGGGAACGCGTTCCGAAAAAGAAGAATACGATTATTATGAACGATACGAACGCCAACAAGTCAGACGGATTCCGGCAGGAGAAGCCGAAGAAGTGCGACAAATTTACAGCAAAAAAGGTTTGGAAGGCATTGCCTTGGAAAAAACCGTCGAACACATTACGGCGGATGAAGATTTGTGGGTAGACACCATGATGCAAGAGGAATATGGTTTAAGTCCTATTTTGCGGTCGCCTTGGAAATCGGCTTGGGCTACTTTTTTATCTTTTATGTTGTGTGGCTTGTGTCCTTTACTGCCTTTTGTATTGAGATTAGCCGATCCTTTCTTTTGGTCTACGATATCGGTGGGCATTGTTTTTCTGGTCGTGGGCGCACTCAAAAGTTTAGTGTCCATAGAACCGATGTATAAATCCGCTTTGCTGACTTTGACAGTGGGTTCAGTGGCCGCTGCTTTAGCTTATGGCGTTGGCGTGCTTTTGCGTGGATTGGGAGCAAGCGTATGATCTTGGAGCTCGTGACGTATATTTTAGTAGGCGCCTTGATTGGTGTGATGGCAGGGCTCTTGGGATTGGGCGGCGGTATTTTAATCATTCCCTTTTTGGTGTGGGAATTGCCCAAAGAAGGGGTGCCTGCGCAGTTGTTAATGCACGTGGCGGTCGCGACTTCTTTGGGTTTAGTCGTGTGTTCGGCTTTGGTGTCGGGATGGAATCACCATCGTTACGGTAATGTGCAATGGTCTGTTGTTCGCAAAATGTTGATGGGCTTGGTCGTGGGTGCTTGTTTGGGTTCGCTCATTACCCGATATCTTCCGAGCCAATTGCTGCAAGTTTTTTTTGGACTCTTTGTTTTAATGGTGTCTTGGCGTATGGCTTTTCCCAAAGAACAATTGGTGAATAGAGTATTACCCCATGGCACGCAATTAAATATAGTCAGCACTTTTTTGGGTGTTTTGTGTATTTTGTTGGGCGTTTCAGGCGGCAGTTTGTTAGTGCCTTATTTAAACCGCTGTAACATACCTCTCCGTCAAGCCATTGCGACTTCATCGGTGTGTACGTTTCCCGTTGCATTCACGGGCGTGGTGATGCTCATGTTATTTGCGCCCAGCGGATTGGCTTTACCTGAAGGTTCGGTGGGTTATGTTTATTTTCCGGCTTTGTTGGGATTGTTATTGCCTTGTATTGCTTTGGTACCAGTGGGTGTGTATTTGGCTGTGCGTTTGGAGATCACCTTGATTCGTCGCATTTTTGCCGCATTGTTGCTGATCATTGGCAGCGATATGATTTATCGCGCTAGCGTGACTTTATGGGCGCATTGGGGTTAAAAATCATGTTAAATTATCCTGAAATCAATCCCATTGCCCTACAAATAGGGCCTTTAGCTGTGCGTTGGTATGGGTTGATGTATCTGATCGGCATTTCCTTGGGTTGGGCTTTATTGCATTGGCGCAGTCGCGATCCAGTGTATGGATTTTCCAAGGAAGCTGTCTCTGATTTGGTATTTTATGCTGCCTTGGGGGTGGTGATTGGAGGGCGCGTAGGGTATATCGTATTTTACGATACGGCAGTCATTTGGCAAGCGCCACTCACCATTCTCAAAGTGTGGCAAGGTGGAATGTCTTTTCATGGCGGATTGTTAGGTGTCATCGTAGCGTGTTTTTTATTTTGCAAAAGATACCACAAACCTTTTATGGCGGTAATGGATTTTATTGTGCCCGTTGTGCCTATTGGTTTAGGCTTTGGGCGTTTGGGTAATTTTATCAATGAAGAATTGTGGGGCAGAGTTACCGATGTTCCTTGGGGGATGATTTTTCCAACTGGCGGGCCTTTTGTGCGTCATCCTTCGCAATTGTATGAATTTTTCTTAGAAGGCGTCGTTTTATTTGGTGTGTTGTGGGGGTATTCGAGTCGTAAACCGCCGCGCATGGCCGTGTCGGCATTGTTTTTAATGGGCTATGGTTTAGCGCGAATTTTCTGCGAGTTTTTCCGCATGCCGGATGTGCAATTGGGCTTTATTGCTTTTGATTGGTTGACGATGGGACAATTGTTGTCTATACCGATGGTGATTTTGGGCATTATTTTGTGGGTGTCTGCGCATCGTGCTGATAAGGGTCTCAGTTCGCGGAGTCCTGTCCGGTGATTCTCCTCGTCGTGCTCGTACTTGCGCGCGCCGAAGGCCCCATCACCGGCCACCCCGTGATAACCATCGTACAATAACTTTCGTGTGAAAAAACGGGATTTAATAAGATGAAACAGTATTTAGATTTTCTACAAACAATTTTGAAAAGTGGAAAGCCTCGTTCAGATCGAACAGGGGTGGGGACTCAGGGGATTTTTTCGTATCAAATGCGTTTTGATTTGAATGAAGGGTTTCCTTTGGTGACGACCAAAAAACTGCATGTGCGCAGTATTATTTACGAATTATTTTGGTTTTTACAAGGAAAGACGAATATCCAGTATTTGCACGATCACCAAGTGAGCATTTGGGATGAGTGGGCGGATGCAGAGGGGAATTTGGGTCCAGTGTATGGGAAACAGTGGCGTGCTTGGGAAACCAAAGATGGGCGAGTTATCGATCAAATTGCGCAAGTGATGCAGCAAATCCGGCACGATCCGAATTCACGTCGCTTGATTGTCAGCGCGTGGAATGTAGGCGAATTGTCTTTGATGCGTTTGCAACCTTGCCACATTTTGTTTCAATTTTATGTGCAAGACAATCGATTGTCTTGTTGTTTGTATCAACGCTCTGCCGATGCTTTTTTAGGCGTTCCTTTTAACATCGCTTCTTATGCTTTGTTAACGCATTTGATGGCCGCTCAGTGTGATTTAGAAGTGGGCGAATTCATTTGGACGGGTGGAGATTGCCACATTTATCAAAATCATTTGGAACAAGTCCAATTGCAATTATCGCGCGATCCTTACCCTTTGCCGAAATTAATTTTAGCCAAACGTCCTGCTTCCATAGAAGATTATACCTATGAAGACATTGTCATCAGCGATTACACTTGTCATCCAGCGATCAAGGCACCGGTGGCAGTGTAAGCTTTAAGAGGGACTCGAATAAGTACAACTGCCCCCAGCTATCTTGCAACGATGCGCAGGTTGTTGCCAGTAGGAGCAGGTAAGCTGAATATCTTCATTATCAGGCAAATCGGCAGACAAAGTATTGAGATAAGAGAGTGCTGGATTCAGCGATGCAGGCGTTAAAAGAGTATTAGCGGGTGCTGTTTTCCAGGTAAAAGTATATTGATTCATGAGGGTCGGTTTTAAACGGGCTGCTAAGGCATTTAAGAGTATTCGAGAAACAATCTTGGAATTAAAGGTTGTGCTTATTTCTAAAATAGGGAAATCCGTTGTTGTGTCTATCACATAAGTATAAGCATTGATTCCAGAGGTTACAGCATAAGCATTGCCGAGCATTTGAGGGGTTGTAATATAAGGCATGATCAGTGCAGGGGTGAGGGTGAATTGACGATACTGTGCTAGTAGTGCGCTACAGTTAGTATCGTAGTACTGTTCTAAGGCGCTGGTCAATAATTGCAGACTATTTTGTATCTGGCTTGTGTTGCGGTTGAAAAGATTTTTTTGATATTGATCGCTGAGTAGTAGCATGCCTAGCGTCAGGAGCGCTACGACCAACAAAATCTCTAAGAGCGTGATCCCCTTTGTCGATCTTGTTTTTTTCTGAATAGCCATAAAATATCCTTAGGGGTGTTTGGTGCAACGAACGACATAAGCGAGATAATTGCTTTGATAGTCCGTTCCATTAGATAAGAAATGCTCGCCGTTCATACCGTAAAATACCCCATATATGCCTAGAAAAATCGCTTGGGTGTTAGCGTTGTGATTAGAGTCACCATTCTTCGTAGGTCTTGCAAATACAGCTGAAGCGTCTGTTCCTACGAGGCCATTGGTTCCCCCATGATAAAGGTTGTAAGGGGTGTAGAGTACGTCTATCGTATCACAGCCATTAGGATTAGTCTTATCAATATTAATACAAGTAGGGGGTTCATAACCGCAATTATACTTTTGTTGATTCTTCTTTTTGTTGCAATTTACCATATTTCCATTTCCATTCACATTAATGGAGGTTCCATTTTTTTGGCCAGTACTACTGACGCCCTGACACTGAAAGTTTGAGACTTTGCCATTCGTTACAATATTGGGTTGCACCAAGCCCATATCGATAATTTTTGAATAGAGGTTATTAGCTACGATGGTTGTGCTTCCTAAAGGAGCGATAACCGCATAAGTGGCGATGCCAATCCCCGATACTTGTGCAGTAGATGTAGTATACACATTAAAGGCGGAATACGGTAATAAAGGAATCAACGATTGGGCAATACTGTTATTCGGCAATTCTGTGGGTGCTTTCGAGTTAGCGCCGGGAGTGCGGACCATGAGACCCACACCGACCGGAACAGATTGTCCTCCTGGATTATAGTCTAGGGTAGCATAATTAACGTTAATATAATATTGTGCTTTAGGGATACCTGAGGTTCCACAAGAATAATAACCCGGATTTAAGGCGCAAGCGGCGCCTACGCAATTGATACCAGTAAAATTGCTTCCAGATAAACTCAGCGGCAGATCTTGTTTTGTCATCCCTGCTAAAGAGGAACAATTGAATTCAGACAAAGTGTTGCCCCCAAAGGTACTTTGGTTAGCTGTACCATAAGGTAAATAATAGCCTTCTTGTGTGTGGAGAAGGGTTAGTCTCTGCACATCGAAGCCAGGGTTATCGGTTCCAAAATTTTGTTCTACGTCAAACCAATAGGAAATTTCAATCGCGGCTTTTTGGACTGCCCACGATTGATTGGCTATTTTTTCTATTGAAAATTGATAGGCTAAATAAATGCCGAGGGTACCTATCAACAACATGACGGATAATAGGATATAACCATTTTGACCAAGCTTTTTTAAAGAGGGTTGCAATGACATCGGATTTTAGGATCCTCCATTTGCGTTAGGTGGACAATAAGTGCCATTGAAAATCACATCAGGCCATCGAGTAAGTGCAGTGCTGGGAAGACAAACAATATCGCTGATAAATCCTAGTTGTGATCTCAATTGCTGAGATGCGTGACCGCTTTCATTAAAATAAGGGAAGCCCGCATTGATGCAAGTACTATACTTTCCGCCTCCCAGCGAGACGAAGTGCATGTAAATCGATGCGAATCCGCCTGATTGTGCCCAGGAAAATGCACCCTTCGGTTTTTCGTCTGCTATAATAACCGGAAGAAAAATAGGGGTCGCAGTGCTGCCATTAGGACAGAGGGGGGACTCTGTTCCTGGCGTGAGTTCAGTTCCGACGGGCGCATCAGGATAGTCTGGAGTGGGCTGATACGTTTGCCCAAAAAGAGTGGTAGACACAATAGTCTTGCCACTATTGCTGCTTGCTATCTTAACCACATCGATCAATCCAAAAGGTCCATAGGTATTGGAGCCCAATGATGGAAATGAAAGATAAGAGATTCTGCTGAAACTAGGCGATGGATTTGGCAGCAGAGAAGCGCCTGTACTTCCATACAATGTTCCGGTTGGGTGTGGCGGATAATCGGGTCTAATAAACGCTGTCGTGTAGGCAGTGACTAAAACTTGATTGCCATTAACACTAAAATAGCCATTGGGTATGGCGCTTATCAGTTGCTGAGCGACAGTGGAGCTGGGAACAGCGACTTGTATCGAAAAATAATGGCTGGTGGGGGTGGAAGTGAGTACGTAATTATTGGTTCCTGTACTATTGCGCCAAGGAGAAGAAAGACTAATGCCCTTGTTGAAAGGAATTAATACGGATAAGGAACTAGGCCAAGTAACATAAGTGGTTTGATATTGAATCGCAGCATTGAGTATCATATTGACTTGAGTCGAAGCGAGAGAGATAGTGTTTTTTTGTTCTTCTTTTTGTAGATAATTTACCAAGGCAGCCGTCAATACGGCCAAAATACCGATAGCAAGTAAAGTTTCGAATAAGGTAAATCCCTGTGTGCTTATCTTCTTAGTAAAAGTCATCGGTAGTTGTATCCATTATCTGCCCTTGGGCCAAAATAAGAGGCATCCCAAGTCGTGGTTGTACCACTGTGACCTGAAGCACTCGTGCTATTAGGCGCACACACCGTAAAATAAGCTAATACAATGGCATTTAGGTTGGTTGGGTTATAAGTACTGCTTCCTGCCATGCCCGCGTAAACAGTCCAAGTATCGGTGTTACGCGCCACCGCGATTTCAATACCCGTATACTGTGCACTGGGTTTATTTACACCAAGCCAACCGGAATTGAAGTCGTTGCCAAAAGGGTAAATAAATAAAGCTGGGATCAAGCGGTGGCCATTTTCATCATTGCCACAAGAATTGGGTATAGATATAGTAGCGCTATTGTTATTCGAAGTATTACAAGTCGGGCTTGAGGCGTTCAGGCTGTTACAGATAACCACCGTACCCATCGTTTGGATCAAACCATCTTTAGCATATTGTTTATCATTGGGCCATGTCGCAGGCCTGGGGACCAAAACCGTGACGGTTTTACTTTCTTGACTGCTCGCTGCGCAAGGCACATTGCCATTATTCAGTTGCGTGATTAAGCCGCTTGGGCTACATAAGGTGGCAAAGGGTAAGCGTTCTTGTACGGCCCTGGCAGCAGCCTGTGTGGGGAGTGTGAGGCTGACGCCCCAGAAACTTCCGCCTGTATTGAGAATATTATCATTGAATAAACTGGTTCTGCGGATGCCTGGGAGAGTGGTATCATAAACACCATTCGTATTCGCTGGAAAGAGGGCATATTCTTCATGATTGCCACAATCTGCGTTGTTATTGGCGGCTTTATTTGTCCGAGCATTGGGATCCAGCGGCCAAGGGGAACATAAACTGGCAGGAGGTAAGTAGTTGCTGTTGGTTAATTGTAACAAGGTCTGTGGCCAAGCAGTCGCATTGATGCTGGCAGTAGGCCGTTGATCCTGATAATAATTCCGCGCGGCCAATGTTAAAGCCGTCATTTGTCCAACGGTTTTATCGATCAATTTTTCATTCGCGTTTTTTAATTGCAGAGGTATCAGCGCAGCAAGAATGGCCGCGACAATGACAATGGCCAACAAAATTTCGAGCAAGCTTAAACCCATGCACTTGCGTTTCAATGGCCTACTCCTAAAAAAAGATTTGTGTATGAAAAAAACAATAACAGTTTCTTAAGAAAGTAGTCAAGATCTACTTTCTCGAGTTACTAAGAATGAGTCCGCGGCACCTAGTTCTTGTCGCTGCAAATGTGAATGAAGACAATCAGAACGAATAATATCAGAAGAATAACGAAAATAGTTCGCACAATCCCAAGAAAAGGGGGTGCCATAATACCTGTAAATCCGAGGATGGCATTGACAATAAGCACTATAAGAAGAATAAGGCTCCATCTTATTAACATGTTTTATCCCACCTACTTTAACTTATTTTTATTTTACCACATCTCCAATAAAAATACACTCATTTGGCTCTGGGCGCGTGCTTCCGAATCCCTTCTCCGTTGCTTCTCCGGATCCAGTATGGGATAATCTTGCTTCTAAAAATAACCTATAGTCAATCATGAGTACCAAAGAGTCGGCGTCTAAACTACATTCTTCTAAAAAATCCAATGCCTTAGAGGACTTAAAAATTCCACCTCATTCTATTGAGGCCGAGCAATCGGTTTTAGGCGGATTATTGCTGGATAATGCTGCTTGGGAAAGTGTTTCAGAAGTATTAAATGAACAAGATTTTTATAGAACAGAACATAAAATCATTTTTAAAGGTATTGCTGCTTTGTTGTCACAAGGCAAAGCTTTGGATGTGTTGACCTTAACGGAGTACTTGAAACAGAACGATGAATTAGGCGCCATAGGCAGCGATATATATTTATTTGAATTGTCGAAAAATACGCCCAGTATTGCCAATATTGTCGCTTATGCAGAAATCGTGCGTGAGCGATCCATTTTAAGGCAAATGATTTCTGCGGCTTCTGAGATCGCGAATATGGCTTATCAACCCGCGGGACAATCTGCTACCGAATTGTTGGATCATGCTGAACAAAGAGTTTTTCAAATTGCCGAACAAAGCAGTCGAGGCCAAGGGCCGCAGCCGATACGCGCTATCACCACACACGTGTTAAAACAAATTGATGAGCGACATCGCAATCCCAGTGCCGTGACGGGAACGGCGACGGGATTTTTAGATTTAGATCAATTGACTTCGGGATTGCAGCCTGCCGATTTGGTGATTGTTGCTGCAAGACCCAGTATGGGTAAAACGATGTTTAGCATCAACATTGCGGAACACGTGGCTTTAACGACGCAAAAACCCGTTTTGATTTTTAGTATGGAAATGCCCTCGGATGCCATTGTGATGCGCATGCTTTCTTCTTTGGGGCGCATCGATCAACAAGCGGTGCGCAGTGGTCAATTGCGAAAAGAAGATTGGTTACGCATCGGTTCTACGATTAATTTATTGGCAGATGCGCCTGTTTTTATAGACGATACACCCGCACTTACCCCAGGTGAATTGCGATCGCGTGCACGTCGTGTGGCGCGGGAACAGAAAGGCTTGCAATTAATTGTCGTGGATTATTTGCAGTTGATGCGCGTCGGAGACAATTCTGAAAATCGCGTCGCAGAAATTTCCGAGATTTCACGTTCTTTAAAAGCGCTTGCCAAAGAATTACATGTTCCGGTGGTGGCTTTATCGCAATTAAATCGTAGCTTAGAGCAGCGCGCCGATAAGCGCCCGATGATGTCGGATTTGAGGGAATCCGGCGCCATAGAACAGGATGCAGATTTGATTATTTTTATTTATCGCGATGAAGTATACAATCCCAATACCAGCGACGCGAAAAACATCGCTGAAATTATTCTAGCCAAACACCGTAATGGACCTATTGGAAAAATCAAATTGAATTTTTGTGGCCCTTATGTGCGCTTTGACAATTTAGCGCAACGTTATATTACAGAATCTATAGAATGAAGTCCGATATCATCATGACCCTAGATGTGGGTGCCTTACATCATAATCTTTTAACTGTACGCAAACTAGCGCCGCAAAGTCGTATTATGGCTGTGGTGAAAGCAGATGCTTATGGCCATGGTCTTCTCTATCTGTGGCCCTATTTAGCACGCGATGTCGATGGCATGGCAGTTGCCCGTGTTTCTGAAGCGGTGGAATTGCGTCAATTTGGTTATCAAGGAACACTCTTGGTTTTATCGGGTTTTGATGATGCTGAAGATGTACGCGCGCTCGATGAATACCAATTACAAACCGTGATCCATGCGCCTTATCAAGTGAATTTATTAACAAAGACCTCTGTAAAACAAGCTTTGACAGTGTGGTTAAAAATAGAAACCGGCATGCATCGCTTAGGCTTGGTCGATGTAGAAGTGGATAAAGCCTATCGTCGGTTGAAAGCAGCTCCTCAAGTAGAACACATTATTTTGATGACGCATTTTGCGAGCTCTGAATGGAAAAGTAATGAAGTCACTGCCAAACAAATACAGCTTTTTGAAAAACATATTGCATCGTATTCAGAGCCTTGTAGTCTCAGTAATTCAGGCGGTATTTTGGCTTGGCCAAGCGCACATCGACAATGGGTGCGGCCCGGTTTTATGATGTATGGTGGCTCTCCTTTTTATCCTGCTGAAAAAGTACCGCTGTTAAAACCCGTGATGCGTTTAACAGCGCCCGTTAAAGCCATACACGATTTACAAGCAGGTGATGCAGTTGGATACAATGGCGTTTTTGTAGCGAAAGAAGCGATGCGCATTGCCGTGGTGGGTGGGGGTTATGGCGATGGCTATCCGCGTGCATTGCCCAATGGTACACCAGTGTGTTTAAATGCTAAGATAGTTAAAACCGTGGGCCGAGTGTCGATGGACAGTGTTATGGTCGACATCAGCGATCACGAACAAGTTGTGGTGGGCGATAGGGCATTGCTCTGGGGACCAGAGTTGCCCGTTGAAACCATCGCAGAATATGCGAATACCGATCCACGTGAATTATTGTGTAGAATGGGTATGCATAGAGTACGACGTAAAATAATAGGGGAAAAGGATGGCGCAAACAATCGATGATTTAACCATAGAATATGTGGATGAAGGTGTAACCACCATCAAACAATTAGACAAAATTGTATTGACCAAAGGCGCGTGGTCTACCATTGTGTATAAATATCAAGATTGGGAAAAAGCAAAACAAGCTTATAGTCCACCGAGGTATTCTATTCGTCGTTATCAAAAACGCAACGATCAATATTTATTAAAATCAAAATTTAATATTTCCAGTGCGGATCAAGCGCAAAAACTCATTGCCATTTTAAATCAATGGATGGTAGAGGATGCTAAGGCCTAAGGACTGTCTCTTGATTTATGAGTATTTATTCCACGGCGGATCATAAAGGATACGTCTTCATTGGCGTTGATGTATTTGAGTTTTGTGTTGGGGTGCTGAGTGGCATAAACTCTAAAAAGCTGATCGGCAAAGCCTTGTCCTACTAATCTAATGCCACTAAAATCCAATACCACGCGATCAAATTTTTCTAAATTTAAAGCAATTCGTTTTGCTTGAGAGCGCGAAATTAAAATTTCTTCTTCAAATCGTGCTAATTTTACAATAATTTCAGTTTTATTAAATGCTAAATAATCGTCATCTTGGTAAGAGATAAAGATTTCTGTCAGAGTACGGGCTGTATTTTTGTTGATCGCCATTTTTAATGAGGGTGCCTATGGTATTATGCTCAGATGTTTTAAATGACTAATCAGAAAGAATATTGTCACGGATATAACATAAATTGTTTGCGTAAATTTCAAAAATATCAACTTTAAGTCCACGCTATTATTATAACTAGTTTCAAATGCTATATAGATAATTTTGTGTAAACTTTGCTCAAAATAAAAGGTGTTTTGCCTGCGGGTTCGAGGCTGGGATGCTTCGAACCCGGATTTTTCTTATATTAATATCATGCTGCCGGGGGATGTTGCCCTGAGCGATATTGTAGCTGTGATACAGAGGGTTGATTTACCACTGGAGCCACCGCAGACAAAGCAAAAAAAGTAGGCGAATTCGGAGAATTCCATTGCGGTGCTGGCGGCTGATATCCTGCTGGCAGCATGGGCGGTGCGTATGGTCCTTGTGGCTGTTGCGCTGCATATTGTCCCTGCGACGATTGTGCTGCATATTTTCCTTGTGGTTGTTGCGCTGCGTATGATCCTTGTGACGATTGCGCCGCGTATTGTGCCTGTGGCTGTTGCGCTGCATATTGTGCCTGTGGCTGTTGCGCTGCATATTGTGCCTGTGGCTGTTGCGCTGCATATTGTGCCTGTGGCTGTTGCGCTGCGTATTGTCCCTGTGACGATTGCGCTGCGTATTGTCCCTGTGACGATTGCGCTGCGTATTGTGCCTGTGGCTGTTGTGCTGCATATTGTGCCTGTGGCGGTTGTGCTGCGTATTGTCCCTGTGGCGGTTGTGCTGCGTATTGTCCCTGTGACGATTGCGCTGCGTATTGTGCCTGTGGCTGTTGCGCTGCATAGTGTCCCTGTGACGATTGCGCTGCGTATTGCCCCTGTGGCTGTTGCGCTGCATAGTGTCCCTGTGGCGATTGCGCTGCGTATTGTGCCTGCGGCGATGGTGTTGCGTATTGTGCCTGTGGCAGTTGCGCTGCATATTGTGCCTGCGGCGGTTGCGCTGCGTATTGTGCCTGTGGCGGTTGCGCTGCGTATTGTGCCTGTGGCGGTTGCGCTGCGTATTGTGCCTGTGGCGGTTGCGCTGCTTATTGTTGCTGTGG